>CATKWX010000014.1 GCA_949840345.1 uncultured Eubacteriales bacterium
AATAGCCATTTTTCTTGTCCCTTTTTTGTGGTAGTGAATAGTTAAGAGTGAATAGTGAAGAATTATTGGTAATTTTTTACTAAAATTTTCTAAAAATACTACTATTAATACTATTTTTGTAGTATAATATATAAGTGATTTTAGAAAGGATGATGTAAATGTACCCAAATAACAAGAAAAATATATACAGAATAATAATGTTAGTTATAGTAACAGCTTTTGTAACAATGCTACTAACAGTAGTTGGATTTACTAATTATTTAAGAAAAGATGGAAATATAAGATATATAATAAGTTCAGTAGAGGCAAATGATTTAGAGACAGAGATATTAAAAATTAGAGCAGTAATAGATAAATATTATTTAAAAGATATAGATGAACAAAAATTAATAAATGGAGCTATAAAAGGGTATGTAGAAGCATTAGGAGATAAATATACAGAATATTTAGTTGGAGAAGAATGGACTGAGATGGAAACAAATACACTTGGACATTATGTTGGAATTGGTGTGTATATTGCAGAGGATAAAGAAAATAACCAAATAGTTATTATTTCTCCTATGGAAGGGTCTCCAGCAAAAGATTCTGGAATTATGCCAGGAGATATTTTAGTAAAAGTAAATGATGTGGAATATACAGGGGAACAAATAGATGTAGCTGCTGAAGTTATGAAGGGAGAGCCTGGAACAACAGTAAAACTAGAGATAAAAAGAAATGAAGAAACTTTAACATTTGAGGTTGAAAGAAGAGAAATAAAAATGAATCAAATAACTACAAAAATGTTAGAAGGTAACATCGGATATATTTCTATACCTAGTTTTAATGAAGGAACAGCCAAGGAATTTAAAGAAAAAGCAGAAAAATTAATAGCAGATGGAGCAACAAAATTTGTAATAGATGTAAGGGATAACACAGGGGGTATTGTTTCAGAAGCCATACAAATAGCAGAATATTTAATACCTAAAAACAAAGTATTAATGGTAACTATAAATAAAGACAAAAAGCAAGAAGAAACAAAATCAAAAGAAAATAATTTTATAACTGGAGATTTAGTATTGCTAACTAACGGAAATTCAGCAAGTTCTACAGAAATATTAGCAGCGGCAATAAAGGATAATGATAGAGGAAAACTAGTTGGAACAAGAACTTATGGAAAAGGTGTTATGCAACAAATATTACAACTTTCAGATGGTAATGCTCTAAAAATAACAACAGATGAATTTAAAACACCAAATGGAGATAAAATCGATGGAGTAGGAATTGAACCACATGAAGTTGTTAAATTAATTACAGATAATGAGGGAAATATAATAGACACACAGTTGCAAAAAGCAGTAGAAATGCTAAAATAATACTGTTTACAAATATAACATTTTAATATATAATAGCAATTGTAGGGAACGACGCCCTCGTCGTTCCGTTATTGAATAGTGAATAATGAAGAGTGAATAATTATTGTAGGAACGGCTTGCAAAGCCGTTCCACAAAAAAATATAATAAAGGAGAATTAAACCATGGAAAATAATGAAAATGTAGAAGAATTAGATTTAAACCAATTAATGAAGATAAGAAGAGAAAAATTAGAAGAATTACAAGCAAATGGACAAGATCCATTTGAAATAACAAAATATAATAGAACACATGTAAGTCAAGAAATTAGAGATAACTACGATGCTTTAGAGCAAAAAGATGTAACAATAGCAGGAAGAATTATAGCAAAAAGAATTATGGGAAAAGCATCATTTTGTACAATACAAGATAGCACAGGAAAAATGCAAAGCTATGTAAGTATAAACGATTTAGGAGAAGAGAGTTACAAGTTATTTAAAACTTATGATATAGGAGATATTATAGGTATTACAGGTTTCGTATTTAAAACAAGAACAGAAGAAATATCTGTACACGCAAAAGAAGTTACTTTACTTACAAAATCTTTAAGACCATTACCAGAAAAATTCCATGGTTTAAAAGACATGGATTTAAGATATAGACAAAGATATGTAGACTTAATAGTAAATCCAGAAGTAAAAAACACATTTGAATTAAGAAGCAAAATAATTAAAGAAGTAAGAAAATATCTAGATAATAAAGGATATCTAGAAGTAGATACACCTATACTAAACACAATAGCAGGAGGAGCTGCTGCTCGTCCATTTATAACACATCATAATACTTTAGATATAGATATGTACCTAAGAATTGCAAACGAATTATACTTAAAAAGGTTAATAGTTGGCGGATTTGATAAAGTATATGAAATGGGAAGAATGTTTAGAAATGAAGGAATGGATATAAAGCATAATCCAGAATTTACAAACATAGAGCTATATTCAGCTTTCGAAGACTACAACGATATGATGGACTTAACAGAAGATTTAGTAAGAACTGTAGCAAAAAATGTATTAGGAACAACGGATATTAACTATCAAGGAACAGATATAGACTTAACATCAAAATGGAAAAGAATTAGTATGATAGATGCTATAAAAGAAGCAACTGGAATAGACTTTAACATAATAGAATCTGACGAAGAAGCAACAAAAGTTGCAAAAGAAGCTGGCTTAGAAGTTGAAGGAGTAATGACAAGAGGAAATGTAATAAACTTAATGTTTGAAGAAAAAGTTGAGGATACATTAATTCAACCAACATTCATATATGATTACCCAGTTGAAGTATCTCCATTAACAAAAAAGAAAAAATCAGATCCAAGGTTAACAGAAAGATTTGAAGTATTTATAGGCGGTAGAGAATATGGAAATGCATATTCTGAATTAAATGACCCAATAGACCAATATGAAAGATTCAAAAGACAAGCAGAGTTAAGAGATGCAGGAGACGAAGAAGCAAATATGATGGATGAAGACTTCATAAATGCACTAGAATATGGAATGCCACCAACAGGAGGTTTAGGAATAGGAATAGATAGATTAATAATGTTACTTACAGATTCTGCATCAATTAGAGATGTTTTACTTTTCCCAACAATGAAACCACTTGCTTAAACGAATGAAAAGCGGCATCTTGCGGTGTCAATCGTCGCAAAAAATCTTTCGACATACACTCGTATAGTCTCAAGATTTTTTGCTAGATTTCCTAGCAATATACCACTTTTGCTTCGTTTAATTAGTGCAACAATATTGTAGGGAACAGACCAACGTCGTTCCGTGTGGCGAAGCCACTTTTCTTATTTAATTAATGCAGTTGTAATTAGGAGGTACAAATGACTTTAGAGAATAAATTAAATATTACTAATCAAGTTGAACTAGCAAGAGAAGAAGAAAGAATTAGTAAAATACGAGCAAAAGAAATGTTCGAAACAGGATATTTGAATACATTAGAACCAGGAACATTTGAAACTTTAAAGAAAATTCACAAATTTTTATTCGAAGATATATATGAATTTGCAGGAAAGTTAAGAAAAGTAAATATTGCAAAAGGAAATTTTAGATTTATACCCCTTACTTATCTTGATGAGGCTGTTAAAAATATTGAAAAAATGCCACAGTCAACTTATGAAGAAATAATAGAAAAATATGTAGAAATGAATATAGCACATCCGTTTAGAGAAGGAAATGGCAGAAGTACAAGAATTTGGCTTGATTTAATTTTGAAAAGGGAGTTAAATCTAGTAATTGACTGGAGTAAAGTTGATAAAACAGATTATCTACTTGCAATGGAACGTAGTCCTATAAAGGATATAGAAATTAAAGAATTATTAAAGAAAAGTTTAACTAATAAAATAGACGATAGAGAAGTGTATATGAAGGGTATAGACAATAGCTATTTATATGAGGGTTATTTGGCGTTTAAGATAGATGAATTATAGATCAAATACGTTATGTTAATAGAAACACAAAAGAAAGGTAGGAATTAAATGTTTGGTTTTGGAATAGATAAAAGAACATTATATATAATACTTGCAATATTTGGTGTAATTACTATTATTAGTTGGGGAACTAGTGGAATATTAGCATTTTTATTGTCCCTTCCAGCAGTAATAATAGCACTTACATTTCACGAATTTGCACATGCGTATGCTGCAGATAAATTAGGAGATGATACTCCAAGAATGCAAGGAAGGCTAAATTTAAATCCATTAAGCCATATAGATTGGTTTCGGATTAATTACTTTAGCTTTATTTCATTTTGGATGGGGAAAGCCAGTTCAAATTAATAGAAGGAATTTTTCAAATAGAAAAATATCAAATTCAGCAGCAGAAGCAATTGTTGCAATTGCAGGACCAATAATGAATTTCTTAATAGCTTTTATATTTACTATAATATTTTTTGTTTTATCTGAATTTGTACCTAATTTTCTATTTGCATTAGATGGTGCTATATATGTAATATTTTTAAATATTATACTTATTAATATAAGTTTAGGAGTATTTAACTTAATACCAGTGCCACCATTAGATGGTTCAAAAGTTTTAATTCACTTTTTACCATATAATACAAAGCAATGGTTTGAAAGTAAACAATATATTTTTTATATAGTATTATTATTTTTAGTATTCATAGATATAAACGGAACTTCTGTAATATCACATATATTATCACCTGTAATAAATGGAATATTTAATGGAATGAGTTGGATTGTAACATCAATAATAAATTTGTTTGTATAAACAAATTTATTATACTGTAGGGAACAGACCAACGTCGTTCCGCAATAAATATATATAAAAGGAAAAGAATATGAAAGATGTAATTGTACTAGGAATTGAATCAAGTTGTGATGAAACCTCTGTAGCTATTGTAAAAAATGGTAGAGAGGTTATTTCTAATGTAATAAATTCACAAATAAAAATTCACGAAACATATGGCGGAGTAGTACCAGAAATTGCATCAAGATGCCATATTGAGGTTATAAATCAAGTTACAAAAGAAGCCTTAAAACAAGCTAATATGACTTTTAAAGATATAGATGTTGTAGCGTGTACATATGGACCGGGATTAGTTGGAGCATTACTTGTTGGAGTTTCATATGCAAAGGCGTTAAGCTTTGCACTAAACAAACCACTTGTTGGTGTTAACCACATAGAAGGACATATTGCAGCAAATTACATAACACATAAAGAATTAAAACCACCATTTTTATGCTTAATAATTTCAGGAGGACATACTCATTTAGTTAATATAAAAGATTACACAGAATTTGAGATATTAGGAAAAACAAGAGATGACGCAATTGGTGAGGCATTTGATAAAGTTGCAAGAGTAGTAGGATTAGGGTATCCAGGAGGACCTAAAGTAGATAAATTAGCCAAAGTTGGTAGAGCAAATATAGAGCTTCCAAGAACATATTTTGATAATTTAGACTTTAGTTTTAGTGGAATAAAAACTGCAGTTTTAAATTTAAATCACAAGGACCCAAACATAAATAAAGCAGATTTATGTGCTAGCTTTGAACAAGCAGTAACCGAGGTATTGGTTACAAATTCAAAAAAAGCTATGAATAAATTAAACGTAAATAAAATTGCATTAGCAGGAGGAGTATCTGCAAATAGCTATATAAGAGACAGTTTTAAAAACATAAAAGATATAGAAGTGTATTTTCCAGAAATAAATTTGTGCACAGATAATGCAGCAATGATAGCCTCAGCTGCATATTATAATTATAAACTAGGAAAGGTATCAGATTTGAGGTTAAATGCAATACCAAATTTAAAAATAGGAGAAGTTTGAAAAATAAATCAGCATATTGCTTACGTTATTTAAAACTAGAAAATCCTCGATGTACAACCGTACACCTCCGGTATTTCTAGTTTTAAATGCTTGAGCCATATACTAATTCTTTTTCAAACTAAATTTGTGTAAAAGAGGTGAGAACGATGTCTATATATGCAATTGCCGATTTGCATTTGTCATTTGGAACTAATAAACCAATGGATATATTTGGAGAAAATTGGGGAAATCATTGGGAAAAGATAAAGAGAGATTGGTTGCAAAAAGTAAATGAAGAAGATTTAGTGTTACTACCAGGAGATTTTTCTTGGGCAATGTACTTAAAAGATACATATGATGATTTTAAATACTTAAATGAATTACCAGGAAAGAAAATATTGTTAAAAGGAAATCACGATTATTGGTGGACTACACTAAAATCAATGAGAGATTATTTAAAGGCAAATAACTTTTTAAATATAGATTTTTTATATAATAATAGTTATTTATATGAAGATTATATAATTGCAGGAACAAGAGGTTGGCAATGGAGCGATTCAGAAGAGGACTACAAATTATTAAGAAGAGAAATGTTAAGATTAGAATTATCTATACAAGATGGTATAAAAAATTTTGGAAGTGACAAAAAGATAATAATATGTACACATTATCCACCATTTAATACAACAAAAAATGAAGAATTAAGTTATATAAATATGATGAAGAAATATAATGTAGAAAAATGCATATATGGACATTTGCATGGAAATTCACATAAAGATGCAATACAAGGAAACATAGAAGGAATAGATTTTAAATTAGTAAGTTCAGATTATACAGATTTTACCTTGGAAAAAATTTACTAAAACTAATGACAAAAAAATATATATTTGTTATAATTATAATATTATTGTTTATAATATAAATTTTTTCGACAAAATAAATAATTATGTGTAGGGACATAGGCGGAAGATTAGCTACGAAGCCGATGCCGAGTGAAAAATTAATAATGAATAGTGAATAATAAAGATAAAGGAGTACATAACTAATGAGTAAGAAAACTATAATTACAATAGTATCAATAGCAGTAACAAGCATTATTGTTGCTATATCAGCTGTATTAATAATAAACAGAATTAATATAGCTAAAAAAACGGTTTCAACAGGAAATAATATGAGTGAAAATGGGAAACTACCTACTGAAACTCCAAGTGAAGAGCCATCAGATGAACCGAGTGAAGAGCCTAGCCCATCACCATCTGCTAGTCCAAAACCAATTGTTCCAGTAGGAAAATACTACATAAAAGTTAATACTCAAGCAAATACAGTAACAATATATACAAAGGATGAAAACGGCAATTATACAGTGCCAGTAAAAGCAATGGTATGCTCAACAGGATATGCCACACCAAAAAATTCTAAATATCAAACAAAAGGAAAATGGACATGGGGATTAATGATAGGTGGTGTATATACACAATGGGAAACACACATAACAGGAAATATATTATTCCATTCGGTGCCATATTTAAGAAAAGGAGATCATAATTCACTAGAGTACTGGGCTTACGACCAATTAGGAACTACATGTTCTGCAGGTTGTGTTAGACTTACTTGTGCTGATGCACTATGGATATATAATAATTGTGCTGTAGGAACAACAGTAGAATTTTATGCAAGCTCTAACCCAGGACCACTTGGAAAACCAAGTGCAATGAAAATATCAGGAAATGTAGAGTGTAGAGGTTGGGATCCAACAGATAATCATCCAGGTAATCCTTGGAGAAATGTTATAGTAGATGTACCATCACCAGAGCCAACAGTTGAACCTACTGTAGAACCATCACCAGTTGTAGTACCAAGTATAGAACCATCAGAAGAACCGACTCCAGTTGTAATACCAACTATTGAGCCAACACCAGATCCAACAATAATACCAGAAGTACCATCACCAAGTGAGGTTCCAATAGTAACACCAACGCAAAATGTTACAACTACACCAACGGAGAATAATGATTCGGCAGAATAACACCATAATAATGAATATTACAAATGTGTAGAGGTAAGTCTTGCACTTGCCGTTATGACAAACGAATACCAAAACAATGTAGGGGCGTATGATTACGCCCCATTTTAAATAATAAAAAATATTTTAGCAAAAGGTATTGACAATTGCTAAAATTGGTTATAATATATATGCGTTAGCAAACAAAACACACAAGTGCTAATAAGAGGTGAGAAAATGCTTGATTCTAGAAAGAAAAGAGTATTACAAGCTATAATTGAAGAATATATAAATACAGCTGAACCAGTAAGTTCTGCAGCAATAACAATAGATCATGGTTTAAATTGCAGTAGTGCTACAATTAGAAACGATATGGCAGAGCTTGAAAAAGAAGGCTATTTAGATAAACCTCACACATCTGCTGGTAGAGTTCCATCAGCTAAAGGATATAGATTTTATGTAGATGAATTATTAAATGACGAAAATATTAGCTTAGATGAAATTCAATTCATAAAGTCTAGATTAGAAACAAAAGTAAATGAAATTGAGGATTTAACAAAAATAACTACAAATACAATATCTGAACTAACACACTATGCAACAGTTGCTATAGGACCAAAGTCAATAGAACAAACAATAGAAGATATTAAATTTGTTTTGTTAGGTAGTAGGGTTTTAATGGCTGTCATATTAACAGATTCTGGTTCAATAAAGGAATCAATAATAAAATTTGATGAAGATATTACTGCAAGTCAGGTTGAAAATCTTAATTTCATATTTAACAATAAATTAAGGGGAAAACCATTAGGTAAAATAGATAAGCCTATGGAAGAATACATCTCTTCAGAAATGAATAATCAAATAAATGTAATAAAACCAATAATTGACCAAATGAATAAAGCAATTGGAGAAAGTGAAAACTTATATTTAGAAGGAGCAAGTAGAGTATTCGATTTTCCAGAATTTAATAAAATAGATACAGCAAGAAACTTTCTAAACATATTAGACACTAAAGAAATGATGATAGATTTACTAAATACAGGTTTTGCAAAAGACATAAATGTTTACATCGGAGATGAAAATAGTAATACTGAATTAAAGGATTTTAGTATAGTTACTTTTAAACATACTATAGGAAATAAAGATTTAGGAACAATAGGAATTATAGGACCAAAAAGAATGGATTATTCAAAGGTTATATCGGTAATGAAATATATTAGTAAAAATCTAAATAATAGGTTAAATGAAGGTGAAAAGGAGGAAAAAGATGATGGATGAAGAAATAAAAGAAGAGGTAAAAGAAACTGAGGAAAATAATACACAAAAAGAAATAGAAGAACTAACAGATAGGTACAAGAGAATATTAGCAGAATTTGAAAATTACAAAAAGAGAAGTGCTAAAGAAAGAGAAAACCTATATGGTTCAATATTATCTGATATAGTAACTCCAATGTTACCAGTCTTAGACAATTTAGAAAAAGCAGTAGAGGTAAAAACTGCAGATGAAGCATATAAAGCTGGGATAGATTTAGTTTTAAAGCAATTTAAAGATGTTCTAAACACACTTCGGAGTAAAAGAAATTGAGGCAGTAGGACAAAGCTTCGACCCTGAAGTACACGAGGCGGTATCTAGTGTTCAAGATGATACATTAGGAGAAAAAATAGTAAAAGAAGTTTTCAGAAAAGGCTACAAAATAGGCACAAAGGTTATAAGACATGCAATGGTAGTTGTAGCAAATTAATTTGTTATTAATTTTTATTTTTAAAATATATTTTGGATATTGTAGGGAACAGACCAACGTCGTTCCAAAGAAAACATATATCTAAACATTTAAAGGGAGGAATTTAAAATGTCAAAAATTATAGGTATAGACCTAGGAACAACAAACTCATGTGTAGCAGTTATGGAAGGTGGAGAACCAGTTGTAATACCAAATTCAGAAGGTGCTAGAACAACTCCATCAGTAGTTGCTTTCTCAAAAAATGGTGAAAGACTAGTTGGACAAATTGCAAAGCGTCAAGCAGTTACTAATCCAGATAACACTGTTATTTCAATCAAAAGAAAAATGGGAACAGCAGATAAAGTTAAAATAGAAGGTGATGAATTTACACCACAAGAAATATCAGCTATGATTCTACAAAAATTAAAAACAGATGCAGAAAATTATTTAGGACAAAAGGTAACACAAGCAGTTATAACAGTACCTGCATACTTTAACGATAGCCAAAGACAAGCAACTAAAGATGCTGGAAAAATTGCTGGACTTGAAGTATTAAGAATTATAAATGAGCCAACAGCTGCAGCATTAGCTTATGGTATGGATAAAGAAGCTCAAGACCAAAAAATATTGATTTACGATTTAGGTGGAGGAACATTCGATGTTTCAATACTAGAAATTGGAGATGGTGTATTTGAAGTTTTATCTACAAGTGGTAATACACATTTAGGTGGAGACGACTTCGACCAAAAAATTATAGATTATTTAGTAGCAACATTTAAACAAGACCAAGGAATAGACTTAACAACAGATAAAATGGCTATGCAAAGATTAAAAGAAGCTGCTGAAAAAGCTAAAATAGAATTATCTGGAGTGCAACAAACACAAATAAATCTACCATTTATTACAGCAGATAGCACAGGACCAAAACATTTAGATATAACATTAACTAGAGCTAAATTTGAAGAATTAATTCATGATTTAGTTGAAGCAACTGCAGGACCAGTTAATCAAGCATTAAAAGACGCAAAATTATCAGCTAGTGATATTCATCAAGTATTATTAGTTGGTGGATCTACAAGAGTTCCAGTAGTTCAAGAAACAGTTAAAAGAATAACAGGAAAAGAGCCAAATAAAGGAATAAACCCAGATGAATGTGTTGCAATAGGTGCATCAATTCAAGGTGGTGTATTATCTGGAGATGTAAAAGATTTAGTATTACTAGATGTAACACCTCTATCTTTAGGTATTGAAACATATGGTGGAGTATTTACAAAATTAATAGAAAGAAACACAACAATACCAACTAAAAAATCACAAGTATTCTCAACAGCAGCAGATGGTCAAACAAGTGTTGAAGTACACGTTTTACAAGGTGAACGTGAAATGGCTGCATACAATAAAACATTAGGAAGATTCCAATTAACAGGAATTCCACCAGCACCAAGAGGAGTACCACAAATCGAAGTTACATTTGATATAGATGCAAATGGTATAGTTCACGTATCTGCAAAAGATATGGCAACAGGAAACGAGCAAAATGTTTCAATAACAGCTAGTTCAAATCTTTCAGATGAAGATATCGAAAGAGCTGTTAAAGATGCAGAAGCACACGCAAGTGAAGATAAAAAGAAAAAAGAAGAAATTGAAGTTAAGAATAATGCAGAAAGTTTAATTTACAATAGCCAAAAAACACTTGATGAATTAGGAGACAAAATAAGTGGAGAAGAAAAAGCAAAAGTAGAAACAGAAATAGAAAATGTAAAAAAAGCATTAGAAACAAATAGTACAGATACAATAAAAGAAGCTACAGAAAAACTAACAACAGTATTCTATGAAATATCTGAAAAATTATATAAACAAAATGCAGCTACACAACCAGGAGCAAATCCAGAAGGTGCAGAAAACGCAGGAACAGATGGAAATGTATATGATGCAGATTACAAAGTAGAAGACGAAGGAAACAACGGTGAAAATAATTAATTATTTGTAGGGGCGGGACTCTAAGTCCTCCCGTGCTTCGAAGGCATCATGTATTGTAGGGGCGATTTTAATCGCCCGTTCTTCTAAACATGTGCCGAGTGAATAATGAATAGTGAATAATTATTTGTAGGGAACAGACAAACGTCGTTCCTTATTATTCATAATATTAAAATAAAGAGGTAAAATAAATGGCAGAACAAAAAAGAGATTATTACGAGGTTTTAGGTGTGAACAAAAATGCAACAGATGACGAACTTAAAAAAGCCTATAGACAACTTGCAAAGAAATATCATCCAGATGCTAATCCAGATAATCCAAAAGAAGCTGAAGCCAAATTCAAAGAAGTTTCTGAAGCATATGAAGTGTTATCAGATAAACAAAAAAGAACTATGTATGACCAATTTGGACACGATGGACCACAAGGCTTTGGAGGCGGAAATCCGGGAGGGGGATATTATTCATATTCTAGTTCTGGTTTTGATGGCTTTGACGATTTAGGAGACATATTTTCTTCATTTTTTGGTGGTGGATTTGGAAGAAACTCATCAAGAGCAAATCCAAATGGACAGACAAAAGGTGCAGATCTAAGATATAATATGGATATTACATTTGAAGAGTCATATTTAGGAGTAGAAAAAGAAATTGTAATAAATAAATATGATGAATGTTCTACTTGCCATGGAAGTAAAGCAAAACCAGGAACAAAAGCAGAAACTTGTACAATGTGTGGTGGAACAGGTCAAATAAAACAAAATGTAACAATACTTATGGGAATGCAAATGCAAACAACTAAAACTTGCCCTCATTGTGGAGGAGAAGGAAAAGTTGTAAAAGAGCCTTGTCCAGATTGTAAAGGAAAAGGTAAGATAAAAAAACAAGTTAAATTAAAAATAAAGATACCGGCAGGAATAGACGATAACCAAATGGTAGTTTTAAGAGGAGAAGGAGAGCCTGGAACTAATGGAGGTCCTAAGGGAGATTTATATGTTGTAGTACATGTAAAAAGACATAGTATATTCACAAGAAAAGGAGATCACGTATTGTGTGATATTCCAATTACTTTTACTCAAGCTACATTAGGAGCAGAAATAGAAGTACCTTTGGTTGATGGAAAAACAGAAAAATGTAAAATTCCAGAAGGAACACAAACAGGAACCAAATTCACATTAAGAGGTAAGGGATTTAAGAGTAGAAATAGAAGCTGGGACGGAGATTACATATTTACAGTAATAGTTCAAACTCCAAAAAAATTAACACCAGAGCAAAGAGAATTACTTGTAAAACTTGCAAACACTATGAACGAACAACCACCAGTAAAGAAAAAAGGTTTCTTTGGATAAAATTCGTCGTTCCACAGACACCACTGTACCCATTTTAATGAATGGTTAATAACATTTGTAGGGTCAATCTCGTCTTGATTGACCCATTTGTTTTTTAAAACCATTGTTTTAATGCCAAATTTTTTACAAAGACTATAGTAATTTGAAAATCTTTGTGTTATACTAATTACTATAGAAGAAAGGAAGTGAAGAATATGATAAACAAAAAAGAACAAACACTTGAAATAGTTAATACTGTATCTAATGAGATTAGTGATGAACTTTATGCTCAATATATGAAAGAAATGTTAAGGGAAAGTGAAGAAGATATAAGAAATGGTAATGTTATGACTATAGAAGAATCAATAGAAAGGATGAAAAAAAAATATGAAGGTTTCAATATCTGATAGAGCCCATAGAAATATAGATTCTATTTTTGAATATATATCCTATGATTCCCTAAAATATGCAAATAAAACAGTATCTAATATTTATTCACGTATCTATATGTTAGAATTTTCACCGTACTTAGGTAGATATGTTCCAGAACTCTCCAGTAAATATTATAGAGAGTTAATATACAAAAGTTACAGAATAGTTTATACAGTTGATGAAAAAACTGATACAATTTACATACATTATGTAACTCATTCAAAGAAAGATTTTAATCCTAATTTTTTCCTAAACTAATTATTTCAAATTATTTTAATCTTTATTTTTTAATAAAAGACATTTTATAAGACAATTTCATAGAAATTATAAATAACGTAATTGATACAATTCCTTGAAATCCATAAGCAAACCCTGGAAATAAAACGAAAATTGAACCTAGTGTAAATCCAGTAATAGCATAATATGTATATTGAGAAAAGTGTTTTAATAAAAATTGTATAGTTTTTAAAAATATAAAACTACCAATAATAACACCAATGGCAATAGGGAAAAGTATAGCAATATTAATAGAAGATATTGCACTAAGATAAGTTTCATATATACCAAATAACATAAGTATTACAGTACTACTAACTCCAGGAATAACAATACCTGCTGACATAAACAAGCCTGCAAGAATAAGATTTCCAAAAGATGTATTAATGGATAAACTACTATGATTTCCATTTTCTATTACTACTAAATATAAACTTAAAAAGAAAGTAGATAGTAAGAAAATCATACTATTTAAGTCTAATTTTTTAGTGTTTTGTTTAATCAGATTAGGTATTCCACCAACAATAAATCCAATTATGCAAAAACATGTAGGAATATAAAAATTATTAAACAAAGTTTTTAATATGTTTCCAAACACTATAATACCTACAAATACACCAATAACAATAGGCAATAAAAATTTTAAATTCTTTTTATAATCATTAAAAAAATTCAAAACTGAATTTACTAGTTTTTCATAAATTCCAAAAATAACACAAAATACACCACTGCTTATTCCGTGGAAGTATTGCCCCAGAACCAATAAAAATTCCTTTTATAAATTGTAATAAATTATATTTCATACTGCCTCCAAAATATAGGTATTATTTATATTAAAATGTATTTCATAAATTGAATTGATATGACTAAAATCTATTGCAATTATAAATAGATTTGTGATATAGTTAACAAAAAAGAAATGAGGTTAATAATGAAGAGAACAAAGCTAAAAGACAGAATATTGCCTATATATACAAAAGGTGAAGAGATTTTTAATATGACATCTCATATAGTAGGAGGAGCATTAGGAGTTGTAGCAACAGTACTTTGTGTTGTATTTGCTGCAATACACGGAAATGGTTATGGTGTTGTGAGTGGTGCTATATATGGCTTCACAATGATTTTACTGTATACAATGTCTAGTATATATCACGGTTTAAACCCAAAAAGACCTTCAAAAAAGGTGCTTCAAGTATTAGACCATTGCTCAATATTTTTGCTTATTGCAGGGTGTTATACTCCAATAGCTTTAGCAGGAATAAGAAGAGTAGACCCACTTTCAGCGTGGATAATATTTGGAGTAATATGGTTTGTTGCAATACTTGGTATTGTGTTAAATTCAATAGATTTGAAAAAATACAAAAAATTTTCAATGATATGCTATTTAATTATGGGTTGGTGTATTGTTGTAAGGTTTGGAGTATTACCACAAGTTCTAGGAACAGCAGGAGTTGCATTACTTGTAAGTGGAGGGATAGCATATACAATAGGAGCAATACTTTACGGAGTAGGAAAAAAGCATAAATATATGCACTCTGTATTTCATATGTTTATTTTATTAGGAAGTTTGTTGCAATTCTTATGCATTCTTTTATATGTAATGTAGAGTTTGAAAAATAATTAAGAAGGGAGAAAATTAATTATGGAGCCAACAACTATAGCTATTATTATAGTAGCACTAATATTTGTATATATAATATTTATATACAATAAAATTGTTCATGCAAAAAATATGAACAAAGAGGCGTTTAGCAATGTAGACGTTGCATTAAAACAAAGATATGACTTAATACCAAATCTTGTAGAAACAGTAAAAGGATATGCAAATTATGAGGGAAATATATTAGAAAAGGTTACTAATTTAAGAAGTAATGCTACAAATGTGAATTCAAGAGGTGGATTAGAAACAGATTTTACAAATGATATAAAAAGTATATTAGTTGTAATGGAACAATATCCAGATTTAAAAGCAAGTGAAGGATTTATTAAATTTCAAGATAATTTAGTAAAAATAGAAGAAACAATAGAAAATGCAAGAAGATACTACAATGGAACTACTAGAAACTATAATATAATAATACAAAAGTTTCCTAACAATATAATAGCAAAATTATTTAGATGTAAAGAAGCAGATTTCTTTGAAGTAGAGCTTGTAACAAGACAAAGCCCAAAAGTAAATATAGCGGGAGATTAGCTGCGAAGTAAAGGCCGAATGAATAGTGAATAATGAATAGTGAATAATTATTTGTAGGGGCACCGTTTGTGGGAATACCCGCTATACGTGACACCACTGTGCCCTTTAAAAGGAATAATGATATATAGGGAACGACGCCCTCGTCGTTCCGTGCTTCGAAGGAATACCTGTGTAGGGGTCGGCGTCCTTAGGCGACCCGTTAGTGAATAGTGAATAATGAATAGTGAAGAGTACAAAAATCTTCGATTTTTGAAGGAGGTATGTATGAAAATAATTAAAAAAATATTTTTAGTTTTAATACTTGGTTTAATACTATTATCTACATCATCAAATGCAGCAGTATCAACTGAGAAAATATATTCTTATGATTCAGAAATATATATTCAAGAAGATGCAAGTATGATAGTAGAAGAAACTATAGAAGTATATGCAGGTGGAATTAATATAAAAAAGGGGATATATAGAGATTTCCCTACCAAATATAAAGATAAACATAACAACAACTATAATGTAAAATTTGAAGTATTAGAAGTTTTAAGAGATGGAAAAAAGGAACCCTATAAAACAGAAAATCAAAAAAATGGAGTTAGGGTATATATTGGAGATTCTAATAAAACATTAAGACCAGGGTATTATACATACACAATAAAATATAAAACAGATAGGCAAATTGGATATTTTGAGGACCACGATGAGCTTTATTGGAATGTAACGGGAAATGGATGGAGCTTTGCTATAGATAAAGCAACAGCAACTGTACATTTGCCAGACGACGTAGATATGGGTGAAGTAAATTTTGAAGCATATACAGGGGTACAAGGTTCAAAAAAGAAAGAATATACAGCATATAAAGATAAATATAGCAATACAGTTACTTTTGAAACTACAAATAGATTATCCTCTGAAGAAGGATTAACAATAGTTGTAGGATTTGAAAAGGGGATAGTACATGAACCTACCTTTGAAGAGAAAATAGGATATTTCTTTGATGATAATAAAGGAGTTGTAATAGGTTTAGTTTGTACAGCAGTTATTATAGTATATTGTTTTATAACTTGGTGTAAAGTTGGAAAAGACCCTAAAAAAGATATAATAATACCAAGATATAATCCACCAGATGGATTATCACCAGCGGAGGTAAAATTTATAGATTCTATGGGAAACTATGACAAAGTATTTGAAAGCTCTATATTAAACCTTGCTGTAAAAGGATATTTAAAAATAGAAAATGAAGAAGAAAAAACTTTTGGAATAAAATCAAACAAAATGACTCTAATCAAACAAGATAAACCTTTAGAAAATGATATAAGTGAAGATGAAAAAGATATCTACAAAACTTTACCAGATGTAGCAAAATTAGAATATAGTAGCTCATTGCAAAGTAAACTTGTATCAATGCAAAGTGGACAAAGAAGATTCCTAAAAAAGAACATTGACGGAAATATGTATAGGAAAAATCTAGGATTAGTTGCAATTTCGGTAGTAATGTCAGTTATTACTCTTATAATTTCAATAGCATTTTCAATTGGAATGACAGAAGATATGTTTGTAGCACCTTTTATGTCAATATGGTTAAGTGTTTGGACAGTTGGAATTGTATCTATGTTTAAAAAAAGTTCAAACGGATTTAAAAGTTGTGGATTAATATTATTTATGATACCATTTTTAATCGGTGAAGCAGTCGGAATAGGAGTTTTGGTACATTTTATAGGAACTGGAATTGCAGTGTTAATACTATTATTAGTAATTGTAAATGTTATATATGCCTTCTTGATTAAAGCATATACAAAAGAAGGAAGAAGAATAAAAGATGAAATAGAAGGTTTTAAATTATTTATAAAAACTGCAAGTGAAGACGAAATAAAAGAACAAACACCAGAAACTTTCGATAAGTATTTCCCATATGCTTATGCTTTAGGATTAGAAAACGACTGGGCTAAGAAATTCGAAAGCGTTTTGGAAAGTTACAATTATGAACCTAATTGGTGTACAGGAATGTATGTTGGTTCGACCTTTAGAGCTACCGCATTTACAAGTAGTTTTTCATCAAGTCTTAGCAAATCTATATCATCAGCATCTGTACATCCTAGTTCATCAGGTGGAGGAAGTGGATTTTCATCTGGAGGCCGGAGGCGGCGGATTTTCTGGTGGCGGAGGCCGGAGGACGGCGGAGGCGGTGGCTGGTAGAATCGGGAGATTAGCTACGAAGCAATTGCCGAATGAATAATGAATAGTGAAGAGTGAATAATGATATGTAGGGAACAGACCAACGTCGTTCCTCCAATTGCATAATTGTGTTGCTTAGAATGAATAATTAATATAACAAAAAAACAAAGAGGCAAATATTTGTCTCTTTGTTTTTTCCTTATATTAATCCATTTTAAACTGTTGGATTTTCTTCCTTTAATTTATTTCCACAGCTTCCACAGAATGTTGCAGAAGTAGAAACCTCTGCGTTACAGTTAGGACAATTAGTAAGTCCTTTAATTTGTGTAATTTCTTTTTTTAATTCTTCAATTTTTGTATTAGCTTCTGTTATAGAAGTACATAATTCTTTTAATTCAGAACAATCTAAATTAGAGTATTTCTCAAAATAAATCTTTCCAATTTGGCTATATACTTGATTTATTGTATTTTGTTGTTTAGAAATTTCAGAGTTTAATTTAGAAGTATCAGATAATTTTTTTGTTTTTTCTGCTATATCCTTTCCTGTATTTGATAATGTATTTC
This sequence comes from uncultured Eubacteriales bacterium, assembly GCA_949840345.1. GTDB lineage: Bacteria > Bacillota > Clostridia > TANB77 > CAG-508 > CAKPQL01. Next base: position 18,325 of record CATKWX010000014.1, read on the forward strand.
CTATTTTTTGAAAAAAGTCCATTTAAAATCCTCCTTAAATTTATTATATAGTATTATATGCAAGTAAAATTATATCATATACCGAGGAAATTGACAAGTGAAAATTAAACTAGTATAATAGCAATGTAGTAATATATTTAGGAGAATTTATGATAAAGAGATTAATATTTGATGTAGATGATACACTAATTGAATGGAAAGAAGAATATTGGAATGCATTAGAGGACGTATTCCAAGAATTAAATATTGAATATAGTAAAGACTTAATAGATAAAATAATTAGTGCAATAGGCTGTTATGAGCAAGAAAATAAGTATTATAATAAGCAAAAAATGGTAGAACACATAAATAAAGTAACTGGTTATAATTTCAATATGAATTTTTTAAATACCACATTAAAAGTTTTTGGAAAATGTGTGCCTGCAGAAAATGAAAATATAATTAATACATTAGAGTATCTTAATAAAAAATATGAATTAGTAGTATTAACAAATTGGTTTAAAAATGCACAATTAATAAGGCTAGAAAATTTTGGAATAAAGGACTACTTCACAAAAGTGTTTACAAGTGAAGAGTTTAAAGTAAAGCCAAATGAAGAAGCTTTTAAAACAGCAATGGAGGATAAATTGCCAGAAGAATGCATAATGATAGGAGATAGCCTTAAAAAAGATATACAAGGCGCAATAAATGTAGGAATAAAGGCAATATACCTTAATTCAAGCCTTCCAAAAGGAAAAAAAGAAGATTATATTATTATAAATAAAATAGAAGAATTAAAAAACATACTATAAAATTATTCATTCTTCATTATTCACTATTCATTATTCATTGTGGTGAATGAAGATTCACCACACATACATTGGGGTATCGCCAAGCGGTAAGGCATCGGACTCTGACTCCGACATTTCGTAGGTTCGAATCCTACTACCCCAGCCAAACTCGCTTAAGCGAGAGTTAAGAGATAAGAGTGAATAGTTAAAAGTATAAAATTAATTCAGGGTAATTTCTAAAAGCGAGTTTGTACTTTTCACTCTTCACTGTTCACTTTTAACTCTTAACAAGTTGTAATGAATAGTTAAAAGTATAAAATTAATTTAGGGTAATTTCTAAAAGCAAGTTCTGTACTTTTCACTGTTCACTGTTCACTTTTAACTCTTAACAAGTTGTAATGAATAGTTAAAAGTATAAAATTAATTCAGGGTAATTTCTAAAAGCAAGTTCTGTACTTTTCACTCTTCACTGTTTACTTTTAACTTTTAGTCCTTAATGAATTGCAAGAATATCAAAAGGAGTAGCATATGGTAAATCTAGAGCAATATAGAATATTTAAAATTGTAGCAGATGAAGAAAATTTAACCAAAGCAAGTGAAATTTTACATATTTCACAACCTGCAGTAACTAAACATATTAAAAATTTAGAAAACGAATTAAATATACAATTATTTAAAAGAAGTAAATATGGTATGGAATTAAATGAAAATGGTAAAAAATTATATTTACAAATAAAAGATTCTATTGATGTTCTTTTAAAAGCAGAAGATATATTTAATATTCATAAAGAAGTAAATTTAGGTATACACGTAAATATGCCTAGTAAAATCTATAATAGTGCAATTCCTAAATTTTACGAAAATCATCAAAATAGTATTATTAATATACATAAATTAACAGCTGAAAATATGTTTTCAATGCTAGAAAAACAAAAAATTGACATTGCTTTTTCCAAAAAATATAGTGACAAATTATGTAATTCAAAGGAAATTAAATTTATAAAAATTGGAGAATTACACGATGTGTTTATTGTAAATAATACTTCGCAATACCTAAATAAGAAGCTATCTAAAAACGATTTAAAAAGTACAACAATTTACACATTGAAGCAATTTTCTAGTGCATATCAAAATTTAATAAAGGCTCTTGAATATAGTAAAGAAGATATAATTAATATAGAGAATGTAAATTATACAGCAATACTTGAATTATTAAAGGTTAGAGATATAGTAGCTGTTATAACAAAAGAATATCTAGAAGAGAAGCTAAAAAGTAATGAATTGTGCATTTTAGATGTTGGCTTTTCACTTCCAAATGCAGAATTTGGAGTATACTATAATGTTAATAATAAGTTTAAAGAATTAAACGATTTAATTAAAATTTTAAAAGATAATTGCGAGGTATAATTTTAGGTTATACCTCGCAAACAAATATGTATTTAACACGCTGTTAAAGCCATTTTATAATTAAATTGACAGTAGTCGAATTTGTTATAGGATGGAAAATAAGTATGGTAACGGACTTTTCACTAAATGATACTACACAAATAGAAATATTAAAACATTTAGAAATAACATCAAAATTGTTAAGTAGAGTAGGAACAGAATTATCTAGCACACAGAAAAACAGTATGATATATGCAATGCCTGATTTAGGAATAGCACAAAACGGAACAAGAATGCTAGGAGGTTTTTATACAGGTGCTTGCTATTGTTGGAATTCTGATGTCCCATTTATTCCTGTAGATGCTACAGTAAATGTTTGTGGAACCGCAGTTTATAGATTAAAGGAAAAAATATCTGTTGAAGAATTTAGGAAAAGACTAGATAATGTTATGAGAAATAGAGAAACATATTTAAGATATGCAACTACACATCTTTCAACGCAAATATTAGATACAATTGATTTGGAAAGAGCAGATAAATTTTATTGGAATTATAATGTAGGAAATCATTTTGTGATTTTAGCTGAACAAACTAGCGAAAATTCTGAACTTCCAGAGGGTCAATATATGATAGTTCACGCCTCTGCAATAGAATTTAAAAAAGATAATTTAAAATATGGTTTATATCCTATAAAGGGTAACTGGTATTATGATGATATACAAACGATATATGATTATAAAGAAAATAGATATTTAAGATATATCTATGGAGAAAAAGCTGTTCAATTTTCAAAATTAGCTAATATGTTGCAAGAAATAAATAAAGATAGAAACAGATATTTTTGCAAAGAAGTTTTAGGAGAATTAGTAGGCGAAGAAGTTATTAATCTAAGTCATTACGGAATGCCTACTAATAATGCTATATGTGTAGGGTGCCAATGGGAACAAGATAATTTTACATTATTAACATCACCTAGAAATGACATTTATTTAGTTCATCCTAATTTATCTTCTAAAAACACAATAAAGCTAAAAGATAAGCAAATTACTCTAACACCACACGGCTTAGGAGTAATGCTTAAAAATAGTAATGATAAAATTAAATATTTAGATGATGGAATACTAATAGGAAATAAGCATTTAAAAAAAGGAGAAAGCATTGATATTGGAAATGATGTAGTTATAAGAACAAATGGTATGTACTTAGAGCAAGTAAAACAGTGCATAGAAAAAGTTTTAACTAAATGTCCGGGAACGATCTACGGACAACTACATCAACTATTTGCAAGAACAAAATATGGAGATTTTGATTATACTAGGAGAGATATTTAAGTATATTCTAAAATAGAAATTAAAAAAACAGCAATTGCAGTGATTTTTATTATTGCGATTGCTGTTAATATTTCTAAACATTTTCTCATTTTAATATTACATTTTTCTTTTAAATTTCCCATAAAATATATTGTTAAAAATAATTTAATATGATAATATTAAGAAAAACAAAACAAAGGATGATGAAAAATGAATGAAGAAAATTTATTATTTGAAATTAAGCCGAAATATAATATTGGCTATATTATAATAATTCATTTTTGGGATATATTGTTTTTTGTAGGTATAATGGTAATTTTACGGTATGCAAAAAGGTTTATTAATTCCTACAATTATAGTGTTTGCAATTATTTCAACATTTGAAATAATATCTACTTTAATTAGAAAGAAATTAAGCAAATCTTGTTATTATAAATTTTATGAAGATAAACTAGTGTATAGAGATACATATTTTAGAAAAAAGGCAAAAGAAGTTGAATATAAAAGCTTTAAAGAAATTAGATATAATCAAGGATTTATACAATCTAAATTTAATATTGGAGAAATATATATATCAACCAATAGTAAAAACTTTTTTAATAGATTTTTAATTTTAAAACTAATACCAGATGTAGAAGAAAACTACGAAAAAATCACAAAAATATTTAATACATAAATAAAAGGAAGTAGAATAGAATGGCAGGATTAGCTAAGGAAATTTTTAAGGACTATAAAGAAGAAAATTGCATATTAGAAACAGTTGTAGAAAATGTTAATTTATTTAAAAAGAGTAATATATTAGAAGTTAATTTAAGTTCAGAAAACAAAATCTCTATAAGAGATTTGTTTTCTTTTGAAATGTACTTAAAAAAGAGATTTAACCTAAATGGTATAAAACTAAATATAAAATATACTAAGCAAATAGAGTTCGATTTAGAAGCTGAGTGGGAAGACATAATAAAATACGTTGTATATAAGTATCCTTCAACAAAGGCAATACTAAATGATACAAAATTAGAAATACAAGATAAAACTGTAATTGTACATCTAAACGTAAAAGGAGAAGAAATACTAACTGCACGTGGAATAGATAAAGCAATAGAGAGAATTATTGAGGTTTTATATAATAAAAATGTAAAAGTAAAATTTAATGACGATAATAAAAATGATGAGCAACAAATTGAGTATTTAAAGCATTTAGAAGAAGTTGCGATAGAGAATGCAAAAAAAGAAATGCTAGAACACAAAGCACAAGTAGCTGCTGCTACAGAACCGCTTCCAATTGAAGAAACAAAAGTAGAAAATGATGAATCAGTTGTTTCATCAGAGGAAAGGTCTCCATTAATACTAGGTAGAAGTGAAAAGATTAAAGAAGAGATTATAAAAATTAAAGACATAACAGCAGACATAGGAAAAGTTGCATTACAAGGAGATATTATATCAACAGAAAGTAGAGAGTTAAGAACAGGCAAGGTTTTGGCTATGTTTAATGTATATGACGGAACTAGTACAATAACATGTAAAGCCTTTATAGAAGCAGAAAAAGCTAAAAAAGTAATGGATAGAATAAGTAATGCAAAAGGAGTAAGAGTTGCAGGAACAGCACAATTTGACCCATATGCAAAAGAAATAGGTGTTATGGCAAATGTAATTATAGAAACTGGTGGTATGCCAAAAACTACAAGGCAAGATAATGCTGAAACTAAAAGAGTAGAATTACACATGCATACACAATTAAGTCAAATGGATGGAGTAACATCTGCAACAGATTTAATTAAAAGAGCAATAAGTTGGGGAATGAAATCAATTGCTATTACAGATCACGGAGTTGTACAAGCTTTCCCAGAGGCAAATAAGGCTGCAAAAGGGTCAGAGTTAAAGGTAATATATGGAGTTGAAGCATATTACACAATAGATAAAAAAGGCTCTGTAGTAAATCCTAGAAATCAAGATATAGATACAGAGTATTGTGTATTTGATATAGAAACAACAGGTTTGGCTTTTAGAACTGAAAAAGTAACAGAAATTGGTGCAATAAAAATAAAAAATGGAGAGGTAATAGATACATTTGAATGCTTTGTAAACCCAGAAAAGCCAATTCCAACAGAGGTTGTAAATATAACACATATTACAGATGATATGGTAAAAGATGCAGAAACTATAGATAAAGTACTTCCAAAATTTCTAGAATTTATAGGAGATTCTGTACTTGTAGCGCATAATGCAGGTTTTGATATAGGATTTATGAAATATAATGCGGAAAACTTTGGATACAAATTAGAAAATACATATATAGATACATTATCATTAGCAAGAGAGCTATTTCCAAGCTATAAAAAGTATAAATTAGGAATAATAGCAGAAAATTTAGGAATTAAAGTTGATGTAGCTCACCGTGCATTAGATGATGTAAAAACATTAGTTGCAGTTTTTAATGTAATGATGGAAATGCTAAAAGAAAAAAATATAACAAAAGTTGCAGAAATTAATACTTTAGGAGAAAAATCAGATTTAAAAAATATGCCAAGTTATCACGCAATAATATTAGCCAAAAACAATGTAGGGCTAAAGAACTTATATAAACTTATTTCTTTTTCACATTTAGATTATTTCTATAAAAAACCAAGAATATTAAAAAGTATGTACAAGCAATATTCAGAAGGATTAATTTTAGGTAGTGCGTGTGAAGCGGGAGAATTATATAGAGCAATAGTGGAAGGAAAATCTGAAGACGAAATAGAAGCAATTGCAAAAGACTATGATTATCTAGAAATTCAACCAACTGGAAACAATATGTATATGGTAAGAAATGGAACTTTAGAAAATGAGGAAGCTGTACAAGATATAAATAGAAAAATAGTAAAATTAGGAGACAAACTAGGAAAACCAGTTGTTGCAACATGCGATGTTCACTTTATGGATCCACAAGATGAAATATATAGAAGAATTTTGCAAGCAGGTCAAGGATATGATGATGCAGATTTCCAAGCACCACTATACTTAAGAACAACAGAAGAAATGCTAAAAGAATTTGAGTATTTAGGAAAAGAAAAAGCATATGAAGTAGTTGTAACAAATACAAATAAAATTTCAGATATGTGTGAAGCAATTTGCCCAATATCTCCAGATAAATGCCCACCGCATATGGAAAATTGCGAGAGAGATATAGAAAATATTGCAATGTCAAAAGCAAAAGAACTATATGGAGATCCGTTGCCAGAGATAGTTAAAACAAGATTAGATAAAGAGCTAAATTCAATTATTAAAAATGGATTTTCAGTTATGTATATAATAGCGCAAAAACTTGTTTGGAAGTCTAATGAGGATGGATATTTAGTAGGTTCAAGAGGTTCTGTTGGTTCTTCTTTTGTCGCAAATATGACAGGTATAACAGAGGTTAACTCTTTACCTGCACATTATAGATGTCCAAATTGTAAATATTCAGACTTTACAGACTATGGATATAAAAACGGATTTGATTTACCAGATAAAGATTGCCCAAAATGTGGTCATAAATTAGATAAAGACGGAATGGATATACCATTTGAAACTTTCCTTGGATTTGATGGAGATAAAGAGCCAGATATAGACTTAAACTTTTCAGGAGAATACCAAGCAAAAGCGCACAAATACACAGAGGTATTATTTGGTACAGGAAAGACCTTTAAAGCAGGTACAATAGGTACAATAGCAGATAAAACAGCGTATGGATATGTGAAAAATTATTATGAAGAAAGAAACATACCAGTAAATTCAGCAGAAATAGCAAGACTAGCCGTAGGATGCACAGGAATAAAAAGAACAACAGGTCAACACCCTGGGGGAATAATTGTTGTTCCACATGATAGAGAAATATATGAATTTACACCTGTTCAACATCCAGCGGATGACCCAAATTCAGATATAGTTACAACTCACTTTGATTATCACTCAATAGACCAAAACTTATTAAAATTAGATATACTAGGTCACGATGATCCTACTATGATAAGAATGTTACAAGATATTACTGGAATTGACCCTAAAACAATACCATTAGACGATAAAGAAACAATGTCTATATTTAAGTCTCCAGAAGTTTTAGGAGTAACTCCAGAGCAAATTAATTCTAAGGTTGGAACTTTTGGAGTACCTGAGTTTGGAACGAAGTTTGTTAGAGAAATGTTAATAGATACAGAGCCACAAACCTTTGAAGAATTAATAAGAATATCTGGATTATCACATGGTACAGATGTGTGGTTAAATAATGCAAAAGACTTAATAAATGAAGGGACAATAACTTTAAGTGAAGCAATATGTACAAGAGACGATATAATGTTATACTTAATTAAAGCAGGGTTACCACCAAAACCAGCATTTAAAATAATGGAATGTGTACGTAAAGGAAAAGGATTAACAGAGGAGCAAGAGGCTTTAATGAAAGAACATAATGTGCCAGACTGGTATATAGCGTCTTGTAAAAAAATAAAATATATGTTCCCTAAAGCACATGCTGCAGCATATGTAACAATGGCATTTAGAATTGCATGGTTTAAAGTACATCATCCAGAGGCATATTATGCATCATATTTTTCTATTAGAGCAGACGATTTTGATAGTGATATAATGATTCATGGAAAAGAAAAAGTTAAAAACAAAATGAAAGAATTAGAAATGCAAGGAAATGCAATTTCTACTAAAGATAAAAATGTGTATTCAATATTAGAAATTGTACTTGAAATGTATGAAAGAGGAATAAAATTTTTACCAATAGATTTATACAAATCTCACTCTACAAAATTTATAGTAGAATCTGATGGAATAAGACCACCACTAAATAGTATACCAGGACTTGGAACAGTAGCAGCAGATGGTATACAATCAGCTAAAAACGACGGTAAATTTATGTGTGTAGATGAATTACAACAAAGAGCAAAAGTAGGTAAATCTGTAATAGAAATGCTAGAAAAAGCAGGCTGTTTAGCCGGAATGCCAAAATCTAATCAAATATCGTTGTTTGGATAAAATTGTAGGGGCACCGTTTGCGGGAATACCATGTAGGGAACGACGCCCTCGTCGTTCCGCAGACACCACTGTGCCCTTATTTTCAGAAAGGAGAAAAACAAAATGGGTGCAACAAATTGGACTAAAGAACAATTACAAGCAATACAGTGCAAAGGCTCTAACATACTTGTAGCAGCTGCTGCAGGAAGCCGGAAAAACAGCTGTATTAGTTGAAAGAATAATACAAAAAATAATAAATGAAAAAATAGATATAGACAAATTGCTTGTAGTTACTTTTACAAATGCTGCTGCATCAGAAATGAGAGAAAGAGTACTAGAAGCAATTTATAAGAAAATAGAAGAAACTCCAGACAATATGCATTTGCAAAAACAAACTGTATTAATAAACAAATGCAATATTTCAACAATACACTCATTTTGTTTAGAAGTAATAAAGAACAACTTCTACGAATTAGACATATCGCACAATTTTAGAATAGGAGATACAACAGAAATAGAATTAATGAAGCAAGAAGTCCTTGAAGATTTATTTGAGGAGTTTTACTTAAACGAAGATAAAAGCTTTTTAAATTTAATAGATACATACACAAATTACAGAGGGGACGAAAATTTAAAAGAGTTAATATTAAAAATATATAGATACATACAAAGTTTTCCTTTTCCTGAGGAAGATTTAACAAAAATGGTAGAAAGATTTAATCTATCTAATAGCTTAGAAGAAGACTTTTCTAAAACCATATGGGGTAAAATTATTTTAGAAAATGTAGAAGAAATTATACAAGAAAACATTCAAAAATTAGAAGTAGTAAAAAGCGAATTAAAGAAAGAGTTTACTTTAGATAAATATGTAGAAATAATATCAAATGATATAAATATGTTAGAAAATATACTAAAAAGCATACACTCTTGGGACAAAGTATATGAATTAGTTTCTAACCTAAAATTTGAAACATGGAAATCAGATAAAAAAACAGATTGCATAACAAAGGAAAATGCTAAAAATATAAGAGACATAGTAAAAAAAGATATTGCTAAAATAAAAGATAAAATAATAATATATAATTCTAATGAAGCAAATAGAGATATATTTTCAATGTACCCAATACTAAATAATTTAAAAAATATTATATTAGAGTTTAGCAATAGATATTCTGAAAAAAAGAAAGAAAAAAATATAGTAGATTTTAATGATATAGAGCATAGAGCATTACAACTATTATTAAAAAAAGACGAGGACGGAAACTATGTTCCAACAGAAGTAGCAAAAAAGTATCAGAATAAATTTGTAGAAATAGCAATAGACGAATATCAAGATAGTAATATGGTGCAAGAGTATATATTAACATCTATACAAAAAAACAATAATATATTTATGGTTGGAGATGTAAAACAAAGTATATATAAGTTTAGACAAGCTATGCCAGAGTTATTTTTAGGAAAATATGAAAGCTATAAATTAGAAGAAGAAAAAAAGGAAAATGATAATTTAAAAATACAACTATTTAAAAACTTTAGAAGTAGAAAAAATATATTAGATATAACTAATTTAGTATTTGAAAGCATAATGAGCAAAAACTTAGGAGATATAGATTACACAGAAAACGAATATTTGAATTTGGGAGCAAATTATCCAGAATTTAATATAAGCAATTCATATAGTGCAGGTATTGCAGAATTAAATATGATAGATTTAGCACAAGATGAAGATGCTGAAAACGAAGACATAAGTGAAGAACCAATAGAAAACACAATTATAGAGGCTAAATTTGTAGCAAACAGAATTAAAGAACTATTAAATAGCAATTACTATGTATATGATAAAAAACAAGGTTATAGGAAAATAACATATAAAGATATTGTAATATTGCTAAGGTCAACTAAAACTACTGCACCAATATATGAAAAGGAAATATCTGAATTAAATTTTCCAGTATTTTCAGATACTTCGTCTGAGTATTTAGACACAGTAGAGATTCAGACAATAGTTAGTTTGCTAAAAATAATAGATAATCCAAATAACGATATACCACTTGTAACTGTTTTAAGGTCAAGCATAGCTAATTTTTCAGATAATGATTTAATAGAAATAAGGTTAGTAGATAGAAAATGTAGTATTTATGAAGTAATGAATAAGGCGTTACAAAGTGAAGATGTAAAAAACGAAACAAAGCAAAAAATTGAAAAGTTTTTTAATAATATAGATAGATGGAGAACAAAGCAAGAATATGTCCCACTAGATGAATTGATTTGGCAAATATACGAAGATACTGGTTACTATAACTATTGTAGTTTAATGCCAAATGGTAATTTAAGAACAGCTAATTTAAAGATGCTATTTGAAAGAGCAAAAGAATATGAAAATGCAAGTTTTAAGGGATTATTTAATTTTATAAATTATTTAGATAAATTAAAAACAAACAATGGAGATTTAGGTGCAGCAAAGTTAATAGGTGAAAATGACAATGTAATAAGAATAATGAGTATACACAAGAGTAAAGGATTAGAGTTTCCAGTTGTGTTTTTATGTAGTACAGGAAAACAGTTTAATATGCAAGACTTAAATGATAATATACTACTACATAGTAAACTAGGTATTGGACCTGAGTATATAAATTATGAAAGAAAAATACAATATAGTACACTTGCAAAAGAGGCAATAAAACTTCAAATGAGAAGAGAAACTATTTCAGAAGAAATGAGAGTTTTATATGTTGCGCTAACAAGAGCAAAGGAAAAACTTATAATAACAGGAATAAGCAAAGATTTAAAGAAACAGTTGAGTAAATTTAACGAGTTAGTAGAAATAGAAAAGACTTCAAAGGACTTAAGAATTCCTGTATCTTTAATAAAAAAGTGTAAATCTTATTTAGACTGGCTACAATTAATAAGCATATACAATAAAGATAAGTTAAAAGATGTTTTAGAAATAAACGAAATAAACGCAGATGATGTGATGAAGAAAACCGATATTAGTGAAGAAAATAAAGAGATAGATATTGCTTCTATTGCAAAAGAAAAGTTCGATGAAGCGGTTATAAAAGAAATAAACAATAAAATAAATTGGGAATATGAAAATACATTAGCAACTGTAATTCCAAGCAAAACATCAGTAACAAAATTAAAGGAATTAGGTAGTGTAGGGGTGGTGGCCTTAGGCGACCCGAAATCAAGTGTTCTAGATTATCAGACTGAGGGTTCTTCAGCATACAACAAAGAAATTCCAATTCCAGAATTTTTAAAACCGCAAACTAAACTAACAGGTGCAAAAATTGGTACAATAATGCACTTATGTTTGCAAAAACTAGATTTAAGAAGGCAATATACGTTAGGTAAAATTTCAGAATTTATAGATAAATTAGTATATGATAAGATAATAAGCTTAGAGGAAGCGGAAAATATAAACAAACAAAAGTTATTAGAATTTACAGAATCTAGTTTAGCAAATAGAATAAGAAAAGCAAAAGCTATTTATAAAGAAAAACCTTTTTATATAAACATAAATGCAAGTGAAATTTATGGCGAGAAAATAGATGAAAACATACTTGTACAAGGAATAATAGATTTATACTTTATAGACGAAGAAGATAAATTAGTGCTAGTAGATTATAAAACAGATAGAGTAGAAAGCTTAGAAGAACTAATACCAAAATATAAAACACAACTAGACCTATATAAACAAGCATTAGAAGAAGCGTTAGATAGAAAAGTTGATGAGGTATACATATATTCAGTGTATAAGGGAAAGAGTATTGACATTTTAAAATAGATGTAGTAATATATATCTAACAAAGCATTTTGTTAATATTAATATTTTGGTCGATATTAATATTTGGGTTAGTATTCATATTATATATGAAGGAACGATAAAAAGACTAGGAACTGCAATTCCTAGTCTTTTGTTATGATTTGAATTTGAGATTTAAAATAAATCATAAAGTATAAATATATATTATTTTTCTGCACCTTGGTGTCGCAATTTTCTTTTTGAAATTTTTAAGCATAGGAAAATTGCTCCATTCGCCCTACGCTTTGCTCCGGTTGGTCGCTTACGCGGTGCTTAAAAAATAATATATATTTATACTTTATTACTCTACTAATTTAATATCTATAAAGTTAAAAAGAAACAATCATACTGTTCCAAAATTAATTATAATGTTGACACTCAAAAACAAATGTTCTATAATATAAAAGGTGATTATATGGATAGACAAATATTACATATAGATGTTAATAATGCATTTTTATCTTGGACTGCGGTAGATATGCTAGAAAAAGGAGAAACTATAGATATAAGAGAAATACCAGCAGTAATTGGTGGAGATGAAGCTCAAAGGAAAGGTGTAGTTTTAGCTAAAAGTATGAAGGCTAAACAATTTGGAATAGTAACAGGAGAAGCTTTATACTCTGCTAGAAAAAAGTGCCCTAATATAAAAGTATATATGGGAAACCACTCAATGTATAAAGCATATTCAAATAAATTATACAATTTATTATTAGAATATACCGATATTATAGAACGTTTTTCAATAGACGAATGTTTTTTGGATTTAACACACTATTTAAGAGGGCAAAAGCTAATTGATGTGGCAAATGAAATAAGTAAAAGAGTAAAAGAAGAGTTAAAATTTACAGTAAATATAGGAGTTTCAAACAATAAACTACTTGCAAAAATGGCATCAGACTTTACTAAGCCAGATAAAGTACATACTTTGTATAAAGAAGAAATTAAAATCAAAATGTGGGTGTTGCCAGTTTCAGATTTGTTTATGGTAGGAAGAAAAAGCATACCCAAATTAGAGAGAATGGGAATAAAAACAATTGGAGATTTGGCAAATAAAGATATGAATTTACTAATAAAGCAATTTGGAAAACACGGAAAAATGATGTGGGAATATGCTAATGGAATAGATAATTCAGAAGTAATATACCAATATACAGAACCTAAATGTGTAGGAAATTCTGTAACTTTTCCACACGATATAGACAATATAGAAAAGTTAGAAGAAATACTATTGTCTCTAACAGAGCAAGTAACATATAGGTTAAGAACACACAAACTACTTGCAAATGTAGTAAATGTTCATATGAAAACAAATGAATTTAAAGTAAGCTCACATCAAAGAAAACTAGACGTTTCAACGAGTAGCACAAAAGTAATATATGGTATAGCAAAAGAATTATTAGAACAATTATACAAGGGAGAATACATAAGATTATTAGGTGTACAAGTAAGTGAACTATGCGGAGCTTACGAAGCGCAATTATCATTATTTGATACAGATATTAATAAAAAACAAGATAAAATAGACGAAACTCTTGATGAAATAAAGAAAAAATATGGATATGAGAAAATAACAAGGGCAGGAAAACTAAATGCAGATAAAATGTTTAAATAAAAAGGAAATTTATTGAATTTTACATAATTTAATGATATAATATAGACTAGTATTTTTTATACTTAATTCTACGATATTGTATTATTGTAGGAAATAATAATTAAGGAGGAAAGCTTAATAAATAACAAAAAGGGTCTTTAGGAGGGAGCTTTAATGTATATTGATGACAGACGGAGCTTAAAACAAAAGGCGGAAAGCTTGATAAAAAGTTTCTTTGATGTTTTTTCAGAATCTATTGAACCTTCTTGTGATGTAATTAGCACAGAAGAGTTTAACAAATTCAAAATAACATTAACAGAAATCTTGAAAGAACTTTTTGCCGAGCCTATATGGAAAGGTGATAATGAATTTGATAGTGTAGACATATTGATTATGCTTGTGCCAATATTCAACACCTTGAAATGCAACGTAAATACCTTTATACCCCAAAATAATGTTGATGATTTCTTGAAGGAAATTATTATGTTACGAGAAATAGGTATGTATAGGAATTTTACTAAGGCTGCAAAAGACATTATAACTATTTCACCAAATGTTGTGACAAAGTTAAAAGAGACAAAGAAGGAAATGTCAAAAATAATTGCTATGTTTAAGAAAGAGATCAAAGAAAGTTTAAAGAGGCCAGGAATTTATAAAAACCATAAGAAACAATACTTTGTGTATGCAAGTAACTTTTCAAGAGTAAGTTTGAATTTTTCTATGAATAATGGAGAAGTTGCTAGTGCAATACTTACTTGGTCTGTTAAAGATTATCATAAGACAACAATAGACGTAACAGAATCCTTTAGAAACTTACACTGAAGTGTTGCATCTTTAATTATTACAAGCAAAAAGGAGAGTTCAAAATGAATTCTCTTTTTTGCTTTATTATAAAATTAATAACAAAATGTTTAAATTGTAATAAAATTATTGCAAAAAGAGTCTAAATATAATAAAATATGTTAGAAATAAAATGTAGGGGCGTATGATTACGCCCCAAAAAAAGGAATGATATTTTTGATAGAATCTGAAGTAGAGTTACAAAAAGAATATATGAACAAAGTAAAAGTATTAAATACAGAAAAATTAAAATGTTATATATTAACAATGGGGTGTCAGCTAAATGAAAATGATTCAGAAAAACTTTGCGGAATGCTTGAAAAAATGAACTATGAGCAAACCGAAGATGTAAATAGTGCAGAATTTATAATAATAAATACTTGTTGTGTTAGAGAAAATGCAGAAGAAAAGCTATTTGGAAAATTAGGTGAATACAAAAAAATAAAAGAAAAAAACAATGCAATAATTGCTATATGTGGCTGTATGATGCAAGAAAAACACATAACAGAAAAGCTAAAGAAAAGTTATCCATATGTAGATATAATTTTTGGAACACATACACTTCATAAATTGCCAGAAGATATTTATAAAGTATTAGAAACTAGAAAAAAGGTAGAGGACATATTAAATATAGATGGAGAAATTTATGAAGGGCTACCAATAAAAAGAAGTGACGAAAAAAGAGCTTCTGTAACTATTATGTATGGAT
The DNA here is from genome assembly GCA_949840345.1 of uncultured Eubacteriales bacterium. Lineage (GTDB taxonomy): Bacteria > Bacillota > Clostridia > TANB77 > CAG-508 > CAKPQL01. The sequence continues at coordinate 33,719 of CATKWX010000014.1, forward strand.
GCAACAATTTTTGTACATATTGTATAGTTCCTTATGTAAGAGGTAGAGAAAGAAGTAGGAAGCCTTCCGATATACTAAATGAAATAAAAGAATTGGCAGATGAAGGATATAAAGAAATAACATTACTTGGGCAAAATGTAAACTCATATAATGGTGGAACAATTGATGGAGAAAAGTATACATTTGCAAATTTATTACGAGATGTAGAAAAAATAGATGGAATAGAAATAATAAGATTTGTATCCCCTCATCCAAAGGACTTTAAAGATGATGTAATAGAAGCTATAAGAGACTGTAAAAAAGTATCTAGAATAATACATTTGCCATTGCAGTCTGGAAGTAGTAGTGTTTTAAAGAAAATGAACAGAAGATATACGAAAGAGCAATTTATAGAATTAGCAGAAAAAATAAGAAAAGAAGTACCAGAAGCAGTATTTTCAACAGACATAATAGTTGGTTTTCCAGAAGAAACGGAAGAGGATTTTGAAGATACTTTAGATGTTGTAAGAAAAGTGAATTTTGAGCAAATATTTATGTTTATATATTCAAGAAGAGTAGGAACACCAGCTGACAAAATGGAGCAAGTTCCAGAAGAAATAAAACATAAGAGATTTGATAGATTAAAAGCATTATTTGAGGAGCAAATTGCTGAAAATAACAAAAAATATATTGGTACAACACACAAAGTATTAATAGAAGGAAAAAGCAAGAATAACGAAGAAATGCTAACGGCAAGAACAAGCACAAACAAAGTAATTATATTAGAAGGAAATGAAAGTTTAATTGGAAAAATTGTTGATGTGAAGATTATTTCCGAACATCAATGGTATTTAAAAGGGGAAATAACAAAATAATCAGCATCTTGCGTCGTTAAATGAAATCAAAAAATACTCAATGTACCTATGTACACCTCCGCTTTTTTGATTTCATTTGCCTAAGCATATACTAATTCTTTTGTTATTTCATAGATAGATGATAAAAGGATGTGACAAAAATGGCAGAATTCTCACCTATGATGCAACATTATTTAGAAATTAAAGAGGAATATAAAGATTGTATAGTTTTTTATAGATTAGGTGATTTTTATGAAATGTTTTTCGATGATGCTTTAACAGCATCAAGAGAATTAGAAATTACTTTAACTGGAAGAGACTGTGGACAAGCTGAGCGTGCGCCAATGTGCCGGGGTTCCTTTTCATGCCGCTGAAAACTATATATCAAGGCTTATAGATAAAGGGTACAAAGTTGCAATATGCGAGCAATTAGAAGACCCAAAAGAATGCAAGGGAATTGTAAAGCGTGATGTTATAAGAGTTGTAACACCAGGTACAGTTACTGAAGGCAATATGTTAGACGAAAAAAAGAACAACTATATTATGTCTGTATTTAAAAAAGGCATATATTTTGGAGTTTCCGTTTGTGATGTAACAACAGGAGACTTTTTCGCAACCCAAATAAAAGACACAAATAATTTTGCAAAACTTATAGACGAAATTTCTAAATATTCACCGGCAGAAATAGTTGTAAATACTGCATTTTACAATACAACAGAGGAAATAAGTAAAATCAAAGAAAGATTTAATTCATATATAACAAATTATGGAGAGGATAGTTTTACAAGTGATTATAAAGAGATACAAGGAAAGTATAAATTTGAAAACGATGCAGAAAAAGAGATAAATAATTTAGAAGATAGACTATTTGAGGTTTCAGCAATAAACGGCTTGCTAGATTACTTAATGCAAACGCAAAAAGTTAAACTAGAACATATAAACAAAATAAAATTATATACAACAACTAAATATATGACATTAGATATAAGTGCCAGAAGAAATTTAGAATTAACAGAAAGAATGAAGGATAATTCTAAAAAAGGCACTTTATTATGGGTGTTAGATAAAACCTCAACATCAATGGGTGGAAGACTTATAAGAAGATGGATAAATGAACCATTAATAGATGTAAAAGAAATAAATAAAAGATTAAATGCTGTAGAAGAATTAAAAGATGGACTTATTTTAAGAGGAGATACTGTAGAGGCTCTAAAAAAGGTTTATGATATAGAAAGATTAGTAGGTAAAATTTCATATGGTAATGCAAATGCAAGAGATATGATATCACTTAAGAATTCTTTAAAACAATTACCAGAATTAAAAAATGTACTAGCAAGAACGAAAACGGAATTATTGCAAAATCTATATTTGAATTTAGATGTGCTAGAAGACATACATAAACTAATTGACGAAGCAATAATTGAAGAGCCACCATTAACAATAACAGAAGGTGGAATAATAAAATTAGGCTATAATGAAGAAGTAGACAAATATAAAACTGCGATGACAAACGGAAAAAATTGGCTAGTTCAGTTAGAAGCCAAAGAAAAAGAAGAAACAGGAATAAAGAACCTAAAAGTAGGATTTAATAAAGTTTTTGGATATTATATAGAAATATCAAAATCTAATGTAAGCCTAGCACCAGAAAGATACGTTAGAAAGCAGACTTTAACAACAGGAGAAAGATTTATTACAGACGAGCTAAAGAAACTAGAGAGCGAAATACTTGGTGCAGAAGAAAAAATTGTTAAACTAGAATATGATATATTTATAGAAATAAGAAACAAAATAGCAAGCCAAATAGAAAGAATACAAAAATCTGCAAATATTGTTTCTGTATTAGATGTATTAACTTCTTTTGCTACTGTAGCAGAGGATTTAGGATATGTAAAACCAATTGTAGATAATAATAGTGAAATTGATATAAAAGATGGCAAGCATCCTGTTATAGCAAAAATGTTACCAGCAGGAAGCTTTGTTGAAAATGACACATATTTAAATCAAGAAGAAGATAGGTTATCTATAATAACTGGTCCTAACATGGCTGGAAAATCTACATATATGAGACAAGTTGCATTAATTACAATTATGGCACAAATAGGAAGCTTTGTACCTGCAAGTTCTGCTAAAATTGGTGTAGTTGATAAAGTATTTACAAGGGTTGGTGCTTCAGATGATTTAAGTATGGGGCAAAGTACATTTATGGTAGAAATGATGGAGGTTGCATCAATATTACAAAATGCAACTAATAAAAGCTTAATAATACTTGATGAAATAGGAAGAGGAACATCAACATATGACCGGCTTATCTATTGCGTGGGCTGTTGTTGAGTATTTAGCAGATAAGCAAAAGTGTGGGGCAAAAACACTATTTGCAACTCATTACCACGAGCTTACTCAATTAGAAGAAAAAATAGAGGGAGTAAAAAACTATTCAATAGCTGTAAAAGAAAAAGGAGAAGACGTAATTTTCTTAAGGAAAATATTAAGAGGTGGAACAGATGAAAGCTACGGAATACATGTTGCAAAATTAGCAGGTGTGCCTAGAGAAACAGTAACAAGAGCAAAGGAAATATTAAGCTCGCTTGAAAGAAAAAGTAAAATACAGGAAAAGGAAAGCAAAAAAGAAGTATCAGGGCAACTAGATATGTATAATTATAAAATTGCAGAAGTTGCACACGAAATAGATAAAATAAATTTAGATGAATTAACACCAATAGATGCTTTAAATATATTAGTAAAAATTAAAGACAAGATAAGATAGGAAAAGTGTTGGTACACATTTATTTGACATAGTTTTTTATAAATGCTATAATATTGTTAATGAGTTTATAGTGAAAGGAAAGTTTGAATATGGATAAAGTTTCAAAAATATCTCCTAGTTCAAAAGTAAATAATAATAATTCTAAACCACAAGACCCACATAGTCAAAGCGATAGAAGAGAAAGTGAAAGAGATAGATTATTACAACAAAAAATGATGTACGAACAATCTTTGCAATTAGAAAAACAATTAGAAAAAGCAAAAAGTATAGTTAGAGATTTAGAAAAAATGAAAAAAGGCATGGAAAGTAAAATTGTAACTGCACCTGTAAAAAATGAAGTACATGTAAGACCTAATGTAAATAGAGTAAATATAAGTCAAATGGATAGATATGCTCAACAAAAAAGAGCAATACAAGGATATACAGGAGTAGTAAAACCAAAAACTAGACCTGCTACTACACAAATAAATTCTTATAAACAACCAGTAGAAAAACAACAAACAGCAATAATGAAGATAGAACCTAAAAAAACTTCATTATGGGATAAAATGAAAAAAGCTGTAAAAAATTTTTTCGGAGTAGAAGAAAAAACAACTGCAAAACCTACTTATAATGCTAATACTTGGAGTAATCAAAATAAAGCAACAAACAATTATACAAAAACAACAAGTTATAATGCTAGAAGTGAACAATATAGAAAAAGTATGGCAACTAACATTAATGTAATACATAATCCTAAGAATACACAAACACAATATAGAAATGACCCTAATAAGGGAAAAAGATTAGATAGATATGTTTAAGAAATTAAGGGTACGTAATAATTCGTACCCTTAAAAATAGAAAAAATAATTAACAAATATACTAATGGTAGTGCATCAGAAAGGACGTGAATAAAATGGATGAAATATTAATGCAATCAGGACAAATTGGAAGATTAAAAACTAAAAAAGAGACTTTAAATGATAAAAGAGAAAGAAAGACAGATGAAGAAATTAAAGCTCAGAAAGCTATAGAGGCATATGAGGCTAGTAAAAAAGCGTATGAAGACCAGAGGAGTAAACAAAAACATTTGGAATTCATAAAGAGGTTAGAATCAGATCCAGAACCAAATACTAAGCCACTTGGACAAACTAGAAATAAACATCGGGCGAGGTGCTAGAGGAGAATAACAAAAAAGTTCATATATATGGACTTTTTTTGTTATAAACTATGGACTTTTGTTAAGATTTGGAATAAAATATATCTAAATGTTTAAGGAGGAATGTATAATGAATATATGGCATGATATAAGAGAAGATAGAGTACAAAAAGACGATTTTGTAGCAGTAATAGAAATAACAAAAGGCGGAAAAAATAAGTACGAATTAGATAAAGAAACAGGAATGTTAAAATTAGATAGAGTATTATATACTGCAACTCATTATCCTGCAAACTATGGATTTATTCCAAGAACATATGCAGACGATAAAGACCCATTAGATGTACTTGTCTTATGCCAAGAGAATATAGAATCATTAGCATTAGTTGAATGTTATCCAATTGGTGTTATAAAAATGATAGATGGTGGAGAACATGATGAAAAAATAGTTGCTGTAGCAAAAAAAGATCCATTTTTAAATTGCTATAATGATATAACTGAAATACCAAATCATATATCTGCAGAGATAATGCACTTTTTTGAAGTGTACAAGCAATTGGAAGGTAAACAAACAATGGTAGAAAAAATATTAGGCAGAGAAGATGCAGAAAGAATAATCGAAGAGTGTTTGCAAAATTACAAAGAGAAATTTAGTAAATAAACAAAATAAGGGGACAAACAATTATGATAGAAAAAATACTATTTAATTTAATTGCTTTCTCTTTATTTATAAATATCTTTTTACTAAAATTAATAAGAAAGAATGATACAACATATCTTTATATAATAATTTTAGAAGCTATTGGAATTGCAATAAATTTTATTTCTATTTTATTTAACATTTGGAATAGCATTTTTATAAAAATAGTAATGTATTTATTAGCAATTATAATTCCTATACTTGTAATAGCTTTAGAAAAAAAAGGAATAAATATTTCAGAAAGCATAAATATGCTAATTAGTAAGATTTACTCTATTTTTGGAAACTCAAAAAAATCAAAAGAACAATTAATAAACTTAGTTGAAAAATGTCCTAATAGTTATAAAGGACATAAAATGCTTGCAGAAATATATGAAAAAGAAGGCGGAATTAGAAAAGCCGTTGATGAATATATAAAAGTTATAGAAATAAAAAATGATGCATATGATATAGAGTATAAAGTTGCAACCTTACTAACAGATTTAAAAAGAAAAGATGAAGCAACACAAGTTTTAAATAATATATTATCAAGAAAACCAGAATATCTAGAAGCAACTAATCTTTTAGGAGAAATATTATGTGAACAGCAAAAATACAAGGAGGCTATAAGTGTATATGCAGGTGCTTTGAAATATAATCCTAACAATTACGACTTATATTATAATTTAGGATTAGTGTATACAATGATAAATGATTTTCAAAGTGCTAAAGAGTGCTATGATAAAGCAGCTGAGATTAATCACGAATTATATAATGGATATTATTGTTTAGGAAAGATTTCGTTATTATATAGAGATATTGAACTAGCAGAAGAATATTTTGCAAAAGCTTTAATGGGAGAATTAGAAGCAGATGCATATTATGAATTAGCAAAAATATATATGCTAAAAAATGAAAAAGATAAAGCGATTACATTTGTTAATAAAGCAATTGAACTGGATGGAAAATATGTGGATATAGTAAAAGATGAACCAATATTTTTAATAGTAAGACAATATATTAATCTACCTATAAATGTATTAGAAGAAACTAAAAAGGACGTAAAACTTGATCCAAAAGAACTTATGGCATTAGAACATTTAGATGAAACTTATGAATTAACTAAAAGCTTAAGTATAAACGAATTTAAACGTAGTTTCCTTGAAAAGAAAAAAATGCAAGAGATAGAAGCTGAAAATAAAGAACAAGGCAGACAAAGGGACGTATAATTTTATTATTAGTGAATAATTAATTGTAGGGGCACCGTTTGTGGGAATACCCTGTAGGGAACGACGCCCTCGTCGTTCCGCCTGCACCACTGTGCCCATTAATTAATAACGAATAATTTTAGGAGGGTTTTATGGATAAGAATTTATGTGTTATAGGTGGAGATTTAAGAATTGTAAAATTAGTAGAAATACTAGTAAATGATGGCTATACAGTATATACGTATGCATTAGAAGAAGCTGAAAGTTTAAATCAATTTGAAAAAGTAATACAATGTAAATCTATGGTAGATGCAATTGCGTCAAGTAATATAGTAATTGGACCAATACCATTATCAAGTAATAAAGTAGATATAAACACACCATTTAGCAAAGATAATATTTCTATTGAAGAATTACTTGCTAAATTAGATGGAAAGAAATTTATAGCAGGAAGCATAGGAGAAGAAATTATAAAATTATCAGAAAATAAGAATATAGAAATTATAGATTTAATGCAAAGAGAGGAATTAACAGTATTAAATACAATTTCTACAGCAGAAGGTGCAATTCAAATTGCAATGCAGGAAACACTTTCAACAATACATGGAAGCAATGTATTAGTATTGGGTTTTGGAAGAATAGGTAAAATATTATCTAAAATGTTAAATGGAATAGGTGCAAGGGTATCTTGTGAAGCAAGAAAAGAATCAGATATAGCTTGGATAAAAGCATATGGATATAATCCAGTTCATCTAAACGTATTAGATGAGCACATAGGAGAATACGATATTATAATAAATACAATTCCATATGTAATACTAGATAGCGATAAGTTAAGTAAAGTAAAGAAAGACTGCTTAATAGTAGATTTAGCATCAAACCCAGGTGGAGTAGATAGAGAAGCAGCAAGACAAATTGGAATAAAAACAATTTGGGCATTAGCATTACCAGGAAAAGTAGCACCAATAACATCAGCAGAATTTTTAAAAGAAACAATTTACAATATATTTAAGGAATATTGTTCGTAATAAACATATAGCAAGCACTGTAGGGAACGGCGCCCTCGCCGTTCCGTATTGGTATTGACACTTCAAAAATTATAAAACAAAGGAGAAATTAAAATGACAGCAATTCAAGCGATAGTATTAGGAGCAGTTCAAGGGTTAACAGAATTATTACCAATTTCTAGTTCTGCTCACTTATTTTTATTACCATGGATTTTAAATTGGTCCATTCCAGAATCTTTTGATGTAGCATTGCATTTTGGTACATTATTAGCAATAGGGCTATTTTTCTTTAAAGACTGGATAGAACTAATAAAAGGTGGATATAAAACAGTAGTAAAAAAAGAAAAAAACAGAAATGGTACAATGTTTTGGTACATAGTAATAGCAACAATACCAGGAGGAATAATAGGATTTGTATTAGACCATTTTTCAGAACAATATAAAGAAAGCTTTTCAGAAAACCCAATAGTAATAGCTACAGCACTTATAATAATGGGATTAATTTTATATATAGTAGATAAAAAATCAAAATCAGATACAAACTATGAAAAGCTTACACTAAAGCAGACATTTATAATAGGAATATCACAAGCGTTAGCCTTTATACCAGGTGTTTCACGTTCAGGAGTAACAATGACTACAGGTAGAGTAATGGGAGTAGATAGAGAATCAACTGCAAAATACTCATTTATGCTATCAGCACCAATTGTATTAGGAGCAACATTGCTTAAATTTGCAGAATTTGAACTTACATTTGAATTTCTAATAGGAGTATTAGTAAGCTTTTTAGTAGGAATTGTAGTAATAAAGTTCTTATTAGAATACCTAAAAAAAGGCAGCTTCAAGGTATTTGCACTATATAGAGTAATTGTAGGGCTATTAGTATTAGGATTTGTATTTTTTAAATAAACAAATAACATTACGAGGCGATTTTATCGCCTTATTTTTTCGGGTTGTAGGGGTCGGCGTCCCCGACGACCCGCAGATAAACATATAAAAAACATATTACAAACGTTGTAGGGAACGACGCCCTCGTCGTTCCGAGTAGCGAAGCCACTTTTCTTATCAACACAAGTTGACATAAGCATAAATACATTATATAATAATCAAGTCAAATTTTATATTGCAATTTTCCTTTAAGGAGGAGGATGGTAAAGTAAAAACGAAAAGTATAAGCAACACTAAATCTATTTTAAAGGAAGATGACTTATGTCAAATTTTGTTCTTAAGTGCACTTACTTAAGAAATGGCAAAGAGGTTGAAGAAGAAAAGGCGTTATCAGAAGGCATAACTGCAATTGAAAAAGGTGCCTTTTATGATGATTGGGACCTAATTCGGATAATAATTCCAGAAGGAGTAACTTCAATCGAAAAGGATGCATTTTTTGGATGTATACACTTAAAACTCTTATCTATTCCAAATACCGTAAAAACAATTGGTTGGAGTGCTTTTTATGCATGTAGAAGTTTAGAAAGCATAGAATTACCTAATGGTTTAGTATCTATTGAATCAGGAGCTTTTTCTGGTTGTGCAAGCCTAACAACAGTAACAATACCTGAAGGCGTTACTCAAATTGGCTCAGGTGCTTTTTCTGGATGTTTAAAATTAACGAACATAATATTACCAGAAAGCATAATAACAATTGACAATAATGCATTTTGTACTTGTATTAACTTACCCAATATAACAATACCTGCAAACGTGAAGATAATTAAGACTGAAGCGTTTAAGCAGTGCGAGAAATTGGTTAAGGTAACAATGCTTAGCAAGGACACAGTAATTGAAGAAGGTGCTTTTGACGAAAACGTAGAGATAGTTTATGCAGCATAAGGCAAATAATTGCAATAAGACACAGGATGAAATTCCTGTGTTTTTTTATTGCATAATAAAATAAAAAAACACTAATAAAAACACATTTATTGCATAAGAATATATATAGATATATATGTAAGGAATGGTAGAAAATGGATATAAGATATTTTGACCATGCTGCTACAACAGCAGTTAAAGAGGAAGTATTAAAGGAAATGTTGCCATATTTTTCAATAAATTATGGTAATGCATCTTCTATATATAGCATAGGAAGAAATTCCAAAAGAGCATTAGATAATGCAAGAATGCAAGTGGCTATGGCTTTGAATTGTAGCCCAAAAGAGATATATTTTACAGGTTGTGGAAGTGAAAGTGATAACATTGCTCTAAAAGGAATTGCTTATGCTAATAAACACAAAGGAAATCATATTATAACAAGCAAAATTGAACATCCGGCTATTCTAAACACTTGTAAAACATTAGAAAAAGAAGGGTTTATTGTAACATATTTAAATGTAGATGAAAATGGATTTATAAGTATAGATGAATTAAAAGCAGCAATAACTAATAAAACAATATTAATAAGCATAATGTTTGCAAACAATGAAATAGGAACAATTCAGCCTATAAAGGAAATAGGAGAAATTGCAAGACTAAAACAAATATATTTTCATACAGACGCAGTTCAAGCAGTTGGAAATGTAAAAATTGATGTAAAAGAAATGGGAATAGATTTACTATCTATGTCTGCACATAAATTCTATGGACCTAAAGGTGTAGGAGCTTTATATGTAAAAGAAGGAATAAACTTTAACAAATTACAAGATGGAGGACATCAAGAAAAAGATAAGAGGGCAGGAACAGAAAATGTTGCAGGAATTGTTGGACTAGGTAAAGCAATAGAAATTGCTTATAGAAATTTTGATAAATACAATGAAAAACTAACAACTTTAAGAGATTACTATATTTCTCAAGTAGAAAAGAAAATACCAGAAGTAAAACTTAATGGGGATAGAACAAAAAGATTACCAGGTAATGCAAATATCTCATTTAAAGGTATAGAAGGAGAATCGCTATTACTAAACTTAGATATGAAGGGAATATGTGCCTCAAGTGGCTCTGCTTGTAGTACGGGTTCTTTAAATCCATCTCATGTACTTATGGCAATAGGCTTACCTCACGAAATTGCACACGGTTCACTTAGAACTACTTTTGGAGATGAAAACACAAGAGAAGATATAGATTATTTAGTAGAAAGTTTAGTAGAAATTGTAGCAAAACTAAGAGATATGTCACCAATGTGGAAATAGGCAGAAGATTAGATATATGGGCGTAATCGGCTTGTAGGGGCGGGCCTTGTGTCCGACCGTTCTACGAAGCGATAATTGTAGGGGGTCGGCGTCCTCGACGACCCGCAGATAAACATACAACAAAACATATAACATATGTTTTGTTAATTTGCAAATTAGCCGCAGGATACTTCTTGCGGCGTTTTCTATAGAAATAAATGTCTAAAAAAGTCGATGAAAAATGTTTGACAAGCTAAGAATAATATAGTATAAATTTAATTAAAGAAAATCTTTTTAAATAAATTTTATTCAAAAATCTAGGCACTTCAGCCAAAAATTCAAAAGATATGTAGTATGAAGAACAATTTTAATTGTTAAATAATTATATGGATATAATATCGAAAATATATACTGTAGGGGCGATTTTAATCGCCCGCTGAAAAGGAATAATATGAAAGAAAAATTACCTATAAGAAAAAGAATAAGATTAAAAGATTATGATTATTCGAAAGAAAATATGTATTTTATTACAATATGTATAAAAAACAGATTAGAGATATTAGGAACAATAAGAGAAGAAAAT
>CATKWX010000015.1 GCA_949840345.1 uncultured Eubacteriales bacterium
GATGATTTGTAAAATACAAAACCACTTAATAAAAGACTTATAACAGCAATACAAATTGATATAATATCTGTGGTAATAATGTATAGTGTGGTTATCATTTTTTCCTCCTAATAATTTGTTATTATTTGCAGTATAATCAGCAAAATTAACAGTTTTTGACAAATATTTCTATTAATTTAATTATACATTGAAATACAGTTGAAAAACCACACAAATCGACCGACAGATTTTGACACATTCTGCATAAGAAAAAACTTGCCAATAAATTAGCAAGTCTTGTAAAAGAATTCCACTTTAAAACTGACAAATTCTAAAGATTACTTCATTTAATTGCTGGTGGAATAAAAAATTTTTTTACATTCAGCAAAAGATTTTTGGGGGTTTGTATTCAAAATAGTTTTAAATTTTAAGTTTTCTTTATTTCGTGACATTTTCATATTACAAAAATCGTAAACCTTTTTAAATACTTCTTCATTTAGCTTTAATTCTTCCCTTAAATAAATTGCTAAAAGAATCAAATGTTTTTTTAGTTCACATAGTACAGTATTATTTGTCACATGATTTTCTTTTTCAACTGCACATTCTCCCCCACATAATTTTTTTAAATTACAATTGAAACAATATGGATTTGTTAATTGCTGCAAGAAAAAGGATTTTCCATCTTCTTTCAAATAATGTTCTAAATTATCAAATTTATATTTATCATATATACTTAAAGGAACACAGTGAGAGATTATCCCATCTTGAGTTAAATAAATCCGTCCTAATCCGGCATCGCATCGATTATAAGCAACATAATTCAAAAAAACTCTATTAATAAATTTACCAAAATAATCATCTCCGTTTAATATAGCCAATAGGATTTTCAAATCACCATTTAGTGCTTTTTCTACTAAAATTTGAGTTAAACGCTCATATTCTTTTTTCCAAAAATTTATATCATCAAAAGTAAATAAAGATGAATTGTCTAATCTTGCGGGTTTAATGCTTATTGTTGGAAAGTATTGACATAATTCTTCTATGGTTTTTACTAGATTAAATCGTTGTTTCCCAATAGTTACTGCACATCCAAGAAATGTTTTATCTTCTATTTCTAAAATATTTTTTATTATAATGTCATAACTTGACTTTCCATTTTTTAAAGGCCTATTTTTATCATGAACCCCTTTAGGTCCATCTAAACTTATACCAAACAAAACTCCTTTACTTTTTAATAGAGTTGAAACTTTTTTTGTCAAAAGAATACCGTTTGTAACAAATGTGATCAAAACTTCTTTTCTTAGTTTTTCAGACATTTCATCAGCATATTGTACGGCATCTAAAATAAAAGGTAAATTTAAAAGAGGTTCTCTTTCTCCACTTAAATCAATATAAAAACGATTTTTATTTAGATTCTGATTTATAATAAAATTTAAATAAGGAATAAAGTTTTCAAACTCTATTAATTTTTTATCTTTTAATTTAGAAAAACAATACTTACATTCTAAATTGCATTGGGTAGAAGACTGCAGACAGATGGTCAATGATGGATAGGTGTTATCGGATACTACGGGAACACCATCATTTGAAAAATGATCAATATATTCTATATATTGGTTATTATAAGAGGCTTGTCCGTTAGTTAAAGAATAATATATTTTCTTATTTAATATTTCAAATGTTATCATACCATATCAAAATAATATGAAACTGTTTCTTTTACATTTGAAGCAGAATCAATCAAATTACAATCAATTTTAACTTTAACATTTTTCGCTTCTTCTTTATTTTTATTTCTTGTTGGTTTTAAGATAAACAAAAACTCTTTCATTTCAGAAGTTTCAATTACCGCAGATTTTTCTGCAGTTCCAATTTGAATAAAGGATCCTTTCTCTTCAAAAAGACAATTTTTCCATGTGATTAGCATATTTTCATAAACTAACCACTGTCCCTTACTTAAATCTCCCATAGAATTTACATCTATTTTTTTAACGGTAAAATAAGTATCTTTAGTAATTGTAAGTCCATATTTATCTTCTTTGGCATTTGTCTGAGCAAAAATATATTGGCCTTCTTTTAATTCTATAAATTGATCTTTTGAACAAGAAACTGTAACCATTAGTAAAAAGATTCCTAAAATCAAAATTAAATATGGTTTTAACAAGTTAAAAATACGCCGCATCCACATCTCTCCCATCCTAATGAATTAATAAAATATGTTTTATGTTCATGATAGCTATTATTATATAAAGCATAAACTCCGCCTTCATTAAACAATCCAAGTTTATTAATAATTACTTGAGTGTCCCCTCTCCATCCCCAGTGACACAACAACTTGCCATTATCAAAAACTCCATACACAACAACAGCATGATTATAATCGGATGAAGAAAATAAATTAAACTTTCCAAAATATATTGCTGGAAATCCATCTTTGATCGGATCTTCAATTGTACTGAACATAGAATAATAAACATAATGGCTATAGGATTTATTCTTTCCCTCCATAAAGTCATCAACTGCTTTCTTCATATCTCCTAGGACAGATCCACCAATGGAATTTCCCCAAACTTGATTTGGAAAATCATTAGATATTGTCGGTACACTTTTTCCATACTCTCCACGAGATGGTGTTATAAACCGTCGAGATTCAGAAGAAGAGAAATAACCTGCACTTCTAAACACTTCATGATAAGTTAAAATCATGCTTAAAGCAGTATAACCACAAATGTCTGTAGAATTTCGAGGAAATCCATCATTGTTATATTTAAAATACCACGAATATGGAACTTCAATTTCAGCTTTTACAATACTAGAATTGAAATCAACATTGCCAGTGCCTTCTCCAGATCCACCACTTTTTGATTTTCTTTTATTATTTAGACTTGTTAAATCATGCCCTATCGTATTATCTGACATAAATTGTATATTATCTTGTTTTATTTCTTTTTTCAATAAAGAAATTGTGTTTTTTGAAAATTCTTTAAGTTTCGTAATTTCGGTTTGTTGAATATTTTTTTGATTTTGTAAATCTTGAAAATTTCCTGTTACATAATTTTTGTCATAATATCCACCCATAAAAACGTATTTTTGACTATTTGTTGTTAAATTACAATTTTTATATGGTGATTCAGCAAAAGGGGATAGTTCAGTAAAATCTCCGCTATCTACACAATAAATACCATATCCGATTGGATTAAATTCTACCAATACAAATAAATTATCATCAAAATCCTTAAGAACTCCACTTCTACTAATGGAGTAAGAAGAGTTTTGAGTATATTTCATGACTTCATTTAACATAATTAATTCCACGTTTGCCAATTCTTTTTGACTTAAAGATGACTTTGAATTTAATTTAGATGGGATAATACTAGGAACATTTTGAAGGGGTATTTTTTTAAAAACATTAGAATCTGCTGGTTTTATTCCACTAGTTAAAGAAGAGGAAACTAAACCCAATAAAATTAAATAATCAATCATAAAAACTTTCCTTTCTTTTATTTTGTAATCTTACTTGTAAAACAAAAAGCAAAAAATATTGTCACTCCTCCTTTCCTTTTTAATTTTTTATATTTTTAAAATTTAAATTTTTTTATAAATCGATATCTTACCAATTTCATTATATAAGATTTAATTTTACAAATAAAGTATCCAAACATATTTTTTAAATAAATCGACCGACAGATTTTGACACATTCTGCATAAGAAAAAAGCCATTAGGTTTTTACTCCTAATAGCTTTTATATGCTTAATCCTTATATCCTCGGGGATTTTGACTCTGCCATTTCCATAAAGAACTGCACATTTCTTCTATTCCCAGTTCAGCTTTCCATCCCAATTCCTTATATGCCTTTGATGCATCCGCATAGCATGCAGCAATATCTCCATCTCTTCTTGGTTTTATAGCAAAAGGCAAATTCTTTCCGCACGCTTTTTCAAAAGCATGAATCATGTCTAATACACTATATCCAATTCCTGTTCCTAAATTATATGTATAAACCCCTGGCTTATTTACTTTTGCAATTGCTGCCACATGACCTTTAGCTAAATCAACCACATGAATATAATCACGTACTCCTGTTCCATCTTCCGTATCATAATCATTACCAAACACACCAATTTCTTTTAACTCGCCAGTAGCTACTTTTGCAATATAAGGCGTTAAGTTATTTGGAATTCCTTGTGGATCTTCACCAATTAAACCACTTTCATGGGCACCAACAGGATTAAAATAACGCAATAATATGATTGTCCATTCATCATCAGATTTATAAACATCTTTTAACATAATCTCTTGAAAATATTTAGAGGTTCCATAAGGATTGGTCGTTCCCCCAACCTTACAATACTCATCTAAAGGTAACCGTTCTGGTGAACCATAAACCGTTGCTGAAGAAGAAAATACAAGTTTTTTTACTCCATGTCTTCGCATGACATTTAATAAAACCAATGTTCCATATAAATTATTATCATAATACTCAATTGGTTTAGCACAAGATTCTCCTACTGCTTTTAACCCTGCGAAATGAATGACTGCCTCTATTTTATGGCATTGAAAAATTCTTTCTAAAAGAGCTTCATCTCGAATATCTCCTTCATAAAAATCAATTTTTTTATTTGTAATTTTTTGAACACGCTCTAAACTTTTTGAAGATGAATTCATCAAATTATCTACAACAACTACTTCATACCCACTATTTAGTAGTTCCACACATGTATGAGAACCGATATATCCAGCTCCACCTGTTATTAAAATTTTCATTCTACTCCTCCTAGCTTAATATAAATATTATAACAATTTATACTTAGCTTGTCAAAAAATATAAATAATTATTCTAACTATCACTTAATTTCCAATCATTATCTACTCTTTTAATAATACAAATGTTAAATTCAGATTTTTTTGAGCTGAACTATTAATATAATATAATTTTTTATTTTATTAATGATACTATACCAAAAATTATAGTTAAAAAAATACCAATTATAGTAAGGATAGTTGCTAATCTCGTTTTTCTTTGTTCCTTTCCTATTAGATTCTCTTTCAAAAGTAATTCAGAAGATAATTCTTTTAAATTATTTTTTCCTATCTTAGAATTATTAGTATCGAAAGCCAAACTTATATTCTTCAATAAAGATGCTTCTTTGCTTGACAAAAGAGAAAAAGGATCCTCTTTATTAATTCTATTTAAAATCTCCAATATAAATTTACGCAATTCATTTATTTCTTCAATTGTCGTTTTTTTGGGAATTTTCAATTTATAAAATGTCTTAGAATCTATACAATAAATACAATAATTTAGCAACTCTATTAATTTATAATTACATAAACAACTTATATCTATTGTTAATTGATTATAATTAATTTTCAATACTTCAATAGATTGATCTATATCCATTTTAGTTAAATAAATTGTATTTAGAATATTATAAAATTTTTCATATGTTTTCTTTTTTTTGCTATTATTAAATAAAAAATAGAAAACAAAAATAAAATAAGCAATATAAAAAACAACAAACATAATCATAACCAAAATCAATTGCCAAGCCATAATAACACTCCTATAAACTATTTTCTTTTAAATTTATATCATCATATGTATTCCATAAATAATCAAAATGACATTCCAAATCGACAATCGTATTTCTTACCTTATTATTTCTTCTAGTAGTATAGTTTTCTTTTTCTAACTCACCATTTTTATTTTTTATACTATCAGATAGTATTTCAACATAATTTTCACGATCTTCATCTCTAAATTCGCCTTTAAACATAATAGTGTTTCTTGGTGAACATACAGGAATGATGGAGTTATACCAGCCTTTAATCACTTTCTCTTCTTCTTTAAAATATCCTAAATAAAATGGAACCCTATATTCTGTATTATATTGTCTTACTGATATTTTTCCATAAGTAGAAAGTTCTTGAATTTTATTTAACACGAATTTAATCTCTTCAGATTGCCTATTCTCCCGTTCTGCCTCTTTGGAATCTAACGCATCCAATTGATTTGTAATTTCTTGAACAAAATCGCTATCTTCTTTCGCAATCAATAGCCTTATTTCACATCCTCGTTTTAATGCATTAATGATTTTGTTTTCATTCTTTAAAATAAAATTTTTACCACAAACTACCATTATTTTTATTAAATAAGCATTTGAAAATAAATTAGAATTTTCTGAATAAGTTAATATTCCGTTTCGATTTACTCCTGTAATTCCTTGTGACTCTAAATCCAAGGCCTGTCTTGTGATTTTTGAATTCTTTTTTAATTCTCCACTAATAAACCAAGCAATTAATAAAGTTTGAAATAATGCTAAAATAACTTTAATAACTTCAGTTGTTAAAAATCTTACATCTTTAAAAATATTTAGGGTCCATTCTAAAATCAATAAAATAATTGAAGTTAATACTCCTGCAATTAATAAAACTAAATAAATGTTTATTCTACTTTTTTTCTTCATTTTTTATCACCTTATTATCAATTTCAAATTCTTCATTTTTTGCAAACTTTACTTCATTATATGATATTTCACCTTCCTTAGAATCATAGAATATAGCTCCTTCTATTATTCTTATACCATCTTTCCCTGCATTATCTTGATAAATATGATTATGACCTCCCAAAATTAATTTAACATTATTTTTTACCAATACCTGTTTTATTTCATTTAAATTGTTTTGATCATAAATAGAAGCCCAATAATCCTTTGCAATCTCAGATAATATTTCTATATTAAAATGAATCGATTCTGAAATAAAATGATTCATTTTAATATACTCTTGATAATCTTTTAAATTTCCTTCATAACCATCCATACCCATAATTATATTCTCATTAATTCCTAACATCTCAAGAATTTTTGTTGCTTCCTCAATGGAGGAAAAATAGGAAATATTATTATCTCTTTGCTCCAATAATTTTTTATATAAATAATATAAAAACATAAATCCGCTTAAATTAAATTTATCATAATAAGGATATACTTTATGTTTACTATCTATTTCAAATGCCCATTGACAAATTTTTTTTGAAAATTTTTTAACTTGAGAAAAATAAATATCTTTTTTACTAGTTGAACTTTCAAAAACGGTATTATTATTTTTACTATTTATATTTTCATTCATAATATTATTTATTATTTCCGAACAAATATTTAATATAGAGTTTTTATTTTTTGATTCACTTAATGAGTCAGTCAAATCATAAAGATAAGCAAGTGGACTTATAATTTTTCCGATTTCGCCACCACCTTTATCTACCAAATAGTCAGCATCGAACATTGGAGTGTGGTGCATTAATGCAATAAGTGTCAGATTCTTTCCATTCATTTTATTTTTTTCTTTAAGAAACTCATCTAATTTTTTTAAAATTTCTTTTTTTATACCTACTCTATTTTGGCGATGAGAAGAAGATAATGAAGCAGTATTTAATAAAATAAAACCAAAACCAAACTCTTCATAATCATCACAATAAAAACACAAGTCATTTTTTAATACTTTTCTAGTTTTTAAACTTTTTTTCATAAAGTAAGAAGCAAAATTTAAATAATATGCAAATTTAATGCTTGCGTTAGCTTCAGATAAAATGCTTGGCGGAACCGTAACCCTTAAATTTCTTGCGACATTACTAGATATTCCTTCATTCATTGAACTATAATCGTGGTTCCCTGGAACTATCAACACACGATTGTCCCATTCATCCCCATAAACTTGTGACAGTATAATTTTAAAAGCATCGAAAAATTTGGTATATCGCTCATCTATTTGATTTGCTTGGTCCGCACCATTAATTATATCCCCTGTAATAACTATGATATCATATTTTTTATTCTTGCTGGAAATTACCGATTTTAGACCGCTTATTATTTTCTGGTCATCTTTTTCTTGATAGTGTATATCGGTAATATGCAAGATTCGTTTCTCTTTTATATCAAAAGGCTTAACTTGTAAAAACTCTTTAGTAGAAATTTTGGCATAGTCTAAAGAAAATATATCAATAAGTCTATTTTTTACAAATAATACTGATTTTGCTCTATACATTTTTTGAACTTCATCTTGAATTCTTTTAGAATAGTGAGGTTGAGAATTCTTATAATAGTAGAGCATAATTAATATAAACTTTTGTTCACCTTCAATTTTTTCAAAAACATTCTGTCTTTTTATACGAATTGGAATTTTCAAAAAGATAATATCAATATTACTATTTTTTATGTTAATGCTATTATAAGACTCGGTATTTTCTTCATCATATAGTAAGTTTTCAAATGAATCATCATTAGAAATACCATTTTCTTCATAATCTAATATACATTCTAACAACTCCATTTTTTCATTATTCTCAAATAGAGTATTATCTTTTACCCGCCATAATATCATATCTTCTTTTTGTCGTTTTTCATCACAAAGAGAAAAAGAAATTGCATCAGCAAAACTTACATTCATCATGAATGTAGCAATAGCACCATAAATATCTCTTAAATCATTAATAACGTGCTTTTCTAAAGCTATTTTTATAGACGCGTAATATTTTAATAAAGCAATAATAAATTTTTTTAATTCTTTCAAGTTATTATTTTGATCTAAAATAGGCAAATACTTATAAATATAAGAATAGAATGCAGAAAATTCATTCTGCAAAGAATCATCGTCATATTTTAAATATTGAAGAATTGCTTTACCATTTTCTTTAAATTTTTGTTGAATATAAACAAAATAACTATCATAAATTCCTTTGTCTTCATTAGGAATTTTAAAATCGTTTGGATTGTCCTTTAAAATTGTTTTATTAAGCAAACTATCAATAGAATTAAATATAATTGTTGTATTTTCTAATGCTAAAGATTTTAAAATTTCATTTTTTAAACCATTTTCTTTTTGGCTAGAAAATAATTCCAATTTTTTCTCTAATAAGACACTTCTACTAATTTCCTCATTATATGTAACCGCCCATTTTGCAATAAATTGATAGGTTAATTTAATTTCACTTTTAAACCCGATTTTATATTTTTTTATTTCCGCCAAAGAAAATTTCTTAGATTTTAAATAACTTTCAAATTTATCTTCAAACCACGAAACTAATCCCCCTGGGTTAAACAATTTAGAAATTGTTTCATTCCTAATCACATATGTAGAGTCCAAAAAAGATATATTTTCTAAAATATCAAAATAAAAAATGAAGAGTTGCATAAAATCAGTATCACAATTATAGGTAACATCTAAATCTTTTTCTTTTAACACCGATTTGTCGTTCTCACGGCATAAAATAATTTCGCAAAGAAACATAAAATTCTCTTTAGCGTTTTTATCTAAGTTTATATTGGAAATTTGTTTATTTAATATTTCTTTTAAAGTTTTTTTAAATGAATTAGCAGGAATTTGCTTATTGGATCTAAATCTTACAACATCTTGTATCATTTCAAGTAAAGCAATACTGAATTTTAAAACTGTATTTCTAACATAATAGCTTTTGGCTGCCATTGGTCTAGACAAAATTTTTAAATAAGATAATATAATCTCTATTATCTTATATCGTTTTAAAGCATTTACTTTAATATGTTTTATAGAAGCAAATGAGAATAAACCTTTTTCATAATCATATTCTAATTTATTATTTTCTGTAAGTTCTTCTTCAATATGATTAACAATTAAAATTAAAATCTGTTTTAATATATCACCAATTAACTCATCTGATTTTTCATTAAATTTTTTAGTTTGAAAATAAGCATCAAATTCAGAATTTATAAGATGCATACATTTTAATCGTATAAAAGCTTTTTGGTTTTGTGAATTTATTTTTTCTTGTTTTATTAACTCTTCGATATCATCTAAAATTTTTTCTACCCATCCATTAAATTTGTGATTAGATGAATCATTTTTATATAAGATCTTTAGTAATGTGGTCAAGTCAAATAGTTTATTAATGAACAATAGATTAGAATAACCAACATTTAAATAATCAATTAGTTCTTCTAAACATTTTATAATATGTTCCTCATATTTTTTTTCTTTTAAATCATCTAAATACTTTATCAATAAATTGGAAATATCTAAATGGTTATATAAGAAATAATCCTCTATACTTCTTAAACTTAACTTATCCTTTTTTATATTCCATTCAAATTTCAAATTTTCATCAAACTTGGTCACGGTCATTAATTTTTGTTTGTTATAGCATTTTCTAAATTTTTCTCTCAATTGATCACTTACTACAAATTTCATCATATTTTCATAAGTTTCATCTAATAAGCAATTAGGACACTTCCCCTTTTCCCTTTTTAATGTAGGAATGTTTAAATGAACATATGAAAAAAAATTTTTCTCTGGATACTGTATCAAATGATTGACACTGTCATAGGAGTTTCTATTTATTAAAGTAATTATTGCGTCAAAAGCATCAAAACGATTATCTATTCCCGCCTCTTTCGCTAACATAGAAAGTAAAGTTTGAGCACGATCAAATGTTTCTCCACTCACAATAATGTCATCTAAATAAAAACAGTTAATTCTTTTATTTCTATCATTTCTAATCAAATCATGAATATGGGCATAATCTTCACTTTCTTTAAATTCTTCTGCTATTCTTTTGAATTTGGCTCGAACATCTTCTCTCAAAGAATCTTTAATAGAAAAATGAAAAAAGCGATAACACGTCCCAAAAAGTTGATTTATTATAATATTTAAAAATTCACCATTTGTATTATTTAGTGGAGAAACAAGTATGTTAAACCGATTTTGAAAATCGTATTGTTCTTGAAATTTTGACTTTAGTTTTTTAATCCAATTGTTTAAAGAATCAAAATCATCTTTACATGCGTTTTCAACTACTTTTTTTGTATCTATATAGTAGATAAAATGATTGTTTTCATTTTCAATATGTCCATATCGAATACACTCTTTTAATTTTTGAAGTCTAAATGAATTTTTCGTAATGCTTAATTTATCGTTTTTAAAAAAACCTTCGTTAAAGCCTTTTCGATTGCTATTAAATAAATCAAAAACTAATTTTGGTAAAGTAGATGTTTTATCCACATGAAAAATTGCTCTTTCATCGATAGACTTTTTTAGCGGATAACAAAGTTCACAATTTTCAGCTTGTTTCCATTTGCTACTTACAGCTAATAAATATTTAATTCTTATATTATTTAATTTGGATCTATATGCATTTTTTAATTTCAAAATATTTTCTCTTTCAAAATCCCAAAACTTACTTTCTATAGGAGTTGCAGTTAACGCCGTTTCATCTCTAACAAGTGTAAGCACATAATGGTAGTTGGCTAAACTAATATTATTATTAATAAATTGTGAATCTGAAAGCATCTTATAAAAAGTTGATAATGTGCTACCAATTGGCACTATAATATAAGTAATAAATTCTTTGCTAATTTTATTCTTTATCTTCTTACTTTCATCATTATAATAAAACAAAGTTTTAATTTCATTTACTTTAATAAATTGTTCTAAATAATCCTTAATTTGTTTTACCAATAATTCAGAATAACTTTCATAACCGATTAAGCAAATGTTTTTTTCTTCTTTCAAAGATTGATGCTGTAAACTTATATCTTTTGCAATAATATACGCGAAGTTTTTAACATTATTTGCATTATGGAAAAGAATCTCTGCTTCATAAAAATTTTCTATATGTATTTTAGCACCCAAACGCACATGTACATTAGAAATTTTACATCCATTGCCTTTCAAAATATCATAATGATTCAAAGGAATATTTAATAACTCATTTATTTTATGCATAAAAATAGAATCTTTAAAATCATTATTTGGCATATTGTATATATCCAGTAAAACATTATCTACGGGCGGCTTATCGATGTTTGTATTGTTATATTTTACATATAATTCTACGGGCATTTCTATTTTTTGTTCTTTGCTTTTAACATTTATTTGATTATTTTTTTTGCTAGACTTATATGTTTCAATAATTTGCAACAACTTCGTTGCAGAATCGAAATTACTATAAGAATATTCTCTTGCCGAATTATATATTGCTTCTTTATCTCCACCAAATGCCGAAAAACAAATTTCCTTTTGATGATTAATTAAAGTCCCAATAGAAAAATAACATTTTTTATTTGTTCGTTGAAAAAATATACTACTATATTCTAAAAATAAAGAAATTATCGAAAAATTAACCTCTTCTTTTTTAGAACAGAAAAATATAACCAATCGATCAGACTCTAATAAAGTATTAATAGCAAAACTATGTATTGCCTTTGCGTATAGTTCTATATTGCTATAGTCAGTCTTAAATAAAAAAACTTCTATTACCCTTTCTTTGTTCATTCCATCTATTTTCATTGAATTATATAAACCATTTAAATAAGTTACGATTGATGATATAATTCGATCTTTATCATTTTGATTTTCATACATTTTATTTTCCATAATTATACCCTCCTAATCATTTGAAGCCATTAATAATGGAGCAGGAACAAATATTATGTATTTTGTCCCTATCAATTGTTTTTCTTCTTTTGTGTCCCAATAAATGTTTATGTCCCCTACAGTATCATCATCATTTTTTTTAAAACGCAAAATAGATTCTTGATCACTACTCACCATAAAAAAACCATTTAATTTTTCGATTATTGATTTCATAAATTTTAAACCATAATGAAAAGTTTTACCTTCTTCATCGCTTATAGCAGTATCAAAATCCGTGAATGCTCTAATACTTTTTTTGCTAGTTTTACTTATTCCTTTATCTGAAACATCTTGCAAATAAATTAATACTCCACCATTTATATTTTGAAAAACGTTTTTAATATTTTCTATAACTCGTTTATCTTTCTGCTTGTCTTTATTTGCTATTAAAAGATCGATAAGATTATCTTTACGATTTAAATATCGTAACTGGGTTTCCTCGTTATCGCCATCATGAAAATGCAAGTACTGCAAGAACATATACAAAGTTCTTTTTTGGGTATGATGAAAAACATTTTCTATTATTTGATGAATAGCTGTAGAAAGAATTAACGAGTTGTTTTTCTGAATTTGATGCAAAAGAGCGTTATTCTCATAAATTCCCCAATAAAATTTTAAAAGAATGAAGTAACATACAAGATCTAATTTGCTCATTTCTTCTATTGATGAAATAATATTTTTTGCTAAAGCTTCATCCTTATCCGTTTTCTTATATTTTGTTTTAATATCACTATATTTAG
Organism: uncultured Eubacteriales bacterium; assembly: GCA_949840345.1. GTDB lineage: Bacteria > Bacillota > Clostridia > TANB77 > CAG-508 > CAKPQL01. The sequence goes on from CATKWX010000015.1 coordinate 13,168, forward strand.
GATCATTTGGATTAAATAAAAAATTGTATATATCTATTCTAGCTTCTTCAATTTTTTTATTATGTGCTTTACGCTCATCCTCATAATATTTTTCAGCATAGCTAAATATATCCATAGTGCTTAAAATTAAATTATTTACGTTCAATTTACTATTACTACTATTTTCTAAATTAAACTTATCATTGAGTTCTTTAAATTCCTCTTTGCCAATATTATATAAAGAAAAGTGAGTAATTGCATGATAATTTTGGTTTAAAAAATTATCAAACAATGCAAAATTTCTCCTTATATATTCATGATAAAACCGTATAGGCAAAGTATCATTAACATTGTTAAAAATAATTTCAGATTTTAATATTTCTTTTAAATAAATATATAATTCACTAATAAAAATTTCGTTGTAATAATCACTATATATGTAAATACTAAAACATCCATCTAATTCAAAATCCTGATAAGGATAAGCTAGTAAAATAGTCAATTCTTTTTCAGGATTATTTTTTTTAGTTTCCATATATTTTTGTTTAATAAACTGGTAAAATTCTAATATATTTAAAAAAATCGCATTTTCTTTAAAGGGGAACCATAGTAAAGCTTTTTTACTATCTGATATACGTATTATCTTTTTTTCTTCATCCCATAAACATTCCATAACTAATTCTCCTTTTTAATTAAATAATTAAGTAATTAATTTCATTATAACTTAAAAAAATAAAAAATTAGCAATTTAAAAAGAACTTTGTCAATAATCGACCGACAGGTTTCGACAATTAAGAAGTTAAGTTCGTGGCAAAACAAAAAATCACTCCTAAATGGAATGATTTGTGTTATAAATTTAATAATTTCTATAAACAATCCATTAAAAGAAAGTCTTTTAATTTGATATGTCTTACTATGCTTGTAGAATAATCAATTTCATCATTTGTTATAAGGATTTTTTGCATTGAATTATCTATATTATGGAATGCTTCAAATTCTCTATTGTAGGCTTTCTCTTCAGCAACACTATAAGCAACTTGAACAAGATACTTCATATTACCTTTGCTAGCTATAAAGTCAATTTCTTTTCCATTGTTATCAAAGACATTAACCTTGTACCCCATATAAAGAAGTTCATTATAAATAACATTTTCCAAGTTATGTGTTAGATCAAATCGATTTTCTAAACATCGTATAGAGTTTAATGCAACATCTGCATTATAAATCTTAACAAAAAACTCTAATTCTCTTTTTACCTTCGTTGAATATTGATTGATTGTATCAATAACATATGCTTCTTTTAAGTGATCTAAATATTTCATGATTGTGTTAATGGAACAATTCATAATATTCTTATTCACATAATCATAAATAGATTTAGCAGAGAAAATTCTACTATTTGACTTTAAAACAAAATTTACCAACCTTTTAAATAATTCAACTTTCTTAATTTTATACCTTGCAATTAAATCATTAATGACAATCGTATCATCTAAATCATTTAAATATTTAATCTGAGCCTCTTTTGAATTAAATTCAAATCGGTTTGGAAATCCGCCATAAATTAAATAATCCATTATTGTTGGTTCTATTCCTAATTCCTTTGAATATTCTACTATTTCTTTATAAACAAATGGGCGAATTCTAAAAGAAACAAATCTACCACTCAGTTGCTTAGTAAACTCACTTGATAAAAGTTTAGAGTTGGATCCAGTGATAAACAAAGAGCAATTTTCTAATCGTAGTGTTTTACAAGCCTCAGCCCAGTCATCAATCACTTGCAACTCATCTAAGAATACATAACAAAGTCCTTCTTTTCTTTCTTTATGTATATATTCTATAATGGCAGCTGCATTAGGTATGTTTAATAATGTAGATTTTTTTTCAAAAGTTAAATAAATAACATTATCACTCTTTTGCTTTATTTCAGTCATAATTTGTCCTAAAATTACAGATTTACCACATCTACGAATCCCCGTTATGATTTTAATTAAATCTGAATCATAAAACTCTCTTACTTCTTTGATATAATGTTCTCGTTTTATCATTATAATCACCTACCACTATAATCATACTGAAAACTTTTACAAAAGTCAATAAAGTTTTCATTTAAACTGAAAACTTTTGCAAAATATCAAAAAGTTTTCAGCAAGCAATTTGTTAATTAAAGAAATAATAAACTACTAATTAAAAAATTAGCATACCTGTAGTATAATAAGTTTTTTAATAAAAAATTAAAAAGCTGTAAATTTCTAGATCTTTTTTCAAAAAATCTATTTCTTCACAGCCTTTTCTTATTTATTCTTTATTTCTTAAACCCATAATTCTGAGCTCTATTATGCTTTACAACCTGTTTGTTTCTAGCAATAGCAAAATCTCCTTCTGCCAAATCCTCTGTAATTGTGGAACCTGCTGCTATAAAACTATTGGATGCAATATTTATTGGAGCAATTAAATTCGTATTGCAGCCAATAAATACATCATTCCCAATTGTGGTTTTAAATTTATTTTTGCCATCATAATTAACAGTTACAGTCCCGCAGCCCCAGTTCACATGATCTCCACAAGTTGTATCTCCAATATATGTTAAATGAGCAACATTTGTATTTTTCCCTAAAACTGAATTTTTCATTTCTACAAAATTACCCACTCGATCATTTTCACCAACAACAGAATGCATTCTTAATTGAGTAAATGGACCTACTGTAGCCCCTTTACATATTTTAGAATCTGAAACCATAGAATGAATGCATTTCGTATTATCCTCTAAAACTGCATTGTTTAATTCTGTATTTGGCCCCACAATACAGTTATGTCCTATAGTTGTCTTGCCAAAAATATTGCATCCCGAATAAATAACTGTTCCTGATTCAATCACTGTTTCTAATGAGATTGTCGTAGAGTTGGGATTCATAATGCATACTCCATTTAACATATGAGTTTTATTAATTTCTTTCCTTATTTCATCCTCTATTAATGATAATACATATAAATCCTCTATACAGTTTAATTTATTTTCTTCTTGTATAAGAAATTTTCCGATTTTTCCTTTTTTAAACCCTTCTTTTAAATTATAAGAAAATGGACATCCCTCTAAAGAACTAGACTCATTTAGCCAATGATTTTTCAAACATAAAATTTGGGATTTATACTCCTGAACATCCTCTATACAATCCTCTTTACCAGCTAAAATTGTAACATCATTTTGACTTGTAACATGCTGATCAATAATTTGTTTTAAAATATTTGTATTAATTAAAGGAACATTTCCTGGTAAAACCAAGGTATATCCATCTTTTTGAATATCTAAATCCTTGTGATTTTCTTTTGTTATATAAGTAACTCTATCTTTTAAAATTTCTTCAATTTCTTGATTCTTAGAATCTACATAACAAAAAATTTGATCTATTTTAAGTTTTTCTAATTGATCAACCACATATTCAATAATCGGTTTTTTTAATAACGGATAAATACAAATAGGTTTTTCTAACTTAGATGCTTCTTTATAAGAAGCAATTATAATTGCATAGTTCATATTATATACTCTCCCTTACCATAGCGACTAGCTCATCACTATATTTTTTAACAATTTCTTCTGTTTTTGCCATAACAGAAACACGAATTAACTCTTCAGTGCCTGAAGCACGAACAATGATTTTACAATCATTATTTAATTCTTTTTTGATTTCATCTATTCGATTATATAATTTTTTATTTTGTAACACTTTTTCTTTATTTTCAACCTTTATATTAACCATTAAATCTGCATACATCGAGATATCATCAAACCAATCTTCAAGCAATGTGTTTGTTTCAGTCAATAGCCCAATAACAAGTAAAGCATTTAAAACTCCATCTCCTGTGTGAAGAATTTCGGGAAGAATAATGTGTCCAGAGTTTTCTCCACCAATAGACAATTGATGCTCTTTTAAAGCCTCAATAACATACTTATCTCCTACTTTCGTTTCTAAGACATCAACACCAATCTCTTTAAATTTTTTAATTAAACCTAAATTGGACATTATTGATAAAACAACTGTATTTTTGTTTAATTTATTTTGAGATCTTAAATAACACGCTAAAAGATATATAAGCATATCTCCATCTATGGTTTTGCCCCTAGCATCGACACATAAAACACGATCCCCATCTCCGTCAAACGCAAACCCCAAATCGCATTGATGTTCTATTACTGTCTTTTTAAGCAAGTCTAAATGTGTAGAGCCACAGTCTTGATTAATATTATATCCATCAGGCTGATTTGAAATTACTACCAACTGATTTGTGACTCTTTTAAAAACGGCTTCTGCAGTTTCATAAGTAGCCCCATTTGCACAATCGATTGCGATTTTCAAATTGGATTTTTGAATGTGTTTAAATAAAAAATCTAGATAAATTTGTTTAGCATTAGCTTCCAATATAAACTTTCCAACATCACCCTCATAGTTTGTTGGATGGTCTATAAAATCTTCTAATAACAATTCCTCTGATTCCTTCAATTTAAATCCTTTATTCAATACTTTTATTCCATTGTCAGTATAAGGATTATGAGATGCTGTAATCATTACACCTGTATATCCTTTTATGTAAGAATAATAAATTAGTGCCGGTGTAGGAATCACTCCAGCAAAATGTACATTTAACCCTCTAGATAAACATGCACCAGCAATTGCATAAGAAAGCATATCCTTAGATACTCTTGTATCTGTTGCAATGACAACATCTTTATTATTTAACAAAGATAAAGACATTCCAAGTTTGCTAACTAAATCCATTGTTAATTTTTTATTTGGAACTCCACGAATTCCATCTGTACCAAAGTATTTCATTTTCAAAATCCTTTCTAATAAGAGAATCTTACTTTCTAATGATTTTTAAAAAAATATGTTTGACATAATCTATATATACTATGCAAGTAATACCAAGCCAGCTTGCTATATATATACCACCAGCTAGTAAAATATTTGGAATAAAAGAAATAGCATAGAATGCAGCAATCATAATCAGTAAATAAATAAAATTTCTAATCCATTGAACTTTATAAGTTCGTATAAAATAACTTTCTACTAATATATACCATATCAATAAAACACATAAAGATACAATTGATATAGATGCCATGTTTTTAAATATAAGATAAACAATTAAATTCGCGATAAAGGATAGACCTAAAACAACCAATGATTTAATAAAATAATTTTTTACTTTTCCAAAGGTCTTATAACAGTTATATTTTATCACCGAAATGCTAGATGAAATTGCCAATCCCGGTAATATAATTCTAAATATCTCTAATGAAGAAATATAATTTTTTAAAAAATGACGAATGAAAATATCTAATGGGTAATAAATAACTAAGCAGAAAAAAACAAATATCATTAAATAAGAATTAATTTTAGCATAATTATTTTTAATTGTTTCTGGATTCATTCGCTTTAAGGTTGGATACAAAACAGTAGAAACTGCTCCAGTAGCTACAGTTATTAAATTTACCATGTTATATGCAAAAGCATATGTTGCATAATCTTCTTTACTAAATAGTATATTAACAAACTGCTGATCTATGACAAATACAAATTGAGCAACTAAGTTTGCCAGTAGCAAAGGCATTCCTACTTTAAAAAAACTCTTTATTGCAGGCCATTCTTCTTTTATTGAATTTGATTTTCCAAATACTAATTCGCGATAAGAAAAAATATACCATAAAGCTAAACTATAATTTATTCCCAAAACAATAGCGACATATATCGGATAGGAAGCTATATAATTTGAAAATTTATATAAAAGGTATAAAACGACTACAGAAATCGCAGTAGCACTACATTTAATGATACTACGAAAAGATAACTGTTTAAACCGCATTGTTATTTGAGATATAAACTCAAAATAGGTAGTAATATTTGTTGCTAAAACATTAAGGGCCACAAATAGAAAAATCAACATAGACCCCGTACCTATAAAGCCCAAGGCAATTAAGGAAACAATAAGAGTAACTCCTAATTCTATAAAACACAAAAATCTTGTATATGTTCTAAACTTCGTTTTATCTAAATCTTTATATTCTTTCCCAGCAAAATATAAATAAATGCCATCAATAAATCCAAAATGAAATAATCCAATATAAGAGGAATATAAGGTAAATGTTTTATAATATCCATAATCTGTAACCCCCATTATTTTGGGGATAATAAAGCCAACCAAAATTCCTGATAATATCGTTAGTCCATTACTAATTAAAACAATGATAAAATTTTGTATAAATTTTCTTTGCTTTGGCTGTTCTTCAATTATAGAATTACTTTCTTCCATAATTTTGCTCCATAAATCTCATATATTCTCCTGAGATTATATGATTTAACCATTCTTGATTATCTAAATTCCATTGAATTGTAGGCCCAATACCAGTTTCAAAAGTATATTTAGGTTTCCATCCTAACTCATTCATTAACTTAGTCGGATCCATAGCATATCTTAGATCATGTCCAGCTCGATCCTTAACAAAAGTAATTAAACTTTCAGGTTTCCCAAGTTCTTTTAATATTGTTTTTACCACTTCTAAATTCGTCTTTTCGTTATGTCCTCCAACATTGTACACTTCTCCATCTTTTCCTTTGCGAACGATTAAATCTATTGCTGTACAATGATCGTATACGTGAAGCCAATCTCGTACATTAGCTCCATCTCCATAAATAGGGAGAGGTTCGTCTGCCAATGCTTTTTTGATAATTAAAGGAATCAGCTTCTCTGGGAAGTGATAAGGACCATAATTATTAGAACACCTGCTAATTGTTATAGGTAACCCAAATGTTCTATGATAAGATTGCACTAGTAAATCTGCAGATGCTTTAGAAGCACTATAGGGACTTGATGTATGGATTGGTGTATTTTCTGTAAAGAACAAATCAGGTCGATCTAAAGGTAAATCTCCATAAACTTCATCTGTAGATACTTGATGATATCTTTTGATTCCATATGTTCTACAAGCATCCATTAAAGTTTGTGTTCCCAAGATATTTGTTTCTAAAAAAATACTTGGATTTTCAATGCTTCGATCCACATGCGTTTCTGCAGCAAAATTAACAACATAATCAAATTTTTCTTTCTCAAATAATTCAAAAACATTTTTTCTATCACAAATATTCATTTGAACAAATTTAAAATTTGATTTGTTTAATATTGGTTCTAAAGTTTCAATATTTCCTGCATAAGTTAACGCATCAATACAAACAAATTGATCATCTGGATATTCATTTACCATATAATGACAAAAGTTTCCTCCAATGAAACCTGCTCCACCTGTTATTAAAAATTTAGACATTATCTTTCAACTCCTTTAAATATCTTTTTAAAGCATCTTTCCAATTTGGCAATAAAGAAAAACCCGCTTGGATTAAACTATCTTTACTCATTCGTGAATTCAATGGACGCTTTGCTTGTTGGGGAATTAATTTTAAATATTCTTCTGTAGTAACTGGATTTACTTTAACATCCACCCCTGTTAAACTAAAAATTTCTACTGCGAAATCAAACCAACTTAAAAACCCTTCATTTGTGGCATGATATATTCCATATTTCTTCGTTTCAATCATATCACAAAGTACTTTAGATAAATCATATGTATAAGTAACAGACCCAATCTGATCACATACAACATTCAGTTCTTTTTTTCCATTTTGAGCCAACCGTAACATTGTCTTCACAAAATTATTTCCATTTAACCCAAAAACCCAAGAAATACGAACAATAAAAAACTTATCTAAAATAGAGGTCACAAAATCTTCCCCTTGAGCCTTTGTTTTTCCATAAACAGATAGGCCACTTCGATGATCATCGACCTCAAATGGTGTCGTTCCTAAGCCATCAAATACATAATCTGTAGAGATATAAACCAACTTAGCATTGACCTTTTTACAAGCCTCAGCAATATATTTTGTCCCAAGAGCATTAACTTCATATACTCTTTGAGGGCTCTCTTCTGCTTTATCAACTGCAGTCCAAGCTGCATTATGCATTACAACATTAGGATGATAATTCTCAATAAACTTATAAACAGCAGCTTCATTTGTAATATCTAAGTCTTCAATATCAATCCCCATTACATCTTGATAGCCACGCTTTTTAAGTTCTCTTATACAATCAAATCCGAGTTGTCCTTTTGCTCCTGTAACTAAGATTTTATTTTTCTTCATTTTATCACCAACTTACCTTATTAAAGTAAAGTATTTTTTTAATTTTACAACCATATCTTGTAAATCTTCTAACGAAGTAAAACCAATAGTTTTTATTTTTTCAGTATTTAAACCAAATTTTATAGTTCCTAAATATTTATTATCCTGTTGTTCTTCTATTATAATTTTTGAACCAGTTCCTTTTGCAAACAAAAGAGCCAAATTATAAATAGACTCATAAGAATCATCACTTGCGAGATTATATGCTTCCCCATTTTTTCCATTAAGTAAAACTGTAAAAATCCCTAATATTGCATCTTGAATGGAACAATAAGATCGTTTAGTTTCCCCTTTTGTAGCAAGAATAATATCCCTTTGTTCTATAACCGCTCTTGCAAATTGAGCAAAAACACGATTATCTTGATAATTAACACCTGGACCAAAACATTGTCCTAATCTAACTATTTTAACTGGAACTTTATATTCTACAGCATATGATGCACAAAGACATTCCAACATTTTTTTGCCTTCAGAATAACTATTCCTTACATTTGTACAATCAATAGAAAAATATTCATTCTCCTTTATAAACCTATCCTCTATACAATTCCCATAAACTTCCAATGAAGATAAAAAAATAACACTTTGTGTATGACACGTTTGAGCCAATCTTAAAATAGAATTTAAACCCATTATTGTATCATTAATGACTTCTACAGGGAAGTGAACAAAATAACTAGAATCTGTAGGACTTGCAGTATGAATAATAAAATCGATTGGATAAGATATATCTATTTCATTTTTCATTTCTTGATAAATCCATGAAACATTTTCTTCTAATTCCATTTTTTCAACCTTTTCTTTGCTTCTAGCCAAACCGAAAAGTTTAATATTAAGATGATATTCTTGATTTAAATATTGTAAAAAACGAATCAGATAAGAACCAATCAATCCTGTGCCACCTGTAATTAACACTGATTTGTTTCTTAATTTTTCTTTGAAAGAAAAATGGTTTGTAACTTCTATTATTTCATTAAGTATCATATTATTCATTATTTATACCAACTTTATTTGTTCATTTTCTTTAGCATCAAGCAACGCACGTAAAATCAAGAAATCGATAGGTGTAGTTACTTTGATATTATTTATAGGTCCTTCAACAACATACAATTTCTTTCCAAAAAACTTCATTAACATCGCTGAATCAATAAAATCATGCTTATTCATTTGATTGGCCTTCTCGTGAGCATTTAATATCTCATGTAAATAAAAACTTTGAGGTGCTCTTCCCAAAAAACATTTTGAACGATCTAGAGCATCTTCAACATTATTTTCTTCTAATAATAATACTGTTTCTGATGATTTAGCTACCGTAATAGAACTGCCATTTTTTTTAACACATTCAATATTTGCTTCAATTGTTTCTACATCAATAATTGGTCTTACACCATCATGTATCAATACAATATCTTTTTGTGATGTAGAAATTTTTTTGGCCTCTTTCAATCCATAATAAATCGATTCTTGTCCGTTTCTCCCACCAGAAACAATACTTACAATTTTATTTAAATTATATATTTTCTTTAAATCCTCTACCATAGGAATATAATCCGCTAATGATACAACAATAATTTTATCAATACCTGGAGTTGACTGAAATTTTTCTATTGTGTGTACAAGAATTGGTTTACCATGGATCATAAGAAATTGCTTCGGTAAAGAGTTGGAGTTCATTCTTTGACCTGTTCCTCCAGCAAAAATAACTGCAATATTCATAGATTAGCTCCTTTCTTGTTTTACCTGATTATAATCCATATATGAATGATTTAAATCCAATATTTCAAAATGTCCTGGAACTCTTTTTTCTTTGGGAGGAAGCTCCATATAATCACCAAAAATATGAGTTAAATATGGATCATAATTTTTAATAATCATTAATTTTGTATCTTCAAATTCATGATATATATATTCACTGAAATATTCTTTAGGGACAATCCCTTTTATCGATCCATCAGGATCGTTCATAAATTGATAATTTTTTTCAGATAGTTTTCTTCTTCTTTTTTGAATTTTCTTATTTAAACCATTTGCAGAATGAAATAATCCAAGCAATTTATAAACAAGCATTTTTGATTTTGATGATTTAGAATTATTTGTTTTATTATATCTAACCATTTTTAATACAGTATCATAATAATATCTTCTTTTTGCGGTTGACATTTTATTTGCGATAGGAAGGATAGGAAAAACATCAACAAATACTCCTTTAATTCGATTGCTTTTACACTCTTTTAATGTTGTTCGAGAATCATAAACCTTCATAAATTGCTCTTCATATTCTTTGTTTCCTGGAATATCAAAAGTGAGCCAAGGATGATTTAAAGATTTTAAAATATTTATAAACTTTATATAGTCAGCATATACCATACCAATATCCATATCGTCATCCCAAGGAATAAACCCTTTGTGCCGAATTGCACCAATCAAGGATCCTCCCATAAGTGTATAGTGGATATCATTTTCTTTACATATTTTATCAATTTCAATTGCAATGTTTAATAAACACTCATGTAATTCCTTGATTTCTTCCATCTTTTATCCCTCTACTACATTAAAATTCAATTTTACAATCCTTTAATAAAGGATGTTTTTTATCCTTTTCAGATAATATTACTTCCTTTATATCCGGCCATTTTACATTTATATTTGGATCATTCCACATAATACCGCCCTCATCTTCTGGGTGATATAATTCATCACATTTATAACAAAAAGTTGCTGTTTCAGATAAAACAACAAAGCCATGAGCAAAGCCTCTTGGAACCATAAATTGATTCCCTTTTTCAGCAGAAAGAATAACTCCTTCCCATTTACCGTATGTAGGACTATTTTTACGTAAATCTACACATACATCAAAAACTTCTCCTTCTATACAGCGTACAAGTTTAGCTTGAGGATATTGTTTTTGAAAATGAAGCCCCCTTAAAACCCCTGCTCTAGATTTAGATTGATTATCCTGTACAAAAGTATAATCTAACCCCGCAGCTTTAAAAGCATCTTCTTTATAGGTTTCCATGAAATATCCTCTTTCATCGCCTAGTTTTTTAGGCTCTATAATATATACATCCTTTATACTCGTTTCTCTAAAAACAAAATTTCCAATTTGCTTATCCATCAATATTTCACCTTACCCTCTGCAACATTTAGTAAATGCTTCCCATATTGATTCTTGCTCATTAATTGTCCTTGTGAAATCAACTGTTCTTTTGATATCCATCCATTATTAAAGGCAATTTCTTCTGGACAACTAATTTTTAATCCTTGATGGTCCTCAATCATTTTAACAAAAGCTGTGGCTTCTGCTAAAGATTCGTGAGTTCCTGTATCCAACCATGTTAACCCTCTTCCAAAGGTTACAACATCTAATTTGTTTTCTTTTAAATACATTTGATTTAACGTTGTAATTTCTAATTCACCACGTGCACTAGGTTTTACCTTTTTTGCTTTCTCACAAACACCACTAGGATAAAAATAAAGACCCGTTACTGCATAATTTGATTTAGGGCTTTTAGGTTTTTCTTCTATGGTAATTGCTTTCCCATTGTTATCAAACTCAACAACCCCAAACCTTTCTGGATCTGGTACATAATATCCAAACACAGTGGCCACACCATTATAGCAATTTTCAACTGCTTTTTTTAAAGCATGTTTCATTCCATTTCCATAGAAAATATTATCTCCTAAAATCATACATCCTGGTTCATCTTTTATAAATTCTTCCCCTAATATAAATGCTTGAGCAAGTCCATCTGGAGAAGGCTGAACTTTATAACTTAAATTCAAACCAAATTTAGATCCATTCCCCAATAAAGCTTCAAACTTAGGTGTATCATCAGGGGTAGAAATAATTAAAATATCTTTAATTCCTGCAAGCATTAAGATACTCATAGGATAATAAATCATTGGTTTATCATAAACTGGTAATAATTGTTTACTTGTTACTGTGGTCAGTGGATATAATCTTGTTCCACTTCCACCTGCTAATATAATTCCTTTCATATACCCTCCTATTAACCCCTTATCTTATATATGAAACTGTCTGAGAATGACTTAAAACAGGAATAGTGCTTTGTTTTATTGTAGTGGTCTTAATTGCAAATTTAGTTACAACAAATTTTAAAATGCCTATCATAATAATTATGATAATATACCAATTTAAAAAAGTAATAATTTTTTCTTCAAAAAAAGACATAATTAAACCATACATAAATAAAGAGTATATAGGAATCATCAAGTCTTTATTTTTAGAACTTAAACTTATCTTATATAAAATTCCATAAAATGCAGCAACGATTATCACTAATAATACAGTCCCTAAGCCCCCAAAATCAACTAAATATCTAAAATACATTGTATAAACATTTAACTGCCAATATCCATTATTCATAAAAGGTGCTAATATAGATATTGGGTTTTCGATTACTCCGATATTGATTAAAAAGTTATTTAATGTATTTAATGTATATGCCCCAAAATAAGGACTAGTGTATTCCCCCATGTTTTTTAAATAATAATTAAATGCGAGAATTGGTCCACTTGTATATTCAATCAATGAATTCACAATCCCTGTTAAAGTTCCATCTTTCATTCTTTTTAAGAAAACATTTCCAATTACTATAAAGATAACAATAAATACAACCCCCGCCAAAAACAAGCCACCTAAAGCTTTTTTAAATAGAGCTTTATTGCTTTTTGAACTATAATAATAAAAATTAAATAAACTTGTAAATAAATAAGAAGAAATTAAAATAATCGCTTGATTACGTGCTGCAGAAAAGAATGTAAATCCTAAAGAAATAATTGAAAAGATGAAAAATTTTCTAAATATTTTCTTCTTTTTCATGAAAAAATATTTTGTAGCATAATATGTACTTACAATACCTACCGCTAAATTAAATCTCATAAGATAAGTAGAAAGAAAACTATATGATATGGATTCAACTGTATCAGCATATCTTGCCAATCGAAAAACTTCAAAAATGCTAGTCACCTTCCCCACAGCGTTTGCCATTCTCATTAAATCTTTTAGCAAATAAATAGATGCAAAAATGTAAAAGAGGACTCCTAACACTAAAAAACTATTTCGAAATTTTATTTTTTTATTTTTAATTTTTTCATAATTAAATTTAGGCTGTTTTTTTCGATTTAAATTAGTAAATAAAAATGTAATAAATATAAATAACATATTAAAGAGAACTAAAAATAATACTGTAGGTAGTTCTAAAATTTCATGTGTTAATTCATAACTAAAACAACAACCAAACGAACTTACACACCAAACACCAGAAAATAGGACAGCAGGGTGTGTCAAATTGAACTTTGACAATACAATACTCATTATAAATAATAAAAACATAGATAAAAATAAAATTACATCCATGATATTCCCTCCTATCCTTAAATTTTGTTAAATAAAATTTTCAAACACCATAATGTATAAAATTTGATTCCTCTTTTTAAAATTTTTCTATTAAAAATCAAAGATAATTTACATTTAAATTTCCTTTTATAATTTTTCATTCGATATATGTTTTTAGCTGCAACTGGACATATCTCATCTTCATGATACTCTTCTATTTCATCAAAGATAGTTTGTCGCCATAAAACGTTTTTTGATTTCATCAACTTCATATTATTTTTTATACTTTTTTCGTGAGTCACACAAGCTGCACTGCCACAAACATTGTTCCCATGTTGACGATATAAAATGTATGAATTTTTATCAAAAATAATATCTGCCCCTACATACTTACATAATCGATATATCCAGACATCATGAAATTCGGCAGTAACCGGCATTGGATTAACTGCAAGTTCTGCAACATTTCGATTAAAAACCATAGTACAGCCTGAAGCTAAAGAGCTTGAATAACATTCCATAAAATCATTATAAAATTTAATTTTCTCTTTTTTAATAAACTTCAAGTCTTGATCAACAAAATTTTTATTTGAATAATATAAACAATAATTTTGACTAGAACTTTTTATTTTTTCTATAGCTTTTGCTAATTTTTCTGGAAGCCAAACATCATCTTGATCAGCAAAAGAAAAATATTCAACTGTACGATCATTTTCTAATGCATATTGTAACGTTTTTAGGAAATTATCTCTAACACCTAAATTCCCTATATTTTCAAAGTGAACAAGATGAATTTGTGAATAATGAGAAAATTGATCTAAAATTGCTTTAGTATTATCTGAAGATCCGTCATCCCGTATGTATAAAGATACCTCTACATTTGTTTGAGCTAATATACTATTTATTTGTTCTTCAACATATTTTTCACCATTATATGTAGACATTATGACTGCAATTTTCATGTTCTCACTTCCTAAAAATAATGTTTTTTAATTGCATGTAAAATATAGCAAAAAGTATTAAATAGAACTTTTATTCTACCTATATGCATATCTTCTCTTTGAACCTGCATGAAATATTTAATTTCTTTTATTTTATTTGCAGATAAAGAGTTGCTAGTTTTTCTATAATTTACCAAGACTTCATTTGTTCCAATGGCTGTTCCAAATTTTTTTAAAAGAGTAAGCCATAAAGAATAATCTTCTGCACTTTTTCTCAAAGGCATTAAAAAATCCCCTGTAACTTTTCGATCAATCATAACCGTTGAAGTGGCAACATAAGTATTTTTTAATAACATTTTATAAGTTGCCTTTGTTTTTATTTTTTTTGCTTTTTTTATAATTTGATCTTGATCATTAATTGTATGAATTGCTGAGTAAGTAAATGGGATATTTTTATAATCTTTGAAAATTTGTAATTGCGTTTGAATTTTATTCTCCAACCAAATATCATCACTATCTAAAAAAGCAATATATTGCCCTGTAGCTATAGATAGGCCTTGATTTCGTGCCTTCGCAACTCCTGAATTGGTTTCTGTTTTTAAATAAACAATATTATCAAAAATTTCCTGTAAATTATGTATAATTTCTTCTGTATTGTCGGTAGAACAATCATTTATTATAATTATTTCAATATTCGTATAATTCTGTTTTTCAACTGACAAAATTGCTTTTTCAATATAAAGACTAGCATTATAAGCTGGCATAATTACAGAAACTTTATTTTCTATATATTCCATATATACTACTTATATATTGGAGTTATCCAATCTTTAAATGGATTACTCTCTCCTCTTACAATTTCCAAATATTTTTTATGTATTTCTTTAGTTAGAATACCAGCTTCTCCATCTGAAATATTATATTTGTCTATAGAATATATAGGCGTGATTTCCATTGCTGAACCACATAAAAATGCTTCATCCGCCATATATGCCTCTGTTCTATCTATAGAGCGTTCCTCTACCTCTAATCCCATTAAATTTCTAGCAATTTTTATTATAGAATCTCTAGTTATGCTTTCTAATACACCATCAGTTAATAAAGGAGTTATTAAAACATTATTCTTTATCATAAAGAAACAAGATCCAGGCCCCTCAGATATTTTACCATTTTTATTTAAAAAAATTGTGGTATCATATCCATTTTTTAAAGCTTCCAGTTGCCCCATTCTACTATTTATATAATTTGCTCCACATTTTATTCTTGGAGATAGAGAGTTATCATTTATTCTTTCCCAAGAACTTATACAACATTTTAAACCCTTTTTATTGTATTCTGCACTAGTCTTACCTTTAGGAATTGGGGAAATAAACATATTGACTTCTTCCTTTGAACTCCATGTTCCAAAACCATCAACAAAAATAGTTTGTCTTACCGCAATATCCTCTTTATAATTATTTGCTTTTACAGTATCCATAAAATACTTGGTTAATTCATCTACTGAATATTTATCTTCAATTTGTAATAATTTTTGTGATCTTTTTAAACGCTTGAAATGATCCTCTAATCTAAAAGCAAATAACTGCTTTTTTTCTTCATTCCAATAACACCGAATTCCTTCAAATACATTTAATCCAAATTGAGAGGTTGGTGCTAAAACATTTATCTTTGCCTCTTCTACAGGAAGAATTTCTCCTCCTAACCATATTAATCTACTCATTATTTTGATCCTCCTTTGGCATCGCCGCTAACTGAATTATTTTTTCTTGCTCTATTTTCGCCTTTTCTTCTGCTGATAACCCTTTTAAAGATTCATCTTCGACTTCATAAATACTTTCTTTTTTAAATACTTTAATTATAGTCAAAAAAATAATCTTTATATCTGTAAAAAACCAAAACTTTCTCACATTATCAATATATTGATTATCATATTTTATTTTTTCAGGCCAAGCAATATCATTTCTCCCTTTCACTTGAGCCAATCCTGTTAAACCTGGTAAAACTTCAAATCTTTTTTTATATTCAGGTGATAACTGATTATAATCTCCTAATTCATAACTTACACAGGGTCTTGGACCTACAATTGCCATTTTGCCAGTCAAAATATTAATTAACTGAGGCAATTCATCTAGACTGCTATTTCTTAAAAATCTTCCGACTTTAGTAACCCTTGGATCATTTTTATAATTAAATAATCCTGCCCCTTGAAATTCTGCATTTGGAATCATTGTTCTAAATTTAACCATTTTAAATTCTTTCCCTTTTTTTGTTAATCGTTTTTGCTTGAAAAAAACAGGTCCCTTAGAATCTATCTTAATAGCAATTGCAATAATCAAAAATAAAGGAATAAGCAAAATTAATGCAATAAGAGCCATAATAAAATCAATAATTCTTCTAAAAAAGAAATAAATTCTATACATAATTACCACCTAAAAATTTAATTTATATGTGTGAAATAAATCATCAAATGTTTCAGCCCTTTTTATTATTTCAACTTCACCATCACTCAAATCAATTACTGGAAAATTCGGTAAAATAAATGGTGGCTTTAATACTACAGAATAAGATCCAACATTATCAAATACAATTAAATCATTTTCTGATAATTTACCATTATAATGTCGATATAAATAATCAGATTCAATACATGTAAAGCCCCCAAAATCTAAATCTTTATACTCCTTATGTTCTTTCCCATAGGAAATAACATGTATTGGTGGATTTTTTTTATTCAATGTGGGATTGATATTATAAATACTTCCTAATAATGTTGCAATACTTTTATTTCGTACCGTTTTAATACTAACGACTTTTGCCACAAATTTCATAGCATCTCCTGCAAGTGCACTGCCTGGTTCAATAAATAACATGGGCTGATAAGTTTTTGTTTTAAAGTAATTTTCAAATTCAATTGCAACAGATTGAGCATATTCTTCATAAGTAGGAATAGAAGTATCAAATTGAGCTTTTAGCGAATCTTTCATGTTTCCAAACAAACCGCCACCTAAATCAATAAATTCAAAGGTATTTGTTGGAAAATATTTTTCAATAATATCGATAATCCCTTTTATACGATTAGGCCAAAAAGATATATTCCTAGAAGCAAAATGGCTATGAAGCCCTTTTAAATAAATATTTTTATTCTTCTTTATTAAAGCGATTGCTTCTATAAAATCGTCATCTAAAACATCAAAGCCAAATCGAGAAATAACACCATCTTGTATATCGAAATTTAATCGTAAAGCAATATTAAATTTTTTATGTTTATATTGATTAGATAAAGTTATGATTTGTTGAAGTTCTGTTAAAGAATCGACATTTACACAGCCACCATCCAATAAAAGTCTTTCTACAAAATTCATATTTTTGTAAGGACCATTAAAATAAATGTTTTCTGGTTTTACCCCTATCCTATAAGCAATTTCTCCTTCCATATCAGAAACAATTTCTGCAAAGCCTCCCATTTTATCAATTAAATGACAAAGCTTAGGAGTATAGTTTGTTTTATAAGAATAGGCAATGTGTGTGTTAGAATAGTATTTTTTAAAAGCATTTAAAAGATTATTATAATTTAATATAAATTGAGCACTATCTAAAATATAAAAACTTGTATTTAATTTTTCAAATAAAGAAATGATATCATTATCTTTAATTTCCATTCTTCTCACCCATTCCATTAACAATATCTTTTATTTTTTCATCAAGAATCAATTTATTTTTCACAAAAAAATCTAATGGTTTATGCTGTAATTCCTTTTCGTATGCTACCATTCTACTAAACTCATATGGGAATTCTTTTCTTATATCCTCTATTGTTTGATCCTTAGTATTACAAAAACTACGAGATAAAATCACTCTTGTTGATCCTAAACGGACATGCTCCCCCAGTATGTATTCTGCTCCCAAAGTTCCAGTTCCTAATTTGGATACCCCTCCAAAACCATAAGGTATATTATATTTTTTAATAATACTTATTATTTTTTCAACCGTACCATCAGCTAATAATTCAAACATAAACTTTTTTTTATAGCATAAATGTAAATCATTTAGCCCTATATGTATTTCGTCTATTCCATTAACCCCTAAAATTTCATCTAAATGCTCTGCTGCGGTGTCTGTTTCCAAAAGTAAAATTGTTTTTGCTCTACCTTTAACACAGTTCACAAAAAATTGAACCTCTTCTTTTGTTCGAAACATAGGTAACATTATATAATCTGCTCCATTTTGTAAAACCAGCTCAATTTCCGTAGCCGAATTCGGATTTATTGGATTAATTCTAACTTGTAAACTTGAAGTAGTAAGTAAAGGCTTGATTTTACTTATATCTTCCACTGTATGATGAGATTTAACACTATCTAGATGTCCCTGTCGTTCTTCTTTTCCCAACGTTTCTAAATCTATCCAAACACGTTCGACCCCACACGAATTTAAAATTTTGGCAATTTCCGGATTGTTTGTTATAAACATGTGATCCAAAATAACATCTTCTTTCTATTATTATCCTCTTTTAATGATTTCTAATTCTTGTAAATATTCTAATACAGCCTTATTATCATGACCTATTTCTAATAAGTGATCGATAATCTCCTCTATTTTTTCTAAATTAAAAGGATGTTTAGATACTTCTACAAAAATTTTATCATTTTCAGTTTTAGTTGCATTTGCTGTTTTTAATAACAATTCTTCATACAACTTTTCTCCTGGTCTTAATCCTGTAATTTCAATTTCAATATCCTTACCAAGTTCTAACCCTGAAAGTTTAATCATGTTCTTAGCTAAGTCAATTATTTTAACAGGCTGTCCCATATCTAAAATAAATTTTTCTCCACCTTTAGCATATGCTCCTGATTGAATTACCAGCCCACATGCCTCAGGAATGGTCATAAAGAATCGGTTAATCTCTGCACTAGTCACTGTGACTGGTCCGCCATTTTCAATCTGCTTCTTAAATAAAGGAATAACTGATCCATGTGATCCTAACACATTTCCAAAGCGAACCATGGAATAATTTGTATTTTTAGATTTTTTATTCCATGCTTCCACTACCATTTCACAAAAACGCTTAGTTGCCCCCATAACATTGGTTGGGTTTACTGCTTTATCCGTAGAAATTAAAACCATTTTCGTTGCTTTATATTTATCTGCCATCATAGCTACATTGTATGTTCCTCTTACGTTATTTTTGATGGCTTCATATGGAGAATCCTCCATTAAAGGAACATGCTTATGAGCTGCAGCATGAAATATAATATCTGGATGATATGTTTTAAATATTTCTTCTACTCTATTTACATCTCGAACAGAACCAATCAATGCCAAATAATTTGGCTTTTTCTCGCTCTTATGATATTTCATATCTAGTTCAGTCTTTAATTCATAGGTTGTGTTTTCATAGATATCAAATATAATTAATTGCTTAGGGTTATAATCTAAAATTTGTCTTGCAATCTCAGAACCAATAGATCCGCCTCCACCTGTAACTAATACAGTTTTATCATTGATAAAATCATTTAATTTGGTTTTATCTAACTCAACTGGAGATCTACCTAAAAGGTCTGCGATTTCAACTTTTCTTAAATTTGCTTGTAAATTCGACTGTAATAATTTTGTTTTATCTGGAAGAACCTCAACTGTTACATCTTTATAATCAATAATATTGACAACTTCTTTCATTCTTCCCATTCCAGAAGAAGGAATTGCAATAATTATTTTTTGAACATGTAATTTTTTAACCCATTCATTGATTGTACTAATTGGTCCATATACCTTGACACTATTGATGATTTTACCAATTTTATCCTCAGAATCATCAATAAATCCCACTACCTGATATCCAAATTCTTTCCGACCAATTTCATTTAGTACCATTGCTCCAGCACTACCAGCACCAACAATAAGAGTACGAAATTGTTCTTTCGCTTCTCCTCGTTTTTTATAAAATAAATTTAAATACACTGACATTCCAAAACGAGATGAAACCAAATAAAAGAATTCTAACAGCATAATAGAAATATAAATAGAAACTGTAAAACCCGTATATTCAGTTACTTGGGGGAAAAAAGATATAGCAAGAATTAGAAGATCAAATCCTATTGCAATCGCCAATAAACGTACTAAATTTTTTCTTATTGAATACATCCATAATAAATTATAATTTTTACCCGCAATTCCAACAATAACTTTAATTGCAGATAATGCAAGAGAAGTTATGATGAAATTTAAATTTATCGCATGAACATCTTTTTTTATTAATAAGCAAGCCAAAATACATATTACAAAAAATATTACAAAATCGGCTAAACCTATACAAAGATTATATAATGTTTTTTTTCTCATATATGTACCTCTTATTCTACCGTGACACTCTTTGCAAGATTTTTAGGTTTGTCCACATCATTTCCTTTAAGTGTGGCAACATAGTAAGCAAGTAACTGACAAACCACAACACTGACAATCGGAGCCAAATAATGAGCAACATTAGGAATAATAAAATCATCTGAGGGTTCACTCATAGATTCCATTGCAAAAACAAAATCCTTTGCTCCTCTTGATTTTGTTTCAATCAAATTACTTCTAACAATGCTATTCGTTCCTTCTTGCGTACAAATTGCAATCACAGGTACTCCTCGATCGATTAAAGCAATACTTCCATGTTTTAATTCACCAGAAGAAAAAGCCTCTGTATGTATATAACTAATTTCTTTTAATTTTAATGCAGCTTCTAGACAAACCCAATAATCGATTCCTCTGCCGATATAGAAAACATTTGTAGCATCAACAATTTCTTTTGCTATATTTTTTATTAAAATTTTATCTTCTAATATTTTTTCTATAGCTAAAGCTGCTTTACTTAAGTTGTTTTTCAAGTTCGTCTTTTGTCCACTGACTGCCTTAGCTAAAATTGCACAAACAACAATCTGTGCAATATATGCTTTTGTTGAAGCTACCGCAATCTCTTTTCCTGCAAATATATCTAAATGATAAGTGGCTAAATGAGCCATAGATGAGGCTACAGAATTTGTAATAGCTATGCTTGGATAGCCTTTATCCATAAATTTTTTCATCACTGCAATGCTATCTGCAGTTTCTCCGCTTTGAGATAAATATATAAAGCAAGGCTTATCCAAAATTAAAGGGGATGAGTAAACCAATTCACTTGCCACAAATACTTCAGAAGGAATATTACAAAGTTTTTCAAAATAATATTTAGCCATATATGAAGCATACATCGAAGTTCCACAAGCAACCAAATTAATCTTTGTACAATTCTTAATGCATTTAATAATTTCTGGTGAAATATTAATTTTTTCTTTATCGAAATACTCTTGAATTAAATGGCGAATAATTGAAGGCTGTTCATGGATTTCTTTAAGCATAAAATGATCAAAATCCCCTTTGCCAAATTCATTATTTTTTAAATCCAAATTCTTCATTTTTAAAGAAATCTCTTTATTAAAATAATTAAATAAATGGATTTCTTCCTTTGTAATGTAACCAAAAGTTTTATCCTCTAACCCAACATATTGATCACAATGACCCGCTAAAGGAATCACATCAGAGGCAATCGTTACTCCATCATATGCTACCCCAATGATTAAAGGGGTTTTATTTTTAGCAAAATAAATTTTATTTGGATCTTTTTGATCTATAACAAGTAAAGCATAAGACCCTTCAAGTTCACTTATCGACATTAAAATGGCATCTCTAGTATCTTTTCCTTGGTTGGAAAAATACTCTATTAGATTTGCAACAACTTCTGTATCTGTTTCACTATAGAACGTGTATTCATTAAGATATGTATATTTTATCTTTTTATAATTTTCAATAACTCCATTGTGAACAAGAACAAATCTTCCATTATTAGAAATATGAGGATGGGAGTTTATCTTATTAGGCACTCCATGTGTTGCCCAACGAGTATGACCAATACCCAAATGTGAACAAAAAGCAAAATCACATAATTCTCTTAAATGCTCCACTCTTCCTTGGTCCTTATATATTTTAACTTCTTGATTATGAACTAACGCAATTCCTGCACTATCATATCCTCGATATTCTAATTGTTGTAATCCCGTCAAGACCATATCTTTTGCATCCTTGCTACCGATATAACCAACAATTCCACACATATTGACTCTCCTTAAATATTTAAATTCATAACTTCTCCCAAATTATGTTTTTAAATCAACATCTAAGAATCGAATTCAAAATGAATCTTGGCTGTTTCTCAACTATATTATTTGTATAATATGTTTGTTTCATAACATAATTATATTGAATCTCAACATTTCTAATTTTGAAATTAAAAATAAATGGAAAATATAAATCAAAAAAGAACAATAAACATATTACTCCTATTGTGATTATTTCTATATGATATAAAATGTCATTTAAAGAAGTTAATGAAGTAATTTTAATTAACCTGAAAAAGATTTCACTATTGAAAAACAAGAAATGATATTGTTCAAACCCTTCACAAACTGCAATAACAATTTTACAAGACTCATAATATAAAGAGTCAATCCCAATTCCCAAACGGTATAAGCATAGTAAAGCAAAATAACTCGCAGATAAAACAATAAGTCCAACAAAGACAATTTTTACTTTTTTTGAAAAGGCTGAGGCAATTGCTAGTCCTAATACGCAGAAAAAAATAAATATAATATTTTTTTGTAAAATATCAAATAAATATTCAAGCATTAATCCTCACCCCTTTTTTGTATACTTCTCTAATATAACTATTTTACCATTTTTGTACAAGATAGACAATAAAAATGGTAAAATTATGCAAAAAAAGACATACAAAATCTATAAGATAGATAATATATGCCTAGTCAACATAACCATTTGTTATTAAAATAACACTTTCGTTTTATCATTTGCCGTAACCGAACAATCGATCGTTGCAAAAATTACAGCCATAGGTAACATAAAATAATACATATGATACGTATTATCAATTAGACCATAAAGGTCAACAATGACATATCCTACGCCAATCGTGATGAAAAACAAAGGATTACATTGCTTCAAATTTCTATATTTTTGATAAAAATGTAAGCTCAAAAACAAAAAACCAATAATTCCACCAGCAGCTAATGTTTCAATTATTGTCGAATGGAATACAACAGGAACTTTCATCCATCCTAAAGCTGTTGTTGACTCCATAAGACAACTTACCATTCCCGCTCCAAAAATTTTGGTCACGGTCGTTTTGTTCCACTGGGAATATCCTTCAATCCATAGTTCTTTTCTTCCGTTATCATCAAACCCTTGAGTAAAAACAAGATGCCGAATATGATCTACAACTCTTATGACTTCATCCTTATAGCAAACCATGAGGGTTATAACAAATAAACCAAAAACTAGAAACAAATTTTGATATACCCTAGCATTCTTAGCAGTAAATAATAAGACAATATATAGAATTCCTATTTCTATAAAACCAAATAAATAGGATCCTCTACTTGTAGTTAGTATTAATCCAATTATAGCAACTAATAACTTTACATGTTGGTAAAGCATTCCCCCAAGTTTTTCTTCTGTTCCTAGTAAATAAAATATAAACGGTATAGAAACACAAATCATTATACCTGCTTCATTGCATAATCCCCATCCTAGATAATAAGCTAACTGCAAAATACTCTCTACAGTATCTTTCAATTCCCAAACCTTAAATGCACACTCAAAAGTCAATATAATTGCCAAAAAAGACATGCTTGTCGCAACAATATGAATTCCATCTCTTTTAATTCCATTTGCCATAATAAAATACAAAAGGACATATCCTAAATTCCCAAAATACAAAAAGTAATACACTTCATTTCCAGGTTGAATCATTTTACTCCAAAAAATCGGAATAATATTGATAATTGCCATTCCAAACAATCCATAAAGAGATTTCATTTTATGCAAATGAATTCCATCTTTAAAAGCAAACAACAATAAAACAATCGCATATCCAATACCTAAAACGATGATCGGAATAGGAATTTGATTATTAGAAAATCCTGTATTAATCATAAAAATAAAATAAATCGTATTTGGAATTACAAACACCAAATCCTTTGTCAAGATCAAAACAATCATGGCAGAAACTAACATAACTACCATACCCAGCATAGAATTCCATTTCCAGCCTATTATTGTTAAACCCGCTAGCAAAGCAGAATATACTTCATTAAAATATTTCTTTTTCGTAAAATTTAATAGTTTGGTATTCAGTTTTATATACATATTCTTTACAGATTGCATAATCCACCTTCTTCCGCTATTTTATAAGTATAGCACAAATCTAAAATAAGTAAATATCATGAATTGCAGAAACAAAAAGTTTTTAATTAAAAAAATTAATCTTCACTTTTTTAGTTTATACCAAACTTACAATTTTAGAAGTGAAATCACAGACCACACGTTCTGTTCTAGAAGTTGGAATGTTTTTTCCGACAAAATCAGCACGAATTGGAAGCTCACGATGTCCTCGATCTACAAAAATAGCCAGTTCTATTTTTGCTGGTCTTCCCATTTCCATAATTGCATCCATTGCGGCCCTAACACTCCTGCCTGTATATAAAACATCATCAACTAAAATGATTGTTTTATTTGTTATGTCTGTATAAAAATGAAGATTGGAATCCTTTTTTTTCTTATCATCATCTCTATGGGCACTAATGTCAATCGTTTCTAGTGGAATCTCAACTCCTTCAAACTCTTTAATATAAGATTGAATTTCTTTTGCAAGCGGAGTTCCCTTTTTTTCAATTCCAACTAAAACAATTTGTTCAAGTTGAAGATTATATTCAATAATTTGATGCGTCATTCTTTTGATAATACGAGTAAATTGTTCTGTGTCTATTATAAGATGCATGCTAATCCCTCCATAAGTGTTTCTAATTATATCACAAAATGAAAAAAAGAAAAAGATGGATATCTTCTTCTAAGAAACTACCCATCTTTATATTTATTAATTTACAGGATAAATTGTGTCACCATCAATTATGAATTTTGATACACCATCAGGAGTATATAAAAATAATTGATTATTTTCAATAACATATCCGCATGTAGATTGATATCCGCTTTGTTCGCCATAACCAATATTATTTTCATAAAGATAAATTGTTAATACGTCAGATCCAAATGTACAGGAATAGATATGTAAAGGCGTTTTAGATGAAAAATCATACTCAAAGTAAGTTCCTTGTTCTAAATCAATACCAAATACAGCAAGCGTATTCCCATCTAAATCCTGAATTTTGATTGCTTGATTTTCATCAAATAATTGATATTTACATTGCGTATCATATAAAACAGCATATCCATTCACATATAAAACCATTGTAATATTTTGATCATTATTTAAAGTATAAGCAACTTCTTCTGTTGATAAATCCATCTCAATGACAACTTCAAGTTCTAATCGATATCCTCTATACTCAATATAGAAATTATATCTGCCAGCTTCATTAAAATCAACAGAACTACAATCTAACATTTCATTTGTAATTTGTACAATTGTATCATATTTATCATTTTCTGGTTCAAAAAATTCTACAATTAAATCTTGATTAATAAGAACATTCTTTAAATCTTCTTCTGTTTGTCCTATAACTAAATTATGATTATATTCAGATACTCCTAAATAAGCAATATTGCATATAGTTGGATCATAAACCTCTAAATAAGTTTCTAAAGATTGTCCCTCATAATTGATTAAAAATTCTTTTCTACCTATTGTAGTAAAATCTACATCTCCTTCAATCATTTCAGGAGTCAGAAGAACTCGATTTGATGAAATTTCAACCATAAGAGATGCACTATTTTCATATTGATATTCCACATGATATGATACATTTAAATAGAGTTCAGGGAAACTTTCTGTAACACGTACTGCATTTGCTTCTAAATAAGCATTCATTTTATTTTCAAATGAATCATAAACAAATACTTGAATATGACCAAGCCCATTTGCAAGTTCAATTTCTTGCATTCCACCTAAAGCAGGATCAAATCCAACTAAATCATTTGTTGTCAGCAAAGTATAATACATATATGTACGATCTTCAAGAATATAATCTTGAGTTATATATCCTTTTTGTCTTTCAAAATCTATGGATTGATTAATTTCACATACAAGAGAATTTATTGAACAATATTGATTACTTGCCTCTAAGGTTGTGAAAATTGAATCCTCACATACATAAACCTGTAGATAGTCTGTGTAATCTCCATAATGAACTGGCACTTGTACTTCTCCTGTACCTTCAATGGCTGTAAAATCAATTTGATCTAACATCATTGTTTCTTTTTCAAAAGTATTATTACTGTACTCTAAGTACCACTCAATTTGACCAAATGTTATTGTTTGTTGTTCTACCTCAGATTGAAGCCATAAAAGCGGATTTGTATTTATTAAATAAGCTTGTACTAAATCTCTACGAGATGGATCATAAATGTCAATTTGTACACTATATTCTTGATTATTTAATGAAATTACGACTTCGTAAACTCCTTCTTGGGTATAATCAATATTACTTCTTACAATCATATCTTCTGTAATATTAATCTGTCCTGTTGTTCCATCTGTATATTCCACTTGAGCAATAAATTTTGGCTTTGGTGCTGTTGCAGATATCATAGGGAATCTAGTTTCCATAAAGCCTAAAAAATTTCTTATCACTTTAGGTGTAACTACTCTTTTTACTATTGAACTTCCGTCTGTCAATTGAAATGTAAAAATAGTTACCTGTTCTCCTGAAGAATTAATTTCAATCGCAACATCAATATCTTGAATTCCTGTCCCTTGTGCCCCTGTGGAGCCTACTAGGCTTTGAATCCATTCTGTTTCAGTTCCGGTGTATCCATGTTCTTTTGCTATTTCGTATGCAGATTTCCCTGTGGAGCCTGTAGATCCAACTAGTGTTTGTAACCATTCTACCTCTGTTC
This sequence comes from uncultured Eubacteriales bacterium, assembly GCA_949840345.1. Taxonomy (GTDB): domain Bacteria; phylum Bacillota; class Clostridia; order TANB77; family CAG-508; genus CAKPQL01. Next base: position 40,620 of record CATKWX010000015.1, read on the forward strand.
CAGTATATCCGTGTTCTTTTGCTATTTCGTATGCAGATTTCCCTGTGGAGCCTGTAGATCCAACTAGTGTTTGTAACCATTCTACCTCTGTTCCAGTGTATCCGTGTTCTTTTGCTATTTCGTATGCAGATTTCCCTG
>CATKWX010000016.1 GCA_949840345.1 uncultured Eubacteriales bacterium
GAATTGAAAAAAATATATAAAAAAGATATAGCAAAAGTTTCATTAGGTAGAATACTTGTAAGTATAATGGTAGTAATATTTATGTCATTTATGATAGTAATGGTAGAATATGCTATACCAAGTAAAAATATGAAATTAGTAGTAGACTTAGGAATTATATACTTTGTTGTTGCCTTTTTTAGAATGCTTGCAACATATTTTGAACATATTGAACAAGAGATTTCACTAAAAAGAATAGAAGCAGATTACAGAGAAAAAGTATTTCTAAAATTATTAAAATTAAAGGAAAAAGAAATAGACAAAGTAAGGGTTGGGGAAATTTTAGAAAATATAATAAATGATACAAAAGAAATTTCTAAATATTATACAATGGGAGTAACAAGAAGCTATTTTGGCGGTGCTTTAAGATTACTTGGAACATTAGCAGTATTAATGTATTTGAATGTTCCTATAGTTATAATAACATTTTTAATTTACTTAATTGGATTTTTTATAACATATTTATTTAATAAAAAATCAATTAAATTTACAAAGATGAAAAGAGAAATAAATGCAAAAATACTTAATTGGTCAAATGAGCAAGTGCAAGGGTATCAAACTATTAAGTCTTTAGAAATTCAAAACGTAAGGTTATTAGAACTAAAACAGTTAATAAGTGAATATGAAAGGGCTGTAAATAAATTAGAAAAAAATATTAGAATATACACTTGTATTTATGACTTTTTAATTGGGTTAGTTGGAATAATAACAATTCTAATTGGTGCAATAAGTGTAGAAAAAGGTATACTTTCTTATGGAGCAATGGTTATACTTTCAAGATACATAGACCAACCAGAAGTATACGCAAGATGGGTTGTAGAAGGCTTTCAAATAAGAAATGTTTCTAAAATATCTTACGAAAAAGTAGTTAATATTTTAGAAAAAGAAGAAGAAAATATTGAACAAGGAAATGATTTAGACATAGTAAATAGCATAGAGTTTGACAATGTTAGCTTCTTATATAATGAAAGTAAAAATGTTTTAAATAATGTTTCGTTTATAGCTAAAAGAAACGAAAATATAGCACTAATAGGAAGAACTGGAAGTGGAAAAACAACTTTAGTTAACCTTATTTGTAGATTTTATGATTTACAAACTGGTCAAATTAAAATTAATGGAAAAGATTATAAAGAGTATAGTATAAAAAGTCTAAGAAATTCAATAGGATACATTATGCAAAAGGTTGTAATTTTCAATGGTACAATATTAGAAAATATAAATTTTTCAAATAAAGATATTTCAAAAGAAGAAATAATTGAAATATGTAAGAAACTAAATTTGCACGAAAAGATAATGTCTTTAAAAGACGGATATGAAACTCAAATTTCTAGTGATACAGATATTTTCTCAGCAGGAGAAAAACAATTATTAAACTTTTCAAGAGTAATGGTACAAGACCCACAAATAATAATTTTAGATGAAGTAACAGCGTCACTTTCATATAAATCTGAAATGTTAGTAAGAAATGCCATAGAAGAAATTACAAAAGGAAAAATAAGCTTTATTATAGCACATAGATTATCTACCATAAAGAAATGCGATAAAATAATACTTATGAAGGATGGAAGAATTATAGAAGAAGGAAATCATAATGAACTTATAAAAAAACAAGGAGAATATTACAATTTAATTAACGCATAATGTAGGGGCGGGTTGTTAGTGAATAATGAATAGTTAAGAGTAAATAGTACAAAAATCTTTGATTTTTGATGTAGGGAACGACGCCCTCGTCGTTCCGCAAATGAAAGATTTATTGCAAAAATGTAGGGGCGAGCATTGCTCGTCCGAACTTCGAAGACATACCCCAATAAATCAAATATAAAAATATGGAGAAATAAAGATGGTATTTAGTATTTTAGCATTTGTAGCACTAATTTTAAGCATTTGTATAAAGGATAGAAAAAAATCATTAGGAGTACAATCACTTAATTGCCTATTTGAAGCAATATATGCATTTATAATAAATGCGTTTACTGGAGCAGTTTTAGGCATAATCAATTTTATAAGAACGTTTATATTTATACAGAGTGAAAAAATAAGTAGAAAGCTATATATACTAATACTTATAATATTTGAAAGCATTATTATTGCAAATTGCATATACACTTGGAATGGAGCAATATCATTATTACCAACAATAGGTTCAGTAATTAGAACATATTGCTTATGGCAGACTAATATGAAGCTAGTAAGAATATCTGGAATTACAACAGGAATTTCTTATGGACTATATTATTCATATTATCAAAGTTGGTTTATAGTAATGGGAGATATACTACTAATAATAGTAAGTACAATAAATATATATAAATATGATGTAAAAAAGAAATAAATTGCAAATATTCCATTTTTAAAATTTATATGATAAAATGTCGAAGAATAGATAAATAAAATCAAGGAGAGTATATTATGATACAAGGAAAAGACTACATAGGAGTAGGTTGCGGAGCATTTATCGTAAATGAAAATAATGAGTTGTTATTACAGTTAAGAGCAAAAGCACCAGAAAGAGAGTTTTGGAGCATTCCCGGTGGAAAAGTAGAAATGTTTGAGAAAATGGAGGATGCAGTAAAAAGAGAAGTGCTTGAAGAAACAGGAGTAGAGGTTGAGATAATAGATTTATTAGGAATATGTAATCACATAGTGGAAAGCGAAAAAACACATTGGATGTCTCCAAGTTTTTTATGTAAAATAAAAAATGGAGGAATTCCAAAAATAATGGAGCCAACCAAACATCTAGATATGAAGTGGTTTCCGTTAGATAATTTACCAGAAAATATAACAATTACAACGAAAGTAGCGGTAAACAACTACAATAAAATGAAGTTTGAAAAATAATCAGCATATTACGTCGTTATTTTAAATGAAGAAATCCTTTGGCGTACATTAGTACGCCTCCGGTATTTCTCATTTAAAATGCCTAGTACTATACTAATTATTTTTCAAACTTGGTTTGCGTTTTGGAAAGGAGTCTTAATAATAATGAAAGTTTTAATAGCAACGAAAAATGCAGGAAAAATAGAAGGAGCAAAGAAAGCATTATTGCACTATTTTGAAGGCATTGAAATAGAGGGAATACCACTAGAATCAAATGTACCAGAACAACCAGTAAATAATGAAATATATAGTGGTGCAAAAAATAGGGTAAAAAATTTAAAAAAGTATGCTAACGATAACAATATTAAAGCAGATTTATATTTAGCAATAGAAAGTGGAATAAACAATTTGCTTGGCAGATGGATGATTACAAACATTGCTGTAATTGAAGACAATGATACTTTCGAAAGCTATGGAACAAGCCCATCTTTTCCCGTACCTGAAAATTTGGTAGAAGATGTAATAAATACAGACTTAAGCGAGGTAATGAACAAAGTATTTGAAAAAGATGAAGAAAGACACAACAAAGGTGGAGGAATACAATTATTAACACATAATAAAATAACAAGAATAGATTTAACAGAAATGGCATTTATTATGGCTTTGACAAAATATATAAATGAAAATTGGAGGTAGATATGGGAATTCTCAATAATTGGTTGATATATATAATTTTATATTTAATTTTAGCCACAGCATTTACTCAATTTTATAGAATAACAACAAAAACAATGAAAAGTGCAGGGGCTTTAACCGTATTATTACAAATGATGGCGGGAATATTTGCATTGATTTTGTGTCCATTTTTTGAAGTTAAGTTGCCAACAGATGCAAGGGTATATGGTTTACTAGCAATATCAATTTGTTTTTATTGTATATCTGATAGATTAAATACTACTGTTAGAAGTGGGGTAGAAGCTTCAACATTTAGTATACTTAAGCAATTATCTACAACTTTTATGATATTTGCAGGAATAATATTTTTTAAGGAAGAATTTATATTAACTAAATTTATCGGTGCAATGTTAATCATATTTAGTAATATATTTATATTCCATAAAAAAGGAAAATTTGAATTTAATAAATATGTATTATTAGGAATATTATCCAACCTTGCATATACGGTTGCTTTATTTTTAGATGTAAATATATCAGATAGTTTTAATTTGCCGTTTTATGTAGCGCTTACATTAATTTTACCGGCATTGCTAATAACAATATTTGAGAGAATTAAACCAAAAGAAATAAAGAATGAATTAGTAAATGGAAATAAAAAAGCTATACTTATGGTTGTATTAACTTGGGGAACTATGATAGTTATGCAATTAAGAGCATATCAATTGGGAAATGTAACAGTAATTGCACCGTTATGTGCATTAACAGCAATGTCAAATGTAATTGTGGGATATTTATTCTTAAAAGAAAGAGATAACTTATTAAAAAAGATAATAGCAGCAATTTTAATTATTATAAGTATTATTTTAATAAAAGTTTAGTTTAATAAAGGAAATAGAACAAATGAAGAAATTAAAAATTGAAAATAGGATACTAGTAATGTTAGCTTTTTTTAGTGTATCTGTTGGGCTGTGGGGGAATTTTAGGCAGTTATGGCTACAGGATAATGGCTTTGCAGTAACGCAAATAAGTAATATAATAAGCATTGGAACACTTATAAGTATAATAGGAATAGTTTTAATAGGCAAATTTGTTAGCTTAAATAAATTAAAAAAATGCATAACATATGTTATTATTGTTAAATTTCTAAACCTAATAGTGTTATACTTTATAAATGGCACAGATTTAAAGCAACTAATAACAGTATCAATACTAATAGATATTGTTATGGAATACATAATAATAACAAGTATATATCCATTAATTACAACAATAATAAAAAGCAATAAAATATACAGTAAAAGAAAATTAACAGAGTATTTATTTAGAGATTTGGGAATTTTAGTTGGTGGACTTTTTATAGGAAAAAATATTGCTGGAATAGTTGTAGATTATAATATATGTTTAATAATATCTAACATCTTTTTATTAATATCAATTTTGACGATTTTTAGTGTTAAAGTAAATGAAGCAATACAAACTAAAAAAAGTAAAGTAAATATTGCTAAATATATAATAAAGAATAAAATATTAGTTGTATATTTAATATTTGGAATTATAGCAAATATGGCAATGCAAACTGCATTGGGGTTAAAAATGTTAACTTTAACAAATTATTTCGAATTTTCAGCTAGTATGGCTACAAATTATTTATTAATAGTAGGTCTAGTTGCAGATGTAATAGGAATATTAGCATTAAAATTTTTTACTCCAAAAAATGAGTATATAACAATAACAATTAAATTTGGAATAAGATTTATTGGCTACATAGTAGCTTTTCTATCTAATAATATAGTAGTAATGCTAATTGCAATAACTTGGTCTATATTAATTTCAACTGCTTATGAAAATGTTTGTGATGCACCATATGTAAATTATGTAGAAAATGAGTACCAATTATCTTTTACCAATATAAGATATGTAGCAAAATTTTTAGGGGAAGCACTTGGCGTATTCTTTTGTGGTGTAATGTATGAAATAGGTTTAAGGTATATGCTTGGCTTATCTGCATTTTTTATGATTTTCCAAATAGGACTATCCTATAAATTAATTAGTATGAGACAAAAGAAAGTTAAATCTAAAAAGATAATAGAACAATACATTGAAATGGAGTAATAAAATGAATTTTAAAGAGAGTATAGAAAATTATAAACCATATAATGATCAAGAAGAAAAGGATAAGGAAATAATGCTAAAATACATAAACACATTTGATGATGTGTTAACCAGAAGCAATGAATTTGCTCACTTTACAGCCTCCGCATTTGCTATAAACAAAGATAGAACTAAGGTACTAATGATATATCATAACATTTACAAATCTTGGTCTTGGACGGGTGGACATGCAGATGGAGAAACTGATTTACTAGGAACAGCAATTAGAGAAGTAAAGGAAGAAACAGGCGTAGAAAATGTTAAGCCTATTATTGACGGTATTTTTTCGCTAGAGGCTTTAACTGTAGATGGACACATAAAGAGAAATAAGTATGTGGCTTCGCACATACATTTAAATTTAACTTATCTTTTAGAAGCAGATGAGCATGAAGTATTAAAAATGAAGGAAGACGAAAATAGCGGAGTTAAGTGGGTTAACATAGAGGATATGACAAAGGTCTCAACAGAAAAATGGATAGCTGAGAACATATATACAAAATTAGTGAAGAAATTAAAAGAATTGTAGGGGCAGGGTTAAAGTCTGCCCGTACTTCGTAGGCGGGTTCCGTACCATGGAATCCTTACAGTATGCAATATATAAAGCAAAAAGCCGAATTTTCCTATTACACAAAAAAAGGACAAATTTTATTTTGTCCTTTTTATCGTATGTACAGTTAGAAAGTAAGAAAATGAAAGTTAAATTTTATTTTACATCTTCTTGGCGAGTAGCATTTTTTTCTTCGTAGTTTTTTAATGCTTCTGCTTGAGTTTTATCCGGTAAAAATCCAAACTTTTCTAATTTTTCTAATACTTCGAATTCTCTTTTTATAGCACTTGGAGCACAATATAAATATTCGTATAATTTTATAGGTTCATTTCCTCCTTTTGTATACCAAGGTTCATATCCTCCGTTTACTGCCTTTTTAAAAAAAGGTCTATGATTTATTATATAAACACAGTCTAGAGAAAATTTCATAGTAATTTCATTTCCAGATAAACCATCAATATGACTCATTATGTTTCTTTCAACATGTTCACCCTTATTTATTCTCTTGTTTATTACATCTATTATATTTAAATCATTTATAGTAGCAACATAATGTTCTGATAAATCACTTATAGTAGTAGCATCATCTATAGTAGCATCATAGTGTTCTGATAAATCACTATATTGTTGAGAGGTCTTTATTTCTGTCTCCAATTCTTGGAAAACTTTTTGTATTTCAGACTTTTCTTCAGTTGTCAGATCCAAATCTGTTTCTGTTAATATTCTATTTTTCCAATAATCACATACTTTTTTTGCTATTAAGGCTCTTTTGGCAAGGTGTTCTTTTTCGCGTTCTTCATTTTCTCTTTTAAGTTGTTCGTCTGATTTTACTGTATTATATTGTTTCATAAAACTATTATTCGCCATATGTTCCACCATCCTTTTTATTCCTAATAGATACATTATACTATATTTATTAAAAATTTGCAAATTTTAAGGTTGCAATTTGCGACCTTAAACAAGAATTATAAATATAATCGATATTGCACAAAAAAGAATAATGGTATATAATGACAAAAAAACACGAAAGAGGAGAAATAATGAAAGAAAAGCAGCTTGCTAAAATGAGAAAAAATAATATGAAACTATACCCAATGTACAGAATAGTAGGGGCAGACTGGATATTTTATTACGGAATAGAAATATTATTTTTAACACAAGTAAAAAATATATCACCTGCAAATATCATACTATCTGGTTCGGTTTATTCGTTTTGCTATATAATTTTTCAGTTATTTAGTATGATTTTAGTAGAAAAAATTGGGAAAAAGAAATGCATTGTTTTAGGTCAAAGTTCAAAGTTTTTGGCAATGCTTATTATTTTTTATTGTCCTAATTTTCTATGGCTACTAGTATCTAGTGCAATTAAATCTATAGGAGATAGTTTCAAAGCAATTGCTGAATCGAGCTTGTTAAATGCTTCAATACCAAATACAAAGAAAAAAGGAGATATCTTTTCAAAAATTGATGGAAGGGGATATTCAAAGTATTGCTATGTAGGAGCAACATCCCTTTTAATATCAGGCTTCTTATATTCTATAAATCCATATATTCCTATTGTATTATGTTTAATAGCAAATTTCCTTGCGATAGCAATTTCAGCTAATTTTGTAGATATTGAAAAGATAACAGATAATACAGAAAATAAAAGAACAATAAAAGAAGAAACAATTGGTATAGTAAAAGACTTGAAAGAAAGCTTTAAATTTATGCTTACATCTAAACGTTTAAAGGCACTGCTTTTAATGATAGGAGTTATATGGGGAATAATAGCAGTATATGCTAAATATCAAGAAACATTATTAAAAGAGTTAAACATACCTTCATATTATATTGGATTTATGTTAGCAGGCTTCCAAATGCTAGTAGGAGTATTTGCAACTAAATCTAATAAATTTAATAAAAAATACAAAAATCATACTCTAATATATATTGGCTTAATGCTTACTCTAGGAAGCATTGCATTAGGGATTGCAACAATTTTAAATATTCCATTTGAGGTACAACTAATGATAATAACTTTTGTGTTTATATTAAGAGCTTATGCAAAGGGATTATTTCAAGTACTAAAGAATAGATATACAAATAATTTTGCAGATAATAAAATATTACCTAAAATATATTCAGCAAGAGGAATAACTTCAAATTTAGGGAAAGGAATATTAGGTTTAATTGCATCTGCTATATTAAATATAACAACATTACCATATGCAATGATTATTATGGGAATAATATGTCTCGGAATGGTTGGTGTACTTGCAATTTACAGCAAATCTAGATTAGGTTTAAAACCAGAAGAATATTCAAAAAAGGACATATCATATGCGGGAGATTAGCTACGAAGTGAATACCGAGTGAATAGTGAATAATGAATAGTGAATAATAAGGAGTAGCATTATGCTTGAATTAGTAAATGTAGATATTAAAGAATTTAAACAAACAATATATAAAGAATATGAAAAGCTCTTTCCGGAGAATGAAAGAAAATCATATAGATTAATAAAAAAAGTATATAATAAAGGAATATCAAAAATTATAAAAATAGTTGATAATAGTAAATTTATAGGATTTATGATAGCGAATAAAATAGAAAATGTAAACTATTTGCAGTTAGACTATTTCGCAATTTTGCCTGAATATCAAAATAAAGGGTATGGTACCAAAGCTATAAAATTACTAAAAGAACAATGCGAAAATTGTAACGGAGTATATGTAGAAGTTGAAAGAGTTAGAAACGATAATACAACTGAAGATAAAATAAGAGCAAAAAGAGTTAAATTCTATGAGAATATGTGCTTTTACAAATTAACTTTTGATTTATTTTTATTTTCTGTAGAATATTCTTTATATATGCTTCAAACATCAGATATAAAAGAAGATGAAGAAAAAATAACAAAAGATATATTTACAATTTATAATACAATTATTGGAGAGAGAAGAGTGAAGAAGAATTGTAAAATTTTGGAGAAATAAGTTAAAAAAATAATCAGCATATTACTTATGTTTTTTAAACGAGAAAATCCTCAATGTACCTATGTACACCTCCGGTATTTCTCGTTTAAAATGCCTTGTACTATACTAATTCTTTTTTAACTTGGGTTGTGCTTTAGAAAGGAATAATTAGTATAAATGAAAGAATATTTGTATGTATTATTATATTTAGATAAGTTTTGCTATTCTATAGGAAATGCACTTATAGACGTATTTGGAACAGTAATGTTATATAAAAATGGCATGCCAATTTATATGATATTATTAATATATGGTTTTAGATTTGGAATAATGGGTTTATGCTCACCATTATTTATAACAATATCTAAGAAATTTGGAATAGCAATGTGTGCATTATTAGCGAATGTATTAAGACTAGTGGGTTCTTATATGATTCTAACAGGAACAAATAATATAATTTTATTTATTTTATCAATGAGCTTACCCGGAGCACTTTCAAATCCTATGGAAGATGCAATATCTTGTAAATATATTAAAGATGCACATAGAGGACGATATAATAGCTTAAGAAACATAACAAAAGCAATAGGAACTGCTATTGCAAGTTTAATTGTATCTTATGGTGTTATTAATGATAATAACAATATAATACTTGTTGTCGTAGCAATATGTTTTTTATTAAATTTTATATTCACGTTACTTATGAACTATAAGCCTGAAGTAAAAAGTAAAAATAACTTAAAAGCTACAATTAATTATATATTACATACTAAAAGTCCTTTAAAAACAATATATAGTTTACGTGCATTTCATATTATAGAAAGATTATTTTTACCAATATACATATACATCATATTAGAAGATTTTAAACTGTTTAGTACAGTAATAATAGTATCTTTAATTATTCAAATAATTCCAATTATTATAATAGGAAAAACAACAGATAAAAATATGAATAAAACAAGCAATGTAGTAAGTATATTAAAAATAATAGTGCTTTCAATATTCATATTTGCAAAAAATAAAATAGTAATTTCAATAGATAAAACAGTAAATGATAATTTAAGCAAAGCATACGATACTAATACACAAACTTTAATTCAAAATATAACCAAAAACGAAAATGAAGATAAAACCTTACTTTCAACAATAGGGCAAATGACTTTGTGCTTTACAGAAATTATTGTATTAATAATATTTGCCTTAATTGCTAAAATATTTGACGTAGAAGTATTTAAGGTGCTATTTACATGTTCAATTATTGCAACTATTTTGATAAATAGATGCTGTAGAAAGGTAAACGAGTAAAATGGAGGAAGTAAAGAAAAATACTTATTTAAAGAATTTTTATAAGATATTTCCATTATTTAATGGCTTAACTGGAGATTTATTATTTTATGTTGCAATAGATACACTATTCTATACTATTGTAAAAGGGTTTTCACCAGATATGTTATCATTGCTAACAACAGTTTCAGCTTTGTTTTGCATTATATTAAAAATTCCAATTACAAAAATTATAGAAAAAATAGGTAACACAAATTCTGTTAGAGTAGGAACATTTGGGTTAATATTAGCAAGCGTTATAATAACATTTTCAGGGAATTTTATACTAATTATGATAGCTAGAATAATATATCTTGTGTCAATTGTATTTAAAAATATGGACAATGTAATGCTTAAGAATAATTTGATATTACAAAATAAAGAAGACGACTATGCAAAAATTATAAGCAGAAGTAATACTATATATGCAACAATAACAATGATAATTGCATTTGTAGCAGGTTCTCTTTTTAATATTAATAACTATTTACCAATGTATTTATGCATAATGTTTTGCGTAATAACTTTTATTATGTCGTTTTATTTAAAAGACGTATCAGCAAATGATAAACAAAACAAAGAGGAAAAAGCATCAAAACAAAAGATAAAGATTTCTAAAATAATTTTTATGGTATTATTTTTTTATGGAATTTTCCAAGCATTAATAGATATAGGTCAAGGAAATAGTAAACTTTTAATACAGTATGAATTAACAAATATATATGATGTAACTCTAACTGCTACATATTTAAGCGTAATTATTACAATTTCACGTATTGCTAGAATAGTAGGAAATATTACGTTTGGAAAACTATATACCAAATGTAAAGACAAAATTAGCATGATTTTATGCACAATGATCATATTGTCTTTTACATTATTAACAATAGGATACTTTTTTAATTATAATGTTTTAATTAAATTTGTGCTAATGGCAATAGGATTTTGCATAATACTAGCAATAAGAGATTCATTTAAACTGTATATATATGATTTAGCACTAAAAATATCAACAGAAAAAGAGCGCCAAGCAGTAACAATATATTTAGAGTTTGCAAGAAGAATTGGCAGTACAATTGTTAGTTTAATGGCAACAGCAATTCTTGCAAAAGTTACACTTATTTATGTTATAATTTGCTTATTAATGCTAGCTGTGATAGAATTAGTGCTATCAATAAAAATATACAAAATGATTAAAAAGGAAGGTATGTGTATATGAAAAACGTAGCAATATTTGGTTCAACAGGGTCAATTGGAGATAGTACATTAAATGTTATAAGAGAAAACCCTAGTTTATTTAAAGCTGTAACATTAGTTGCAGGAAGAAATGTAGAGAAATTAATAAAGCAAATAGAAGAATTTAAGCCTAAAAATGTTTATATAATTGCAAAGGAGAATGCAGAAAAAATAAGTGCAATGTACAAAGATATAAATGTATATTACGGTGATGTTGGTATGGAGGAAATATCTAATTTAGTAGATTTTGATATTTCTGTTTCTGCATTAGTTGGTGTAGCAGGGCTAAAACCTACTTACAATATGATAAAAAACGGAAAAACTGTAGCGTTAGCAAATAAAGAGGTATTAGTTGCAGGAGGAGAGCTAATTATAAAAACTGCAAAAGAAAATAATGCAACTTTGCTTACAGTAGATAGTGAGCACAGTGCTATTATGCAATGCTTAAGAGGAGAAGAAACAAATCCAATAGATAAAATACTATTAACAGCTTCAGGTGGACCATTTTTCGATAAGGAAATAACAGATAAAATAACAGTAGAAGATGCCTTAAATCATCCAACTTGGAATATGGGAGCAAAGGTTACAATAGATTCTTCAACAATGATGAATAAAGGCTTTGAAATAATAGAAGCAAAGTGGCTTTTTGATGTAGACCCAAGCCAAATTGAAGTTGTAGTACATAGAAAAAGTATTGTACATTCAATGGTACAATATAAAGATGGAACAATAATGGCAAGTTTAGGACCAACTGCTATGCAAATACCAATAGCATATGCGTTGAATTATCCAACAAGATTAAAAAACCAAATAAATAAAATAAATTTATTTGATATACGTGATTTAACCTTTGAAAAACCAGACTTAAATAAATTCAAATGCTTAAGATTAGCATATGAAGCAATAGAAAAAGGACATAGCTTCCAAGTAATTTTAAATGCTGCAAACGAAGTTTTAGTCGACGCATTTTTAAATAGAAAAATCAAATACACAGATATCCCAAACGGAATAGAAAAATTAATGAATATGTATGAAAAAAGAGAGTTAAACTCAGTAGAAGATATACTTGCATTTGATGAGGAAGTAAAGGAAAAAACCAGAGAAATGATAGGATGCTAGTAGACATAATTATCAAAGTGTGATATAATAACCAAGTTAAAACTTTATAAATTGCATTTTCTTTCTTTAAGGAAGGAGGAGGTAAAGGCTTAAAATTTAGCAAAGGCAACAAAATCTGTACTTGTAAGGAGGAAACTATGAAAGAGAAAGGCTTTACTGTAAAGTATACATTTATACGGAAGGATGGCAAGAAGAATACAATAGCCAGAGTGTGCTATGAAAACTTCATAACAAGCTGCCTTTTTCCGAGAAAACAAGAATTGTATGCTTTAAATATTCCCAAAGGGATATCTTGCATTGAAGACCATGCATTTGCAGATTGTCCACAATTAAAAAAAGTAACTTTCCATGAAGGACTGCTTTCAATCAAAGTAGGTGCTTTCCAAGGCTGTGGAGAATTGGAGGAAGTTATTATCCCCAAAACAGTAAATAAAATTGGTCCATATGCTTTTGAACGTTGTCCTAAACTGAAAGTGGTTAAGGTGTATTCTCAGTACATCGATATTGCCTCAACTGCTTTTGATGAAGGCGTAGAAATCCAGTATGTGGCTTAAAAATGCAATTTAGGCGTAGGAGTAATTTCTACGCCGTTTTCTTTATCTTACAAATATTTTTTCAATGTTTCTACGCTATCTTCTTGCATAACAACAAAATCATTTAAAATATTTTTTACATCTGTTTCAATATTATTATTTTGGTTAAGTAAACGTCTTCCTTCAATAATTCCCATATTTGTTCCTTGCATTAATAATTCTGATAATTTTGATGTACTACTATCTGTTATAGTTTTCATTTGTATACCATACCAAGTCATCATTTTATTCATAGCATTTGTTTCGTGAGGCTCTTTAGAACTATAATTAGAATATAAATTATTTACTCTAGTAGAAATATCTCTATATTTATTATATTCTGTATCTAAAACCTGTTTAAAGTTATTATCTTTAACCTTTTCAGAAACATAAGAAATTGCATCCATACCCATAGTAGCACCTTTATTAACCTCATCTAAAACATTCAAATTTTGATTTTCCATAACTTACCTCCAATTAAAATATGTTGTTATTATGTACGAAATTAAAAAAATTATTAATATATTTTAAAATAAGAAAGCTACAGTGGCGCAAGCGGAACGGCGAGGGCGCCGTTCCCTACAATGTTTGCAATATATTTTTTGTAGGGGCGGGACTTGTGTCCGCCCGCATTATATCAACCAAAAAATCGATTAATAAAAAAATCTAGAAAAAAATAATAATATGTGATATTATTAATGAAGCTAGAAACACACAAAGGAGAATAGAATGAGTAAAAAGGTAAAAAACAACAAAATATTTACAGACGAATTAAAAAGAACATTTCCTATTTACGCTATTGGTGTAATATTTCATATAATGGTAATATATATTTTGTACAAAATACCAGTAATAATTGGAAATATATTAGACTTATTAATACAAGGAAATGTTAGCAAAGAAATTGTAATGAAGGAAGTATATTGTTTAATATTTTATTCAGTAATAATGATGTTTCCTAGAATTATGTATAGAACATTATATTTTAGGGTAGCAAGAGCATCTGATACAATTTTAAGAAAAAAAGTTTTGGAACATTTGCAATATGTTAAACCAGAATATTACGATAAAGAAGAAAAAGGAGCTTTTTTAGCATATTTATCAAAAGAATTACTACTAATACGAAAATTCATAGGAAATATATTTTTTTACTTAACCAGGATGATTATGTCTCCAATTATAGGCTTAATAATTATAGGTAAGAACTTTAACTTGATACTAGCAATACCTTTAATACCAATATTTATAATATTTATATTACGAATATGCAAATTATATAAAAAGCAAAAAGAAGCAATAGAAGAATCAAGAAAAGCATATATTGATTTATCGAATATTATAGAGCAAAACACATCTGGCTTTACTTTAATAAAGTTATATAATCAGCAAGCAAACCAAGTAGAAAAGTTTAAAAAAGTTAATGATAAAATGTATAAAGCAGATTACAAGGTTGGAGTAGCTGAAAATAAAGTAAAGAACGCAAGAAATGTTTTTTATGCTTTATGCTATGTAGTTGGGTTTTCTTTAGGACTAATTCTAATAAATAAAAAAGTATTAACAGTTGGAGATTTAACAGCATATATATCTTGTATATCTGTGGCAATAGGAGAGGTTGTAAATTCAATTCAAAAAATATTAAATGGACTTGCATACTATAAACAGTCTAGCAGAAGGTATAACTACTTTTTCAATTTAGAAACTTATAATAACTCTGGCAAAAAACTAGATAAAATTAATAAAATAGAAATTAAAAATTTAACATATTCTTATAATGATACTGCAAAGCCTGCAATAGATAATATAAACATAAGAATAGAAAAAGGTGAAAAAATAGGAATTATTGGACAAGTAGGAAGTGGAAAAACTACTCTAATGAACATTATTTCAGGGTTTTATGAGGCTCCAAAAGGATGTGTATTTATAAACAACATAGATATAAATGAATATTTAAGAGATAGCATTTTTGAAAATATAGGATATGCAATGCAAAAGAATATAATTACAGATGATACAATAAAAAATAATATAGATATAAAAGAAAACTACGATAAAGAAGATATTCATAATGTAGCCAAAAAGGCTGATATATACGAAGATATACAGCTAATGAGAGATGGAATACATACTAAAATAGGAGAAAACGGAGAAAGGATATCTGGCGGTCAAAAGCAGAGAATACAAATTGCAAGAAACTTGTTAAATACAAGGCAAGTAAATATATTTGATGATTCTTTATCTGCATTAGATGCAGATACTGAAGGAAAAGTGCTAGAACAAATAGAAAAAGAAGTTGGAGATAATATTTTAATTATAGTTTCAAACAAAGTAAGTATGATGGAAAAGCTAGATAGAGTATATTTACTAATAGATGGAAGAATTGTAGACCAAGGAACACATAGCGAGTTGTTAGAAAAAAACGAGTTATATCAAGAATTAAGCTCTTATGAGAAAGCAGGTGATTTAGTATGAAAAATATATTAAAAAAGCATATTAAATCATTAATATTAATAGCATTTCTATTAATAGCTTGTAACTTGTTAAGTACACTCCATCCTTATGTAATGAAAGAGTTTGTCGATATAGATTTTAATTCTGAAAATATAGAAAGAATAATAACAAACTTTATAATATTATATGCTAGTATACATCTTATTTTAGTAATAAGTAAAAATCTTAAAAACATTGTTATAAATAAAACTATGACTAAAATTCTAAAAGACATTAGGCAAAAAGTATTTAGCAAGGTTTTAAATTTTAAAATGACAACCTTTAATAAATATAATTCAGCGGAATTATACACAAGGCTAACTGTGGATATTGATAATCTTCTTACTATGTTTTCAGGAATACTAGATATTTTGTTAAACAATATAACACATATAGTATTTATGGTTGTAATGATGTTTATTGCAAACATTAATATAGCAGTAATAGGGGCATTTACTATTTTTGTTATTGCAATAGTAGCATATAATTCGTCTAGAATTTTAGGAAACTTAGATAATGAAATTTTAAAGAAAAGAGATGTGGAAAACAGAGAGTTTTCAGAATTATATAATAAAAACAAATTAACATATCTTTTTAAATTGCAAAAAAGAAATATTGCTAAAACAGATAAGCTATTTGATGAGGAATTAGACATAAGAAAAAGATACATATTTGTACACCATTTCCCATATTGGCTATTGACACTAATACAAGCACTTGGAATATATGCGATTATATATTATGCATTAAATATAAATACTAGTATTTCTCTTGGAAGCATATATCTAGTATTGTTCTATACAAAGCAATGCAAAAGTCCATTAGAAGAGATCTTTAATAATTTAGAAGATTTGCAAACTTGCATGAATTCATATAAGAGAATTAAAGTATTACTAGAAGAAACTAATGGAGAAAACATTGAAGAAGGAGAATATATTGACGATTTGAATGGAGATATTGAGTTTGAAAATGTTTCTATGAGTTATGGAAAAGAAATTATACTAAAGAATTTGTCTTTTATAATAAAAAAAGGAACAAAAGTAACAATAGCAGGAAGAACAGGAGTTGGAAAAACTACACTTACAAATGTACTAATGAAGTTATATGATATACAAAGTGGAAGAATATTAATAAATGGATATGATATTTCGAAAATATCAAACAAAGCTTTAAGAGATAATATATCATACATATCTCAGAACCCATATATATTTGCAGATACTGTAAGAAACAATATAAAACTTGGAAATAATGAAATAACAGATAAGCAAATAGAAGAATTGATTTATGAAATGAAGGTAGAAAATGTATTTAAAAAATTGCCAAACGGACTTGATACACAAATAAAATTATCTAGATTATCGCTTGGAGAATTACAAATAATTGCATTCATAAGAGCAATATTACATAAAACAAACATATATATTTTTGACGAACCAACTTCTAATATAGATTTAAAAACAGAAAAATTAATTCAAAACGTAATAGATAAAATATCTAAGCAAAGTACAGTAATAATAATTGCACACAGAAAATCAACAATAGCAAGCTCGGATAAAGTTATATATTTAAAAGACGGGCAAGTAGATATGATAGTGAATAAGTAAAACAAAAAATAAATTTTTATGAACCAGCATAAAAGTTTATTTTTTTTATATGATTATAATATGATTCTATGTGCAAAAACGTATGTAGGGGCAGACGGATTGTAGAGGCGATTTTAATCGCCCGTGCTTCGAAGCTGATGCCGAATGAATAATTGTAGGGGTCTAGACCTAAATCGACCCGTTAATGAATAGTGAATAGTGAATAATTAAGAGTGAAAAGTACAAATCCCCTTCGGGATTTGATGTAGGGGCAGACGCCTCTGTCTGCCCGGTGAATAGTGAATGGTTAAGAGTTAAGAGTACAAATTGAAGGAGATAAAAACATGTATTCAGAAAAGGTTGTAGAGCATTATACAAATCCTAGAAATGTTGGCGAAATTGAAAATGCAGATGGAATAGGTGAAGTTGGAAACCCAGTGTGTGGGGATGTTATGAAAATATATTTAAAAATTGAAAATGAAACTATAAAAAATGTAAAATTTAAAACCTATGGTTGTGGTGCAGCTATTGCAGCAAGCAGTGTTACAACAGAAATTATAAAAGGAAAAACTATAAGTGAAGCATTAAAAATAACAAATGAACAAGTTGTAGAAGAACTAGGTGGACTACCTCCTATAAAATTGCATTGTTCAGTCTTAGCAGAAGAAGCAATAAAAACTGCAATAGCAGATTATTATAAAAGAGAAGGAGTATTATCGGAGGAAGAAATAGAAAAGCTGTGTAAAGTATCAAAAAGTAATGCGTGTGCACAGTGCTGTAATGTCGAAAATTGTTGAAACATATTTACATAATTAACAAAAGGTGGTAAAATAGTTATGCAAATAAATAATACGGAGATGATAAATATGCCAAGAAAACCAATGGAGCCAGATGCTGTTGCTGCATCAGCAGAAAGGCAATTAATAGAACTAAAGCAAGCTCAAAGTAAAAAGATGCAAGAATTTATGAAACAAAGGGAAAATATTGCAAATAATAGTAGAACAATTCAAGCAATAGCGTATGCAGTAGCGAGTACGTATAGAGAAGTTTTTCCGGGTGCTGGAGGATTTATAGAACTAAGAATAAAAACGCCAGATAGTATAGCAACAAAAATAAGAAATGAATTTACAGAAATATTAGATAAAAAGCAAGAAGACCTACATATAAATCAAACGGAAATATTAAAAGATATAGATAGAATAGACCTTAAGGATATACTAGCATTTTCTGTTATAACATCTGTACCTCCTCAAAAATTTAGAACTGGAGACGATTCAGTAAATCAAAAATTAACAGAACTAGCAGAGGAGTTAAAAACAACTGCAAGTAGAATAAAGGCACATATACGATTTATAAGCGATAGTGAAAAGAAAATAAAAGATTTAAGTAATGAAATGAAAAAAGTAAATAATATGGTAATTGACAATAAAGCTAAGCAAGATTTAACTAATATTTTACAAAATTCAGCTGATTACGCAAAATACAATGTAGAATATGGAGAACAGAATAAAGAAAGAACAGAAGAAACCTATAATAAAACTTTAAGAGAATTACAATATGAAATGAGTTCATACTTTGTTTCCAATTTATCTAAATTTTCAACTTTTAAGTTTTGGGGAGCAAAAGAAATAAGAATACCAAAAATGATGCAAAAACCTGGATTTAGAGCAGTAAATACTGGATATAATGTAATATTTTCAGATGAGAAAAATCAATTTAAGCTTAACTTCGAGGCACAAGGTAAAGGTGAAATGGACTATTTAGATGCAGAATTTTCAGCATTAGGAGCACTTTATCACGAAGAACAAAAAACAAAGGATGGTTTAATTTCTAAAAAGATAGATATGCCTGATTTTACAATTATAGGCTCAGATAGAACAAAGAAAATAGAATATAAAACACGTAGAAAATATCAAGAAATAAACACTATAGAAGATTTAACTGCAAATGCAGACAATTCTAATATGAGATATGAATATGAAAATTTAAAAGCATATGAAGCAAGAATAACAGAAGAAATTATAGGCAAATATGGAGATAATAAGTATAGTAAAGATGAAGTAACTAAAAAAATGAATGAAGCTTTTGCTGTAGCAAAAGAACATTTAATACAAAATGAAATTGAAGCAGAGATAAATAAAAAAATAAGCGAATTTGCAAACGGGGACTATGTAAAGGGAAAAATACAAGGTAATGAAGAATTAACAAGAATGTATGAAGATGAAAAGAGAAAACTAGAAAACTCTAATACTTCAAATATGACTGAAGAAGAAATAGAAAATAATGCAAGAATTAGAGTTTTATATCTTACTAAAGAAAGAGAAATAGCAGAATATGCCAAAAACTCAATACCAACCTTTTCAAGAGTTGTTATACCAGATAATCCACAAGATGAAGTAATGGTATATACATTTACAACAGGAGAATCTATATATAGATATTTTTATAATAAATTAAATGGATTAAGAGACGAAAATGGCAAATATAAATTTGAACCTAAAGAACAGCAAAAAAGGGCATTATTAAAATTAACAGGATTATTCGAAGAAGATTATTCAAGCTTTTATACTTATAATAGAGAAACAGAAAGTTTTGAAACTTTTGAAAATAAAATAGAAGGACCAGAATTATAATTATTTATATAGACAATTTATAACATATTGTGATATGATACAAATATTAAATATACAAAGGAATGTGATAAAAAATGAATTTTATAATTAATGCATTTAGAGGATTTTGTATGGCACTAGCAGATAGTGTACCAGGAGTATCAGGTGGAACAGTTGCCTTTATATTAGGTTTTTACGATAAATTTGTTAATTCACTTAATGATGTAATATATGGAAAGAATGAAGCAAAAAAAGAAGCGCTAAAATTTTTAGTAAAATGGGCTTGCGGTTGGGTTATTGGTATGGCATTAGCTTCTCTTGTACTTGCAAGTTTATTTGAAGTTCATATATATAATATAAGTTCATTGTTTTTAGGATTTATAATTTTTGCAATACCTCTAATAATAAAAGAAGAAAAAGACCAAATAAAAGGAAAATATAAAAATATAATATTTACTATAATTGGAATCGCTATAGTAGCCTTAATTACATATTTTAATCCAGTTGCTGGAACAGAGGGTACAGTAGATATAACAAATTTAAGTTTTGGCTTAGCTTTATACATATTCTTCGCAGGAATGGTAGCAATATCTGCTATGATTTTGCCAGGAATTTCAGGGTCTACACTATTATTAATATTTGGATTATATATTCCAATAATATCTGCAATAAAAGAATTACTACATTTTAATTTAAGTTATTTTCCAGTTTTATTTATATTTGGAATAGGTATAATTGTAGGAATATTGTTAGTTATAAAACTAATAAAAAAGGCATTAGAAAAATATAGAAGTCAAACAATATACACGATAATTGGACTAATGCTTGGCTCATTATATGCAATAGTAATGGGGCCAACAACTTTAGATGTGCCAAAAGCTCCAATGAATTTTAATACATTTAGTATAATATTCTTCATAATAGGTGCAGGAGTAATAATAGGATTACAATTATTACAAAAGGTTACAGCAAAGAAGGATATATAAAGGTCACTTAAGTAGTATGCCATTATATTCTATTATATATTATGCAATTAACATATTGCAAACGTTGTAGGGAACGACGCCCTCGTCGTTCCGTGTGGCAAAGCCACCTTTTTTATGCTATGAAAATACAAATTCTAAATATGAGAAAAAATCTCATATTTTTTTATTCAACATATCTTGACAGACAAGGTATATGATATTATAATATATATCGAAGTATGAGGAGGTGAGTTTATGTCTATACGTTCGGACATAATTAGAGGACACACTGAAACTATAATACTAGCTCACTTAATGAAGGGAAATAGCTATGGTTACGAAATTAATAAATCTATAAAAGAAAAAACAGACAATAAATATGAATTAAATGATGCAACACTTTATTGCGCATTTCGAAGGCTAGAAGAAGCTGGCTATATTACCTCCTTTTGGGGAGAAGGAAATGCTGGAGCTAGAAGAAGATACTATTCAATTACAAACGAAGGCATAGAATTTTATAAAAAGAGCATCGAGGAGTGGAAGCTTACCAAAGATTTAATTGATAAGTTAATATAGCTTTAACAATAATCACCATTTGACGTTGTTGTTCATCAAAAGAAAATCCTCGACGTACCATACGTACGCCTCCGGTATTTCTTTTTCGAACGCCTAGCCAAATAGTAATTCTTGTTAAACCTGTAAAATAAAATAGAAAGGAAGAAAACAATGAAAGATGAAATTAGAAAATATGTAAATGATTTATTTAAAGGAACACCAAATACAAAAAAGGTAAACGATTTAAAAGACGAAATTATATCAAATACAACAGACAAGTATAATGATTTAATAAAAAATGGAGAAACAGAAAAAGAAGCTTATGAGAAGTCTATAAAAGATATTGGAAGCGTAGAGGAACTAGTAGATGAATTAATAAAAGAAAATCCAATAAATAAAGAACAAAACGAAGAAGATAGAAAAAAGACAGCACTAGTTGTGTCAGTTTCAGTTGGTTTTTATATTCTAAGCATTATAGCAGTAATAGTATTAGCAGAATTAAAATTACCTGACTTTATTACAGTTTCAGCATTCTTAGTATTAGCAGGTATTCCAACTTGCGTTATAACATATTATTTTATGTCAAAGCCCAAATATACAAAATATGAAAGCACAATGGTTGAAGAATTTAAAGAATGGAAAGGACAAAAAGATAAAGATAAGGAAATAAAGCAAGCAATAAGTTCAATACTATGGACTCTTACTGTAATAATATATTTAGCAATTAGTTTTATATGTGGAATATGGTACATATCTTGGATAGTATTCATAATTGCGGCTTTAGTAGAAAACATAATTAATTTAGCAATAAAATTAAGAAAATAAAATTGTGGATGTAAATAATTATATATAATATATAATAAATAATTATTCTGTAGGGGCGTAGGGGCATAGCTTGCCTAACGGCAAGAGTGAAGAGTTAATAATGAATAGTGAAGAGTACAAATCTCTTCGAGATTTGAAGAAAAGAGGTATAATAAATAATGAGAAGATTTTGGATAATTGTAGGAATAGTTTTATCAGTATTTGCAATAATAGCATTATTAAATATTTTAATTTATGCAGCACAAAATGGATTTCACTTTGGAAATGTAGAAAGAAAAGCAGAAAATATAAGAAAAGAAGAAAAGATTAATTTAAGTCAAATAGATAGCATAAAATTAAATTTCAAAATATCAGATGTAAATGTAATGATTACAGATGAAGAAGAATTAAGAATAGTACAGTATTCTAATAAGGAATTAGAAGAAAAGGAATTGTTTTATGCTTCTACAAATGGAAATGAATTAACTGTATATGAATCAAAAAAAGATATGAAATTTAGTTTTAATTTATTTAATATGCGTAGAATGGCTTATGACATATATATACCTAAAAATTATAAAGGTAGTATATTTATAGAATCTGTATCAGGAGATATATTTATAGATAAAGAATTAGAATTAAATAATCTAGAAATTAAAAATACGAGTGGAGATATTACACTTAGTAGAGCCATTAATGCAGATAAATTAAGAATTAAAACAGTATCGGGAGATATTAAACTAGATAATGTAACTTCAAATGAATTAATACTAGAATCAACATCAGGAGATATAAATGTAGGTAAAACTACAAATTATATTGAAGTAAAAACAGTATCAGGAGAAATTAGCGTTAATGGAGCAAACGGAAAAATATCAATAGAATCAACATCAGGAGATATTTCAGGACATGATTTTAATATTAAAGAAAAAAGTGAAGCAAGGACAGTATCAGGGGATATAAAAATATCTTTAAATAAAGATACAAATTGCAAAATAAATACAAAAACAACTTCAGGAGATATAAAATTACCAAATGGTGTTAATGTGATTGGAACAGAACCTTATGCAGATTTTGATTTAAAAACAACATCTGGAGATATACACGTAGATTAATGAATAGTGAATAATTTATTTGAAATATATACAATTTTATGCTATTATATATAAATATAATAGAAGGTGATTAAAATGGAGCAGAAAAAGTCGAATAAAGTTATTAAAATAATATTACTCATATTAGTAATTGCAATAGTAGTAGGGCTAATTATATATTTAATACCAATAATGAAAGGAATATCTACTGAAGAAGGTAGATTAGCATTCAAACAAAAAATAGATGATTTAGGATTTTTAGGAATATTAGTATTATTCTTGTTACAATTAGCACAAATTGTATTAGTTATATTACCTGGAGAACCATTAGAAATAATGGCAGGAATGTGTTATGGAACTATTGGTGGAACAATTTTTATATTTGCATCAGTTTTTATTACTACAACGATTATATATTTCTTGGTAAAAAAATATGGAAAAAAGGCACTATATCAATCTTTTAAAAAGGAAAAAATAGATAAAATTGAAAATAGTAAAGCTTTTAAAAATCCAAAAACAGTAGAAACAGTTTTAATAATACTATTTGCTATACCAGGTACACCAAAAGATTTGCTAACATATATAGGTGGCTTATTACCAATAAACTATATAAAATTTGTATTAATAGGAACTTTTGCAAGATTTCCATCAGTTATATCATCAACAATTGCAGGAGACAATATAATACAAGGAAAAATTGGTATAGTAGCTTGGGCTTATGGAATAAGTTTTGCATTAACAGCAATTATAATCTTTTTAATAAATAAATTTGATAAATCAAAAGCAACAAAGGATGCACTAAATAGCTTAAAATAAAACAATAAATGCATACACCTCATATAATAAAGTGAGGTGTTTTTTTATGGAATATAATAGGCAAAAGGTAATAGAATATGCAAAAAAATGGGCATATTTTAGAAATCCTAAATATTATAATTTCGACCCAGTTGGTGGGGACTGCACAAGCTTTGCTTCGCAATGTATCTATGCTCGGTTGTGGTATTATGAATTACAATAAATATGGTTGGTATTATAATAATGGTAACGATAAATCTGCTTCTTGGAGTGGAGTAGAGTATTTGTATAAATTTTTAATTAACAATAATGGTATAGGACCATATGCAAAAGAAGTTAATTTAAGTGATGTAGAGGTTGGAGATATAGCACAATTAAGTTTTGATGGAAGTAAATTTTCTCATACACTTATAATAGTAGATAAATATACTCCTTCAAGTTTAGCTAATACATTTGTTGCAACACATACATTTGATGCCTATGGTAGAAGTATTGCTTCATATAATTTTCAAAAGATAAGATATTTACACATAAATAGTAGGGATAAATAACTAAATATTTGAGTTAAAAATTTGTTAATATACTTGCAAATAACTCTGAAACAGTTGAAATATATACCATTAAATGGTATAATAATTAAGTAACACTTTTGTTACATGTTCGTAATTCTTGTGCTCTTGTACAAGAAAATAAGCTAATCTTTTTTATAGGAGGCATGTCAAAATGAACAACTATTGTTTTCCCCACGCATTTGACGAAAACGGCTATCCTTGGATAGACCGAGAAATGACCCCCGAGGACTACAACGAATATCGTAAAGCTATGGACGACATTTGCATCGCTTTGCACAATCCACAAGGAATAAGTGATATGGACAAAATGAGCAAAGACGTCTTTGACTTTACGAAAGTTCACTCGTACCGGTTGACATTGGTTCCACAAGACTCAAAAACTTGTGAAGATATCTTATATCCAATAAGTGGAGAAACAGTTGACGAATGGAATTGCGAAACCTTAAAAACACATGGCATATTCCAAATAATCGCTTATACGGTTCTTCAGTATTTTGGAAAAGAGGTATCATTGGAAGATTTGACGAAAATTGCTGTATACGGCGGCTGGCACCATAAAAACGGAACTTGGTGGCACTACATAGACGTGATATGCCAAGCTTACGGCTTAGGGGTGCTTCGTGAGAGTAGCTGGAAGGAAGTATATGAAAAACTTTCTAGCGGAAACTTCTTAGCAGTTGCACTTCTTGACCACGAAATGTTCCCGGAAGTAACTGGTAATAGCTTAGTATTGATTACAGCAATCAATAACGGCAAAATCGAATTCTTTCATCCTAAGAAAGGTACAGACTTTTGTAGTGAAGACATTAGTCGCTTTACAAACTACACAAGAGTGCTTTGGGGAATAACGGGCTAGTATCTTAAGACATAATTAGCTTAAACAAAAAGGGTATCGTTTTAATAACGGTACTCTTTTTGTATAAAAATTTCTTAAAAATATTGTGTTTTAGGAAATTTTTGTATATAATATTTCCGTTAGTCTAAAAATATATAAATAGGGGGAACAAAAAATGTCATTTATAGAAGAAATGAAAGAAAAAGCAAAATCTACTATAAAAACTATAGTATTACCAGAAGCAACAGATATAAGAGTATTAAAAGCAACAGAAAAAATTGGAAAAGAAGGTTTTGCAAAGGTTATATTAATAGGAGACGAAGAAAAAGTATTAAATTTAGCAAAGGAAAACAATGTAGATATTTCAAATGCTACAATAGTAAATCCAGAAAAATCACAAAAATATGCTGAATATGCAAACGCTTTCTTTGAATTAAGAAAAGCAAAAGGAATGACAGAAGAACTTGCACAAAAATTAATGTTAGATCCAGTATTTTTTGGAATGATGATGGTAAAACAAAATGAAGCAGATGGTTTAGTATCAGGTGCTGCGCACTCTACAGCAGATACATTAAGACCAGCTTTACAAATATTAAAAACAGCTCCAGGAACAAAGCTTGTATCAGCTTTTTTCTTAATGAGTGTACCAAATTGTGAATATGGAGAAAATGGTGTATTTGTATTTTCAGATTGCGGACTAAATATAAACCCAAATAGCGAGGAGCTTTCTGAAATTGCAATATCTTCTGCAAAGAGTTTCGAACAATTAACAGGAAAGCAAGCTAAAGTTGCAATGTTATCTTTTTCAACTTATGGAAGTGCAAAGTCTGAATTAGTAGATAAAGTAGTTGAAGCAACTAAATTAGTTGAGGAAAAAGCACCAGATATGATAGTTGATGGAGAATTACAATTAGATGCAGCATTAGTAAAAGAAGTTGGAGAAATGAAGGCAAAAGGTAGTGCAGTTGCAGGACATGCAAATACATTGATATTCCCTAACTTAGATGCAGGAAACATAGGATACAAATTAGTACAAAGACTAGGGAAAGCAGAAGCTTATGGACCACTTTGTCAAGGAATTGCAAAGCCTGTAAATGATTTATCAAGAGGATGTAGTGCAGATGATATAGTTGGTGTGGTTGCAATAACAGCCGTTCAAGCACAAAATAGTTAATTAATATATATAATAGCAGAAAATATAATAAAAATAAAATTCCTCGGCTACATTACAAAATTCAAGAAATTCTAATTCGATTTTATGGCACCCTTCCGCGATAAACGCGAACTCTTTCCATAAAATCTTCATAAGAATTTCTAAAATTTATCCATTTGCATTCGTCATTTTATTTTTTGATTATATTTTCGGTTCTAGATACAATGTTAATTGCAAACATTGTAACAAAACATATTGCAAATATTGTAGGGGCACCGCTTGCCTAACGGCAAGAGTGAAAAGTTAATAATGAATAGTGAATAATGGTATGTAGGGAACAGACCAACGTCGTTCCGCAAAAAAGTTGAAATATACCATAGAAGCGTAGGGGCTCGTAGGGGCGACCATTGGTCGTCCGTGCCCCAAAGGAATACTTAAAAATCGAAAGGAGAAATATATGAAAATATTAGTATTAAATTGTGGAAGTTCATCTTTTAAATACCAATTAATAAATATGGAAGATGAAAGTGTTATGGCAAAAGGAAATTACGAAAGAATAGGTATAGGAGAATCTTTCCTTACACATAAGGTTGGAGAAGAAAAATTTAAATTTACACATCCAGTGCAAAATCACTCAGAAGCAATAAAATTTGTTATGGAGCAATTAACAGATAAAGAACATGGTGTAATTGCTTCTTTAGATGAAATAAATGCTGTAGGACATAGAGTAGTTCATG
Source organism: uncultured Eubacteriales bacterium (assembly GCA_949840345.1). GTDB lineage: Bacteria > Bacillota > Clostridia > TANB77 > CAG-508 > CAKPQL01. Next base: position 27,633 of record CATKWX010000016.1, read on the forward strand.
GTGGAGAAAAGTTTACAAAGTCTGTAATCGTAACAGATGAAGTTGAAAAGGGTATAGAAGATGCAATTACATTCGCACCATTACACAACCCAGCACATTTACAAGGAATTGAAGCTTGTAAAAAAGAATTACCAGGTAAACCAAATGTTGTAGTATTTGATACTGCATTTCATCAAACAATGCCAAAAGAGCATTTCCTATATGCAATACCTTATGAATATTACGAAAAATATGGAGTAAGAAAATATGGAGCACACGGAACAAGCCATAAATATGTTTCATTAAGAATTGCAGAGCTTTTAGGAAAACCTGTAGAGGATTTAAAAATAATTAACTGCCATTTAGGACAAGGTGCAAGCTTATGTGCTATACAAAATGGTAAATGTGTAGATACATCTATGGGATTAACACCATTAGGTGGAATTGCTATGGGAAGCAGAAGTGGAGATTTAGACCCATCTGTTGTAACATATATAATGAAAAAAGAAAATTTATCACCAGATGAAATGGAAACAATATTAAATAAAAAATCTGGAATATACGGAATTTCTAAAATTTCTCCAGATAATAGAGATATAGAAGAAGCTGCTGCCAAAGGCGATGAACAAGCAATATTAACATTAAAAGAATATGCATATATAATAGCTCAATATATTGGAAAATATGCAGTTACAATGAACGGAGTAGATGTAATAACATTTACAGCAGGAGTTGGAGAAAGAGGGCCAGAAACAAGAGAAGAAATATGTAATTATTTAGGATTTATGGGAGTAGATTTAGATAAAGAAGCAAACAAAGTAAAAGGTGAAGAAAGAGAAATTTCTACAAATAATTCTAAAGTAAAAGTATGGATAGTTCCAACGAATGAGGAGTTAATGATAGCAAGAGAAACAATGAACTTAGTTTAAAAAATAATCAGCATATTGCGTCGTTATTTAAACTAACAATAGCAGAAAATATAATATTAATTGCAAACGTTGTAGGGGCGGACGGGAGATTAGCTACGTAGTTTGTAGGGGCATGCCGGTGGCGTGCCCGAGCGAATAATGAATAGTGAATAGTGAATAGTGAATAATACAAAATTTGCTTTGCAAATTTTGAAAGGAGAAACCTATGAAAATATTAGTCATAAATTGTGGAAGTTCTTCTTTAAAGTATCAATTAATTGATATGGAAACAGAAGCTGTATTAGCAAAGGGAAATTACGAACGTATAGGTGAAACAGAAGCTTTTCTTACACATAAGGTAGGAGAACAAAAATATACAATAACAAAAACTGCCTTAAATCACGAGGTTGCTTTGCAAACAATATTAAGCGAATTAACTAATTCAGAGCATGGAGTAATTTCTTCATTAGAAGAGATAAACGCAGTAGGACATAGAATTGTTCACGGAGGAGAAATATTTGACAAATCTGTTTTAATAACTCCAAAGGTAATTGAACAAATAGAAGAATGTGCCGTACTTGCACCTTTACATAATCCAGCTGCTGTTTTAGGAATAAAAGCTTGCCAAAGTGCAATGCCAAATGTAAAAATGGCAGCAGTATTTGATACAGCGTTTCATCAGACAATGCCTAAAAGTACCTATTTATATCCAATACCTTATGAATATTATGAAAAACATCGTGTGCGTAAATATGGAGCACATGGAACAAGCCATAAATTTGTTTCAGAAATTTGTGCTAAGTTAATGAATAAGCCTATTGAAGAATTAAATATAGTAACTTGCCATTTAGGACAAGGTGCAAGCTTATGTGCTGTAAAAGCAGGAAAATGTGTAGATACATCCATGGGACTTAGCCCTCTTGGCGGAATTGCAATGGTTACAAGAAGTGGAGATTTAGATCCATCTGTTGTAACTTACATAATGGAGAAGGAAAATTTAACACCAAATGAAGCAAATTCTATATTAAATAAAAAGTCTGGAATATCAGCTATAGCTGGCATGGTACCTGACTTTAGAGAAATAGAAAATGCAAGTTACACCAATGAAAAAGCAGGTCTTGCAATAGAAATATTTAATAAAACAGTGGCACAATTTATTGCAAAATATGCAGTAACAATGGGTGGATTAGATGCAATAGTATTTACTGGAGGAATTGGCGAAAATCAAATAAATGTAAGAAAAGGTATATGCGAGTATTTAAAATTTATGGGAGTAGATATAGATGAAGCTTTAAATAATGTAAAAGGCGAAGAAAGAGAGATTACAAAGTCTACTTCAAAAATAAAAGCATTTATAATACCAACTAATGAGGAGTTGGTTATTGCACGCGATACAATGAATTTAGTTTAAAAAATAATCAGCATATTGCGTCGTTATTTAAAGTAAGAAAATCCTCAGTGTACGCCAGTACACTTCCGGTATTTCTTACTTTAAATGCCTAGCACTATACTAATTCTTTTTTAAACTAACCATAATATAAAATGTTAATTGCAAACTGTAGGGAACGACGCCCTCGTCGTTCCGAATAACAGAAAATGTTAAGTGCAAATGTTGTAGGGGCAGGGTTAAAGTCTGCCCGAGCTTCGAAGAAATTACAAAAACATATAGAAAGGAAGGTACACAAATGGGACTTAAGGTTGAAAATGTACATAAAAGCTACTCAGGTAAAAAAGTAGTAGACGGAATTTCATTCGATTTAGATAAACCTAGTGTGTTTGGATTACTTGGCTCTAATGGAGCTGGTAAAACTACTACAATAAGGATGATTCTTGGAATTTTAAATAAAGATTCTGGAAATATTACTTGGAATGGAAAAGAAGTTAAAAGAGAAAATATTAATTTTGGTTATTTACCAGAAGAAAGAGGAATTTATCCTAAAACGAAGTTAGCTGACCAATTAATGTATTTTGCTACATTAAAAGGAATGAATCAAGTTGATGCAAAGAAGGCAATTGAGTATTGGTGTAAAAAGCTAGATTTATATGATTATATAGATAAACCAGCAGAACAATTATCAAAAGGAAATCAACAAAAGGTGCAATTAATAATTTCTATCATACATAACCCTGAATTATTAATTCTAGATGAACCATTTAGCGGTTTGGATCCGGTTAATACTCAAATTATAAAAGGTGTTATAGAAGAGTTAATTGAAAAAGGAACATATATAATACTTTCTAGCCATCAGATGTCTGTAGTTGAAGAATATTGTAGAGATATTGTAATTTTGAAAAAAGGAAAAACAGTAGTAAAAGGTAACCTTTCTGAAATAAAGAAATCTTATGGAAAAAGCAATTTATTAATTGAATCTTATGAAGATTTAAGCTCTGTAATACCAAGCAATGCAGAAATTATAGAGAAAAAAGTAAATAGCTATGAAATAAAAATTAAAGATGAGCAAATGGCACAAGATATACTAAAAAGTATAGTAGAAAAAGGAATTAAAATAGATAAATTTGAAATAAAGGAACCATCTCTACATCAAATATTTATAGATAAGGTAGGTGAAGCTTAAAATGAAAAGTTTATTTACAATTGTAAAGTTTACAGCAAAGGAATATATAAAAAAGAAATCTTTTATAGTAGTAAATGCAATTATGATACTTATAATAGTTGCTCTTTGTAATGTGCCAAATTTAATTAATGCATTTGGCTCAGGAGAAGACGATGATAAACTAAAAGTACAAATAGTAGATAATGAAAATATTTTAAATGCTTCATCTGAAATGTTTAATGAAATTGGTTTAGATTATGATATAGAGTATTTTAATAATAAACAATTAGAAGATGTTAAAAAAGCAATAAGTGACGAAAAAATAGATATAGCAATTGCACTTAAAAAAGTTGATAATACTGTTGCTTTTGATTTCATTGTAAAAAAGGACGATGCTTTTTCAGATAATCAAACAACGGCTGATATATTTTCAAATATAATCAAAAGTGTAAATACAAATAGATTATTATTACAAGAAAATGCATCACCAGAATTAATACAAGCCGTTAATGTTCCTATAACATATGAAATACAAGGATTAGAAGACAATGAAGGAAATCAAAATTTTATGATAGCAATGGTAAGTTCATTTATCCTATTCTTCGCAGTTTATTTCTATGGATATAGTGTTTCAACATCTGTTTCTAGTGAAAAAACTTCAAGAGTAATGGAAACATTAGTTACATCAACAACACCTACAAAAATAGTTGTAGGAAAAACGATAGCAATGGGATTAGTTGGTTTAGGACAATTAGTAGGTTTAATATTAGTTGCAATAGTATCTTATAAATTATTTATTCCAAGTGATTTTGATATAGTATCAAAGATATTAAGTAATTTAAGTATAGGCGTAACAGATGTATTAATATGCTTAATATACTTTGTTTTAGGATATACAGTATATGCATTCTTAAGTGCAGTAACAGGTGCTACAGTAAGCAAAGTAGAGGATGTTCAAAGTGCTAGTACACCAATATCATTAATAGCACTTATATCTTTCTATTTAGCATACTTTACATCAACAACACCAAATAGCTCTGCTAGCCAATTTGCATCAATATTTCCATTTTCAGCAGCTTTTTCAATGCCAGGAAGAATACTTGCAGGAGCAGTAACAGGAGGAGAAATAGTAACATCAATTATAGTATTAATTGTAACCGCTGTAATTCTTGCAATGATTTCAATAAAAGTATATTCAGCAGCAACTTTGCATTATGGAGATAGATTAAAGATTAAGGACCTATTTAGATTATATAAACAAAAATAAGAAAAGTTTAAAAAATAATCAGCATATTGCGTCGTTATTTCGGATGAGAAAATCCTCAGCGTACACCAGTACGCTTCCGGTATTTCTCGTCCGAAATGCTTGAGCCATATACTAATTCTTTTTCAAACTTGGTTTGTGCTTTAATATCGTAGGGGCGAGCATTGCTCGTCCGTTCTACAGAGAAATACGAGGAGGATTTATGAAAAATTTACCATTATACAAGGTTAGAGATGTAAGGAACATCAAACAATTAGTAGAAGACAGTTGTAAGCTTTATAAAGACAATATTGCATACATTGTAAAAAACAAAGAAAATGATTATACAAACATAACATATTCTGAAGTTCTAGAAGAAATGAATGGCTTAGGAACAGCACTTATAAATTTAGGATTAAAGGATAAAAGAATTGCTGTTATTGGAGAAAATAGATATGAATGGGCAATATCATACCTAGCAGTATTTAATGGAACAGGAATAGTAGTTCCATTAGACAAACAGCTTCCATTAAACGAAATAGTAAGTTGTATTAAAAGAGCAAAGGTTGATTGCATAATATATTCTAATAAATTGCAAGAAAAAATAGATGAAATAGCAAAGGAAAATGATACTCTTTCATATTATATTGGTATGGATTTAAAAGAGGATAATGGTAAATTTTTATCATTAAGAAAGTTAATTAATAAAGGAAAAGAGTTAGTAAAAAACGGAAATACATCATTTATAGAAGCAACTATAAATGAAGAAGAAATGGCAGAATTATTATTTACCTCAGGAACAACTTCACAATCTAAAGCAGTAATGCTATCACACAAAAATTTAGCATATAATTTACACCAACATGCACAAATGATAAATATAGAATCAACAGATATCTTTCTTTCAATGTTACCAATACATCATGTATATGAGTGCGTTTGTGGATTTTTATTACCATTATATAGAGGAGCAGCTGTTGCTTACTGTGAAGGATTAAGACATATACAAAAAAATCTTCAAGAATTTCATATATCAATATTTTTATCTGTCCCACTTGTATTTGAAACATTATATAGAAAAATATGGGAGGCAATAGAAAAACAAGGAAAAGCAAAATTAGTAAAAAATATGATAAAAATTACAAATGGATTAGATAAAATAGGAATTCATTTGAAGAAAAAAGTATTTAAAAGTATACATAGTCAGTTAGGTGGAAATCAAAAATTATATATAGCTGGTGCTGCAGCCATAAACCCAGAAGTTTCTAAAGGATTTAGAGAGTTAGGAGTTAAAATAATTCAAGGATATGGACTTACAGAGTGTTCTCCAATAGTAACAGTAAATAGAGATTGCTATTTTAATGATGCATCAGCTGGCTTACCACTAATTGGAACAGAATTGAGAATAGAAGATATAAATGAAGATGGAGTAGGCGAAATAGTAACAAAAGGTGACCACGTAATGATTGGATACTATGAAAATGAAGAAGCAACAAAAGAAGTATTAGTTGATGGTTGGTTCCATACAGGAGATTTAGGTTATCAAGACGAAAATGGCTTTGTTTATATTACAGGTAGAAAGAAAAACGTTTTAATAACCAAAAATGGAAAAAATATATATCCTGAAGAAATTGAAGGCTTATTAAATGACAATGATTACATATTAGAATCATTAGTATATTTAAAGCCAGAAAAAGATGATTTAACATTATGCGCAGAAATTAGAGTGAATAAAGAGCTTATAGAAGAAAAATTTAAAGATGCACCAAAAACAGATGAAGAAATTAAGCAATTAATATGGGAAGAGGTAAAGAAAATACAAAAAGATTTAGTAATATATAAACATATAAAAGAAATACATATAAGAGAAAAAGAATTTGAAAAAACAACAACAATGAAAATAAAAAGATACCTAGAAAAAAAGGCGTAACGGAAGATTAGCTACGTAGCAATTTCCGAATGAATAATGAATAGTGAATAGTGAATAATTATTGTAGGGAACGACTTTCAAAGTCGTTCCCTACAATAATTATTGCAAATCTCTTCGAGATTTGATGTAGGGGTGGATGTCCCCACATCGACCCGTTTGTTTTTAATTTTACCAATGGTATGTTTCGCCTTTAGATATTTTAAATGCTCTAAATAGTTGTTCTAATAAAAATACACGTATTAATTGATGAGGGAAGGTCATTTTTGAAAAACATATTTTTTCATTTGAAATAGATAAAAGCTCATCTGTTAAGCCTAATGTTCCTCCAATTATAAAGTTTATTGTACTGTTAAAATTAAGTGCAATATCATCTATTTTTTTAGAAAATTCCTCTGAAGTATATTGCTTTCCTTTTAAATCTAAACATATAGTGTAAGAGTCTTTTTTTATATGTTCTTTTATTTTTTTACATTCTTTTGTTTTTATTTCATTTATTATAGTATCATTTATTTTTTCTGGTAATTTTTCATCAGCTAGTTCAATTAATTCTAAATTACAGTATTTAGATAGTCTTTTAGAATATTCATTTATAGCAGATTTTAAATAATCTTCTTTTAATTTTCCAATACAAATTATATTTATTGCTAGCATAATTGCCTCCTTAAATTTACATAATTATATAATACAAAAAGGCATAAATCAAGTTTATTTTGAACACAATATATGTAAATTTAATTGTTTAAAATAGGAGGAAATAACAATGTTTAAGCCACAAGCTATATATTATGAAGAAAATATAAAGAATTATTATTTAGGTCAAAAATTGCTAGATACTTATAAAGATGTACCAAAATATATTATAGAAAATCATAATAATATTGAAGAAATGAGAAAAAAGCAAAATAGTGAATTTGCAAATATGAAACGAAATTTAATAATAGGAGTTAGAAAAACACATAAGTTTGTTCCAAACCATAAAACTTCAGATTATTTAGTGCCTTATACTTCTTCGCGGATGTACTGCAATGTGTATGTACTGCTATTTGGTGTGTAATTATAATAAATGCGCATATTTAAGACTATTTGTAAATAGAGAACAAATGCTAGATAAAATAATCAAAACGTCTTTAAAAAGTGATAAAGAATTAACATTTGAAATAGGAAGTAATAGCGACTTAGTGCTAGAAAACACAATAACAGGTAATCTAGAATGGACAATAGAAGAATTTGGTAAAAGGGGAAGGGGACATATTACTTTTCCTACAAAATTTGATATGGTAGATAATTTACTTTCATTAAATCATCAAGGAAAAACAGTAATGAGAATGAGCGTAAACCCAGAAGATATTATAAATAAAGTAGAATTTGGAACATCAAGATTAAAAGGGAGAGTAGATGCAATAAATAAAATGTGTGACGCAGGCTATAAGGTTGGAATACTAATCGCACCTGTTATTCTTGTTGAAAATTGGAAAGAATTATATAAAAATTTAATAGAGTATTTGTATAATAACTTAAGCGAAAAAGTAAAAAACGAAGCATTTTTCGAGGTTATTTTTATGACATATAGTTATGTTCATAAAATGATAAATTCAGAGGCCTTTCCTATGGCAATAAATTTATATAATAAAGATATAATGACAGGTAGAGGAAAGGGAAAGTATATGTATAAAAAGGAAATAAGAGAAGATGGAGAAATATTTATAAGAGAAACTATGAAAGAATATTTCCCAAATAATAAAATAGAATATGTAGTATAAAAGAAAAGCCCTCTTAAGAATTAATCTCAAGAGGGAAAATAATAAAATTAATCGGTAAATTTTACCACAAGTTCAACTGGAAGTGTAAAGAAGTATTTTTTAGAATCTTCTTTTAACTCTGGCTCAAGTATATCTTCCATATTTATTATGCCTAATCTTAACAAAAACAGTTTAAACTTATCAAATTTCTTACCGAAATCTTCAAGAGAAAAAACTGGATTTCCAGATTGGTCCTTCATATGAAAGGTTATACTGAAAATTAGTTTGTTTGTAATGTAGTCTGTAAAAACAAAATCTACAATTTTCTTATTCTGTAGTTCTGGAAAGAAAATTGGAAGATTTTGATCTATGCCGTCAAAGAATTCAAACCGTGTCAACTTGAGTAACCTCCTTATTTTATAAATGTTTACCATAATATTTTATCACAGTTATATATTTTTGTAAATAGAAAGTCCCTGCCAATATTACATTAGCAGGGGGAAATAAAATCAAGGATTAAGCAATTTCTCAGCACACTCGTTGCTGATTAAGTAAGTGTAAACCATAGTATCGCCGTTATTAAGACTTTTAGCTCTATTTTCATCTCTAATAAAACCAATACGCTCTAGGGCATCGAACATAACTGTCATTGCGAATCCAACGCCGTCAAGGAATGTGGCTTTAATACCGGTAACGGTTACTTCAAAAACGTGCTTGTATGTCTTAGAGGAAAATTCCTTGTAGATTATAGACATTCCAGAGCCATCAGGAAAAGATTTCTTCTCTTTTTGCAATGCTGAAGCTACCTCCCGTTCCATAATAGTGCAAAGTTTTTTGCTGTCCATTTTTAAGACTCCTTTAAAATTTTATTTAGTAAAAAATTACCAAATTAATTATACCATTTTTTTCCATAAATAGCAACATTATTTTAATTCTACAATAGTTACTCCCATTTCACCTTCACCAAAAGTGCCTAATCTGTAAGATTTAACGTGCGGATATTTTTTTAAAAATGTATGAATTCCTTTTCTTAAAGCACCTGTACCTTTACCGTGAACTATTCTGCAACTTGGCAAGTTTGCAATATAGCAGTCGTCTAGATATTTATCAATTAGTGGTATTGCTTCATCTACATTAAGACCTATAACATTAATTTCAGAAGATACAGTCATTGATTTATTGGTGAATGAATTTGTGTTTATTTTGGAATTAGAATACGGGCGATTAAAATCGCCCCTACAATTCTCTATATTGACTGGGATTGATGTTAATTTATTTATGTTAAAATTCATTTTTGCATTACCAATTTGTAGTTGGACTTGATTTGATTTATTGGGTAGAGACTTAACAATTCCATTTTGCTTTAAATTTGGAATATATACACTCATACCAAGAATAATATCTTCTTTTGATATTCCTATATTATCACTAGAAGAAGTATCTATTTTTGTTTCTTTTAGTTTATTATTTAAATCATTTCTTAATTTATTTGCTTCTTTTGAAGAATTACTATCATTTAATTCTTTTATAATAGTATCAGCTGTTTCTTTTGCATCTAATATTATATTTTTCGCTTCAAATTTAGCTTTATTAATAATTTCTCTTTTTTGTTCCTCCAAAGAAGTATTATCAAATTCCAAATTCTTTTTCAATTCTTCAATTTGCTTAGAATTTTCCAATATTTTCTCTTTTTCTTTTTCTATTTGTAATTTATCGTCATAAATGCTTTTTAATAAGTCTTCTATATTAACAGTAGTGGTATCTATTAATTTTTTAGCATTATTTAATATATCCTCATTTAAACCTAATTTTTTACTTATAGCAAAAGCATTACTTTTACCGGGAACACCAATAATTAATCTGTAGGTTGGCTGTAACTTTTCAATATCAAATTCACAACTTGCATTTTCGTATCCATCGGTTGTAAGTGCATAGTTTTTAATTTCAGTATAGTGAGTGGTGGTTAATGTTAAGCATTGTTTTTTATAAAGATAATCTAATATGCTTATTGCTAAACTTGCGCCTTCTATAGGGTCTGTACCAGAACCAATTTCATCTATTAATACTAAACTATTTTGGGTGGCAGAATTTACAATATTAATAATTTTTACCATATGGGCAGAAAAGGTGCTTAAAGATTCTAATATACTTTGTTCGTCTCCGATATCTGCAAATATATTATCAAATACATATATACTGCTTTTTTCGCTTGCTGGAATATAAAGCCCTGCCATAGCCATTGCTGATAATAATCCTACTGTTTTTAGTGTAACAGTTTTTCCTCCAGTGTTTGGACCTGTTATTACAAGATGTGAGAAATCTTTTCCTAAATTAATATTTATAGGAACTACTTTATTTTTATCTATTAGTGGATGCCTTGCTTTAATTAAATCAACATATTTTTCATCATCGATAATTGGCTCAACACCATTTATTGATATTCCGATATTTTGCTTTTGCAAATATAAAATCTAGTAATCCAATAGTAGAAGAGGTTAATGCTAATTCATTAGTATATGAATAGCACAAAGAAGATAAGTTTTGGAGTATTTTTTCTATTTCTATAATTTCGTCTGACTTTAAATTACTAATTTGATTATTTAACTCAAACACAGACATTGGCTCTATAAATACAGTTGCACCTGTTGCAGATATGTCGTGCACAAGACCATTTACAGAAGAACGATATTCTTGCTTTACAGGAACAACGTATCTGTCATTTTTTATAGTAACAACTTTTTCTTGAATATATTTGCTTTGTAAGATAGAGTTAAGCTTATTTCTAATTTCTAGTTCTATTTTTCTAATATTTCTTCTAATTGTCTTCAAGTTTTGTGAAGCATTATCGTCTATAGTGTTTTCGTCTATAATAGATGATAATATTTTATCTTCAACAGCTTTGTTTGCATATAATTGATTAAAGTATATCTCTAAATAAGGGAAGTTCTCATCGTTTTTTCCTAAACTAGAATTAAAGTATTCTTTAAGTTCACGAGATATTTTAAGAATATGGGCAATATCTAGTAATTCTTTAGTAGATAATATACCGTTTGATTCTAATTTTTTTAAAGTTATACTAATGTTTTCAATTTGTGAAATTGGAGCATTACCTTTCCTTAATATAAGAATATTGGCTTCAGTAGTTTCTGCAAGCATTCTCTTTACTATGTTTTTATCATTAGAAGGAATAAGAGAAGTTACAAGCTCTTTTCCTATATATGTGTGAGTGTATTCATTTAATATATCTAAAACTTTGTTAAATTCTAATTTTTCTAAATCCATAGTGTACCTCCGTTAATAATTATTATTATGTCATAAAAATGCTTAAAAATCAATATATTAATGTATATGAAGATTTTAATAATCCGTCAAAATAAAGTATATATTATTTTGACTACTCTATTATTTGCAGATTTTTTATATAGACATTTAAAAAAAATTTTGTTATAATCATTGAAGAATTTAAAGGGGAGGATTTTATAAATGGACGAAAAAGAAGAAAAAATAGACGCAAATGAAGCAAAAGCAGAAATAGAAGAAACACAGAAAAAAGAACCTAAAAAAGTAAATGAAGAGAAAAAGGCAGCAAAAGAACTAAAAGAAAATAAAACATCAGAAAATAAAGCAAAAAAAGAGGTAGAAAATGAAAATAAATCTGTAGGGGCGAGCAATGTCAATACAGAAGAAGTTAAAAAAGTTGTAGAGGTAAGCACTGCTAATTCAGAAGAAACAAAAAATGATAAAAAAGATACAAATCAAAAATCTTCTACAAATGAAAACAAAGATAGCAAACCAAAGAAAAAACATACTAAATTAATTGTATCTGCAATAATTGCACTTCTTGCAATGGTTGTTGCACTTGTTTTATGGTTAGTCTTAAAAACTAAAACAATTGATTTATCTGAATGTTTAAATATTAAATATAATGGATATAGTGGTCACGCAACAGCAACAATCGAAATTGATGAGAAAAAGTTAAAAAACAAATTAGATGGTAAAGTTAGTGCTAAAAAATTCATAGAAAAAGCTGATTTAGAAATTGAAAATAATAAAGATTTATCTAATGGAAATGAATTAACTATAAAAGTTAAAGTGTCTTCAAGTTTCTTAAAAGATAACAAATTAAAGTTAAAGGATACTACAATAAAAATTAAAGTAGAGGGAATACAAGAACCTGTAGAAATTGATATGTCAAAATATATTAAGCTTGAATATAAAGGTTTCAATAAGCATGCTACTGCAAAAATAGTTTTAGACGAAGACAAAATGAAAGAAGACTTAGGAGAAGATATTGCTACAAAATTAAAAGATAGATTAATTTTAAATATTGATGATAACGAAGATTTAGAAAATGATGATGAAGTAGAAGTAAAAATATCTAAAAGAGT
>CATKWX010000017.1 GCA_949840345.1 uncultured Eubacteriales bacterium
CCCCACCAACTATTACTATTAATAAAAGTAAACAAATTAATGCAATTTTCGTTCTTTTTTCCATAATTAATCCCCCTTATTTTACCTATTTATATATAAAACAATTTAGGTATAAAAAAAGTTTCATAATTTTTAAGAAATAATTTAGGGCACACCAACGGCATGCCCATACAAATAATTATTCACTATTTATTACCGGAACGACTTTGGAAGTCGTTCCCTACATAGCATTATTCACTATTCATTATTACGGGCACAGTGGTGTCTGCGGAACGACGAGGGCGTCGTTCCCTACAGGGTATTCCCGCAAACGGTGCCCCTACGGTCTTCCGCCTGTTATATACCCATTACATTGTATCCACTATCTGCATATATTATTTGACCTGTTATTGCATTAGACATACTACTAAATAAAAATGCAATAGTATCTCCTACTTCTTTAGTTGTAACATTTCTTCTTAATGGTGCTTTTTCTTCAACTACTGTTAAGATGCTACCAAAATCTTTAATTCCTTTTGCAGATAATGTTTTTATAGGTCCTGCTGATACTGCATTTACTCTTATTCCATTTGGTCCTAAGTTATCTGCTAAATATCTTACACTACATTCTAGGGCAGCTTTTGCAACTCCCATTACATTATATCCTTCTAATACTTTTGTAGAACCGTGATATGTTAAGGTTACTAAACTTGCTCCTTCATTTAACATATCTAATTCTTTTGAAATTCTTGCAACTGCTACAAAAGTATATGCACTTACATCATTTGCGTGTGCAAATCCATCTTTACTTGTATTTATAAAATCGTTTCTTAAGTCTTCTGTATTTGCGTGTGCTATTGCGTGTAATATTCCATCTATTTTTCCATTTTCCTCTAGTATTTTTTCAAATGTTGCTTTTAATGCTTCGTCATTTGATGCATCACATTCATATGCTTTTGAACCTGGAATTTCAGATATTAATTCTTCTATTTTTTCTCTGTTTTCTTCTCCCATAAATGTACATAAAATTTGTGCACCATTCTCTGCAGCTGATTTAGCAGCTCCCCATGCTATACTCCATTTGTTTCTAATTCCCATTATTAATACTTTTTTGTTTTCTAAAATCATTTTTATTACCTCTCATCCTTAATTATTTATTACCGGAACGACTTTGGAAGTCGTTCCCTACATACCATTATTCACTATTCATTATTAATTCTTCACTCTTGCCGTTAGGCAAGCAGTGCCCCTACAATAATTATTAATCAATATATTACATTTCTCTGTATTTTTTGTATCTCTTATCTATTAAATCGTTTACATTTTCTTTTAGTATTTTTTTTGTAATTTCAAGTATTTTTTCCTTTATTGTTTCAGACATTTCTTTTATATTTTCGCTTGCACCACCAACTGGTTCTTTTAGCACTTCGTCTATAATTCCAAGTTCAAGTAAGTCTTTTGCTGTTAATTTCATAACTTCAGCAGCTTCTTTCGCTTTAGTGCTATCCTTCCAAAGAATACTTGCATATCCTTCTGGTGATAATATAGAATATATTGAATTTTCTAACATTAATATTTTATCTCCAACTCCTATTGCCAATGCTCCACCACTTGAACCTTCTCCTATAACAATAGAAATTATTGGGGTTTTTAGGTTAGACATTTCCATTAAATTTCTTGCAATTGCTTCTCCTTGACCTCTTTCTTCTGCACCAATTCCGTGGATATGCTCCTTTTGTATCTATAAATGTTATTATAGGACGTTTAAATTTCTCTGCTTGCTTCATAAGTCTTAAAGCCTTCCTATAAGCTTCTGGATTAGGCATTCCAAAATTTCTTTCTATGTTTTCCTTTGTATTTCTTCCTTTTTGCTCTGCTATTATAGTAAAGTTCCTTCCATTTAAACTGGCTAATCCACAAACTATAGATAAATCGTCTTTAAAACATCTATCTCCGTGTAATTCAATAAATTCGTCAAATATGTTGTTAATATAATCTAATGCAGTAGGTCTATTTGGGTTTCTTGCTATGTTTACTTTATCCCATGCAGTTAAAGCATTTTCCAAATTTTATCACTTCCTTTGTTTGTATTGGTATGTGTGTCTTTGAAGCACGGGCGATTAAAATCGCCCCTACGTTTTTATTGCCTTCAAATAGCGGGTCGCCTAAAGCTGCCGACCCCTACAGTGTTTGCAATATTTTTATTATCAATTATTTATTTAATAAAATTAATTTATATAGCGTATCCTTCATTTCACTTCTATGTATTACCTTATCCACAAAACCTTGTTCAAGTAAGAATTCTGATGTTTGAAAGCCTTCTGGCAAATCTTGACCTATTGTTTGTTTTATAACTCTTGGTCCTGCAAAACCTATCATAGCATTAGGTTCAGCTAAGATGATATCTCCAAGCATTGCAAAACTAGCAGTAACACCACCATAAGTTGGGTCTGTTAATACAGATATATATAGCAAGCCTGCTTCATTTAATTTTGCTATTGCAGCAGAAGTTTTTGCCATTTGCATTAAAGAAACCATTCCTTCTTGCATTCTAGCTCCACCAGATACGCAAAAAATTATGATAGGAAGTTTTAATTCTATTGCTTTTTCTATTGAGTATGTGATTTTTTCTCCCACAATTCTTCCCATACTTCCCATAAAGAAATTGCTATCCATTACACAAAGTACAACATCTTCTCCATTTATCTTTCCTGTTCCACATTTTACAGCTTCATCTATTCCTGTTTTATCCCTTAATACTTCTAATTTTTTTGTATATTCGTCTAAATTAAGTGGATTACTGTCTTTTAAATTTAAATCGAATTCCAAGAACGTTCCCTCGTCAATAATTTGCGCAACCCTTCTTCTACTTGATAATCTAAAATGATTATCACAATTTGGGCATACACTATAATTTTGATGTAGAGTTTCTTTATAAATAATCTCTTTGCATTTGTCACATTTTACCCATTTTCCAATAGGTATATCGCCTCTAGGAATATCGTCCTCCTCTGCATTTTCTCTCTTTTTTATTTTATCAATTATCATAGCTTCACCTCTTTTACAGTATATATTTAAATTTTATTCGAAACCGAAATGGCAACACCAAGGCGGAACGACGAGGGCGTCGTTCCCTACAGCATTTGCAATATGTTTATACAAAAACACTAACCTACATATTAAATTCTTTATTTATAAATGATGTATCAAAATTTCCTAATTTAAATTTCTCATTATCTAATATCGAATATAGAAAATCTACATTAGTATCAATTCCCTCAATTACACATTCCTCTAAAGCTCTCTTCATTTTTCTTATAGCTGATTTTCTATCTTCTGCATGTACTATAATCTTTGCAATCATAGAATCATACATTGGCGGAATTGTATATCCCATATATACTGCAGTATCTATTCTAACACCATTCCCTCCCGGTAAATTTAATTCTTTTATCTGTCCTGGACATGGTCTAAAGTTTAACTCAGGATTTTCTGCGTTTATCCTACATTCTATACTATGTCCTCTAAAACTAATATCTTTTTGTGTAAATGATAAAGACTTACCTGAAGCAATTCTTAATTGCTCTTTTACTATATCTATTCCTGAAATCATCTCTGTTACAGGATGTTCAACTTGAATTCTAGTGTTCATTTCCATAAAATAAAAATCTTTATTTTTATCTACTAAAAATTCTATAGTACCTGCATTTGTATAATTAGATGCCTTAACAGCCTTTATTGCTGCTTTTCCCATCTTCTCTCTTAAACTTTCATCTAATATTGTAGAAGGACTTTCCTCTAGTATTTTCTGATTTCTTCTTTGTATTGAACAGTCCCTTTCTCCTAAATGAACTACATTCCCATGTTCATCTGCCAAAATTTGAATTTCAACGTGACGAGGATTTTCTATGAATTTTTCTATATATACTTCATCATCGTTAAAAGCTGCTTTTGCTTCTTGTTTTACTAAATTATACGTTTTTTCAAG
Source organism: uncultured Eubacteriales bacterium (assembly GCA_949840345.1). GTDB lineage: Bacteria > Bacillota > Clostridia > TANB77 > CAG-508 > CAKPQL01. Next base: position 3,968 of record CATKWX010000017.1, read on the forward strand.
TTCTAAGGCTGATTCTACTTTTCTTATTCCTTTTCCTCCGCCACCCGCAGATGCCTTTAATAGAACTGGATATCCAATTTTGTTTGAAAAAGAAATAGCATCTCTTAAACTTGTTATAGCTCCATTACTACCAGGAATAACTGGTACACCAGCTTTTTTCATAAGTTGCTTACTATTAGATTTATTTCCCATTAATTCAATTATTTTATACGATGGACCTATAAATTTTATATTAGATTCTTCACACATTTTTGCAAATTTTGCATTTTCAGATAAAAAGCCAAAACCAGGATGAACACTGTCACATCCAGTAATACAAGCTGTTTCTAGTATGTTTTGCATATTCAAATAACTTTTAGTTGCGGCACTTGGCCCTATACAAACTGCTTCATCAGCTAATCTAGTATGAAGAGAATTTTTATCTGCTTCAGAATAAATTGCTACTGTTTTTATTCCTAATTCTTTGCAAGCTCTTATTATTCTTAATGCTATTTCTCCTCTATTTGCTACTAATACCTTCTTTAACATTTGTTTCCTCCTCAAATCTCGAATAAGGGCACAGTGGTGTCACAAGATACGGGTATTCCCACAAACGGTGCCCCTACATTGTTTACAATATTTTATTACACCTATACGATTGCAAAGGTTAATTCTCCTTTAACTGCAACTTTTCCATCTACAGTTGCAATTGCTTCTCCTACGCCAACTGGTCCTTTTTGCTTAATTATCTTTACTTCCAACTTCAATACATCTCCCGGAACAACTTGACGTTTGAATTTTAATTTATCTACTCCACCAAATAAAGCATTTTTTCCTTTACTACTTTCTTGAGATAAAATCGCAACAGCACCTGTTTGTGCTAAAGCTTCTATCATTAACACTCCTGGCATTATTGGGTTTCCCGGAAAATGTCCTTGAAAAAATGGTTCATTAATTGTAACATTTTTATAAGCTACAGCACTTTCTCCTGGTACATATTCCTCAACTCTATCTATTAATAAAAATGGTGGTCTTTGTGGAATTATTTCCATTATTTGTTGTATATTTAACATGATTATTTACATTCCTTTCTAATGTATAAATTATTTATTGCACAAATCAAGTTTGAAAAAGAATTAGTACATGGCTCAAGCATTTTAAATGAAAAATACCGGAGGCGTACTAAGGTACGTTGAGAATTTTTTCATTTAAAATCACGACGCAATATGCTGATTATTTTTCAAACTATCTTATTTTAAATAAAATTTTTCCATAATCTACAGTATCCCCATCATTAACACACACTTCTACAACTTCTCCGTCTACATCTGCTTCTATTTCATTCATTAATTTCATTGCTTCTATAATGCAAACAATGTCACCTTTCTTTACTTGAGTTCCAACCTCTACATAAGGTTTTGCTGATGGAGAAGATTTACTATAAAAAGTTCCAACCATTGGAGATTTTATTATTTTATATTCTTCCTCTTCTACTTCCGTTTGTACTGTTGTCTGATTTTGAGTATTTACATTAACTTGTGCTGTAGGAACTTGAGTTGTAGGAACCTTAATTGTTTCTACTGGTTGAACATTACTATCCTTTTTCATACTAATTTTAATACCATCTGGAAATTCAATGTCTATTGCTGTTAATTTTGAATCTCCCATATCGTCCATAAGTTTTTTAATTTGTTTGTACTCCATAAAAAATCACATTCCTTTCTATTATATAAATACATAAATCAAGTTTGGAAAAGAATTAGTATAGTGCTAGGCATTTTAAATCAAAAAAGCGGAGGTGTACGTTGGTACATTGAGCATTTTTTGATTTAAAATAACGACGCAATATGCTGATTATTTTTCAAACTAATATTTTTTAAATATTATAGAACTATTATGTCCCCCAAATCCTAATGAATTTGACATTGCATAGTTTATTTTTATATTTCTACCTTCATTTGGTACAATATCTAAATCACACTCTTCATCTGGCACTTTATATCCAATTGTTGCTGGAACAAACCCTTCTTCTAAAGCTTTAACACAAGCAATTGCTTCAACTCCTCCTGCAGCTCCAAGCAAGTGTCCTGTATGTCCTTTTGTAGAACTTACCATTACCTTCTTACTTGCATCTTCTCCTAATGCTAATTTTATTGCACTTGTTTCTAAAGAATCATTTAAATGAGTAGATGTTCCGTGTGCATTAATATAATCTATATCTTTACCTTCAATATTTGCATCTTCAATGGCAAGCTTCATTGCTCTTGCACCGCCAGCTCCACCTGGAGCAGGAGATGTAATGTGATATGCATCTGAACTTGCTCCATATCCAACTAATTCTGCATATATTTTGGCATTTCTTTTTAATGCATGTTCTAATTCTTCTATAATAATTACTCCTGCACCTTCTCCCATTACAAATCCACTTCTTTCTTTGTCGAATGGGATACTTGCCCTTAATTTATCTTCCGACTGTGAAAGTGCTTTCATATTCATAAATCCAGCTATTCCTAAAGGTGTTATTGAAGCTTCTGTACCTCCTGCTATCATTACATCTTGATAACCATGTTTTATTAATCTATATGCTTCACCTATTGAGTGTGTTGCTGAAGCACAAGCGGTTACTATTGCAAAAGATTCTCCTTTTGCTCCAACCTCTATAGCAACATTACCTGCAGCCATATTGCAAATAGACATTGGAATAAACATCGGTGAAACCCTATCTGGTCCTTTTTCAATTACAGTATGATCATTATTCTCTATTGTTTGTAATCCACCAATACCAGAGCTAAGAATAACCCCAAAACGTTCTGCATTGATCTCTTCCACATTTAAATTTGAATCTTTCATAGCTTCTCTTGATGCAATAAGCGCATATTGAGTGTATTTATCTAATCTCTTAGCAGCTTTTTTTTCGAAATAATCTTCTTCATTATAGTCCTTTATTTCTCCTGCTAATTTTACTTTAAAGTTTGTAGTATCAAAACTTTTTATTTCGTCTATACCACAAGCTCCTTCTTTAATTCCCTTCCAAAATTCATTTACATTTTTTCCTATTGGAGTTATTGCTCCTAATCCTGTTACAACTACACGATTCATAATTTTTTACCTCTCCTTGTCTTTTAAAATTTTATGATATTCTTAATTATTCATTGGAGGAACGGCGTTGGTCTGTTCCCTACATATCATATAATTCTAATGAGAAGTGATATATTGCTAGGCAAAATTGATTCAAAATACCGGAAGCGTACTGGTGTACGCTGAGGATTTTTTAATTAATTTTAACGACGCAATATGTTGCTTCTCATTAGAATTTACATAAGCATTCCGCCGTCAATATGTATTACCTGCCCCGTAATATATGAACTATCATCACCAGATAAGAACTTTACAACTTTTGCTATTTCGTTTGGCGTTCCCATTCTTTTTAAAGGAATTTGTGTATTTATGCTTTCTTTTACAGTATCAGATAAAATATTTGTCATATCTGTATCTATAAAGCCTGGTGCTATTGCGTTTACTAATATGTTTCTACTTGCAACTTCCTTTGCCAAGCTTTTAGTAAATCCTATTATTCCTGCCTTTGAAGCAGAATAATTTGTTTGACCTGCATTTCCAGATACTCCTACTACTGAAGAAACATTTATTATTCTACCTGATTTTTGTTTTATCATATAGCTAATAACATTTCTAGTAACATTGAAAGTTCCTGCTAAGTTAACATCTATAACAGCATCAAAATCTTCTTTTTTCATTCTCATTATTAATCCATCTTTTGTTATACCTGCATTATTAACAAGAACGTCAATTCTTCCAAACTCATTTATTATTTCTTCTGCCATTCTTGTACAGTCTTCAAAATTTGAAACATCTCCTTGTGTAAAAAAACATTTTGCTCCATTTGACTCTATTTGCTTTTTTAATTCTGGCATATCTTCTGTTTCTTTTCTATAATTTAGAACAACATCAAAGCCATTTTTAGATAATTCTAAAGCAATTTCTTTTCCTATTCCTCTCGTTGCACCTGTTATAAAAGCGATTTTTCTATCTGACATTTTTTCTTCCTCCTCAAATCTCGAAGAGATTTGTACTCTTCACTATTCATTTTTCGCCATTCACTATTCACTAACGGGTCGATGTGGGCATCGACCCCTACACTGATATTCCGCATTGGTCAGGGCGTAATTGGGTCAAGCCTTCGAATAACGGGCGGACACAAGGCCCGCCACTACAAGCCAATTACGTCACCAAATTATTCACTTTGTATTTTATTTCAATTGTGCTAAACAATTTTCAAATGTTTCTATATTCTCCACATTCATTACATTTACGTCTTTGTTTGTTTTTTTGATAAATCCAGATAATACTTTTCCTGGTCCTATTTCTATAAATGTGTCTACCCCTTCCGAAATCATTTGTTCTATAGACTTTCTAAACCTTACTGGGCTTATAACATGACAGCTTAGAATATCAACTAAATTATCACTATTTGTATATTCCTTTGCATCAATGTTTTTTATAACCTTTTTATTAGGCTTTACACTTATATCTATCTTTTCTAATTCTTCTCTTAGCTTATCTGAAGCAACTTTAAGTTTTTCTGTATGGAATGGACCACTGGTTTTTAGCTCTATTGCCCTTTTTGCACCCAAATTCTTTGCATTTTCCATTGCTTCTAATACTGCATCTCTTTGACCTGATATTGCAACTTGACCTACACAATTATAATTTGCAGGAACAACAAAGCCAGTTTTTACGTCACTACAAGCTTTTTCTACAAGCTCGTCATCTAGCCCAATTATGGCTGCCATTGCCCAAGTACCATTAGGCACATAATTTTGCATAAATTCTCCTCTTTTTCTTACAACATTTATTACATCTTCAAAAGATATAAAGGAACTATATGCTAGTGCTGAGTATTCTCCTAGACTAAGTCCTGCTGAAATTTCAGCTTCTATATTATTTTCTTTTAATAATTCAGCTATTGCCAAACTCATAACTAATATTGCTATTTGAGTGTTTTTAGTTTGATTTAAAATTTCTTCACTACTTTCAAAAGTAAATTTTGCTATATCTATTCCTAAAATATCACTTGCTTTTTTATATACATTTTTTACTGTATCATATTTTTCATATAAGTCTTTTCCCATCCCAACATATTGTGCTCCTTGTCCTGGGAAAACAAACCCTAATTTCATAAATTTTTCCAACTCCTTTTTATCATATTTCTAATAAAATACTTCCTAAATTTAAGCCCCCACCATATCCTATCATTACTATTTTATCTTTTGGCTGTAACAAATTCTTATTAAGCATTTCATCTAAGGCTATAGGAATACTTGCACAAAATGTATTTCCTATGCTCTCTAAATTTATATACATTTTTTCTTTTTCTATATTTAATCTTTTACACATAGCTTCTAATATTTTTATATTAGATTGATGAGGAACAATGTATTTTATATCATCAATGCTTATATTATTTTTTTCTAATAATGTTTTAATATTTTCTACTGTTTTAATTGTACCAAATTTATATATATTTTTTCCATCCATATATAATTTGTTTTTGTATGAACAAGTTAAGAAGTCTCCATCTTGACCAATGCTTTCAATATTTTGGCTATATATTTTTTCTTTATTACTGCTCTTTAATATAGTTGCACCCGCACCGTCGCCAAGTATTATTGATGTATTAATATCATCATAATTTAAAAACTCCGATACTTTTTCTACTCCCACAATTAAAGCACAATTTATTTCTTCTAAAGCTATGTATTTCCTAGCAATATCAAATGCATTTATATATCCGCTACATCCTGCTAGTAAGTCTATGCACATACATTTTTTAATATCAAATTCTTTTTGTATTTCAAAAGATACTCCTGGCATAATTTTATCTGTACTTGTTGAACATGCTATTATGCAATCTATTTCTTGAATATCAATATTTGCATTATTTATAGCATTTTTTGAAGCTTCAATTGCCATTTGTGTTATATTTTTTTCATTCTCCCAGTACCTAGTTTTAATACCTGTTCTTTTGTAAACCCAATTTTCTTCTAGTGAAAATTTATTATTAAAATAAACATTATCTATAATTTGTTTAGGTTTATATGTTCCATTTCCTATAATTTCAACTGATTTCATTGTTTTCTCCTCAGAACAAATAAGAAAAATCGAAGATTTTTCTTTGATTTGAACATTTCCGATTTGAGTTTTCGACCGTAAGGAGAAAATCTCAAAGGGCTAGCGATTGTAGCTTTTTCTATAATAGGAAAGTATGACTTTCCTATTATAGAAAAACATATACTATATTTATATAATAATATTGTTTAAAAATCATTAGACTGACCGGTCAAGTTTAGCTTAGCATTTTTATATATTCTTTTTCGAAAACACTTAAAAAACCAGCAATTATATCTATTCTATTAAATTTCATATTAAATTCATTTTTTAATGATGTAGCAATATTTTTTAGTTGTGGTGGAAATTTTTTTTGATTTACATTCATACCTATGCCTATTAATATATCTTTTACCTCTTCGCCACTAGTAGTACTTCCGAGTTAATATACCACCAACTTTTTTACCATTGCACATTAAATCATTTGGAAGCTTTATATTTAATTGCTTATTGTATAATTTTTTTATTGCATCAACCATACATTCTGCTATTGTAATAGTAATATTACTTATTTTTGCAATGTTACATTGTGGCTTTAGAATTAATGTAAAAGCAATATTTTCTCCTTCTCCCATATACCACGTTCTTTCGTGAGTGCCAATTCCAGCAGTTTGACTATTTGCAATTATTATTGTACCATCCTTCATAATGTCTTTTATTTCTTTTGCCTTTAATTGTGTAGAATCTATATTTTCATAATATATCACATTTTTCCCTAATATTTGTGTATTTAATTTACCTAATAACTCTTGCTTCATTAAATATCCTTTCTTAATTATTTGATTTTCTAAATTATATACCAAATTATCAAATTGAACAATAATTCAACTCAAAAATATTTTTAAATTTGATATATTTTACAAAATATGCTATAATATTTACATAATTATTTGAAGGGAGGACCTAGTATGCCTTTAGGGTATTACATTTTTGACGGCGAAGACCCGTCTAATAACAAGAACATCATAGGCAAGCTTACTTCTATTCCTAAAGTTGGTGACGAATACGTGTACATAGATTATCGTAGCCAAAAGGAAGTACACACTGGCAAAACAATCGCTGAGGTGGTTGCTGATATTGGTGGTCGCTCTGCTGATTGCTATATCAAGTTAGATGACAAATCTATCGCAAAAGCTTTCATTATGTAACACGTTTTTAGCCTTAAAACAAAATAAAACAACCCAACAATTCTTGGGTTGTTTTATTTTGTTTATAGATATGCTAATTTTTTATTATTTTATATATATATTATTGTTCTTTTTTATACAAAAATGGAAATGCTGCTGTTGCAATTAGTCCTAACCACATTACCCATGTTCCTATTCCATAAGAAACTTTAACTAATCCACCTAGGCTACCTAATCCATCAATTGCATCTTTTACAGTTGCCATATCATATATTAATACTATTATTGATATAACTGTTGGTATTAAAACTAATTTTGCTTTTGCTAATTTTTCAAAAAATGCTACTTTAGCACTTAACATATCAGCGAAAAGTATTAATAATGTTATTATTGTTAGTATTAATACTATAATTCCATCTCCTTCAATAAAACTTACTGACTCAGAAGCTTTGTACCCTAATATGTTTGCTGAAACTGTAGCGAACGGTAAGAATATACCAATTAATGTTACTATGGCACCTACAATTCCTAATAATTTTGTATTTTTTAATTTTTCCACTTTTAAAATCCCCCTTTCAAATTATGAATTAATTATAATTAATTCGACCTTTTTTGTCAATATAATTTAAAAATTATAATTTTACATAAAAAAGGTGGGCGCAGTGGTGTACCAAGTCACGGGTATTCCCACAAACGGCGCCCCTACGATTTTGCAATATGTTTATCGTAGGGGCGGGTCTTGTGCCCGCCCGCATTATATCAAACAAAAAGGCGATTTCGCTATACTACAAAAAAAAGAGACGGACTAATAAATTAGCTCGTCTCCAAAAACCTATTTAACATAAGTTTTTTATTTTGTTTTTAGAACAGGTCGTCCATTGTGTAGAGTCCAGGCTTTCTTCCCTCTTCTGTAATAAACTTAGCAGCTTTGATTGCGCCTTCTGCAAACATCTCACGAGAAAGTGCTGTATGCTTTATCTCGAAAATGTCGTTTTCGCCAATGAACTTTACTGTATGCGTTCCACAAATAGTGCCGCCACGAACAGATGAAATGCCGATTTCATTAGGCTCCCTTTTTTCTGTTCTGCCATAAACAATTTTCATTTCGTTATTAAGAATTTTGTTTATGGTTTCTGCCAGCATTATTGCCGTACCGCTGGGTGAGTCCTTCTTCCGTCTGTGATGTTCCTCTGCAATTTCGATGTCTGTGCCTTTAAGCAGGGGCACCGCAACCTCGAGAATACGCTTGAACACGCACACGTCATAAGCCATATTCTTTGAATAGAAAACCGGTATCACTTTTGCCGCATCCTCCATTTTGGTCTCATCCTCTTTGGAAATTCCTGTTGTACCAATAACAAGAGGTATCTCCCATGATTGCGCGAAGTTAATTAGTGCTGAAGTTGCCTTGGGAGATGAGAAGTCAATGATTACCTCAGTTTTATTCGCTGTTTTCCCAGGGACCATAGAACAATCCGAAGCCACCGAAAAAAAATTTCCTATAGAAGTGTTTAATAAATCCACTCCTGCTATGACTTTCATGTCAGGATCCTCTTTAATCATCCGGCAGATAATCTGCCCCATTGCTCCGTTACAACCTGAAACTAAAACATTTTTCATTAGTGTTTCCTCCTTAATTGTAGTAGGGTTTATAAATTTACCTTAAAAAGGCATATTGGAATTATATCATAATATTATGTAAATTGCAAATAATATATGTTTTATATTGTACGAATTATTTTAATATCCAGTCTGAACGGAAGCCTATTTAGTAACATTATAAATCTAAAATCATATTATATTTAAAGTATAGGAGGTTTTTATTTTGAGTGAAATTAAAAATATAGAATTAAAAAACGAGTTAAAATACAAAGATACTGTTATTTTAACTTATAAAATACAATATCCTAAAATAACTTCATCTAGCTGTGAATTTGGTATAGATATATTTAATAAATTTAATGAAAATAAGGCTCTTGAGTTAGAGCAATATGTTAATACTACTTTATTTAAAGAAGCTAAAGATGTATATGATTACAATAAACTAAATGGATATCCTATTATGGTTTTTGAGGTAATACTAGAATATAATATTACTTATAATAAAGACTGCATTATTAGTTTGTATTACGATCAATACGAATTTACTGGTGGTGCACACGGAAACACTATAAGAACATCTCAAAACTGGGACTTACAAAATGGATGTCAAATACCTCTTTCTTACTTCTACCCTAATAATTCATATTACATTATAGATATATTAAAAAATATCAACAGTCAAATAAAAGAACAAATTCAGTCTGGAAGTAATCAATATTTTGATAATTATTGTGAATTAGTTTTAGAAACATTTAATTTAGAAAGCTATTACTTAACACCTAATGCAATAGCAATATATTTCCAACAATATGATATAGCACCATATTCTAGTGGAATACCTGTATTTTATTTAATGTATGAATAAGCAGAAGATACCTTAGCAGTATCTTCTGCTTTAATATTTTTTAAATTCCATATTGATTTGTTATTGGGTCTTTGAATATTCCTAACTTAGGTGGAGAATAAGTGAAAGCTATAAAACATATTAGTATAATTACTAAAATAATTATTGCTACTGTACTATTGCACTTGAAATTACTAATCATAATTTTGTAAGATAAATATTCCCCTAATATAACTGCAACGAAAAATGATGTTATATCAATAAAAGTAATACTTCTTCCTATTATTCCTGTATATGTGTAAAAGAATATCACTATAAATAACATAGATGTAAGTATTCCTAATGTCTTTGCACATAAAAAATTACTTGTGTTTTTTCCTATGTAAAAATAACCAATTATTGTACTAAGCAGCATAGGGAAAAATAATAATTTTAAGTGCTCCCATACACTTTCATTGACTGCAGAAAACGCTCCTACGAGCCCATTTTTCCCAGATAATTCGTATGTAAAATGCAATAAAGTTCCTAATATACATACAAAAACAGCACTAATTATTTGAAAATTTTTTATTTTCCTCTTATCCATATCAGTCCTCCTGCGATAATTTTATGTGTAAAATATATTTTTATTACAAGAAGAAGCAAGGACGTGCAATGCACGCCCTCTACAATATTTGCAATTAATTTCCACATCCACAGTCATTATTATCTGTAGCAGGTTTTACATTGCAATCATTATTCATATAAAATTTTCTATTAGCCAATTTATCTTGAACTCCTCTTAAAGCTTCTCCAAATCTTTGGAAGTGAACTACTTCTCTTTCTCTTAAGAAACGAAGTGGATCTATAACATCTGGGTTATCTCTACAAAGGTCTATTAATTTTTCATAAGTTGCTCTTGCTTTTTGTTCTGCTGCTAAATCCTCTTGTAAATTTGCAATAGGGTCACCTTTACAAGCAATATATGCTGCTGTAAATGGTACTCCAGCTGCAGATTGAGGATATACGTCTACACCATGGTCTGTATAATATGGCGCTAATCCTGCTTTTTCTATTTCTTCTATTGATGCTCCTTTTGTTAGTTGGTGAACAATGGAACCTACCATCTCTAAGTGAGCAAGCTCCTCTGTTCCAATATCATTTAATATTGCTTTTGCATTTTGGTCTGGCATTCCAAATCTTTGAGATAAATATCTTAAAGAAGCAGCAAGTTCGCCATCTGGTCCTCCATATTGTGATATAATTACTTTTGCAAGTCTTGGATCAGGACATTTTATATTAACTGGATATTCTAATTTCTTACTATAAGTCCACATACTAGTTAGCATCTCCTTCCCATGGCCATGGCTCTTCTAGCCATCTCCATTTATTACATGGATATTTTATTGTTAATGGTCCATATACTTTTTGATATTTGTCTTCTAAATCTTTTAATGATTTACAATATTCTTTATGCAAACATAAGGCTTTTTTGTCTTCAGGATGTGTATCTAAATATAATGCAAGTTCTATTATAGAGAAATTATATTCCCTTATTTGCATAAGCATTTCGTTTCTTGTTTGTTCCATACAATTATTGTGCATTATTACATCCCTCCCCTATTCTATTTGTCTTTCTTATATATTCTATCTCTGCCATAGATTGACCCGGCATATATGGGCTAACTAATTCAGGAAAAATTGTTCCCATTCTTAAACCAACTTCTGGTGTAAAAGTTTTGTTCATAGTTTGAATTGGAACATAAGATTGACCAAACATATAGTTTGCTGGAAAAGCTCCACATTCATCGTCAAATCCACATTCGCATTCATTCATATTACAGTTACAATCGCAATAATTTACATCGTCGCATATATCTTCTATCATATCTTCATGATGTTCATGACAGTGATTGCACTTTTGGCATTTGCAATTTCTATACATTTATATTCCTCCTTATATATTGTATATAATACATAATATGAATTGTATCTGTTTTATGTGAACAAAAAGATAAGCGGGTCGCCCAAGGCCACCGACCCCTACAATGTTTGCAATATTCATTATATCAATGTAAAAGGGGCGCAATCATGCGCCCCTACAGTGTATAATAATTTATTGTCTTTGTTTTTTCTTTGTTACTATTGCTACTATTGCAAAAACTGCTACAATGAATATAAATTGTATTCCAAAAGATTTAAGTACCTCACTCATATTTATATTGTTTGCTCCTGAATTTAGCATATTGTTTACTTGTTCATACCAATATGTTGGAGTAAAGGTTGCAATTTTTCTCATTGTATCACTGAATATCTCTAACGGAACAAATAAACCTCCTAAGAATGCGAGTGCTAAAGATACTCCTGTCCCTATTCCATTTAAAGCTTCTAAGTTTTTTACAAGCATTCCAATTAGTAATCCTATAGCTATTCCTAATATTGATAAAATTAAAATATTAGCAAAGTTTAATAACCATATACCATTAATTGGAGTTTTAAACAATATATTCATTACAAATACTGCAAGTATTAAATCATAAATAACAGTTAAACAAACACTTGCAAGTACTACCTGCGTTAAGTAAGTTTTATTTGAAACTGGTGAACACGAATATCTGTCTTTTATGTTCTTTTTTCTTATTATCAAAAAGAAAGTTCCAATTATACTCGGTATTCCATATAAAACACCGTAGGCTGCAAAGCTTATTGCACTAATTTTAGCTGCTGTGTTGTCAACATTAATAGCACTACTTACATCTAGTTTTATAAAATCATTTTCTTTTAGCTCTGTGTTATTTAATTTTGAATTTAAGAAATTATCTATCTTTTCATCTATAAATACTCTAGATTTTGAGCCTTCTATTGATTTTATAATTATTTTATCTTTGTATTTAAATTTAGTCTCATTTGAGTTTTTAAATTCATTAAAGCTATCTGTGAATCCCTCTGGTATTTCTATATATAGTGAAATCCATGATTTCATTAGTTCCTCTTCTATATCTTCATTTCCTTTATATTCTTTAATATCTGTATTTTTATCTATCTCTGCTACTAAATCTTTACTAAATTCTGTATTATCTTTATCTACAATATACACTGGTGGATTATAATCAGAAACGTTGCTGTTTATAGTGCTTGTGTTAATTGCAGAAAAAATTATAACTATTGCAAGAGGAAGGATTACATTAATTTTATGTGCTTTTAAAATATCAAAAAACAATTTAATATAACTCATTTTTCTTCCTCCTTAATGCTAATACTGCAACTATTAAATATACAACTCCAGATAATGCAACCATTCCTAAATTAAACCATACAACACTTAAATTATCTTTGTATGATAAATAATTTATACTATCTGATAATAGTGCAGCTGGATTTATATAATATAAAAATGGTACATATTTCTTTATCATTAGTGATAAGTTGTCAACCATTCCACCTGATAAGAAATACATAAGCATTAGTATTGAAGTTAATATACTTGTCTGTGTTTCTTCACTTTTATTAGGAAATAGCATTACTATCATAGAAGATAATAGTATAGATACTATTAAACCAACAATATAGATAATCATTAAATATCCAAAACGTGAAGTTAAACCAACATCTATTTTTAATATAAATTGTATGTACATTGTTAAAAGCATAAGTGCAATAAATCCTACTGTAAATGTGGCAAGAATTGCACCAATAAAAGTTTTGGACTTTTTCTCAGTTGATAATTCTACTCTCATTCCTGTATATGACATATTAGAACTCATTGCACGAATTGAATATTGTGCAATTAACCCTGTGAACAATATAGAATATATTATAGCTGGATATGTAAAAATGGATGCCATACTCGGAACTTTTTCTTGTTCATATGTAGGTTCACCTGATTTTGTAAATTTAGCTTGTCGTATGTCCTCTGTTTTTTCTGCTATAGGCTTCATCACGGTATCATATACTTTGTTAGCAGTATTCACAAACTCTTCTGAAAAGCTCTCTATCATTGAATTTGCAAAACTACTATATCCAGTTTTTGCAAACAATGTAAATGTTCCGTCTTCGTTTCGTTCTATATAGAAATATCCATCAATTTCTTCCTTTTCTACCTTTTCTTGAGAAGCTTGTTTTTCATCAGATATATTAAACTCACAATAATTTTTCAACTCATCAGAATTAAAAGCATTTTCAATTTGTGAATCTATCATAGCAATATTTGTTTTTACAAATTCAATTTTTATTTTATCTGAAAAACCACTTACTAAATCTACGCTTCCCATTGTCATTTTAAAAAGCGTAACTAATATTATTGGAAAAAACAATATCCAAAAAATATTCATTGGTTTTCTAGAAACAATTTTCAACCAATCTTTATATGTTTTAAACATAAAAACCTCCTTAAAAATGTATCAACACCTAAGTGGGTCGACTAAGGACGCCGACCCCTACATTATTTATCGTTGTAAATAACAAATATAAAATAAAAAATCGAACAGCGCCTTCTGGTAGGTTTAAGAGTAGATAGCCCAGTTTTCGTAGCAATACAATTAGAATATTATTCGAACTATACCGCGTTTAAGCTGTGGCAGATTTTTTATTTTCATATTTGTTATTTGCATATCAATTTACATGTTATCCCTTAATTGTTTTCCTGTTAATTCTAAGAAAACTGTATTTAATGTAGGAACTTCATTGTATATCTTATCTATATTTACCCCATTATCTTCAATTACCTGAAGAATCTTTAAAAGAGTGCTATTTTGATTTTTCTTATAAGAAATTTTAATAGTGTTATTATCTTTTTCAACAGACTTTATATCTGCAATATTTTTAATTTCTTCTATAACTTTATTTTCTACTCCATAAGTATGTATAACTAATTTTTCGGTATCTGTTATCATATTCTTTAATTCCTCAGTTGTACCCTTTGCAATAACTTTTCCAGAATCTATTATAGCAACTTCGTCACATATTTGTTCAACCTCTTCCATATAGTGAGAAGTATAAATTATAGTAGAGCCTTGCTCTTTTAATTTTAGTACTCCTTCTAATATACTATTTCTTGATTGAGGATCTACTGCTACAGTTGGCTCATCCATAAATATTATTTTAGGTTTATGAGCTATACCACAAGCAATATTTAGCCTTCTAACTAAACCACCTGATAATTTTTTAGGTGTATACTTTTTATATTCGGTTAATCCTACAAACTCAATTGCTTCTTCTACTAGCTTTTTTCTTTTTTCTTTATCTTTTATATATAATCCACAGAAGAAATCTATGTTTTGGTACACTGTTAATTCTTCAAAAACAGAAACATTTTGTGGAATTACACCTATATTTTCTTTTAATTTTAGGTTATTGCTACTCATTTCTTCACCTAAAATTTTAATACTACCTTCATTGCTTTTTAATAGCCCAAGCATACAATTTATTGTTGTACTCTTTCCTGCTCCATTAGGTCCTAATAAGCCATATATTATTCCTTCTTTAATTTGTAAATCTAAATGGTCAACAGCAGTTTTTTCAGAATATTTTTTTACAAGATTTTTAACTTCAATTATCATCATAATCCTCCAAAATTTTATTTTCGTATTTTAGTATACAACCTGATATACTTTAATGTCAAGCAACTAGAATTAAAATTTGCAAAGAAAAAGAAGATGCAGGGAGTATCCCCACATCCTCTTAGCATTTAATTATGTCAAAAATTATGCTACTCTTATTACTTGAGTATTCGGATCAAAAGCATTTTGCCATAATTCTATGTCTTTACAAACAGTAGCTTTCGTTAAGTTGCAACAACCATAAAAGGCAAAAGCTTCTATGCTTTCTATGCTATCTGAAAAATGTACCTTTTCCAATCTTATGCATGAACAGAAAGCATATTGCTTAATTCTTTTAAGCTTGTTTGGCAACGTTACTTCTGTTAATCCTCCACAAGCATTAAAAGCATAGGAGCCAATTGTAGTAACGCTTTCAGGTAAACTTATACTCGTTAATGAGCTACAGCCTTCAAATGCGTAGGCACCAACTGATGTAAGACCTTCAGGCAAAGTCACCTTTGTTAAGGATATACAACCACTAAAAGTAAAATTAGCAATTTTGTCAATGCCATCAGGCAAAGTAATACTTGTTAACTGTCTGCAATTTCCAAAAGCCTTCTCTCCAATTGTCTTAAGATTTTTGGGAAGGTTTATGCTTCTTAAGCTTATGCAGCCTCTAAAAGCATAACTGCCAATTATCGTAAGACTCTCTGGCAAAATTACAGTTGTTAAATTAGTACATCCTTCGAAAGTGCACCAGCCCAGTGCAGTTATACCTTCAGGTATAGTTACACTTTTTAAATTACTGATATGTGCGAACTCTCCTTTGCGCAAAAAAGGGTTAATACCCCCAACTTGCTTGGTCCATCTGCTTAATTTTTTCAGTTTTACAGTACCATCTATGTACTCAAACCGAATTACTCTTTTTGACATAAGATTCCTCCTTTTAAATGATGTTGTTTGTCTTCGTGCCTTTTGGACTCTACCAATCCTCCTTAAAAAGAAAAAATTTGCTATTATAAAAAATTAGCAAATTTATTATACATTTTATTTTAATTTATGTCAACTTTTATTCGGTTTTATTTTTAGCAGCGGACGAGCAATGCTCGCCCATACGGTTCATATTTGAAAATTTTTTCTATTTAAAATATATTGCAAATTGTAGGGGCGACCATTAGTCGTCCGAGATTTTTCAAACTCTCAATTCTCCGAAATTTATAGTTATTAATAATAATACTATATAAACAGCAACAATACAAGCACCTGTTGGGAAATTTAACATAAATGATAGCATTACTCCAACTATAAAGCATATTACAGACAACACTGCAGATAAAGCTACCATTCCCTTAAAGCTGTTAGTTAATTTTCTTGCAATAATTGCAGGAAAAACTATTAAACTTGAAATAAGCAAAGTACCCATTAACCTCATTCCTAAAACTACAACTAAAGCAGTTATAAGAGAAATTAAAAATTGGTAAAATGTTACATTAATTCCACAAGTTTTAGCATATTTTTCGTCATATGTTATTGAAAATAATCTATTATAAAACACCATATACACCACAATTAATATCACTGATAATATTACACTTAAAATTACATCAGACCAATTCATTGCTAAAATACTACCAAACATATAGTTATACACATCTACACTAAAGCCTTTTGTTAAGGCTGTAATTATAACACCTACAGCTAATGCTCCACTAGAAACTAGGGCAATTGTTATATCGCCGCTCTCTCCTTTTTTCTGGCTTATAAGCATTATTAAAAAAGCAGCAATAATAACTAATGGAATAGATACATATAGTGGTGGCAAATTTAGTGCCATTGCAAGTGTTAATGAAGCAAAACCAACCTCACCCAATCCATGTCCTATCATTGAATATTTTTTTAACACAAGTATTACACCAATAATTGCAGCACAAAAAGATATTGCTATTCCACAAATCAAAGCTCTTTGCACAAATGGGTAAGTTAAAAGATTTATTATATTCATAAAATTTTATCTCCTTTTATTTTTACTATAAATGTGTGCTAGTCTGCGCCCCTACGCCACTTGCTTATATTGCCATCAAATAATATTTTTTTAGCTAGTCCTATTACTCTTACATTATCTTGTTTAACTTCATCTAAGTCGTGTGTTGCCATAATTATAGTCATATTATTTTCTACATTTAATTTAGCAAGCAATTCATATAATTCTTTCGTTATGTTAATATCTAATCCAGAAAAAGGCTCGTCTAGTATCAACATTTTAGGCTTTCTTATTAAAGCACGAGCAAGCATAATTCTTTGCCTTTGTCCACCAGATAAATCTCCTATTCTTTTATTTACAAAATCTTTTATTCCTAGCAAATTGCAAATTTCCTCAAAATCTTTATAATCTTTCTTCGTATAAAAAGGCAGTACTCTATGCCTTTGTACTCCAGTCATTATAATTTCTTTTGCAGTTGCTGGAAAATCTAAATCTGTTAAATTGTTTTGAGCTAAATATGATACATTCTCTAAATTTTCATTTAATATAACTTCTCCACTGTCTTTTTTGTGCAGTCCCACAATAGTTTTAATAAGAGTACTTTTACCAGAGCCATTTTCTCCAACTAAGCACACATACTCTCCTTCATTTATTGAAAAATTAATATTCTCTAGTGCTATATGTCCATTATATGACGTTTGCAGATTCTTAACTTCTAATATGCTCATACTTACCTCCATCAAAATTTGTAAAGCAAATTTTGTATTATTCATTATTAACTATTCACTAGTCACTAAATAATATTATGTAATTATATCTTTTTTTTGCAAAATAGTCAATTATTATTTACATAATTTTGCAAAAAACTCACCAACTGTCAATGCCAGTCGGTGAGTTTTTTTTGCATGGAGTTATTGCGGAGTGTACTCTTTAAGAAGTTTCTCCAAATCAGGATTCAATGTTGGCTTTTGCTTTTCTCTTGGATTCAATTTTGCCCAGTAGTCGATGGGTTCGATGGTCGCTGATGAAAATTCATTAAATTTCAGTGAAAAAGATCTTCCATCACTTATAGCCGATTTGATAATCGACGCAGGCACATACTGTCCAATATTGTGCATTTTTACTTTGTTCATTTGACTAAGATATCCTACTTTGGAAACTCTTATCTTTCTTTTAACTTTTTCCATTATGTAGTCAATAGGAATATTCGCTCCTTCGCTGTAAATGACAAGAGTTCTTTTTTTGCTGTTATTTACAGCAGTTATTAACTTATCTAAATTCCAATAATAATTTGCAGGAACTACAAACAAGTCAATATCATTGTGCGGAATTCCGCCACAAGCAAAATCACCTACTCGTACTATGTAATGAAGTAGATTTGCTAAAATGTCGTCACGATTACGTCCCTGAAGTTCAAGAAATAGTGCAGAAAATTCTCTGTTGTCTCTTGTTTGCAAATTTGTTGCTGCAAGGTCATCAAGAACATCCAATGACTTCATAACTGCAGACTGTAGTCCAAGAGAATAGCCTCCTTCAATGCCATCAATTGTAAGCGGCATAGGAATAAACAAGTGTATTCCTTCAGCTTCAAAAGCCTCAGAAATTTCAGCTACTTGCCGGCAAGAACCATCGCCCCCTGCAACACCTATCCAAGTGATGCCTAAGTCTTTGCAAGTTGCAATTGCTTGGCTTTGCAGTTCTGGAACAGTTAAGTCAATGTTCCTACTCGTTCCATAGAATCCGCCAGGGGATTTTTCAGCCTTTGCTTTAAGCGAAGAAGTCCAAGGCTTAATTAACTCTTCGGGATTTAGCAGACATTCAAATGAGAAAAATCCCATAAAAATCCGCTCGAAAAATTTCTCTTTCTCCAGTTCTTCTGCCAAAGCTGACAGATACTGATTAGATACAGGACACAAACCGCCTCCATGGAAAAGAAGGCAGTTGCCATAGGTTGTAGTGTTCATAATTGTTTACCTCACTTTTCTTATACTAAATTTCTCTCTTTCGAGAGTTACCAATACATTATATATAATTTACATAAAATTGTCAATTGATTAGCAAAATAATTCTTTGATGAGGTTTTTGTATTTAGAACAAAGGTGGCTTCGCCACTTGGAACGACGAGGGCGTCGTTCCCTACATTGTCCAATATATTAACGAAAAATTTAATTTTTCCTATACAATAAAAAAGGTGGCTTCGTCACCCGGACGTGCTTTTGCTACGCCCCTACAATTTTGCAATATGTTTTTCGTAGGGGCGACCATTGGTCGTCCGAAATATCTGTTATTTCAAGCAAAAAGTCGAACTTTCCTAACACATAACAAAAAGGGTCGGTTGAAACCGACCCCTACAAGGTTTGCAATATTTTAAATACGCCTATTTTCCATAGTATGAATCTAATAATATTTGTTTAATTTCTGTAACTAATGGTAATCTTGGGTTTACTGTTGTACATTGGTCTTCAAATGCTCTGTCTGATAATTCGTCTACCTTAGCTAAGAATTCTTTTTCGTCTACTCCACACTCTTTTAATGATGTTGGCATTTCTAGTTTTTTCATTAATTCTTTTATTGCATTTATTAATGACTGTACTCCTTCTGTGCTATCTTTTGCTTTTAATCCTAACATTTTAGCTAATCTTGCATATTTTTCGTCTGCTATAAAGTATTCATATTTAGGGAAAGACACAAATTTAGATGGTTTGCTTGCATTGTATGCTATAACATAAGGTAAAATTACTGCATTTGCTCTACCATGTGGTATATGGAATTCTCCACCTAATTTATGTGCTATAGAGTGGTTTAATCCTAAAAATGCATTTGTAAATGCCATACCTGCTATACAGCTTGCATTGTGCATTTTTTCTCTTGCTAATTTATCTCCACCATTTTCATATGCTTTTGGTAAGTATTCAAATACTAATTGAACTGCTTTTTCTGATAATCCATCTGTGTAGTCTGATGCCATAACAGAAACATAAGCTTCTATTGCGTGTGTTAATACGTCCATACCTGTATCTGCTGTTAATCTCTTTGGTAATGTCATTACTAGGTTAGGGTCTATTATTGCAACATCTGGTGTTAATTCGTAATCTGCTAATGGATATTTTATATTTTTCTTTTTGTCTGTTATGACTGCAAATGATGTTACTTCTGAACCTGTTCCTGAGGTTGTAGGAATTGCTACCATTTTAGCTTTTTCTCCTATTTTAGGGAACTTATATGTTCTTTTTCTAATATCCATAAATTTAAGTTTTAAGCCTTCAACATCTGCATCTGGTTGCTCATAGAATAACCACATTCCTTTTGCAGCATCTATTGCACTACCTCCTCCTAATGCTATAATTACGTCTGGCTTAAATGCATTCATTGCTGCAACTCCGTTTTTTATTGTATCAAAAGATGGGTCTGGCTCAACTGCAGAGAATATTTCTGAATGTACATATTGTCTTCTTTTTCTTAATTGTTCTAATATTTTATCTACATATCCAAATTTAACCATAGATTCATCTGTTACTATAAATGCTTTTGTTATATCTGGCATTTTTTGTAGGTATTCTATAGAACCTGCTTCAAAATATATTTTATTTGGAACTTTAAACCATTGCATATTAACCCTCCTCTTTGCAACTCTTTTAACATTTATTAAGTTTACTGAAGATACATTTGCTGTTGTTGAGTTTCCACCAAAAGTACCACAACCTAATGTTAATGATGGTGAATTTGTATTATAAATATCACCAATTGCTCCATGAGTTGATGGAGAGTTTACTATTAATCTTCCTGCTTTCATTCTTTCAGCAAATTTATCTATTGTTTCCTTATTTTCTGAATGGATTACAGCAGAGTGTCCAAGTCCTCCAAATTCGATTAATTTTTCTGCTAATGCAATTCCTTCATCGTCATTTTCTGAAATGTAGTATGCAAGAACTGGACTTAATTTTTCTTTAGATAATGGGAATTCTACTCCAACTCCAGTTTGTTTTACAACAATTACTTTTGTATCTTCTGGAATTGTTATTCCTGCTTTAGCTGCAATATCAACTGGTCTTTGACCAACTATATCCGCATTTAGGGCACATCCTTTTTCTTTTATAAACATACTCTTTTCTAATTTTATTGTTTCTTCTTTATCTACAAAATAGCATCCTGCTTCTTTCATTAATTTTTCAAATTCTTTGCTAATTGATTTATCTACAATAACAGCTTGTTCTGAAGCACAAATCATACCATTATCGAATGATTTTGATAATACTAAATCATTTACAGATGTTTTTAAATTAGCTGTTTTATCTATATAACAAGGTACATTTCCAGGTCCTACACCTAAAGCTGGTTTTCCACAAGAATATGCAGATTTTACCATTCCAGGACCACCTGTTGCAAGTATTAAGTTAACTCCTGGATGATTCATAAGTAATTGTGTTGCAAGTATTGATGGTTCTTCTATCCATAATATACAGTCCTCTGGAGCTCCCGCTTTTATTGCAGCATCTCTAACTATTGTTGCTGCAGCAACACTACATTTTTGTGCTGATGGATGGAATCCAAATATTATTACATTTCTTGTTTTTGCTGATATTATTGATTTAAACATTGTTGTAGATGTTGGGTTTGTAACTGGTGTAACACCTGCAATTACTCCAACTGGTTCTGCAACTTGCATATATCCTTCTGAATCACTCTCAGCAATTACTCCAACTGTTTTATCATATTTTATATTATGATATACATACTCTGTTGCAAACATATTCTTTATAATTTTATCTTCATAAATTCCTCTTTTTGTTTCTTCAACTGCCATTTTTGCAAGTTTCATGTGATTATCTAATCCTGCCATTGCCATAGCCTTAATTATATTATCTACTTGCTCTTGATTTAATTCAAGATATTTTTGGGATGCGACCTTTGCACGTGCTACTAAATCGTCAATCATCTTTTTTACTTTTTCTTGTTCTTCTTGACTTAATTCTTGTGCCATTAAAATTCCTCCTTTATTCTTTTAGATATTTTAACCAATATTATTATATATTATAGATTATTTTTGTCAATAATAAATGTGCAATAAATTTTTTGAAACAAGTGTGTCCCCAATTCCAAAAAAAACAAAATGCATATTTTGCATTTTGTTTTTTATCGTTAATTCTTTACTATTCACTATTCATTATTCACTCTTGTTGAAAACAAGCCTACGCCCTTGGATGAGCCTTTCTGTATATGTTTTTTATGCTTTCATCTTGGAATTGCATATATACTTGTGTTGAAGATATGTCTGAATGTCCTAACATTGTTTGTATTGCTTTTAAGTCTGCTCCATTTTGTAATAGATGTGTTGCAAATGAATGTCTTAATACGTGTGGTGTTATTTCTTTTGATATATGTGCTTGTTCTTTATAGTATTTTACTATTTTCCAAAATCCTTGTCTTGTTAACCTTTTTCCATTAATGTTAACAAATAAAGCTTTAATAGAATCATCTTTTATAATTATTGGTCTTGCTTTTTCTATATAGTCCTTCAATGCTTTTAAAGACATTGTTCCTAATGGTATGTTTCTTTGTTTTGCTCCATTTTTGCATACTACGAACCCTTGGTCTAAATTTACAGAATCTATATCTAATGATATTATTTCTGTAACTCTCATTCCTGTAGCATATGCAAATTCTAGCATTGCCTTATCTCTCATTCCTTTTAAGTCTTCAGTACTAGGTTGTTCTAATAATAATTCTACTTCTTGAGATGATAATACGCTTGGTGCTTTCTTTTCAATTTTTGGAGATTGTATTCCATCTGTTGGGTCTTTTGTAATTACTTTTGTTCTTAATAAATATTGATAGAATGATCTTATTGAAGCCAAGCTTCTTGATATTGTTGATGATTTCTTATTACTTTTTTGTAAATATTTTAAGTATGAACCAATATCTTCGCTTTCAACATTTAAATAATCTGTGTTCTTTTTTGAAATGTATTCTTCATATTGAACAATATCTCTTCTGTATGATTGTAATGTGTTTTCTGATAATTTCTTATCATTCTTTAAAAATTCCAAAAAATTATTGATTTGTTTTTCCATCTTTCAAAGCACCTCTAGTATAAATTTTTGATTTAATTTATGTAATATATTTACATAAATTAATCTTATAATGTTATATCAAAATCCGACACAATTGTAAATAGTTTTTTTAAATTTTTTTAAATATATTTAACATAATTTTGCATTAGTGATGTAGAAGCATATACTTCTATGAATGCAGAACCCACTAAAATCAAGCAGAAAAACAATGAAAATATAGTATGTCTGCATATTTCTAATTTTATATTTTCTTTTCTTCTGTCCTTCATAATTGATTTGTATAATCTTATTCCACTAACAGCTAATGCAAATATTGCAGGTATAAATATGATGTTATGTAATAGTAATGTAGCAAGTGAAGATATTATCCCTTTTCCTCCTAATGTAGCCATTAAAGCAGATATTGTATAGCTAAGTGCAAATCCTCGATAGGCAATTATTGCATACACAATTGGTATTCCTATAACTGTACATCCCATAAACCACAATAAAACTGCAAGCAGTACATTGCTTTTTATCGTATCTTTTAGCAATGCTGATTTATCTATTGTATTATTAGTATCTTTCAAAGCATTTACAAAATTAGTTATATATGTGTTTATCTCCTCTTTTTGTATATCAGAAGAATTGTTTACAAATATAACACCTACAACAATTCCTATTACAAATATCAATGTGATAATTACATATTCCCTTATATTGTCTGCCACATGATTATATATAATGCTTTTAATTCCAGTATCTTTTCTTCCTTTCTTCATATGTTACCACGCTCCTACACATAATATCTATGCAATAAATATGAAAAAAGAACAAAATTATCTTATTAATAATATTAAAATGTACGGCAAAGAAATAAATATAGTTTCTCCGTCGTACATTTTTTAGTGCTGTTTTTACTCAAGGAATGAACCAATCATCATCCATATAATCCTCGTAATCAAGAGGAAAATTTCTTGCTGCTACTGTAAGATCACCGTCAAACAGTGAATCTAATATCCGTCTGTCTTCCTCTGGCATTGCTGATAAAGGTTTCTGTGGTCCTGGTCCCTTACTAAATTCTGAGACTGTCATTTCTGTGTTAAATTTTTCCAACATCGTAAACTCCTCCTTAAAGAGCACACACCAAGCTTAAGACATCTCTCAAGGCTTACTGGCTAAATTCTAATTCGTACAATTAAATTATAACACATTTTACATAACATTGCAATATAGCAAACGGGGCGACACAAGGCCGCCCCCTACAATAATTATTCACTATTCATTATGGGCACAGTGGTGTCAACGGAACGACGAGGGCGTCGTTCCCTACAGAGTATTCCCGCAAACGGCGCCCCTACGGCATATTGGAAATATGCCCGTATATTCCTCCTCCACCGGCTTGTATTTGTACTTTTCCGTCTCTTGCATTTATTATATTATTTGCAATTTTTTCACCAACTACTGCTTCTATGTCGTCGTGTGATAATTTGTGTAATATATTCATTTCTGTTTCAAATTTGCTTAATAATTTGTCTATTGTTTTGCTTCCAAGTCCTGGTATAAATGTAAGTGGTATTTGATAATTGTATGGTGGTCTAGTTTTTGGGCTTATTGTTTTTGGCTTATCTTTTATTTGTTCTATTCTATCGAAAACACCCATTGTTATATTTCTACTATCGCAAGTATCACATTTTGTTACTGGGGCATCTCCTACAATGTTTTTTTCACATACTTCACAATATGTTCTATGGTATTTACCAAGTTTAGGATCTAAACCATAATTTGCCATAATCTTTCTTCCGTCTTCATTTTTTAATGCTTTTACTATTTCTTTAAAGCTTATATCTCCAACTAGAATTTTGTTGTATTCTCTAGCGATTTTAGGTAGTGAATGTGCATCCGAATTAGTTAAAAAGGTTTTGTTTTCTAATTCTGATATTGTATCTGCCAAAAATGTATCTGAACTTAAGCCTAATTCTATTGCAGGTATCTTGTTATACTTTTCTTTAAATATTTTCTCTAATCTATCTGTACAATTTCCATAAAAACTTTTATGTGGTGTAAATGCGTGTGCTGGAACTAAAATTCCATTGTATTTTTCTACTATATCTATTAACTCATATGCTGAAATATTAGCTCTTTGCGAACTAAGTGTAATATTACTTATGTGATGACTCATTTCGTTTGAAAAAGCTTTTATATCTTTTAGGGATGGAAAATAACATAAGTTATGAGCACTTCCAGTTTTTCCGTGCTCATTTTTTTCTGATGTTTCTATTTCACTACCTAGAATTATACAAACCTTATCTTTATATATAATTCCGCCATCTTTAATTTCATATGCTTCGCCTTGATTTAAAAAGTTTTCAATATCTTCTATTACATAAGGAGATGCACAGTCTATAATTCCTACTACATTAATTCCTTTTCTATTTACACATTCTTTTGCAATATTTGCAAAATTTAAAGACCTTGCAGCTGTTATTTTTATTGGTTTATTATTTTCACTTCTTCCTATGTGCACATGCAAATCTGCAAATATTTCGTACATTTCTAGTTACATCCCCTTCTAAAATACAAATCAAGTTTGAAAAGAATTAGTATAGTGCTAGGCATTTTAAATCAAAAAAGCAGAGGTGTACATTGGTACATTGAGCATTTTTTGATTTAAAAAACGTAAGCAATATGCTGATTATTTTCAAACTATGTATTATCTATCTAGTTCATCGTCATTATTACTTTTTCCAAAAATTTCAAATTTATCATCTTCTATAATTGCATGAGAAGGCTTTTTCCCTTGTTCCATAAGTCTCTTTAATCCATCTTCTACTTCTGCTACTTTCCCTTTTGTTCTTGAGTCGTCAGTAGTTTTCTTTCCCCTTTCTTTTTCAATTTCTGCAACTATATTTTCTGGAACTTCATTAGTTATTGAGGAATCCTTTACTATTCTATCAGCCATTTCTTGTCTACCATTTAATATTTTGTTATACACCTCTTCAAAATCTACAATAACTTCTATCCCTTCAATTACTCCTTCAGCTTTATTCATTTTATCTGACACTACAACTAAAGCTTCATCTTTATCCTCAGCCACTTACCTTTACCCCCTTCATTATTTCAACAAATTCAACAAATTTATCTAAATATCTATTATTTTTATCTTTTAAGTTTCTTTGTTGTAAAAGAATAATTGCTTCGTCTACTGGGAAACCTCTTCTTTCTGGTCTATGCATAAGCATTCCACCAAAGTTATCAACTAGTTCTAGTATATCGCTTTCTTTTTCCCTTGGCTTGCTTCCACTGTATCTGTTTTGCTCTTCACAAATTTTACAAAATCTATCTGAAAATCCTAATTTTTTAAGATACTCTGAACTGTCTTTTGCATATAGCTCGATTTCTTCTTTTGTTTGTGGATTATCCTTCTTTTGGCAAGCACATAGTAAGCAAGCTGTAAGAACTTCATTTTTATCAACATCTATTTTCATTGTATCAATAAATAACTTAGCTAATTCTGTTTTTAATAATACAGATTTATCATAAAATATATTAGTTTTCTTTTTTAGGTAATATACTATTTCCATTTTCTTTATATAATCTGGTTCTTCCAAAATATACTGTGCAAAGGTTTCCATACCTTCTACCTCCCATTTTTCTTATGTCTTCATAGCATTTATCAATTGCATTTTTAAACATTATATTTCATTATTATTTATTTTTCAACAATTGTAATACAAACTTAATACTAGTGTAATATAATTGTAATTATTTACCAGTTATTGCATTTCTAGCTAATTCATCGCATCTATTATTATAAGGATTATCCGCATGTCCCTTTACTTTTATAAATGTTACTTCATGTTTTTTGGTTAGTGAATATAATTCTTCCCAAAGTTCTTTATTTTTCACAGGTTCTTTCCCAGACGTTTTCCAGTTATTTCTTTGCCAATTATATATCCAACCTTGATTAAAAGCATTTACAACATATGCACTATCGCTATATACTTCTACAATGCATTCATACTTTAGCATTTTTAGTCCTTCAATTACAGCTGTTATTTCCATAATATTATTAGTTGTATTATTACTTCCACCGCTAATTTCCTTTTTTATATCTTTATACATTAATATAGTTCCCCACCCCCCTGGTCCTGGATTTCCAGAGCAAGCTCCATCTGTATATATAACAACTTTATCCAAAATTTACCTCCTTATGTATTGTTTTTTTTTACTTTTTGTGATATTATATCAATTAATTGTATAATAAACAATATTTTGAAAGGAATTTGTATTATGGAAAAAGTTTTAGGAATTATAGCTGAATATAACCCATTTCACAATGGACATTTGTATCATATTAACAAATCAAAAGAATTAGTAAATCCTGATTATACTGTTTGTGTAATTTCTGGAAATTTTGTTCAAAGAGGTAATGTATCTATAGTTGATAAATGGTCAAAGGCAGAAATGGCCCTTCATGCAGGTGCTAATTTAGTAGTTGAATTACCTACTATATATAGCATTTCAAGTGCTGAAAATTTTGCAGAGGGTTGTATAAAACTATTAGATTCATTGAAATTAGATACTGTTTTGTCTTTTGGTAGTGAATGTGGAGATATATCTGTGTTAGAAAAATTTTCAGATATATTATATAAAGAACCTCCAGAATACAAATCTTTATTGAATCACGAATTACAAACAGGTATATCATATCCTAAAGCTAGAGAAAATGCTTTACTTATGTATGTTAATGATATTAGAAAATATGCTAATACCCTTTCTGCTTCTAATAATATATTAGGTATAGAATATTTAAAAGCAATAAAAAAATTAAAAAGTAATATTTTGCCTATTACCATTAAAAGAAATGCTGTTGACCACGACAGCTCTGAAACAGTAGATTCTTTTGCAAGTTCAACTCATATTAGAGAATTACTTTGCGAGAATAAAAATATTTCTAAATTAGTTCCTGATTTTTCTTACGATATTCTTGCAAGACAAATAAATAGTGGTAAATCTGTTTTAGATATTGTTGCTTTTGAAAGAGAAATTTTATATGCTTTACGTAGAATGACTCTTAACGAAATAAGAAACCTACCAGATGTTACAGAAGGCTTGGCTAATTCTATATTAGCTGCAATAAATTCTTGTAACTCATATTATCAATTAATCGAGAAAATAAAGTCAAAATCTTATACTATGTCACGATTACATAGAATTCTTATATATGCGCTTCTTCGGTGTAACTAAAGAAGATATGGAAAACTCAAGAAAAGCAAAACCATATCTTCGTGTGCTAGGTTTAGATGATAAAGGAAGAGATTTATTATCTAAATTATCAAAATCTAATCCGAAATTGCCAGTAATTACTTCAGTAAAAGACTTTTATAAGCATTCTAATAATAGAGTTTTAAATAACATGCTAAATTTAGATATTTTAGCAACAGATATATATACGCTTGAATATCTTAACGATTCGCAGTCTAATTTAGACTATACACAAAAAATTGTAACATTGCCAAAACCTGAAGATTTTATTAAAGAAGATTTTATACAATAAATAGTAGAAACACAATTAGGGGCGCTGTTTATTCGCCCCTACGATACGCATTATATCAAACAAAAAGGCGATTTTTCCTATACACTAAAAATAGGGCACACCGTTGGTGTGCCCCTACATTTCTTATTTATTTTTTGTTTCTATAAAATTCCAAGAATCTTTGCACATATCTTCTATTCCAAGTTCTGCTACCCATCCAAGTTCGTTTTTTGCCTTTTCTGGATTAGAATAACAACTTGCAATATCTCCTGGTCTTCTAGATGCAATTTTATATGGTACTGCTTTTCCTGTTGATTTTTCAAATGATTTTACCATATCTAAAACGCTGTATCCAGTTCCTGTTCCTAGGTTGTATATATATAATCCAGCATTTTCTTTTTCTAATTTTTCTAATGCCTTAATATGACCTTTGGCTAAATCTACAACATGTATGTAATCTCTTACTCCTGTTCCATCTGGTGTATTATAATCGTTTCCAAATACAGATAATTCTTTTAAAGTTCCTGCTGCAACTCTAGCTATATATGGCATTAGGTTATTAGGTATTCCCTGTGGTTCTTCTCCAATTAAACCACTTTTATGTGCTCCTACTGGATTAAAATATCTTAATATTGCTATATCCCATGTATTATCTGATTTATATAAGTCCATTAGTATTTGTTCTATAAACAATTTACTAGAACCATATGGGTTAGTAGTTCCACCTATTTTACAGTCTTCAGTAATTGGAATAATTTCTGGGTCTCCATATACTGTTGCAGATGAACTAAATATGAATTTTTTTACTCCATATTTTCTCATTGTATCTAATAACACTAAAGCGCCATACACATTATTTGTATAGTACTCTATAGGTTTTTGAACTGATTCTCCTACAGCTTTGAAGCCAGCAAAATTTATTACAGAATCAATATTGTTTTCTTTAAATATTTTTTCTAATGCTTGTCTATCTGTATAGTCTGCTTCATAAAATTTGAAATCTTTCCCTGTAATTTTTTTAATTGCTTCTAATGCATCTGGTTTGCTGTTTGAGAAATTATCTATTATTACAATTTCTTTTCCTG
Organism: uncultured Eubacteriales bacterium; assembly: GCA_949840345.1. Lineage (GTDB taxonomy): Bacteria > Bacillota > Clostridia > TANB77 > CAG-508 > CAKPQL01. Next base: position 33,877 of record CATKWX010000017.1, read on the forward strand.
CTTCTAATAATTCTACTGCTGTATGGCTTCCTATGAAGCCCGCTCCACCTGTTACTAATACTGACATATGTTTTTCCTCCTATAAAATTATTTATTAAATGGGCGCAGTGGTGTGGCGAGTCTCGGGTATTCCCACAAACGGTGCCCCTACAACAAATTTTTCACTATTCATTATTCACTGGGCGCAATCATGCGCCCCTACGCCCCTACAGTGTTTGCAATATGTTTCATTGGTCGTTTATTTTAATTATATAAATCTTTGTATATGTTGTAGTCTCTTACTATTTTTCTTACATAATTATTTGTTTCTTTATATGGTATGTCTTCTATATTACTTCCGTCTGGCTTAATTATTCCTTGGTCTATCCATTTTTTTAAATTTCCAGTTCCTGCATTGTATGCAGTTAAAGCAAGCATATAATTATTGTCATATTCCTCTAATAATTCAGAATAATATTTTATTCCTAACCTGATATTAGTTTCTGGATTATATAGGCATCCTTCTGTATATTCTATGCCTATTTTTTTTGCTGTTTCTTGTGCTGTTTCATCTAATAATTGCATTAAGCCCATTGCATTGCTGCTAGATTTTATATTAGGTTTAAAATTGCTTTCTGCTTTTATTATCGCATATACTAACATTGAATCTACGCCATATTCTAGTGCGTATTTTTCAACATATTCACTATATTTTTGCGGATATATTTGTTTTATAATAATATCTTGTATCCTTATTATACTGAATAATAATATTAAAATTATTACTATTGAAAATACAGATATTATAGTTTTTTTAATTGTTTTCAAATTGTTTATACCCGACACTTCGTCTCTTTTTATTGTCTTTTCCAATGTCTTTCTCCTTTGTTTATGTTTTGTGATATACTATTTTAATTCGTACCAATTATATCCTTCTGATATTTCTGCCTTTAATGGCACATTTAATTTTATAGCATTTTCCATACAATTTTTCAATAGTTTTTGTGCAATTTCTTTTTCTTCTATTGGTGCTTCTATTATTAATTCATCGTGTACTTGTAATACTATCTTTGCTTTTAAGTTATTTTCTTTTAACTTTCTATATACATCTATCATTGCTATTTTCATTATATCTGCTGCTGTTCCCTGTATTGGTGTATTCATCGCAACTCTTGTCCCAAATTGCCTAACCATATAATTATTAGATTTTACCTCTGGAACATATCTTCTTCTTTTATATAAAGTTTCTACATACCCTTTTTCTTTGGCAGTTTCAACAATATTATTCATAAATTTCTTTATGCCTTTATATTCATTTAAGTATTCCTCTATATATTCTTTTGCTTTTTTCCTTCCAACGCCTATTTGCTCTCCTAATCCAAAATCACTTATTCCATATACTATTCCAAAGTTTACTGCTTTTGCCTTTCCTCTTTGCTCTTTTGTTACTTCATCTTGTTTTACATTAAAAATCTTTGAAGCAGCCTGTGCATGTATGTCTTCATCATTGTTAAAAGCTTTTACCATGTGTGAATCATTACTAATATGTGCTAATACTCTTAATTCAATTTGCGAATAATCTGCATCTATAAATATGTTTCCATCAGTTGGTTTGAATACTTTTCTTAATTTTTTACCTAATTCTATTCTTGTAGGTATGTTTTGCAAGTTAGGGTCAGAACTACTTATTCTACCTGTTGCAGTTACCGTCTGGTGAAAATATGAATATATCTTTCCTGTGCTTTTATTTATATATGGCATTAAGCCTTCCACATAGGTTGTTATAAGTTTTGCTATTTGCCTATAATCTAATATTTTTTCAACTACTGGGTGTTCGTTTCTTATTTTCTCTAAAACATCTACATCTGTTGAATATCCATTTTTATTCTTTTTTGCACTTGTTAGCCCTAGTTTTTCAAACAATACTTCTCCTAGTTGTTTTGGTGAATTTATATTGAATTCTTGTCCAGATAGCCTATATATTTCTTCTGTTAATTCTTCTTTTCTCTTTTGCAAAACTTGCCCCAATTCTAATAATTCATTTTTATCTACATACATTCCATTGTATTGCATATCTGCAAGTACAGTTGATGCTGGCATTTCTATACCTTCAAATAATTCTAATAAATCTAGTTCTTTTAGCTTTTCATATAATTTATCTGATATAATTTTAATTAAGTATGCATATAAAGAATTTAGTTCTATGTTTCCATTTTGAGTACCAATTTCTGTATCAAATAAATTCATTTGCTTTTCAGTATCATTTTGTTTAATATCAAATGTGGTTAAATATTCATTTACATCAAATGCACAGTGTTCTAGTGCTAAATAATCTATAGTGTATTTACTTATAGTAGAATTTAACAAGTATGCTGCAATTTCTATATCAAACATCATATTATTTGGATTTATTCCAATTTGTTTTAATAGTATATAATCTCGTTTTTGTTTATATCCGTATTTTACAATTTCTATACTTTCAAAACATTCTTTTAAGTCTTCTATATTTTTAACGCAATATGCTTTAGTGCTACTTTCTATATAAATATAAGTATTAATTATTTCTTCTCTAATAATTAAATTATCGTCTTCTTTTGGTTTGGTTTCAAAATAATAATACATTTTATTTTCTTTTTTTATTATATCTACTATTTTAGAGACGCCTTCAATAACTTCATATTCTATTTTAGTCATTTCTTTAGCTGAATAATTGCTATTTGATGTTAGATTAAATCTATCTATAAATCTATTAAATCTTAGCTTTTTAAACAGTTCTAAAACTTCTTCGTTATTCCACTCTTGTTTTTTTATATCTTCTAAATTTTTATCTATTGGAGAATTTATGTCTATAGTTCCTAAGGTTTTTGATAACATTGCTAAATCTTTATTGTTTACTAAATTTTCTCTTAATTTTCCCTTTACTTTATCTGTATTATTCTCTAATGCACTGTATAGATTTTCTATACTTGAATAGTCTTTTACTAGAGTAAGTGCTGTTTTTTCTCCTATTCCCGGCACACCTGGAATATTGTCTGATGTATCTCCCATTAAGCCTTTAACTTCTATAAGCTTTCTAGGCTCTAGTCCATAGGTTTCTATTATCTTATCTTCATCGAAATCTTCAGTTTCTGTTTTTCCCATTTTTGTTCTAGGTATCTTAATTGTTATATTTTTACTTGCTAATTGGAAATAGTCTCTATCTCCTGTAAGCACAGTTACTTTTAGTCCTTCATTTTCTCCCCACTTTGCTAAAGTTCCTAATATATCATCTGCTTCATATCCTTCTTTTTCTACAATTTTTATATTCATTGCTTTTAAAACGTCTTTTAATATAGGCATTTGACTTGCTAATTCGTCTGGCATACCTTTTCTTGTTGCTTTATATTTATCATATAATTTATGTCTATGTGTTGGTGCCTTCAAATCAAATGCAATAGCTAAATAATCTGGAGTTATATCTTCTAGCGTTTTAAACATAATTGCTAAAAAACCATATACAGCATTTGTATATGTTCCGGTCTTCTGTCATAAGCATTTTAGAATTCATTATTCCATAAAACGCTCTATTTATTATACTATTTCCATCTATTAATAATAATTTTTCCATTTAATCCTCCAAGTTTTAATATAATTTGTATTTTATCATAATCAATATTCTAGGTCAACTTTAATGTTCCTCCGCATTTTCCACACCTATATTTATGTATTAACTCTTTTTTTAATCTTTGCCTATATATAATTTGTCCACATTTATTGCAAATTATTTTGTATTTATAAGTATTTGTTTTTTTCTTGTATTCTAGATTACTTTTTTTAAAATCTTCTTCTTTGTTTCCTAGTCTGGTTATGTTATATCCTAAGTTTTGATTAATATAATTAGCATATTTTTTAAATTCTTTTCCGTGATTATTACAATTTGGAAGGCAATGAATTATTTCGTGCATAATAGTGTTTTTTATAATACTTTCATCTAAATCTAATACCCATTTACTAATTTCAATATGGTGTTTTTTAAAAATATCATATTGCTTTATTTTTCTTCTTCCTCTTTTTATGATGTGATAATATTTTTTGTCTGGCTCTTCTTGCTTGCAGCACCCATATCGCTTTGAGTTTCTTTTAGCAAGTTTTATATCAATACTACCTATGTTACAATTATTTACTATGTCTATTTTTATCGAATTTAGTTCCTCTACACATTCATTATATAGTTTTATTAATTTTTCTTCCATACGCTTTCCTCTATGTTTTTTATTTTATATTATATATATCATAAAAATTATTTTAGTACAATAGAACATAAGGGCACAGTGGTGTCGACGGAACGACTTTGGAAGTCGTTCCCTACAGGGTATTCCCTCAAACGGTGCCCCTACAGTTTGCAATATGTTTTTCGTAGGGGCGAGACTAAAGTCCGCCCGCATTATATCAACAAAAATGAATTTCTATGCAATAAGGAAAATCGCAGTGCTTTATTAAAGCTCTGCGATTAATTATGAAATCAGTTTAAAAAATTTTTCCTCCCAAAGAATCAGCAAATTCCTCGACTCTTACACCTATTGACTTAACAGTATCTGTATGAGCCACACAAGCTTTATAATCTTGTGTAAAAACTATTAACAGATAATTGTCGTCAATTATTGCACAGTCACATGCGCAAGTGTATTTTTTGCCGTCAGACCAGCCAGATTTATGCATATACGAATGCTCGCCCTTCATCCATGCTGTGATATAACAATACTTTGTATTTGTCATATCTTTTCTTAAAGTTTCTGCATACTTTGCGTCGCTATTTACGTATTCATAAATGGTTAGCCATTCATTCTTACGTTGGATTACTGATGCCGCACCATATTGACGTCCATATAAATTCTGTCCGCCAATTTCGTTTAAAAACTCTTGGTACTGTTTTAGTGGAAACCTTGAAACCAAAATATTATATGCTGTATTATCAGATATGCCTAAAAGTTTATCTAATAAATACTCTATGGTATATTTAGTTCCATAGTTAGAATTTTTTATAATTCCACTTCCACTGTTTCTCATACCTTTTTTATATGTAAGAGTTTCCGTTGTTATGTCTATGTCATCTTTTTTACATTCTTGCAAAACATACATAGCATATGGCGCTTTTATGGTGCAACCACCAGAAATAACTGCTTCCGCATTATACTCATAGCCTTGGGTTCCATCTAAGGAATAAATTCCCACAGCTACAGACATACCCGGATATTGCTTCTTATGATAAGAAATTTCGTCCAGAATTGTTTTAGGAAGCTCCTTTACCTCTGTTTTTACGTCAGTCACTTTTATGAGATAGTCGTCCAAGCATTGGATGTCTTCTAATACTTCTTCTTCTTCGAATTCATCCTCTTTAATAATTTCTGTGCTTGATGATGTCTTCTTCTGGGTCTTATTGCTTGTCTTCTTTGCAGTCAGTGTTGGAAGCGCAAAATTTGCATTTGCACTTGCAATTTGTGTCCTTGCAGTAGTTGCTAAAACCGCATTTGGAACGAGGTAGAAAGAATTCTCTCCATTACCTTTATCAGTTCCGCAACCAGCAAGTATGATAACACTTGATATTATCAGTGCTACCATTCTTTTAAACCGCTTCTTCATAACTAAACCTCCATTTTTCTAAATTTAGGTAAACATTACCATATTTATATTATATAACGCTGAGTCTATTTATGTCAACAAACAATTATGAAATCACCTATTTGTTTATTATAATTAAAATTAGTATAATCTCTATACTCCACATCGATTATTAATGCCTCATTCTCATTTATATGTTGCATCTTATATTCTAACTTCTAATACGCTTATATATTTTCATCTCTTTAGTCTTCTATGCGTTTCATTAATTTTTATTATATATTATTTGTTTAATGTTATTTTTTCTCTTTTCTGTATCTTCTCTTAATTCTTCTATTTCTTTATCATACATTTCTATTAGTTTATCTATGTCTTCATTTGTAATATCTTTTTCTTTAACATCACC
>CATKWX010000018.1 GCA_949840345.1 uncultured Eubacteriales bacterium
AGAATCTTAACAACCCTTTAGATGGAACAGTCGAAAATCTGAGCCCGTATAAAATGTTCTGCAACCTTAAGAAAATAACATTTCCCGGCGGTACTGTCTAATTGTAATATTAAAGTTTTCTAATACTATTGGCAAAGAGTTTGGATAATGATAATTTAAATCTTTTATTTCTATATTTCCTTCTAGTTTATTTACTTTTATCATTCCATTTTCAAATGTATTTGTATTTATTTTTTCTTTTTCCACATTGTATTTTTTAGATATCATTAGTACATTTTTTTCTACATTTAATTTCATAATATTAGTCCTCCAAAAAATATATTTAATTTTATTATGATTTTGCCTAGATTTCAAGAAAAATCGTACATCAAAGTTCGACACAAATAGGTCGCTGTGAGTTACCCATAGCATTTTTTGAATAAACATTATAGAATATAAGCATACTATCTATAGAGGTAATAAAATGTTTATATTCGTAATTAAACAATTAAGAGAAGCTAGAAATATATCACGATATAAATTAGCAAAAATGACTAATTTATCTAAACCTTATATTATAGCTTTAGAAGAAAATAAAAAGAATAATCCAACTGTAAAAACTTTATCTATTATTGCTAATGCTCTTAGTGTAAATATCAAAGATTTATTCTATTCTACTGTCGAAATTGAGAATTTAAAGCAAGAAATGTATAAAAGAATAGACCAGTTTGGAATTGGCTCAGCAGAAGTAATGGAGATAAGTCAAATAATAGACCTGCTTGTTAATATAGAAATGCAAAAAAAGGACTAGCCTTTTATTTTAGTATTTTCTCTTCTAATTTTAAATCCATATATTCCTCCGCTTCTAATAATTAGTAATTATCAATTCTTTATATTTTTTATGTTCTTCGTTTGCTGATGTAAAATTACTAAATCTATCTATATCTCGTATATTAAAATCTTTGTATAATTCTCTTATATACTCACAATCATTATATGTAAGTATAAATTTCGAATTTATATTTTTTAGTACATTAAATAAGCGCTCGTGGTCATTTTTAGTAAAATTTGCATTTTTATAATAACTTTCCGTATCATAATAAGGAGGGTCACAATAAAATAATACATTTTTTGCATCTTGCATTTGTATTAACTTTTCAAAATCCAAATTTTCTATTATTACACTTTTCAATCTCTTTTGTATTCCTTCAAACATCTTTGTCATATTTTCTATATTTCTTTTTACACTTCCGAAGCATTGTAGTTTAGCACCAAAACTAAATTTTATTATCATAAAGAATCTTGCAGCTTTTTGAATATCAGTCATACCTCTCATCTCATATTGCATTTTAAAATCTTCGAATAATTCTCTAGAATTTAGTAAATAATTCAATTCTTCTTTTACTGCATTTGAGTGATACTTCATACATCTAAACAAATTTACTAGTTCGCTATTGTAATCGTTATATACTTCTGTTATTTTATTCCTTTCTTCATTAAATAGTACCCATGCAGCACCACCAAAAACTTCTACATATTTGTTTATATCATTGGGAATCATTTCGCATATTTTCTTTCGTAATAATTTTTTTCCACCAATCCAGGTTATATAACTATACATATTATTCCTCCATATTTTATTTTTGTATTATGATTTTAACATTTTTTATAACTCATTTTAACTTGTCTACAACTAACTTATCTCTACAACAGTTATCTCGAAACTAGTTAAATTTTTATAAAATTTTATGTAAAATTAAATTAGGAGGTTTGCTATGGTATATTTAAGAATCAATGAATTATTAAAAGAACAAAAGAAAAGTAAATATTGGCTTATAAAAAATATGTCATGCAATTATCGCTCACTTTCTAATTTAATGAATAATGAAACAAATAGTATCAGATTTGACACAATAGATAAATTATGTAATATATTTAATTGTGAAATTGGAGAGTTAATCGAATTTAGAAAATAAAAAAATATGTTGCATAATTCGTTTAGTTATGTTATTATGCAAGTGGAAAATTTTTAGATATAAAGAAATAAAGCACTAACAATTTTGTTAGCACTTTATTTCTTTTATTTTTATGCAAATAATTTATTCCAAGTTTTAGGTCCAACAATTTTGTCGGCTACTAAGCCATTATCTTTTTGGAATTTCTCTACTGCTTTTGCTGTGTTTATTCCGAATTTTTTATCAGCACCTGCAGGACCGCAATTATATCCTAATTCAATAAGCCTAGTTTGCACTTTGCCTACATAATCAGAAGTTTGTCCTTCTTTTATAAAAAATCCTGGATATTCTATTTTATTTGGTCTCATAAAATCACTATTTAAAACTGCCCATGTTTTTACTCCGATTATTCCATCTACTACAAGTCCTGCATCCCTTTGTAATTGCTTTGTTGCTGCCTCTGTATTATCGCCAAAATCTCCATCTGCACCATCTGGTCCACAACTATATTTTTTTGCTATCAATTTTTCTTGTCCTATTCGTACGAGATTGCCTTTTGAGCCTTTTTGTATTGTTGAATATGTAATTTCGTTGCTTACATTTTTATTTTCTTCCTGAGAATATTGTACAAGTCCAAAACCGTATATTCCAGGATTGTTTACATTGTACATACATCTTTTTACCATTTGCGATTTATTTCCTTCTATAGTATAAATATTTTCATTTTCGCATTTTTCTACAATGCCTATATGGTCTGATGTTCCATTTGAATTATAATCAAAGAAAATTATATCTCCAGTATTAGGATTATAGCCTTTTGCTTTGAATAATCCTTTATCTTTATACCATTTTACAGTATTAGGTACATATGCTTGTTTTGGAATTAAAGTGTCTAAAATTCCTATTTGGTTTGCTAACCAACTAACAAAAATATTACACCATTCATCTTGAACTCCAAACCATTCTCCATATTTTGTATGATTATTTGAATATTCCTTATATCCTATTTCTTTTTGAGCTATTGCTATTATTTTATTTCTCATCTTCCCCACTCTCCTTTTTTATTCTTGTAAAAAAATATGTCATAATTGAGCCATAACTTGTACAATACAATGCGACTATTTCCGTTGGTGGATTTAGGTTAGGCACAAATAATAATGCTACTAATCCTAAAGTCATAACAACAGTTACAAAACTTTTTACATCTTCCCAAGCTTTCTTCATAATACCCTCCTATTTATTTAATTTTTCTTCTATTTTTATAAGACTTTCATTTATGTTTCCAAATTGTTTTATTGCTCTTTCATCATGTTGTCTAAATTCTGTTGTATTTGTGTCTATACTTGTTTTGAGCAAGTTTAAACTTTCTGCTATATTTCTATTAGAAACTGATAATTCGCTAAGTAATTTATTATTTGCTTCTCGTTCTGCTTTTCTTTCCTCTATGTCATGTGCTTCTTTTTCTTTTCTATCTTTTCTGTCATAAAACAAAAATATAATAAAAAGAACTGCTAATACTACAGTTCCTCCGTAATCTGATATTATCTTCGCAAATTCCTCCATAAGAATCCTCCTATTCGTTTTTTAAATAATGTAGTTCTATATATCCTTGATAACCTGCATTTGCTAAACTTGATGTATATGTTGTTACTTTTATGTTTTCTCCTTCCATAGTTAAAACAATGCTATTATCGTTTATTTTTTGATGTGTCATTATGTCAGCCCACACATTACTAGTATAACCACTAATATGAGTATATCTATAAAAATTCGTTATTCCTGTAGCATAGGTTTGACTTGTTGCAGAAGGAATTGTACCTATAGCAAGTATTTTTCCATATTCTTTTTTGCCATCAATAATTCTGCCAGTTTCAAATTCTACTCCTGTTGTGATTTGTTTTTTATCCATTTCTTGCCAATTCGACCAAATTCCATTATTTTGACTTCTGAATTTGATTCCATTCATACTATATGAGAGTTGACTTCCATATTTAAAATCGCCGATACTGCATACCTAATACAGTATGGGAAGCACCTTTTTGTATATAATTACCATCATCAATTGGATGATTTGTAATGCAATACATTTCTCTTTCTTTTAATTCGCTTCCTATAATCTGTTCAACAGTATCAAATTTGCTATCACTCACATGTACATTGAACTTTTTAAGACAGTTGCTTGTGCATTCTTTTAATAATTCTTTTACCGCATTAGCGTTGTATGTATTTGTATCAGTTGCCTCACCATCTTTTCCTATCATTTCTGTATTTTCTAGTTCATCTAATTTTGCTTTATCTTCTGGACTCATTAAACCCGCTTGTTCTTGCGTTGCTAATGATACATTTACTCCAGTATTACCTATCAATTCCCAAATCCCGTTAATGTATATATATTCATTGTATATATTTTGCTCACTTTCGTTTTGAGAATCTTTAAGAACAAAATAGATAGTATGTATATCAATATTTTCTGTTGGTAATTCTGATACAATAGATATATTAAATTGATTGATTGTTTCTAATGCTGCTGAAACTGTATTTTCAACATCACTTTTTATATTTTTATAATTGTTTAAAATTTGATTTACATCCTCTACAATAGTATCGTAATCTTCATTTATTTGTTTTATTGTGGATTCACCTTTTTGTTGTAAATCTGTTACTGTTTTATCCATATATTCTATATAATTTGGTGTATTTTCCGCCGTAATATTATTTTTGCTTGTAGGCTCAATTATAAGGTTAATATAAAAAGAAGATACTACATTATTGTTAGTATCTTTTATCTCTATTTCCATTTTTGCATTACCGCTTTGTCTTAAGCACTCTGCATTTAATGTTGCTGTTATAATATTGCCTTCTGTAGTAATGTTTTCCGATTGAATTACGATCGTATTATTTGGTTTTGTAAATATTATATTTACTGTATTATTTGATAAATCAACATTTAATCCACCATAGATTATTTTAAATACAAATTCTGTTGTATTCATTTGTTTTAATCGAATTGTGTCATATTTTTTTAAATTAAAATCTATTGTCAATTCAACTTTTCTCTTCACAAAATCCCTCCTTTACTGCATATATCCTAATATATTTAAGAAACCTTTTAATTGCCCTGTTTTTTCATAACCTGCCTGTTGAATAAAATCCATCACAAATTCTGGTGTTCCTTCTGTAGTTTGTACGACAAATGTTGTTGCCCCTGTACTAATATAATTTTTAAAATTTGTACTTTCAATCTGCTGCACATTATGACTACTATCTGTTGGATAATTTGCTGTAAATCCATTTGCTCCAAAAACTCCATTAACCAACATTAAATTATTTTCATCAAACGAATCATAAAATTCGGAATTTATGTAAGCTCCTCTTATATAATTTTTGTTTGTTAATTTATATAAATTCAAATATCTGCAATAGCCCCACCATTGTACTGTTGTCATAGGACTAGCCCATTTTATCGGTGCATGTTCTAATACAATTTTAGCTTCCTGGATAATAAAGTTTGGCGGTATATATACCTCAAATACTAATTTGGATTTTTTATATCCATCGTTAGTGTCATTGACCATAAAGCCAACAAATTCTTTATCTGTTGACTTTCCTATGTATTGAAAATAGCTTAAAACACCATTTCCGCCAATTAGTCTTGCACCATTACTTAGTTTTATACCTTCGTTATCCATACGAATTAACTCTCTTGCCAATTCATCTTGCAAAGAAAATACACCAGAATAATTATTATTTCCACCTAGTACAAGTGTTCCTCCGATGAATTCTATCTGCAGATAATACACCGAGTTTTTATCATATTCGCGACAATGCTTCCATCCATAGTAGCAGCCATTTCATATGGACCATTAACACCATTTTTAGAATAACCCCAGCCGTTTATATTCCATCTCCACAATTTTTGAGCTGTTTCTAATTTATCGGAATCCATAATATATAATTCTGAACGGGTTTTATATATATATCCTCCGCATTGCATTTACTAGCTTTTCTGTTGCATCTGCTTGAGCTTGTTCTAAAATTGTAGTAGATAAAGTTTCTGTTTCTTTTTTTACAGTATTTTTTATATTCTTTTGTGTATCTGTTATATAATTTGCTTTAAATTCGCCGTAATTCTAATTTCGTAAATCTATGTAGTAAACTATCATATACTGTTTTAATAACTCTAACTTTAATTAGCATATTATCTAAAATTACTGTTACTGTATCACCCATAGCAACTTTTGTTAGGAATTTATAATCTTTGTACTGTTCTGTTTTAGATAAATCAACAAAATCTATCTTTACATTAACACTAGGCTTATCAATATCGTTTTCTGAAAATTCTAAATTGGCTCTTCTTCGTAATTCTGCATAGCACTCTTCTAATGTGTCATATCCTTCGTCGCTGTCTGCATTTTCCTTTAATTTAACATCTGAATATTCTATTTCTCCGATTCGTGGATGCGGATAGTCTTCAATCAAGTTACTATCAACATACTTTTCTGGCAACATTAACCCATCATATCCGTATAGGTCGCAATCTTGTTATTACAGAGCTATCATCCTTTGAAAATTCTACTCCTGTAAGATTTTTTTTGTATTTTATTCTATATCCTCTGTCTTCTCCACGCTGTTGAAGCATTTTTATTGTGAAATTGTCTCTTTCCAGTTCTCCACCCCAAATTTTAACAAAGCTATTGTCTATATCGCCGACAATAGCTTGTATTGGATTTTTTCTTACATACCTAGCACTAGATACCTTTGTAATGTTAGAATAGCTTAAAAACGAGTGTGGATATTGTGTTCTACTTAACATCCAATCTAATGCAGAACTTCCATCTAAATTTTGTGGAAATACATCATCAAGAGAATTGTCTATTAAATCATAAGAGATGTGTTGCGGTTTTGCAGTAATGCTTATAAGATTTTCTTTGTATTTTTTAATTCTAAATAGTTGTTTTTCATTTGCTCCAGTATCGCATTTGATAATCATATCATTATCAATAATATTAGAATATTTACAGCCTTTAGGATATTCAAAACTTACAGTAAGCTGACCGTTTAACTCTTCTGTTACTTCACACTTTGTTGTATCCTTCAAACTACAAATACCATTGTTATGAAAATCTTTACAGTTTTTATCATATAAATTTATCATACAAATGCCTCCCTATACTTGATTTGTAAGTTTGAGACATTCCCTATCCAATTTATATAATTTTCTCCTGGATGCAGTTCCGGAAACTCATCACAATATATTTTATCATTACAATTCATAGTATCCTTAAATGCTTCTTCCATTTCGCAATCTAGTTCGATGTAATCTTCTATATTGTATAATATAACATTTTTATTATTTATTGTAAGTGTTACATCTCCGCTTCCGGTAATTTTTAAGTATGGCTTTATATCATGGGTAGATTCTGTAATAGTAAGCTCTGTTTCTTCTGAAATGTTAATACTCTTTTCCTCTAATCCATAAGCAATAGGCTGAACTTCGAAATTTATAGTAAACTCTTTGCACACATGATAAACTTGTGCAAAATCAATCTTGTTTTTAATAATTACATTATAAAATTTATCTGGCTCTGTACTTATAACTAAAGTTCCACTTCCATTTAGCCATTTACTCATATTTCTTATGCTATCTTCTTTTATTAAAGTACACTTTATTTTATATTGAAAAGGTTTATAAGACTTATTATCTATATACAATTTGCCATTTCTTCCAGGTATTTCTTTTTCTTCGTAATTTCTCTGTGCTTTTGAAATAGGAGGCAACTCATTAACAACAATTCCTAAATCTTTACTATTTATATCATTAAAAATAAAAAAAGGTATCATTTTTATGCTCCTCCCCTCGCTAATAATTTATTTGAAACAGAATCTGCCATTTCTTCACCCAATTGGTCAATATCATCATCTGTATTATTTATAAATTTATCTATGAATATGTTTAAATTTATTGTTTGTGCATTTTCATTGCCACTATTGTCTTGACTATTATCGCTTTCGACTACCCCTCTTAGGTTCTTTCTATATGCTTCGTTTTCTTCTTTTGTAAGTACTGCTTCGCCTTTGTGCAACAATGCTGGAAAATCGTCTTCTGGAACATAATCAAGTCCAACTTTTAGCTTTGGTATTTCGTTAATATGAAATCCCATACCTCCAACACCAGGTACCCAGTCTGGAATTTTTATTTTATTTAAGCCTCTTATAAATCCATTTATCAAATCTATTATGAAATTGATTGGTGCTTTAAAAATATTTCCTAATCCATCTGCAATGTTCTTAAAGATATTTTTTACATTTTCCCATGCACCTTTCCAATTCCCTGTAAATACATTTTTCACGAAGTTTATAATATTTTGAAATATATTTATTACATTTTGTAGAATTGGCTGTATAGCAGAAAATGCAGCTTGAAACGCACCAGAAAGTATACTTGCAACTCCGCCTAATGCTGCTTGTAGTGGTGGCAATATAGCATTAATAACTGTAGTAAATAATGATATAATTGGCGGTAGTATCATATTGATAAGCTCTAGTAATGGCTGTAGCAATGCCATAAATAAATTTATTATTGGCTGTAGTAAGTTTATTAATGGCTGCAGTAATGCTAAAATTGGCTGCATAAGTTGTATTATTATTGGCAAAACAGCTTGTACTATTTGCATGATTGGAGGTAATATTGTTTGTATTAGTTGTATTAGAACTGGTAATATAGCTTGTATAATTTGTGTAAAAAATGGTATTAGTTGTTGCATTATATCCATAAATACCGGCATAATTGCTTGCACTAATTCCATAAGCGGTGGTAATAGTTGTGAAAATAGTTCTGATATGATAGGAGAAATTTGTTCTATCATTTCTTGTATAATAGGCATGTTATCATTTATTATTTGAATTACTTGCTTCAATACTGGCATAAGTGCATTTCCAAGTGGTAATAATAACATTTCTACATTTCTTTTTAATCCCTCAAATAAATCTGATAAATTATCATATTTTACCTCTTTTAATTGGTCCATTGTGCTTACTGTTTCATCAAACTTGTCTCCATATTCTGTCATGGCAAAAACAGCATCTTTCCCTAAATCTTCCCACATAGTTCCAAAAATTGCTACACCTGCAGTATTTTGTTCTATCGGATCCTCAATGCTTTTTAATCCTTCAACTACTTCTCCAAATGCCCAAGAAGCTCTTTCTCCTCCTTCCCCAAATGCTTTTGTAATATCGTCCGCATTTAGTTTCATCGCTTTTAACGAATCTGTAGCAGAACCATCTTTCATTCTGATGCCCATTTCTTTTATGGCATCCCCTACTTTATCTATTGAAAAAGCTCCACTATCCGCTCCTTGCTTAAAAGTATTAAACATATCTGTAGCATTCAGTCCATTTTGTTTAAAATGAACTGAATACTCGTTGATAGAATCTAGTAAATCTCCATTTTTGTCTAGTCCTTGTTGTGCTCCTTGTGCTATTAAATTATATGCCTCTTCTGATGAGATTCCAAATTGGTCCATTAACATTTTTGCAGCTCTTACACTTTCGTTTACCTCAAATCCAAATGTATCTCTTAGTGCAATTGCATCTTCTGTTACATTTTGTAGCTCTGTTTCTTCAATTTCCCCTAATTGTGTTTTAACTTGTGCCATGCTATCTGCAATATCTTGAAAGTCCTCTCCATAATTGTTTTTATAGATATTTTTTAAAACTTCCTCATATTGCCCTGTTGCTTCTTTAGCTGTTCCTGTTGTTGCTATATAACTATTCATTGCCTTGTCAATATCTTTTGCAGTATTTACTGCCATTCCACCAATAGTTGTAGCTGCTACTGTTGCTGCTGCACCTAGTCCTAATGCCCATTTTCCTGCGGTTTTAGCAACACTTCCTAGTTTGCTTCCTAAACCTTCGCTCTTTTTTCCTGTCTTTTCTATTTTCTCATCTGCTTCTGTTGTATCAACAAAAATACTTCCAAATAGTTTAAATATTTCCATTTTTCTCACCCGCCTTTTGTTGATTTCTTTCATATACTTTTACTATTTCAAGTCCATGTTTAAGTATTTCTTCGTCTGTTAGCCTATTACTCATAACATTAGTTTTTACTTTTTCTAATGCTTTTTCTTTGTAGTCTTTAAATGATATGAATTTTATAAATCCTGCTTCCATTATAGGATATAATGTAATCCATCTTTCGTATAATTCTTTTTCGTATGCAAAATTCAAAAAATCCGCTAATTTTCTTAGCGGATAATCTTTAATATTAGCCATGCCAAAATGTTTATTTAAAATATAAATAGTTTCTTCTATTTTGACATAAGCTTTTGTTTGAAAAAACTTGTAAAGTTCTCATCATTCATAAGTTCTTTAACAACATCTATCATATTCATTTTCTGAGCTTCTTCTTTAGTAACTTCTTTATAATTTGCTACAAAGTCAGTTAATTCGTCCTTTACTAAATGTAATTTAGAACTAATTTTTAATACTATTTTCATCCCTATTTGTTTTTGTGTATCTTCTATATCCTTTTGTTCTTTCCCTTTCGCTGTTTTTCCTAAGTTTATCATTTCATTAATAAATTTATCATTAAGTTCTATTTTATCTATAATAGAGCTTAATAAACATATAGAATCAATTGTTAACTTCATATTATAATACCTCCAAATCCATATTCTCTATATCTTCTATACTATAAATCGGTGATGCATTATCATCACTATATTTATGATGTGCCTTGTATGCAAGTTCTATTTCTCCTTCTGCCTTTTGTACTGCTGAAAAGTCTAATCCATTTTTGTCTAACGCCCTTCTAATTGTGATTTTTACAAATTTTCCACCAACTTTTTGTCCAAATAAAGTAATATTTTTTATATATGCATCTTCTTTTATAATTCCTAGACTTCCAGCTTCAATTTTAATTATTTTTTTAGTTGTCTCATCTCTAGTTATTGTTGCTCCGGGTAATTTGTCTGCAAAAGTATTCATTGATGCATTTATTGTTTTGGTTGTAAGGGTTGCATTTTCATCATCTATACTTGTTAACCCCTCTGTGTCTCCCTTACTTCCATCATATTCTATATTTCTGTATGTTCTTTCGACTTTAAAATTAGTACCTCCTCTCGTTGGTCCGATTAATTCTTGTGTATCTAGTCCATAGTCTTTATATAAAATACCATGGTCAATTTGTATGTCTTCTACCATTTGTTTTTTTAAATTTGTTTCCATACTTGTTTCCCCTTTCATTTTTAATATTCATACATTTTAATTTCAAAAGTTAATAGTCGAGTTTTAATAAATTTTTCCTCGTCGATTTTTGTGTTACAACTATCAAAAAAGATAACATAAGCATAGTTTTCTGTTATCTTTCTTTTCCTGTCTAATGATTTTTTTAATGAGTCACATATTGTTTCTACTTTTGTAGTATCATTTGTTGCATCTTGTATCTCTATTTCTAAATAATATGGTAAATGAACTTCATCATTACCTTCTTTTATATCAGATACTGCATAAGGATATTTTGAATCTGGATGTGCATTTAAAAAGTATGTATGCACAACTTTGTCTATTTCTTTTTTTAATTCTTCTCTTATAAAAATTCTTGGTGTTTGCTTTTCATTACTCATCCTTGTTCCTCACTTTCATCAATTAGTCCTAGTGCTTTGTTTTCATCTTCAATAGACTTTATATATGCTCCTTGTATTTTTCTAATTTCATTTTTTTCTTCTTGTACTGTATTTCTTAATTGTGCAATTTTTCTTCTTTTATCAGTTCCTAATTCATCAAATCCTAAATAAAAACCTCCAGGTTTATATCCTACCTGAAGGCTTCCATCTTTTCTTGCCCAATACTGTGTATTTTTTCTTCCTCTTCCTGTTCTTTTTGTTATTTTTTCTCTTGTTTTTTTCGCAACATATTTTCCTACATCTTTATTTGCCGCATGTACTAATTGTTTTAATGTATATTTAGTTCTATCAACTTTACTAATATACTCAACTCCATTTTTTGTAATTTTTACTGGACTAGGTACTGCCATATGCAATCACCTCTTCATTTGTTATGCTTGTACATGTTAATTCTATTTTTTCATCTGTTTTTCTTTCATATGTTTTTATAATTTTATAATTTCTATTTTTATATTCTAAAAACATTTCATCGCTATACTCGAATTTCCATATAGCAAATTTTATCTCTGGTTTTAATCCTGTTGCAGCCGCTTGATAAAATTCTCTTTGCCCAATTTCTATTTTTTCTGCATATCTTTCTTTTTTTGTTAATTTTCTTATTGCATCTCCTATCTTGTTTTCTGTGTTTATAGATTCTAATAAAAATATTACTTCATCCATTATTATCACTACTTTCTTGGGTATATTCTGCAGTAGACCTCATAAAATTTTTGTTTTCTTCAAACACTTCTTGGAATCGAGCTGATAAATTAGTTTCTGTAAATCTAAAATTAGCTTTTACATATGCTAATATAGTTGTAACAATATAGCTGTCTTCTTTTTTTATCTTGGAATATAGTATGCCAGATAAGTTTAATTTCTTTATAGCTGTTAGTTCTAATTCTTTTAATTCATCATCAAATTTATCTATTGTTAGTCCTACACTTTTTCTTAATATTGCATTATCTAAAATTCCTTTTATTTTATCTGACATACTTATTCCTCCTAATAAACTAATTTTGTTTTTCTAATATTTCAGCAATTATTTCATCTTTTTTAGCTTTTGTTAGTTCAATTTTTAAATTTTCTGCTAAATCTTTTAAGTCATTTACAGTCATTACTTCTAGTTGCTCTTTTGAATATTTTTCTTCTCCAGTTTTTTCTCCTGTTGTTTCATGTTCGTTTTTATCAGATTCAACATTATCATTTACTATAACATCTATAGCCTTTCCTACATTATGTTTATTTAGTTCTTTCATTCTTTCAACATTGATTTCTATTGTGTCTCCAATTTTTACTTTTTCTTTAGTGTTTTTATCTGTAAATGGTTTATCCACTTTATATTTTACTATTATATCCATATCGGTTTTCCTCTCTTTCTATATTTCTCCAGCATCATCTTGATTAGTCTCTGGTTTTGTTACTTCTACTGTAGTTGTAGCTGCTTTTTTTACTCTTATAAATCCGTTATATGCTGTTACATTTCCTCCAAAGAATCCATCACCTCTATGTGCAATTTGACCTTGTTTGAATTTGTAATCGTTAGACTCTTCAACTTCTATATCGCTAAATACAGCTAATTCATAGTTGCTTAAAGAACCATATGCCATACAATACTTACCTGCTTGTGTATTTTTATCGCTTAACGAATTACAAGCAGAGTTTAGCACATATGGTACTCCATCTATTGTTCCTGTGTTACCTTTTGAAACAATGTCATATACTTTTTTGCCATCTGGATATCTTACCTTTTTGAAAGCCTTTAAATCTAATTTATTAAGAATTAAACATGCATCATTTTGTACATCTTCTTCTCCACCATAACTGTAAACAATTTCATCTAAAGTATCCTCATCTATTTTTGATATTTCTAAATCTGTTTTGCTATCTATTGCAAACTTTGTAGGATTAGTAAATATACCTTGTATTTTTCCATCAGTTCCTGGTCCAGTCATTATATCTTTTGATAATTTTTTTCTTATTGCAATTCCTATTCCATCAATTACTTCTTGACTATAGTCTTCATCTGCTAATTTTTTTATTGCTTTAGGTTGCTCTTGGTATGCTGTTACTTCTTGTTTATTGATAGTAGCATATGCAAATTTTGTTTCTGCATCTTTGTAATTGCCATCAGAATCTTTCTCTCCTCCTTCTCCATGAGAAACTACATATCCTCTCTCGTAAGTTTCGCCACCATTCAATGGAACAACTTTTACTAAATCAACTAAAGTAGATACTTCATTAAAAGTTTTATTTACTCCTTCTGCAGTATGTTTTTTTAATGCTATTTCGCTTGAGCCAACTGTAATTGCTCTTTGCTCTTTTAATTCTTTACCTCTTTTTTTCATTTCTTCTTTTGTTATTGTTCTTTCTTGAGTTTCTTCTGGCTCCTCTCCTGGTTGTAAAATTTTTCTTAAATTATTACTTGAATTACCTCTATTTACTATATCTGTCATAGCATTTGCTTTGTTTCTTTGTTCTTCTTGCTCTGCTTCTTCAACTGCTGCCTCTTCTTCTTTGTTTAAGTCTTCTAATTCTCCTTGTAATGCTTTAATGTCCTCCTCTGTTAATTCAATTGTTCCTTCTACATTTGCTTGTAGTTTTGCTCTAATCTCTGCTTTTCTTTTTAAAATTCTTCTTAGTTTTTCATTCATGATTTTTCACCTTTTACCTTTCTAATATGTTTTTAATAATAATTTTTTACTTCTATCTTTTAGCAATTCAGCTTTATCCAAAGCCTTTTGTTCTCGTTCTGCTACCGCAAATCGTGAATTTCTTGCCGAGATTGAAGTTGTATCGTAAGCGGGGATGTCCACCGCACTTACATCATAAAGTTTGTCTACTTTTAGCACTCGCCACAAATGTTTTTCCTGGTTGTAAGATTCTTCTTTAATGGTGAAACTAAAACTCATTCTATCTATATATCCACCCTTAATTTCTTCATATAATTTTCTTCCCTCTTCTGTTCCATCAAGTCTCGCTTTCATATTTAAACCATTTGAATCTATGTATAGTTCTAGGGTTTTATTTCTAGTTCTTGCAACAACTTTTCCACCATGATTATAATTAAATATTACATCAGACATATCTGCCTCTGAAAAAGCATTTCTATCTATTATTTCTTTATACTCTGTATCTCCACACTTAAATAATACAGTTTCCTTTTCAAATGTTACAGCCTGTCCTTCAACGATCATTTCTTGTTGCTCTTGTCCATTTTCTCCTGATACTTGTTCTTGCCTTACTTGTAAATTTGTAAATGTTCTATACATTCTGTCATTTTTTAATCTTTTTTCAAAATCTTTAATTTTTTGTTCATTTTCATTCATTTTAATTTTCCTCCTTTTTACCTAATTGATATTCATTTGCTTTGTTAGCATCAACATCGTTTAATGATTGTAATCTTTTATCACCTCCAGGAACTGGTCCCATATTCCAGATTTCTCTTTGCTCATTTACTGTGAATAAATGCTTTAAATCCTTACATATTGTTATTTTAGTTTGATTTGAAGCATTTGCTAATCTATTGGCTTCAAATATTACTTCATTTCCATAAGCTCGTTCTGTTGGTGTAAATAACTTTTCTGTCCACTCTAGAGAACTTTGAATTGCATATGGCTCTATCGCTGTTTCAAAATATGCTGTCCATTCGCTCTCTGTATATTTTCCTCGTATTATATTTTCATTTATATTAAAATACTCATATATTTCTTGTTTTGTATAATCCATTTGTGCTTTATTAGGTACAAATGGCTCTGATTTTGTTTCATGGAATTGATATCTTGGGTCTGTATAAGCAATACCCTTTTTATTATTTGAAATATCTAAATATCTTTCTGAAAAGTCACTAACATTTTTGTCTATATCTTCTTGTTGTAGCACTTGTTTAAACTCTAATATTCCTCTTATAAACGCTGTGTTTCTTATTGCATTTTGTATTCCTTGTTCTGTTGTAGTCTGAGTTTCTAATTTAGGAATTAGTGTTTTTTTATTGCTTGCTCCCCAAAAATCATTATCATTAAAATGTTTTCGTATATGTATTACATCTGTATATGGTGCTATTTTGTATAACCCATTTTTAAATATAAATTTTAAGTATATATTATTTTCATCATCTTCTAACACTTCTACTCTTGATGAATCTAAAGGATATATCCCTTTTACTCCTGACATTCCTGGTACATTTTTATCTCTATCTATGTATGCAAATGCATTATTATTTAAGTCTCTTTGTGTCATCATTTTATAGTTATAATCAAACATATTCATGTATTTGTTAGGTCTATTTAATAAATGTAAAATATTATCATTAGGCGATACTATTACCTCTTCTTTTGTATATCTAACATGTTTAGGATTCAATTTACCTGCATGTGTTGCATTAGTTCCAACTGCTGTTCTTATTGTACTGCTATCATAAAGTTTCCCATTCCAATTATAAAATGTCGTGTTTTCATCATTTAGTGTTTTAAATACATGTAATGTTTTATAATGCTTTTCTTCTTTTCCAAATATATTAGTAATCATGCTCCTTACACTCACTTTTTTACCTCCTATATCATATTCAAATAGTCATTCCTTTTTTGTTCTAAAACTACATATGCATCTAACAATGCTGCTGCACCATCAATTCTTTTTCTTTTGTTTCTTCCTTTTTCTGGTTGTATGTTTCCATTTTTATCTGTATCAACGTTAACATTACTCAAGCACCATTTATCAACAGGATTATTGTTATAAATAATTATTTTTGATTTTAAATCTGCTTCTAAATTTTGCATAGGTGCAGATAATGTTCTTTTACCTTGACATACCTCAATCATTGCTTCCTCTCCAAAATAGCCTTTCATTTCTTCCACCCAATAATCTGCTGACCATGCATCATATCCTATCCATGGCAAATAAATTCCATATTCTTCTCGTATCTCCAAAAACCATTTTGTAACTTCTTTTGGATGTACTTTGTTTCCTGGAGATAATCTTAATAAGCCTTTTTCATACCATTTGTCATAAGGTATTTTATCTTCTTTTATTTTCTTTTCTAGCAAATATTCTGGTAGCCAATATTGTTGTAGTACATATATCTTTTCATCATTTTTAATCATAAAAATAACTTTAGCTGCTGTTAAATCTGTTGTACTAGACAAATCTGTACCACCTATTCCATATTTAACTTTCATCTTTGCTAAATTAAATGTTTCCTCATTGTTAAGTTCATCAAATGATAACCAACTAGAAACGCTAGTTTCCCTTATGTTAAAATCTTTACAAAGTAAATTCTTTAATTCATCTGGTTTTCTTTTTGCCCTTGCAACCTTATCTGCTAATCCTTTGCGTTTTTTTACAGTACCTAATCCTGGATTTGCTTTTACCCAACATTCTTCTTCTGTCCATTCATCCTTTGAATCTAATTCATAAATAATTGCTAGTAATGTTTCATCAACAAAATCCGAATTAGAATCTACATATCCGTTAATTACATTAGAAGCATATTCATATTCACTATCAAAAACATTTTCTCTTATAGTTCCCATTGTTGATGTTTCTAAAAATAGTGGTTGGTCTCTTGCATCCATAGAATCATATGTAACATCTATTAAGTTTTTATCCTTCATAGCATGTACTTCATCTGCTGCAACAAATGATGCATTTAATCCATCTAGAGTATCTGATTCACTTGATAAAGGTTTAAATGTAGCTTCTTCTTCTTCATAA
This sequence comes from uncultured Eubacteriales bacterium, assembly GCA_949840345.1. Classification (GTDB taxonomy): domain Bacteria; phylum Bacillota; class Clostridia; order TANB77; family CAG-508; genus CAKPQL01. The sequence continues at coordinate 17,309 of CATKWX010000018.1, forward strand.
TATAATTCTGCTATTAGCGGTTTTACTCTTTTTAATAAAACTGGATTTTTCTTTATCATTCTTTTTGCTTCTTGCCATAATATTTTAGCTTGGTCCTTTTTTGTTGCAATTGAATAACATTCAGCTCCAGGTTCTCCATCCATTAAAAGCATATATAAGCCAATAGCCGCTGCTAATGTGGACTTTCCATTTTTTCTTGCTACAAAAAGTATTACTTTTCTGTATTTTCTAAATCCTGTTTTACTATCTATAAATCCAAATATTGCAGAAACAAATGCTTTCTGCCATAATTCTAAAATAAATGGTTGTCCTGCCCATTTTTTACCTTTACTATGTTTACAAAAAGTTTCTATAAAATCTATTGCATCATTTGCTCTTTTTTCACTATATATATATTCGTGTTCTTCATATTCATCTGTATCATCATTATAAATTATAGCTTTAGTAGGATTACTAATGTCTTTTACTAATTTCTCATAGACAATTCTTACTTTCCTTGATGTAATAATTTCACCATTTTTTATTTTTTCATAGTATTGTTCTATATAATTCATTTATTTCTTTCTCTTTTATATCGTTCGAATTCATCATCCATAGGAATTGAATTGCCTGGAGGTAGAAATTCCGATAATTGCTTAATAGTTATGTTATAATTTTTAATTAAAGAATTATATGATTTCATTGCAGGTTGTTCTCTTAAAAATTCTTGCTTTCCTTGTTTAAAATTTTCAACGCTGCCCTTTTTTTCTATAATTTCGTTTAATTCTTTAAGTTGCACATACATAAAAGCAGACTGCTCAATTAAGCCCGTTACAAGAGCTTTCTTATTCTCTGTAACATTTTCGAATATTGTTTTTAATGTTGCTAATTTCTCTTCCTTTAGTTTTTTCTTTTCCTTATTTGTCAATACTTTCACCTACTTTCTTATCTTTTACCCCTCCCCTCGCATATGTGACTTGTGTATTTTTTGGAGGTCCAGCCTTCGGTCCTTTAGGAAAAACATATTAGTAATTTTGTGGGGGGGATTTAATTTCTATCAAATTTCCATCTTCATCAAATTGTAGTCCTTCTTGTGTTACTTTATTTTTTAGATGTTCTTGTGTATGGCATGTTTGACATATATATTCAAAATGTTTTGGATTAAGAGTTATCATAGGATTATCAATGTTTTCCGCTGTTAATAATATTTTGTGATGCACTATCTTTCCTGGATTTTGTTTACATCTAGGACATGTTTTATCTTTTAATCCTGCTATATATGCATCTCTACAATCCAACCAAGCTTTTGATTTATAAAATTTCTTTGCAAATTCTTGAATCGTAATCACCTTCCTTATTATAAAAAACAGTAACTTACTTATTAAGTTACTGTTTTCACTTTAGGACAGTTTTTATATTTTTTCACAATACAAATATATCACTTTTAAAACGAACAAAACGAACATATTTTAAAAATTTTCAAAATATCTTTTAAGTTCCATTCTTGCAGCATCTGCAGATGTATTCATTAAATGCCCTATTTGTACCCAATTCTTACCATCTATGTATTTATATCTAATTATTTGTCTTATTCTTGGATTATCAATATTTTTTAAATATTCTTCCGCTTCTATTATTAAATCTAAAAGTTTATCCTTTTTTTCTTTTAATATCTTTTTGTATTTAACTATTTTTTTACTTTCCTTTTTCTCTTCAATTCCTTCGATTATTATGCTTCTAGATATGTATGGAAAGCTATTCGATGAACCTCTTACACTATCTCTTACAAATTTAGAGTTATCCGCTTCTTTATCTTTTAAATTCTGTATTCTATTTTCTAAATCCGCTATTTCTTTTTTCATGTCTATACATTTTAACAATATATCTTTCATATAAAAACACCCCTACTTTTTCTTTTGTTTTTGATAATAACTCCATGCTCTTTGTATCTTATTATTTCCTTGTGCTTTTTTTAATTTATTTCTATTTAATTTTCTTTCAAAACTCATTGTTCTACTCCTCCTTATTTGTTAATTTATAATAAATATCTTCCGCTTCTTTACCATATAAGGTATTTAACACCTGTATTTTCCCATTTGCATATCTTACAACTGTTAATGCACTATTGTCTTTTCCTTTTGAAATGTCTACCCCTATATTTAAACAATCTTCCATTTAACACCTCTATCAATTTAATATATTATTTATTTTATTTCTAGTGATTCCTCTTCTCTTGCTTGTCCTTCTATAGCATCTATAAATCCGCTTCAAATAGTAATAATTCAATACTGTTCCTAGTGGCACTTGCACAATCATATCTGCATTTAATATTGGTGGCAATCCTTTTTGTTCTTGATAATTATTTGTTTCAGTAATATTTTCTATATGTTTTGAATCGTGCATATTTTCTTTAGCTTTGTAAACATTTTCTTTAGTTTCTTGTATTTTAATATTATCAATTAGATTTAATTCTTTTGATAAAAACTCCTTTAGTGAAGGTTTATTTTTATAGCCATTTTGTTTAAATAACATTTTATTTAATTCATATGTTTTATTTAATATTCTATTAGATTCATTTTCTATGGAACTTGCTGTAGTTTTTCTATTTTTTGCTAATTGACTAATAATATCTTTTAATTTAAAATCATCTGTATTTTTTACTTTGTTAGCGATCATAAATAAGTCCTTTATGATATAGTATTTATTACTATCATTTTCAAAATTATATTTATCTAAGATTTTATCAAATTTATCCTTTCTGTTTTCTATATGTATTATATTTTCGTATTCTTCCTCAGATAAATTCCTATATTGTTCATACATTCCATTATTTTTCAATTTATTTAATATTTGTTCTGCTTCACATTTATTGATTCCTAAACTTACATCTAACGAAGTATCTATATCATGATACTTACATAAATAAATTTGTTCTTCTACACTTAACTCTTTCATTTTAATTTTTCCCTCCTGGATAACTATCTCCTATGCTAAATTCGTGATATGTAGTTTCATCCACACTTACCCAAATTGATTTTATTTCCCCGTTTATCTCTTTTTGTATTTTTATACTATATGTTGCTGGATGATATTGTGGAATATGAAAATTCCCAGTATACATAAGTGTTGTGTATGCTGCATTATATTTTTTATCTATTACTTTTCCCTCTTTTGTTCCATAATCATTCTCTTCTTTAATGCAGCTAAATAAAAGTGTAAATAATGTAACAAAAATTATAATTACAACTATAAAAACCATGACACCTAAAATCTCTCCTCTTTCGTTATTCATATATATTACCTCCATAAATTTATTTTTTCTTATCTTCATCTCCGCTTCCGAACCATGTAACTATAATGATTGTTCCGCAAATAATTAAAGTAATCAACACTGCATCGCTCATAAATACACCTTCTTTCATTTTTAGTCTTACTTGTCTTTTACTTTTACTCTAAATGCCCAACCTTGTTTGTGTCTAAATTTAATATAGTCAACATCATCAAAGTTATATATTTTAAAGCCTAATATATTTAATATTATTTCTCTTATTTTTCCTAATCTTCTATTTGCTTTAATAATAAATGTTTTTTCTGGATTAAATGTTTGCATATTAGTTCCTCCTTCTATTGTCTTATGTATGGTCTATCTACATATAGACTTACTGGTGGTTGTATATTGCCCATTACAGATAAGTAGATTTTACCTGTTTTCATAAACTCTTCTTTTTCCTTTTCTGTCATTTCCCAACAAGAAACTATATGTTTATCAGTTTTTAACGCTGGTAAATCTCCGCATCCTGGTGCTTTAAATATGCAATTCATATCTTCAAAATTTACTGGATTCATAATCCTATACCTCCTAATATTCTTCGATTTTTACATAAACTTTTGGTGTCTCACTATATATTTTTTCTACTTCTAGCTTTGTAATTTGTGTATCATCTTTAAATGCAAATTTGTTTAATGCATCCAGGATGATTTTTACTATATTATCAATATCTGGCTTTTTAGTTGGACTTATATTTCCCTGCAGCATTTCCGCTTCTTTCTTCTTACTTGTACTTTTCGGAATATCAAAATAAGCTATAATTGTTACCTTTATTCTGCCTTCTATAATTTTAAAGTGTGGATATTTATATACAAATAATTGTCTTACTAAATACTCATAATTTTTTGTTTTAGTTGGTGTATAAGCCCTTCCTGTATATGTATTCATACGAGGTCTTGCTTTTCCTGTTATTGATTCTTGTATTTCTAATTCATAAATCATAATTTTCACCTCTTATCTTTTGTGTTATCATTACCATTTTTCCATCATTGTTCATATAATCAATTCTAATATAGTCTTTTCCATCAATGTTAAGTCTTATTGTTATTCCAGTTACATACTTTATGTCTCCATTCTGTAATAACTCTATTATTTTTTCTTTTTCCATTGTCTTAATTTTCCTCCAATCTTGGTATATGATTGTAGTTGTTCTTCACATCTGGAGCTTTAGTAAATTCATTTACTGCAACATCCATACATCTATTACACAATGCGACTTTTAATGGGAATCCACCTGTTACACTTGCAGGAAGTGTTACTACTCCTCCGCTTCCTATTTTCCCATTTTTCTTCTATTTTGATTTCGTTATGGCAGTAATCACAAATGTAGTATTTATAGTCAATTTCCTTTTTATGATTTATTACATTGCTGTGTTCATCAGCTTTATATTTTGTATGTACTTCTATTGATTTTCTATCTCGAATAAAATTATTTCCTTTTATTTTCATCGTTTTGGCTCCTCTCTGCTATTTTTTTCAAATTCTTCTCGTAAGCATTTAATTGTATAGCTGACAATTCGCTCTATATCGTACCCATCTTCTGTTGTTGTATATTGTTTTGCTTTTAGAAATTTTAAGCACAACATATTGTAGTTTAAATCTTTTAGATATATTTTGTATGGGCTAAAATATAACTCTTTAATTATCCAGTAAAATATTTGCGTTTCAATTAACTTGTTTTCTGAAAAGAACTGCAATATATCTGTATTTTCAATAAACAAACCTAATTTCTTTAGATGCACAATTATTAACGCTTTGTCTTGGACATTGATTGTTGTTTTTGCATCCTCAAAAAAATCTTCCGAGCTGTTATTTATATAATTAAAATAATTATCTAGTGTAGTGTAATATAGTGTAGTCTTAATGTACCCCAGTGGTTGCCCTTCCGGTTGCCCGAGTGGTTGCCCCTTTGCTTACCACAGTGGTTGCCCTTCCGGTTGCCCTATTTTCTTTGTTACAATTTTCATATAACTTGATAATAGTGTACTTTGGTGCTATGTTTTGGTTGCTACCCTTTTTATACGCAAAATAATTTTTTGTAATTAACTCATTTCTTGCAGCTTGTAGCTGTTTTGTAGTTAAATTACAAATGCTTAAAAGTCTTGTATTTGCTATACTTAATTCATCATATCTATTTGCTAAATATGCAATGTGCAATACTGCAGAATAGACTGCAAGTGCATTAGTAGAAATAGAATTGTAATTAAGAGTAGAATAAAAGGCTTCTAATTGTTTTATATAATCCAAACATTTCCTCTCCTCTCTTTTGTAGTATTTTCAACAAAAACTCCTGTTTCACAGAAGACAAAATGTTAATTTATTGCATCACAAATAAATTGTAAAAATTCTCTATTTCTAATTTTGCAATTTATAATTTTGAAATATTGTTTTATTTGTTCCTGGTATTCTTCTACAAGATATCTCATTGCTTTTTCAGCTTTGGAATATGTTGTTCTGTGTTTACTAGCAGTATATTTATAAAAATCTCCCATTGTTGTTTTTTGATATTGTCCTGTTTGCTCATCTTTTATTAACTTTATTGCTGCAGTTATCCAATATCTGCATCCTAAAAGACCAATGTTAATTCCTATATTTTTAAATAAGTTCAATATTTTCTTTTTTAATTCTGATTCTTCCATTTAATTAACCTCACTATCAAATTTTTCTATTATAAGTAATAATTGCTCAAGTAATGGATTTCTCCATCCATAACTTACATATACTTTTGCTTTTTCGCTATAATGGTGCGAATTAGATTGCAAATGTTCTTCTGCACTTTTATGTGTTAAAAAAGCACCTTTTAATATTCTTTGATAAGTTCCATAAATTACATTAAATCCATTACTTTTGTATATATCTGCCAACTTATCTATTCCGTATTCTTCTATATTTTCTTCATCTTCTAAGCAAAAAGCTTCTCTGTTTTCTAAAATATAATTTTTCATTTCTTGTAATGTTTCTAAACATTCTCCATCATCTAGATACACTTGTGCAATATCAAATTCTAAATCACTTGCATTCCACTTTATATCTATATCTGATATTTGATATACAACTGGTTTGTTAGTTCCTCTTCTGTCTTGTGTTTTTAATTCGTGTGCTAATTCTTTTAAAAAACTAATATCATTCTCGTTTAAAATTTCATTAACATTCATATAAAATTCCTTTCCGCTTCCATACTTTTCTTATTTACTTGACTTTTTATGTGAATTTTGCTAAAATACATGAAGAAAGTATGTTTGCTTTTATGTGCTTTCTATAAAGAATTAACTTTTACTTGGTAGGTTTGGGTTAATTCTTTTTTCATATTGTGTTATGTAGTAATAGCTTAGTTCTAGCATTTTGTCCACTTTATCATCTAAATTTAAACTTCTTGATGCACAAATAGCATTAAATTGTTTTAAAATATCTAATGTTTCTATATTGTCAATATTCTTTTCCAGCTTAATCTGTTTCCTTAAATGTCTACAATCATCTGTTAAATTATCTAATGCTGCATACAATGCTTTATTTAATTTGCTTAAAGTCTTACTTGGCATTGTTATCTCTCCTTTCCTCATTATCTTCAGTAGACCAATACGGTTTACTTGTATGATAAAACATTATGAATCCATATATTAAGCAAAATATTGCTTGTCCTAATGTTATTGATTCCGCTTCTAATGCAGAATGTACACATAGAACAAATATAAAACTAGCAAAGCATAACATTTTTTAATTCCTCCTTTGTATTCTCTTTATTTACCAATCCCTTTGAGATTTTTTGTAATTCCATAAATATTAAAAAGTCTATTCCTTGTTTTGCATTTGTTTTTGTGTTAATACCCATATCGTAAAGTCTTACAGCAGTTTTATCTGCTAATTGTTTATTTCCTCCACTGTCTAAGCGAGGAAAATCTTTTCGATTAAATATATTTCTGGCATTTTTAGTACCTATTCCACGAATTTTTGCATATATTTCTGGTGTTATAGTATCTGGTGCATCTTCCCAGGTCATTGTAATTTCTTTTTTTACATTCAAGTTATCATCTCCTCTCTTTCTATTTATGTGTTAGGTTGCGAGCTTTTTATAAATTCATTGGCATCTAAATTTAATGCCTTTGCTATCTTAGCAAATTCATCTATTGTTAATTTTCTTCTATCATGCAAAGCAGCATGTAACTGTTGAAAAGGTATTTTTGTTTCTGCAGATAACCAAGTTTGCGTTTTATCTATTTGTTTAAGATAAATCAATATTTTTCTACCTATAGACATATTCTTGCCTCCTTCCTAATCTTTAGTTTTAATTCAAAGAAATTTTGAATTTGGTTGTATTTTATTCCAAGATTTTTTGATTGTCAATAGATTTTTATAAAAAATTCAAAGTTTTTTTGAATTTTAATATTTACTTTTCAAAAATATTATGCTATTCTATAGATTGTGAGGTGAGTTTATGTATTTAAATTCAAGATTAAAACAAGCAAGAATTGAAAAAAATCTTACTCAAAAACAACTTGCTGAATTGCTTTCAAAAGAAGGATGCAATATTAGTCATGCAACAATATCAAATTGGGAATTAAATATTAGTCGACCAGATATAGATACACTTGCTATAATATGTAAAGTATTAGAAAAAGATGGTAATTACTTTTTCGATTTTAAAAACAATGACACTTCATCTTTGTTAGAAAAAATAGATTTAACTGGATTTACAAATGAAGAAATAGAACTAATAAAAAAATATATAGATTTTATAAAATCACAAAGAAAGGATATTTAAAATATGGAAAATTTTATTACAAACAAAAAATATCTTTGGATAAATATCATTTTAATGATTATTACTTATGGAATATGGATAATTGTCTACTTCTGTTTAAAACACAAATATAATAATAGCAATCAAAATACTGACACTAGAAGTTTCTCATTAAAAGTTGCAGGAGTTACTTTTAAAAATGAAGATGGAACAGATAGACAAAAACTAATATCTAAATTACATATTGAAGAAGAATTAAAATTATTACCATATATTTATGAAAATAGAGATGCTGTATATGTAAAAACACTTAATGATGAAGTATTAGGCAATATTCCTTCTGAAAACACAACAGAAATCTGCAATAAGATAAAAAATAATATAATAGAAAAAGTTACTGTAAAAAAGATTGATAAATTTACAAATGAAAAAAACAAAAATGTTTATTATTTAATAATAAATATTTTTGTAAAAAGCAATTAAAATTAAAAAGGAAAAATAATGTTATAGACTCGCAACCTAACACATTTATTTTTCCCTCATCTGTAAACACTTTGGAAAGTGATTACTTTTATAATTATATATAAAAGTCCTCCACTTTTCAAGTGTTTATGCAAAATAAATACAAGAAAACTGGAGGTATTTTTATGAAAAAAAGAGCAAATGGAGAAGGAACTATTTATACTACAATACAAAGGAATAAAAGAACAGTCTTTTTAAAAGAAGAATGTACTATATGTAAAAACTGCACAAGTAAGTGTAATAGAAATAATTTTGAAAGATGCGATAAATGTAAAAATTGCACAGAGTGCTTAAAATATTGTGATAGATATTATTGTTATAAAACTACAAAAGCACAAATAACAGTAAAAAGCAAAAGAAAATCTGCAGGAACAGCTAAAAATTGTAGAGAAGCTAAAGAGAAAAAGGAATTAAAATCTAATGAGTTAAATAAAAAAGCTCTAATAAAAAATGGAGAATTAACATTGTTAGAAACAATGCAGGAACTTGAAAAAGATAAACTTGATAAAACTTTAATATCTCAAAATTCTTATAATAGGAATATGGATACTATTAAGAAAATAGAAAATTTTGACATTGCATTTATAGAAATGTATAATTTAACACACGATCATTTTAAAGATTTTATGGCTTTATTAGTAAAACTAAATACTAGCCAATCTAATTTAGACAAAATCTATGATGAAATACACCAGGCTTGTAAAATTTGTAACAAATTAGATATTTTTGAAGACATCACCAGGAATACTTTTATTAGTAATGTAGATTGCAAAGAAGTTCAAGCATTTACTATAGATGAAGAAAAATTACTTTTAAACTACATTAACAAAAATGAAAGTACACTTGTTAATCCTGAAAAGTGCGATATTGATTCTATTACTGTAAAAAACATTATTAAGCTTTTACTTGCAACATCTATGAGAATTGGCGAATTGTGTTCATTAGACAAAAACGATGATATAGATAGAAAACTTAAAAAATTTATTGTAAGACATACTATTACTAAAAATTTAGATAAGCATAGCGTAATAGGAGAAACGACCAAAACCGGTAGAAAGAAAAAGCAAAGTGGTGGTAAGGATATTAGATTTATTCCTTTTGATGTTTTATTTGATGAAATCGAAGTAGAATCAATTTTAGATGAGCAAATAGAACATTCAACAAATAACCTTTTGTTTTCTACAAAAGATGGTAAGTTAATAGAGCATTCATCATTCAATGTTATTTTTAAAAGAATTTGTAAAGAAGCAGGAATAACAAAAGATTGTAATGTTCACATGACAAAACATACAGGAGTAACAAGAATGATAGAGTCAGGTATGGACATATATGCTATATCTAAAGTTGTTGGTACATCTGTAAGAGTTCTTACAAAAACTTATGCTCATATACTAGATGATTTTGTTGATAGGGAAATTAAAAAATCTAAAAAGAATAGACAAGAAAACAATTTAAGCCTAACAGAAAAAGCATCTAATTGTAAAATAATATCTTTTGCTGCATACAAATAATTGCATACAAATTGCATACAAAAAATTAAACAATGTCTATAAGTATTGAAAAATAAACATATTTCTCGTAAAAACTTCGGGTGGCGCCTCCAATGCAAAAAACAACTCTTTTGAGTTGTTTTTTTGTATTGGAGCGAATTAAAATGGAGGATTTGAAAAGGAGGATAAAAAAATAGCCCAGTGGGCTATTTTTCCGACGCGGCTCGCCAAATCCGGGTGGCGCCTCCAAACTCGCTTAACGCGAGAGTTAAGAGTTAAGAGATAAGAGTGAATAGTTAATAGTATAAAAATAAGTTAAGGGTATCCCCTAAAAGCGAGTTTGTACTATTAACTATTCACTCTTCATTCTTCACTATTCATTAAATTTTTATAAAAACTATTGCTTTTTCTTTTGAAGATCTGTATAATTAATTTAACAATTACATATTATAGTTAATAATTCCCCTGTCGATTCGAAGCTTTACGTTTAGTGCGTAAAAGGTATATGTAGATGAGATGGGGGATTATTGTTTTTTGGTAAGTTTACTATAATATGTAGAATTACTTGGTATAAACTTCCAGTGTCTATATGGAATAGTCCAAGTATTCCAATCATGTATACCAGTTGATACACCGATATTAAAATTAGGATGAATTTCTCTAATTTTTCCTAATATATGTTTATATAGTTTTTCTTTAGCAATTGTTTTTTTACCTCTTCTATTGCTGTTAGGTAATTTTTCTTTATGAAAATTATTTAATCTAAAATTAATTGAACCTAATATTATGTCCATACACTGTAATATAACGTGATTATGAGAAACTACTTCAGCTATATTTTCTTTTTCTATATGAATTTTATTATCTTTAAATATATTTACATTATTTAATCCATATACAAAATCTATAAAAGTATTATTTCTATTTGGAGTATTAGGCAATTTATCAAAGTAAAATCTAATATTAAGTTCCTTATCTCTTTCAGGATTACTGTTTTCAAATCCAAAAGCCCACTTTACAAATTGATAGTAAAGTAAATAATATTCGTTATCTATTTGATTATCTGTTAAATTATTAGCAATATAACAAACAGGCTTAAACATAATTCTAATTTTTATATTATTAGTTTTTATATATTTAAAGAATAAATCTATCATCTCTATGTATTTATCTAAATAACTTTCAGTAACCTTAGACCATTTTATTTCTCCAAATAAATTAAGTTCTTCTTTCTTTTTATTTAAAATTGTATTGAACTCATTAATTTGCTTTGAATTTACTATAGCACCACCATAAAAATTCCCAAAATATTTTCCCTTTTTAGCAGATTCGTCACAGTACACAATATATTCTTCTTTCAATTATTTCACCTCTATATTTTAAAAGTAAATATATTGTAGCATATTAAAATAAATTATACAATAAATGTACGAAAAAATGTTCTTTATATTATCTGCTAAAATTACAAAAATTTGTTTCGTTCGCTTGTATTTTTCCAATAAATGTTATATAGTTATTTATAAAATGAGATAAGCAGAGTGTGTTGCCACCTTTGACAACTTGTTTATACACATTTTTAGGAAAAGTCAAATAATTCAAGTCAATTGTTAAAAATATTGAATAGGAGCGTTATATCATGAAAAATAATAAAATTGAGACTTATGATGTTTATAATAATAAATATACAGCAGATATAAATAATTTAGACTTATCTGTACACATTTATGGAATTGCAATTGAAAACGAAAAAATATTGATTTCACCACAGTATGATGGGTATGATTTTCCTGGTGGTACTGCTGAAAAGGGAGAAAACCATATTCAAACACTAATACGTGAATTTAAAGAAGAAACAGGATATATAGTGCAACCAATTAAATTACTAAATGTATATACATCTTTTTTTCATCACCGAAAAACAAATAAAGATTACCAAAGTTACTTAATTTATTATTTAGTTAAAATCGTTAATGGAGAAATTTCAAGTGAGGGTTTTGATGAAGATGAAAAAGAATATGCTAAAACTGCAAAATGGATTAATATTAGTGAACTAAAAAATATGAGACATGCTAGTAGTATAAATATAGCAGATGATATTTTAAGTTTAATTTAATGTATCCAATAACATTTACAATTGCTGTTTATTAAAAAGCTCGAAATATTGAATTCTGTTATAAGTCTTCCTGACTTAAATCAAGATTTATAACATGAAAGTACATATAGAAAGGTTTTTATATATGAATAAGTTGATAATAATTACTGGAATAAGTGGAACTGGAAAAACTGCACTTGCAGATATGCTATATAATAAAATCGATAGTAGCACTAAAATATCGTATGATAAATTAGGCGAGAATATATACGATATTGTGGGTTTTAAAAATAGTACTGAAAAGAAATCTTTACGTTTTCTAGTTGTAGAATTATACAAAAACTTAATAGAAGAATGTATGAAAAGAAAAGATAAAGTGATAATTCTAGAAAAGCCATTTAAAGCTGAATGGAAGAATTTTTTCGAGAGACTAGCTAGGCAATATAATTATGAAATATATACAATTAATATGTTTGCAGAAAATTTTGATATTATTTGGAGAAGATTATTAAAAAGGGAAGCTTCTAAAAAGGATAGGCACCCAGCTCATTATTTAAATTGCTATAATTTAAAAGATATAGAAAACTATGAACTATATTTTGAATATGAATATGATGTTTTAAAAAAAGAATATGATAATTTGATTTCAAACAATATAAATCTAGGAAAAGTTATACAAGTAGAAGATATAGAAAAATTAGATATATCTAAGCTTATAAATCAAATAATGTAAACAGGTGTATAAAAATTATGGAAGATATTGAAAGATATAAACATTTAAATAAATTCTTAAAAAACAAGTTTAAGGAAAGAACTTTAAAGATATGTATTGATGGAGGATTTAGTTGTCCTAATAGGGATGGAAAAGTAGGAACTGGTCGGTTGTATTTTTTGTAGTGAAAAAGGTTCTGGTGAGCATATCAATTCAGCTAAAAGTATCTCTAATCAAGTTAAAAATTATTTTGATAGCTATAAAGCAAAAAGAGCTAATAAATTTATTGCGTATTTTCAAAATTTTACAAATACCTATGACTCTATAGAAAATTTAAAGCAAAAATATGACTCTGCTTTAATTGACGATAGAATTGTTGCTTTAGCAATTGCTACAAGACCAGACTGTATAAATGAAGATATTGCAAAGCTTTTAAAAAGTTATTCTAGTAAATACTATGTGTGGGTAGAACTCGGGCTTCAAACTTCAAATGACAGCATAGGAAACTTAATAAATAGAGGATATGAAAGCAAAGAATTTTCCAAAGCTGTTAGCATTTTGAATAAGTATAATATTGATGTTGTAACACATATTATGGTTGGATTACCCAATGAAACAAAGCAAGATTTAATAAATACTGTTGAATTTCTAAATAAACACAATATTCAAGGATTAAAAATTCATTCTTGTTATGTTATAAAAAATACAGTTCTTGCAAGTATGTATGAGAGTGGTAATTATACTCCTATTTCTTTAGAATATTACCTAGATAGTGTTGCTTATATATTAACACACATAAGTCCTAATATAGTAATTCATAGAGTTTCTGGAGATGCACCAAAAGACCTACTTCTAGCACCTGAGTGGAACTTACATAAAAAATGGATTATTAATGGGTTAGATAAATTATTAAGGGATAAAAACCTATTTCAGGGTATGGAATATAAAATATCATAAAAATGTCTTAAGAAATGTGTAGGGAACGACGTTGGTCTGTTCCCTACAACAATATTGCCTTTAAACGAAGCGCCCATAAAATGCATATTAATAATTTATTATAATTCATTTTCGCAAGCTTGTCCGTTCATTACTTTTGTTATGTTTTCTAATGTATCACTTGCTATTTTGTTTATTGCTTCTTGTGTAAAGAAGGCTTGGTGTGATGTAATAAGTACATTTGGCATAGATAGTAATAATGATAAATCTACATCTCTTTTGTATTCGTTTGATAAATCTCTTAAGAAATAGTCTGCTTCATCTTCATATACATCTAATCCAACACCACCAATTTTACCTGTTTCTAATTCGTTTATTAAATCATCTGTATTTATTAATTTTCCTCTACTACAGTTTATTATGATTACTCCATCTTTCATTTTGTCTATTGATTGTTTATTTATTATCTTTTCTGTTTCTTCTGTTAGAGGACAATGTAAAGAAATTATATCTGATTTTTCGTACAATTCATCTAATGTTACATATTTAAAGCCTAGCTCTTTTTCAGCATTTTCGTCTTTAAATAAATCGTAAGCAATTACATTTGCTCCAAATCCATTCATTATCTCTATAAATACTTTTCCAATTTTTCCTGTTCCTATTACTCCAACTGTTTTCCCGTGGATATCAAATCCAAGTAATCCATCTATTGAGAAATTATATTTTTTTGTACGTTGATATGATTTATATATCTTTCTATTTATGTTTAATAGTAATGCAACTGCATGTTCTGCCACTGAATATGGTGAGTATTGTGGCACTCTAACTACTCTTAAATTTCCCTTGTCTGCTAAGCTTACATTGTTAAATCCTGCACATCTTAAGGCAACACATTTTACTCCATTTTCTTCTAATATTTTCAATGCCAATGCATCTGCATTATCGTTTACAAATATACATACTACATCGTATCCTTTTGCTAATAAAGCTGTTTCAGCATTTAATTTTGATTCAAAATATGTTATATCATATCCATATTTTTCATTATATTTATTAAACACTTTCTTATCGTATTCTTTTGTATCAAAAAATGCTATTTTCATTGCTATTCCTCCTTTAGATTTTGAAGAGATTTGTACAAAGGGCTTAGGTGGTGTGGCAAGCCACGGGTATTCCCGCAAACGGTGCCCCTACATTAAAATTTTCCTTTGGCAAATTCTCTACTCTAAACTTTTAATCATTTTACATGGATATAATTATAACACACTTTTTTAAAATTGTTAAATTATATTATTTGTTCTATATGATTTACTCTATACTGTGAATTTTGGAAGTATACTTCTATTACATCAAATCTTATAAATTCATCTTGCAAATTTCTTGTATATACATAATATCTAGCAGTTTTGTAGAAGTGTTCTAGTTTTCTTTTGGTAACGGCTTCAGCTGGTAAGCCATATTCATTGCTACTTCTAGTTTTTACTTCTATGAAAACTAAGTATTCATCTTTTAGCGCAATTATATCAATTTCACCAGTTTTACAGTAAAAATTTCTTTCTATTATTTTATAACCTTTTTTTGTTAAATATTCTACTGCTATATTTTCTCCATTTTTTCCTAATATATGTGGCTTGTACATAGGTATCTCATTTGAATGTGTATTGTTTTGGTATTCTAAAGTACGGGCGGACTTTAGTCTCGCCCCTACAGCTAATCTCCCGTTTGCCCCTATAACGTTTGCAATATGTTTTATTGCATTTTTTCAAACATGTTTCCTGGGAGTCTTTTTATGTATCCTTCTAATTCTAAAATTGTTAATCCCGCATTTACTTCTGTTATGTCTAATTTAGTTTTCTTGCATATTATATTTATGTGAGTTTCCTCATCTCCAATGGACTTATATATTTCTCTGTATTCTTTTGGAATTTCAGATATATTTATCTTTTCTTTATAGCCATTTATATTGTTGTTTATTTTTAATTCTTTTAGAAATTCATATTCTTGTAGTATATCCTCTGCTGTTACTACGCATTTAGCCCCGTTTTTTAGTAGTTTGTTTGTACCAATTCCTAATCTATCGCTTATATCGTGAGGTATACAAAATATAGGCTTTTTTTCGCTCATTGCCATTTTTGCAGTAATACTTGTTCCGCTTCTAAATGCCGCTTCTACCACTAATACTCCAATAGACATTCCACTAACTATTCTATTTCTTTCTATAAATCTTTTCGATTCTGCTTCCACATTGTTTTCATATTCGCTAATTACAGCTCCACCATTATCTATAATTTTATAGAATAAATCTCTATTTTCCTTCGGATATATATTATTTAATCCACAGCCTAAAACAGCTACAGTTTTGCCAATTTCATCAATTGCACCAGTATGTGCACCAGTATCTATCCCTTTTGCCATACCGCTATTTATACATACTCCTACACTTGAAAGTTTATTTGCAAAGTTTATTGCAATTTGTTTTCCAATGTCTGTGCAATTTCTTGAGCCAATTATTGCTATTCCCGGCTTATTTAGTAATTCTACATTCCCTAAAACATTTAGTTGTTTTGGTGGGTTCTTTATATTTTTTAAAAGTTTAGGATATTCATCATCCTCATAATTTATTTGTTTTATTTCCATATTATTATTCCTTTATCAATATAGTATGCCTTCGTAGAACGGGCGGACTTTAGTCTCGCCCATACAAATAATTATTCACTATTCATTGGGCACAGTGGCGTCTCGGAACGACGTTGGTCTGTTCCCTACAGGGTATTCCCACAGACGGTAATCATACAAATCTTTTGTTACAGATTTAGTTTGAAAAAGAATTAGTATAGTGCTAGGCATTTAAAACTAGAAATACCGGAAGCGTACTGGTGTACGCTGAGGATTTTCTAGTTTTAAATAACGACGCAATATGCTGATTATTTTTCAAACTTTTACTTGCCCCAATATTTCCTATCCAAATTCCTATACTGTATCGCTTCTGCAATGTGTGCAGGTAGTATATTTTCTTCTCCTGCTAAATCTGCAATTGTTCTTGATACTTTTAGTATTCTTCCATAAGCTCTAGCACTTAAACCCAGTTTTTGAAATGCATTTTCTAATATTTTTTTACTATTAGTATCTAATTTGCAATATTTTTCTATCAATTTTGGTGTTAGTTCGGAATTGGAAAAAATTTTATTGTTTTTATATCTTTCTAATTGTATTTTTCTTGCATTGTTTACTCTTTTCTTTATCTGTTCTGATGTTTCTGGCTGTATATCTGATTCTAATTTTTTATATTTTACTGGTGTTACTTCTATATGAATATCTATTCTATCTAATAATGGTCCACTTATTTTTCCCATATATTTTGCAATTTGTTGTGGTGTACAATTGCACTCTTTATCTTTTGAGCCATAATACCCACAAGGACAAGGGTTCATACTTGCCATTAATACAAATTTTGCAGGATATGTTAAGCTTGCGTTTATTCTACTTATTGTTACTTCTCCATCTTCTAATGGAACTCTTAATACTTCTAATGTGCTTTTAGCAAACTCGGGTAATTCGTCTAA
Organism: uncultured Eubacteriales bacterium; assembly: GCA_949840345.1. Classification (GTDB taxonomy): domain Bacteria; phylum Bacillota; class Clostridia; order TANB77; family CAG-508; genus CAKPQL01. The sequence continues at coordinate 34,669 of CATKWX010000018.1, forward strand.
AAATAACACCCCAAAATGTGCAAGACTTATTTCTCCGTGGTTTTGGAATTTTGCCACCTCCTGTTAGAGAAATTGCTGAAACAGTATGATGCGGCGACCTAAATGGTCTTGTTGTGATTAATGGTATATTACTTGGTAATGTACCGGCTATACTATGAATTTTAGTTATTTCTAATGCTTCTTCAAAACTTAAATCTGGTAATATTGTAGGTAATCTCCTTGCCATCATTGTTTTTCCGTGAGCCGAGGGCTACCTATAAGCAGGCAATTATGTCCACCTGCTGCAGATATTTCTAAAGCTCTTTTTATATTTTCTTGTCCTTTTACTTCTGAAAAATCCAAAATGTGCTTTTGACTGTCTTCAAATAATTTGTTTACATCTACAGATTCGTTTTTAATTGTTTCTGTACCGTTTAAGAAATTTATTACTTGCTTTAGGTTTTTTGCTGGTATTACATTTATGTTTTTTACTATTGCTGCTTCTTTTGCATTTTCTTCAGGTAAGATTACATTTTTTATACCTAATCTGCTGGCTTCTATGCACATAGGCAAGATTCCCTTTACTTTATTTAGTTTCCCATTTAAAGACAATTCTCCTATAAATATATAGTTAGAAATATTTATGTTTTCAATTACTTCTGTTGCAATTAATATTCCTACTGCAATTGGCAAATCAAATAATGAGCCTTCTTTTTTTGTATTTGCAGGCGCTAAATTAACAAGTATCCTTCTACTTGGAAATTCTATTTCAGAATTTTTTATTGCAGTTTTTACCCTTTCTTTTGCTTCTTTAACACTAACATCAGGTAAACCAACAACTTCCCACGAAGGCATACCAGAAGAAACATCAACTTGTACTTCTATTAAATAGCCGTCAAGCCCGTGTAACCCCATACTTTTTACTATGGATAACATCTTTCACACTTCCTTATTTAATTGTATTTGTTTTGGAAATTTTAATTAGAAAAAAATTTTTTTGAATTAAATTGTTTTAAGTTTACATTAGAATTGCAAAATATGCAAGAAAAATCGTTCGACGAAGTTCGACATTTTTTAAAAATAGTGTGTGCAATAAATTCATTTGTGTTAAAAAGGTGGCTTTGCCACACGGGTCGTCGAGGACGCCGACCCCTACAGCATTTGCCATATGTTTTTAAATTATCTATTTTATCTCATTTACTTTTACTACAAATATAGTCATATCATCTTTTGCAACGCCATATCCATTGTCTATTGCCTCTGATATTATTATATCTGCTATTTTCTGTACATTATCTGTTTCTATGTTTTCTAAAACATCTTTTAGCCATACTTCTTTATTGTTGTATTCTTGATTTGACTCTATTATTCCGTCACTGCACATTACAATTATGTCTCCATCGTTTATATCTTTATCATATACAACAAGATCTACATTGTCTAGTATTCCAGCTGGAAGTGATATTGATTTTATTATTTCAACTTTTCTTCCTCTCTTTATATAACTTGGTGATGCTCCATTTTTTATAAACTCAATATTTCCTTTTACTAAATCCATTATTCCTATATCTATTGTTGAAAACATATCTTCCTTGCAATTTAGCGATATTGTAGAATTTATTAGTCCTAATGAAACATCTTTATCAAATCCTGATGTTAATAATCTTTCTAACATTTTTATTGCTGCAGAGCTACTCTTTTTGGCGTTTTTTCCGTGAACCCATTCCATCACTTATTGCTATCATATATTTTCCATCGTGTAACCTAGTTTGGCAACTACTGTCTCCTGATACTTCACTTCCATTTTTCGTTGTTCTAGAAGCACCTACTTGTATCATATATTTTGGAGTAGAATTATCCTCGTCTTTATTTTCTAAAATATCAGTTGCAAGAGACGATATAGCTTGTGATACTCCATTTAATTGATGTGATAAGCTTTTTTTATTGTCTTGCATTTTTTTATTCCATACTAAATTTAATTTATTTATTTTATATGTATCGTTTATTACTTTAACCACATTTGATATATCTCTGTTTAAATCTGGGGCAACAAATTCATCGTCTAAACCTACTATGAAGCTATTAGAATCTTCGAATACTTGTATCAAATCTTCTTTTGATATTTCTTCTGCTTGCTCTAACTTTTCATATATTCTGTCTAATATTCCTTCTTCTAAATCTACAATGTCATCGTATAGTATGTTATTTGAGTATTCCTCCATATTATTTATTAATTCTGCCTTAAATACATTTTTTTGTTTTATGTCTTCTAAATCTTCTTCAACTGTTGCTGCTGCTTCGTTATAACTTTGAGCAATTTCTGATATAGTTTCAGACATACTATTTAATTTTTCTATAGTCTCAACTTGTCCTTCTAATCTATTGCTATTTGTAACTGGCAATAGCTTGTTTTTACCTAATATTTCTTCTATATCTATGCTAATATTTTTTGGAAGAACTAATAAGCCAAGACATGCAACTAGTATTTCTTTTATTAATATTGCTGATGTTGCGTTTCCATCTAATGCATAAATTACTATTGCATTTCCTGCAATAAAACCAATTACCACTCCTATTTTACCTAATTTATTTAATATTCCTGCAAGCATTCCAGATAGTGCATATGCTGCAAGAAGTATTGGCTCTGTTGAATTTATTATTCCAAGTACAACTCCAATTGTAATTCCTGAAGTTGCACCAACTAACATTCCGCTTTTCCATCCTAGAATTAAAACAAACATCATACTAAATATGTTTGTAATTGAAAGTCCAAATACATTTACTTTGCTAAAGGCTGATATTGCAATTGATAGAAGTAAACTTGCTCCAATTACTTCTTCTATTGAAAATACCTTTTTTATTCTAAACTCATTTATTACACTTAAAGAATTAGAAAATATTTTATAGAATATATATGTAATAATTCCTGTCATTAAGCTTACTAATAAATCTGATACTAAAAATTCTCCAAAGAACATTTTAGATATTTGAACCAATGTTGTTGCAATAAATAATATTAACCCTAGTTTCTTTTTCTCATTTCTATTATCATCTATTGTTTTGGGTCTTAATATAAGAATTCCTACTACAAATACTAAACAAGTTAGTGTATATGTTAAAAATGCGTCTGTTCCAAATCCAAATAATACTGCTATTCCATTAATTAAAAATAAAACCGCAGATGGAATCTTGTTACTACAAGCTGCCGCAAAGATAGCTAGTCCAAAAGGAGCTATTTCACTTTCGAAGCTAACCATAGAAGCAAAAAAAGAAATCACATACAATATTATAGAACGTATGCTTAATAAATTTTTTATTTTAAATTTTCCCTGATTGTTATTTTTTTGTTCAACATCCTGGATTTCATAGTCATCGTAATCTTGTGCTATATTTTGAAACATCCCTACCACCTCTTACTTTTTCTTTTATAGGTATTTTATTACTACAATTTCAAAATATTTGTCGCTTTTAGTACCCTATATAGAAAAAGTTTTTTACAACTTGTGATATATTTATTTTTTATTTTATCTTATGTTTTATTTATTTTCAAATTATGTATATTATTTTATTATACTTTGTCGAAAATTACAATGTTTTTCGATAAAAAAGTAAGATTTATTATGGAGAGTATGTAAGAAAATATAAATTAGTAAATTTTTCCATATTTATTATTGACTTTTATGACAAAATAATGTATAGTAATCTTCATAGAAAATGAGAAATAGCAGAAATGTTGTGGCTACCACTTTGAACACTCGATGCGTTCGAGAGCGAGGAGGTGGTTGTTTATGGAAATTATATCATATTTAATATATACTTTGGGGGTCTCCCTAACTATAAACATAGCCTTATTGTGTATTATATACATAATGTGGACTAATAAACAATAAAAAACAACACATTCTGCTTTTGACCGAAGGGAATGTGTTGTTAACCAATTATAAGTGGTAACCACATTATCTGTGGTTCTCATTTTCTATCTATATTATATACAAATTATTAAATTTTGTCAATTAGTTTTTTATATTTCTTATCTTCCTTCATCTTGTAGAACGACGTTCGTCTCGTTTCCTACAACTTTTCTAAATAAACTCTCTTCTCTTTTTTTAGCTAGTCTTTCTTGTACTTTTCTTAATTCTTCTTCCATTTTTTCTTTGTTTACTGTTATTTTCATATCGTGCATTTGTATGTCTCCTTGATTAT
>CATKWX010000019.1 GCA_949840345.1 uncultured Eubacteriales bacterium
ATTCTCTATATAATTTATTCCAATTCCTCTTTCATATAATCTAACATTTCTTTAAAATCTTGAAACTGATATTGTGATAATTTATTTATCTCATTTCTATTACTATCTGAATATTTATCATAAATTACTGCAACATCGATATTTGCATTATTTGCTGCTTCTACTCCTATTAAAGAATCTTCTACAATTAAGCAGTCCTCTGGCTTTACATTTAGTTCATTTAATATTTTATAATGTATTTCTGGATTTGGTTTTAATTCCTTTACATCTCCTTTTGTATAAATTATAGAAAACATATCTTCTAAATTTGCTTTATTTATTATATTTTTGTTATCCTTTTTATAATATCCTGCTATGTGGTCATTGGTTGAACTTGCAACAACTAATATAAAGCCTTTTTCCTTTAGATATTTTAATACTATTTCAGCATTAGGTTTATAGTCGACCTTTTCCTTCAAAAGGTCTTCAGCAATTTCGTATCTTAACTTTTTTATTTCTTCTTTGCTCATTTTTGAATTATATTTCTCTTTTAAAAAGCCACAATATTCTAAATAAGCGTCCTCACATTTTCTGTATTCTTTTAATTTTGTATCTCTTTGGTTTCCAATATCAATATTGTCAATTGTTCCATTACCGATTGTTTTTATCAAATTTTCATCTATTTCATTCCATATTCCAATAGAATCTATTAATGTTCCGTCTAAATCAAATATTATTACTTTCTTATTTTTTAACATATATAATTTCTCCTATTTTAACTCTTCCATTAAATTTTTTAATTTTCCTAATGTCTTAGACATTGATATTACATCGCTGCTTATTTCTAGTAACTCATTATCTATAATTATGTAATTTGTAATATTTATATCTTCTAAGTTCATCATTTTTTCGAGTTCATTTCTTATATAGTGAACCTGTATGCAATGTGGAGATTTATCAACTGTAGCAAATATTATGTTTTTTATTTTCCCAGTTCGTAACATTCCTCCTATTTTTGTTATAGCCATATTTATATGTGTTTGTTCTAAGCATAATTCAAATATATTTTCAGAAATACTCTTAAGCTTTTCATATCCTTTGGGTTGCATAGCTTTTAAGCAACTTCCAATTACTATAATTGTTTCTTCTGCTTCATATATATTACTTTTCATTAAATCTCTCATAGCCTTCTCCTTATTATATTACTCTTTACATATATTTTGTATTCCTAGCTTATATTATCATAAAAAGTAAAAAAAAGGAAGTGTATTTTATAAACACTTCTTATATATTTATATTAAATTCATTTAATAGCTTAATAATATCGTCTTTACTATTAGGCTCTACTCTTCTTCCTTGTATTTTTAATCTATTTGCTGTCTCATAACTTTTATTTGTATCATCGTCATCTATAAATAGGCATTCTTCTGGTTTTAAATTATATCTTTCTAATAATATTTTAAAAATCTTTTCGTTTGGTTTCTTTACATCTTCATATGCCGAAATCACTATACCATTACATATCTTAAAAAAATCTATAGTTTTTAAATATGAATATGTAGCTTTTGCCATATTAGAAAGTACATATATGTTATAATTTTTAGATTTTAATTTTTTTGCAATTTCAACAATATCCTCATTCACTTTTATACTTTTGAACCAATTGTGTAAGGCTGTTTCTATTAAATTTTTGTATTCTTCGCTACTTCTTTTTTGTATTTCAATTATAGCTTCATCATTTGTTATTCTTCCTAAGTCCATTAAATTCCATTCTGGCGATTTTAGGAAGTTATCTTTAATAAAATTTCGTTCATCTTCACTTTTCGCAAATTCTGTGATTATATCTGAATGTGTACCTTTTATAATTACATTTCCTAAATCAAAAATTATATTTTTTATCATTAATGTACTCCTTGTATTTTAAATACTATATTTCAAATCTAATATATGCTCTATCATCATAGCTTACTTGACCTACATAGAAACCTCTTTCATATGGAAAATCTTTATAGCAGAGAGGGTCGACTTCTTTAATATGTTGTAAATATTCTTCTGATTTCTTTAAACTATTAAATGGCTTTCTATATCCGTCTGATGTAAAAACGATTTCTTTTATGTTTGAAGGAACATCGATACATTTTATTAAATTCTTATTAGGTTCATTAAATCCATCTATTACAGCATAATCATATTTGCTATTATACGTTTTATTTCTTATGTATGGCTGCCTTTTAGATAAATTTTGAACAAATTTATGAGCAATATCTTCTTTTAATAAATCTTCTTCTGTATATCCTGTTTCTATAAGATATTCTATAGTCATAGCTCTAATTTTTGTATATAATTCGTCCGCCTCTAATTTATTCTCAAGTATATTGTTTCCATATAATGCAAAACAGTCTCCTATTAGCCATATTTGATTATAGTGTTTTGAATATATTATCACAGATGCAGAAGGTTGGTCTGCTGCGTCTTCTTGTATTACATCAAATATATTATGTTCTTTATAAAATTTTAGTATATATGAATTTAAAAAACTTATAGCTTGATAGCAATCTAACGTAATATTTAATTTAGGTATAGCTTCTAGTAAAATATCACATATTATTTTTCCTAACTTCTTATTATTGTATCTAAACTTACTCTGCGAACTAACACCATCTATTACAGCTATAAAATCATCTGTAATGCATATTCCATCTTCACATAACTCTTCTTTATCAAACTTTCCTTTTAGAAATTTTTCTATAACCTTCATACTTTTCTCCTATTTTATATTAAAATGGCTCTGTATTTTCTTTTTCTATAAATCTTTCCATAATATATTTTTGCCATTCTCTAAACATCTTGCTTACATATTCTTCTGGTTTTACCCATAATACAGTATGGTCTTTTTCAATTGGTTCAGCTATTTTTTTATCAAACTCTGCAATATATACACTTGCAATTACTTCTAAATATCCCTTGTCTTCAGAAAATATATATGAACCAACTTCTTCAAATTCTTTAATATTCTTTATTGAGTATCCTGATTCTTCTATTAATTCTCTTTTTAATGCCTCTATTTTTGTTTCTCCTTTTTCTATGCCTCCACCTAAATAGAAAGAATCTCTTCCGTCTGTTACAATTCCTATTTTATCGCTATTTTTGTTTATAATAATTGCATACGCTCCTGGCCTTTTTGTATACTCTATATTTTCTTCTTTGCTTCCTATATATTTCATTTTTATCTAACTCCTACATTTTCTCTCTCATTTTCATTGCCATTTCAATTGCTTCCTTATTTCCTGGTAAGAATTTATAATTTGATAATTCATTTTTTGTTATCCATTTATATGTATTTATCCTACTATCTTGTATTTCTATATGTTCTCCATTTTTCAATTCACATATATAGAAAAAAATCACAGTGTGTTGTTTATAGTCTGAATAGTCCCACATACTAACATTTGAATATGGTATCATTTCTTTTACATCTACATTATATCCAGTTTCCTCTAGCAATTCCCTTTTTACTGCATTTTCTGGAGTTTCCCCAAATTCAATTTTTCCACCAGGCACTTCCCATTTTCCATTTGCCTCATCTAAAATTTCTTCTTTTCTATTGTCAATTAATATTCTATCTTCATTGTCAAACAAAATTCCCTTAAATACAAAAATAGTTTTCTTTTCCATAAACTTTTCTCCTTATATAAAATTAGTCTCATACTTTATTTGCATAATTTTATTATTCAATATTATATTCTTGTACACTAGCGTTATTAGGAAGATACGGCCCTATTTCTTCATCTTTCATCATCCCATTTGCATAACATTCTATCGCTTTAGTTACACCAGCATGGCAAACAATTAAGATATTTTTATTAGAATAATTCATTTTTATTTCATCTAAAAAATTATAAATTCTTTTAAAAAAATCTTGAATATTTTCTGCTTTAGTATAATTTAAATTTTTGTTATATGACCAAAAATCATTATAGTTAAATGAAGATTTACTTACGCCCTCAAATTCACCATAATTTCTTTCAGTTAACCTATCATCAAACATTATATCTAAATTTCTATCATTATTTATAATCTCTGCTGTTTGTTTTGCACGAATTAACGGAGAACAAAAAATCATATCAAAGTGTATATTTCCTAAATTTAATTTAGTTTCTTCTGCTTGTTCTTTTCCCTTTTCATTAAGCGGAATATCAGCAAACCCTTGCATTTTCTTTAATACATTCCATTCTGTTTGTCCATGTCTTACAACATATAATTTCATATAATACACTCCTCATTTTTTAAAATTCAACTGTCACCATTTCTAAATTTTCTATTGTTTTAACTTTTATTCCCAGTATTCTATAAATTGCATAAATAACTCCTCCATGTGTAATAATTAAAATCTTTTTATTATTATAATCTTTTTTTATCATTTCTAAAAAATCTAAAATTCGACTATCAAATTCTTCAAATGTTTCTCCATTGGGTGGAACTGTTTTATTATGCATTAAAAATTGTTTTTCATCAGTGTTAGGAGTATTTTCCCAATCGCCAAGCCCTCTTTCAATTATTCGTTTATCATAAATTTTATTTAAATTAGGAACTAGAATTTCAGCAGTTTGCCTTGTTCTTTTCAATGGAGAACAAAAGCAAACATCAAAATCATATGAAAAATTCTTTGATTTTTCTTTAGTAGCTTTTAACCCATTTTCACTTAATTCACAGTCTACTTGCCCTTGAAGTAATTTTTTCTCGTTGTAAATACTTTCTGCATGACGAATTAATGCAATTTTCATAATATTTATTCGCTCCTTAACTTACTATCTTTTAATATTTACTTTGTATATTTATTTTTCTGTATACTTTACACCTTTAAATAATTCTTTAAATCCCATTCTTTTATAAATTTTTTCTGGATAAAATCCTGCTTCTGTTTGCAATACAGCTGTATCTATTCCTACTTCTGTTAATCTTTTAAATATATGTGACATTAATTTTTTACAAATTCCCATTTTTCTATAATTTATATCTGTAGTAACATTATATATATAAGCAATTTCCTTTTCATACATAATCGTAATGGTTCCAACTATATTTTCTTGATATCTAGCTACATAATGTTCTGTAATAAATTTATCATTTATATAACAACTTCTATTTATTGCTTCAATTACACTTTTAGCTAGTCCATCATACGGATCTTCTTTACTATTTCTTAAAAAACCTCTTTCGACTATTTTAGAATAATCTTGCTCCTCTTCTTTGCTTATTCTTGAAACACTAATAGGTATACTGCTCTCACATAAATCAATTTCCTTTAAATTATCCTTCATAAGCCATACGCTATTGTCTGAAACTTCAAGTCCTTTTGATTTAAAATCTACTGTATTTAATAAATCATTATTATTAATAAATATTGACGCTTTTCTCTTTTTACTATTCATTATTTCTTTAATTTTTATAAAGTCTTCATTAAATTCCTTTTCATTTTTAGCCTTAATATTTATTGCTAGATTTAAATAATCGTCATCAAATTCTTCAAGAAATAATATGGTAAATCTATCATAATCAAACCTCTTTGATTTTTCAAATAATAATCGTTGACCTTCATAATTAAAATCTTGTATTTTTTCAAAACTAACCATAATTTCTCCTATATCCCTATTATAAGTCTTCTTCATCTATTAGTGGATTATCTCTACTTGCACAAGTTTTCCACTTGTTTTACCATATGTCCTATATTACCTTCTCCAGCAAATTTATCAATATCAAAAAAATTTTCATTTTTGTCTACCCAATAAAGTTTGTTTACTTCTTCTACTAAATTCACATCCTTATTGAGTTTTCCTACATAAACTTCTAATTCCATTTCTAAAATTTTATATTGGAAATTCATAATATGCGTTAATGTAATATCTCGGTTTGTTATTCCTGTTTCTTCTTGTAATTCTCTATATGCTGCATGTAGCTCATCTTCATTTTCTTTTACTTTTCCACCTACTAAATTGAATTTTCCCTTATATGGCTCTTTTTCTCTTTTACACATAAGTATTTTATCTTCTGCCTTGTTATAAACTAATATTACATTTAGTTTTTTCATATTATTGCACCTCTTTTAATATTCTATCTAATAATTCAGTTAATTCTGGAATTTTGTATATTCTATGATAACCATCAAAATGATTATAATATTTTAAGTACATACCTATTGAATTTGTATCTTCTATAAATCTTTTAAACATTTCTTCTTTTGGCTCGTCTTCATCTGAATATAAGCAATATTTAATTTCTACTTTTTCCTTTATAAAATCTAATTGCTCTTGTTTACAATATGCTTGTTCTTTGACTTTTATAATATAGTCATTTCTATTGCTTGCAATATTATAAACAGCACCTGGAGCAACTGCTACATATGCTTTAGGTATATAATTCATTTCCTTACAAAATCTTATAAAATATGCATTACCTATTGAATGAGCTATAACCATACTATTTTCATTTAAAGTTTTATTATCAAAATATTCTTTTAAAATTTCTTTAAATTTAATATAACTTGAATCTGCTCTAATAGGGAACTTTGGTAATACTACTTCTATTCCTTGTTTATTAAAATTTTCTTTAATGTCTTGTCCCCAAATATTTAGTGTATCTCCATTTAACGAATGTAAAATAAATATATTTGATTTATTACTCATCAAGTACCTCCTTTTTTAATTTTTCCCATCCTATTTTTATACTTTTATTTTCAAGTAATTGTTTTTTTAATAATTTTTGTAAAGATGTATCTTCCAATAAATTATTATAATCAGCACACTCTTGCATATTAAAAACAAAATTTAATATGTCTTCTTTTGCATCTGGTCCATCTTGAACTTCAAATAAATTATAAAATTTAGCAATATTAGAATTAGAATCAATAATAGCATTTATTTGATTACTTAACAACCATGAATCACAGCGATATTCTGGATTCTTCAAATCAAAGTATTTTTCAATCTCTAATTTAGATTCTTTAATTGAATTAAGTACTTTTTCTATTTTCAATTTATCTCCAGAAGGTATATGTATTTTTATATGATTTTCACATTTTTCATATTGTAATCTTCCAACTTCAATTAATTTTGTATTAATAAAATATACTGCCCATATCATTTGTGAAATTCTAATATTTTCTAATTTTCTAGCATAAATATCATTAATTAATGCCTCTGTAACTCTTCCCTTATATAATTCTTTCTGTATGTTGCTATAATTTTTATCTATCATATTTTTTTCATGTAATTTATAGCCTAATAATACTAAAACACTTGTTACAAAAGGATTATGTTGTTCTCCAAAAAGTTCTATCATATTTTGTCTTTTCCAAAGAGTATCTATTTTAAATGTTTTATCAGTATATAAAATATTATAAATTTCTTCTGTTTTAATATTAAAATCTTCTATTGTATTTATATCTTCTATACATTTATAACATCTATTTTTATAATTTATATCATTTATTTGATAATACTTAAAAGCCTTATCAATATCTACTAATTCTATTTTCATACCACTTTCCTTACTGTTTATTTTTTAGACAAAGGATTATGTGTTTTATCATAATAATCTACTCCTAAATTAGATCTATAGATAAAAATACTGAGCTTTTGTCTATTTAGAATTTAAAATTATCTTTCTGCTTCGCTACATTCATCTATTATTGGTTTACTTCCTCTATTTGAATTTAAAACAGTAGGTCTTCCTTTCCAAAGTGTTCTAAAATAATTGATTACTCCTCTTATATCAGTTTTTGATTCCATCTCAGAAATATTTATATTGTTTTCCTCTGCTATTACTTGAAACCACGCAAGAAGTTCTTCATTATTCATAAAAGGAGCATTTATTATATATCTGTATCCAAATAAATTTGCTCTTCTACTCCATAATGCTTTACTTTTATGTCTTGATTCCAGTCTCTCTATAATCTGTTTTTCAGTTCTGCCGAGCTTTCCTTAGTTCTTCTATAAAATCTAAATCTGTTACATCTCTTTGCATATATATAGGGCAAATTTCATCTTCATATTCTCTACATAATCTAATTAACAATTCTTCATCATCAACTATTACAATAGGTGACTTTCCTTGTTGAAATCCCATATCAATATCTCTCTTTTGAAAGCCATATACTTTATCATTTTTCCCTGTATATACATAATCCATGTTCTTAACATCTGCCGTTTTACATCCAGGCTTAATTTCTATTGCATTTTCTTCTCCTGGTCTTAAATCTCTATCCGAATACTTTTTAATAACTGATATACTATCTTCTTGAGTATTCAGTAATAACTTCATTAAATGAGTCTTTCCACATCCACTATCTCCAGTTAAAGTAATTAGTTTATTCATTTTAGATTCCTCCAATCATTACTTTTAATTTTTTTACAAAAATTTCTTCTTTTCTAAGTAACAAGATTCTCAAGTGCAGTAAATTTTCTAATTCTAACACTGCCACACACTCCACGTATTTTCATAGAAAAATATTTTAAGATTTTATAATGTATTTTTCATATTCTTTCATTGTATAAATGTGTTGCATAATTTGTTTTTACTACATTCATTTCAAGTCTATCTTCTTTTTCAATTATACTTTCCACACAATGATTTTCTCCATTAAACAAATTCGGATTTTCTTTAGTTAGTTTGTCCCAAAATAATTTTATATTTTCTTTTATTGCCTTAGGTAAATTAATTTCTCTGTTTTCATATTTTAAAATTATTGGTTTTATAATTTGTTTTATCATAATAATCTACTCCTAAATTTATAGAATAATAGAGGGAGCTTTTGTCTATTATTATCTCCATTTTAACTAATATTTTCTTCTTAATTTATATCACAAATCATATCAAAATCAAGCATTATATGTATTCTTTTAGTTCTAACACTGTCACGCACTCCACGTGGCTTGTGTATGGGAACATATCCACTGGTTGTACTTGCTTTAATTCATATTTTTCTTCTAATAAACGTATATCTCTTGCTAAAGTTGCAGGATTACAACTTACATATACAATTTTTTGTGGTTCTACTTTTAGCAAAGTTTCTATTGTTATATTGTCACAACCCTTTCTTGGTGGGTCAATAAACACTACATCTGCTGAAATGTTTCTTTTTTCAATTAATTTAGGTAATATTTTTTCTACTTCTCCTGCAAAAAACTCTGTATTTTCTACATTGTTTAATTTTGCGTTTTCTTTTGCATCTTCTATAGCCTCAGGTATTACTTCTATTCCATAAACTTTTTTAGCTTTGTCTGATGCAAATATTCCTATTGTTCCTATTCCACAGTACAAATCAAATATTGTTTCTTTTGCTGTTAAATTTGCATATTCTATTGCCTTATTATATAAAACTTCGGTTTGAAGCGGATTTACTTGGTAGAAGGATAATGGAGATATTTTAAACTTGTAATCTCCTAACAAATCGTAAATATATCCATTTCCATATATTACTTTGTTTTTATTACCTAATATCACATTTGTGTTTTTTTCATTATAATTTTTAACTATTGTTTTTATTTCTGGATATTTCTTTGTTAATTCCTCTACAAACTTATTTTCATTATTGAACTTATCATTATTCACAACAAGTGTTACCATAATCTGATTAGTCTTTATTCCAATTCTTATAACTATATGCCTTAAAGTTCCATTGTTTGTTTTTTCATTATATGGCTTTATATTGTTTTTAACTGCAAATTCAAATATATCCTTTGCAATTTCAGAACACTTTTCATTTTGTATAAAACAATTTTGTTTTGTTCTAATTATATTATGAGTTCTCCCAGAATAAATTCCCATTACAGGTTTTTCGTCTTTATCATACCCCACTGGATATTGTAATTTATTTCTGTAATATAGTGGCGCTTCCATTCCTATAGTATTTTTAACTTCAATATTCCTATGTAATTCTTTATATAAGCAATTTTTAACTATATTTGCTTTTATATTTAAAGTTTCTTCATAATTAATGTGCCTTAATGTGCAACCTCCACATTTTGAAAAAGTTCCACAGTCTACATTATTTCTATCTTTAGATGCGCTTATTATCTCTAATATTTTACCATAAGCAAATGACTTCGTTACCTTTAATATTAATATCTTTATCTTTTCTCCCTTAATTGCACCTTGAATAAATATTGTAAAATCATTTATTTTAGCAATTCCCTCTCCATCGTATCCGTTATCTATTATATCTACAATATATTCTTGATTTTTTTGTATTTTCATAAAATTACTCCTAAAACAATTTATATAATTATATCATTGTTATACACACTATATCAAGCAAAAAAATACAATTTTGGCACAAAAAGCAGAATATCACTCTCCTTTATAAAGTTGAGTGACATTCTGCTTTTGAATGATTATCCAAAGATAATTTTTTGTACTTCCGGTGTGCAAGCCTTGATTTTCTGCTTGTTGATTTTCTCATAGTTGTAGTTCTTTTTCTCGGTGTCCATGTAGTTAAGAAACCACAGGAACGGAACTTTAGTCCAACTTGTAGAAAATTCAAATGCATCTGAAACGGCGTCGAGATGAAAACGGAAACCTTCTCTTACATCTACATCAAAGTGCATTGTACCATTTCCATTGCCACTATATGAGCAACCATTTAATGCGTCCCACTGCTTTCCCTCAAGTGTTTTATTGATTTTAACTTCGCCGTAGACCTTTGCACTATTTACAGTCTTTCCATCAAATGATTCAGCGTGAAGTATCAGTCCTTTTTCTTCATGGAAGAAAATGATTTCCTCTTCTTCAATGCATTTTTTATCCGAATATCCAGTACCTATAAATTTCTGACAAAAGCCACACTTGAAGCCGTATGCTCTCGCAATCTCAATAAAATACTGCCATGTAATACCGTAGTGTGTATCGCCGATGCTCTCAAGGGGTTCCCTTTTAGACTGATTTGCCGGCATTACAAGTCCTAATACTGATTTGCCATCTTCAACATCCCCGTCTTTATGCCGTTTACCAATTAAGTCTTCAGCAGTCGCTACAGGGTCAAAGTTTAAAATGTTCTTTGTTGTTTCATTCATAGTGAATTACCTCCAAAAATTTTTAATATAAATGTGTTATGCGTATAATGTAAACGCGAGGTTTACTGTACTTTGCCAATAGGCTTAGTATGTTTATATTATACAACATTTTACATAAAATTGCAAATTTTAGTAAATATGTAGAAATCTAATTACTTTTTAATTCATCATATTTTCTCTCTTGTTTTGAATATTCTTCGGGTTTTAGACCAACTCTTACTTTCATATATTTTCCCATTAATATATACATTATTGTAAATATTGTTCCTAATATTATCATACAGTAGGCAGTTGACATCTTGTTTAACAAAAATGATGCAATAATTCCCATTATTGCCGATACTATATTCACAAATAGATTTTTTACTGCAAATATTTTTGTATCTATATCTTTGTTAGTAAAATTTCTAAAATATCTATCCATAATTGTATAAAATATTCCGTGTGCAAATTTTCCTATCAAAAATAATAAAATAATGAATATTGTTAGAATAGGAATTTGTTTTGCTTTTAAACTTAATAAACCAGATATAATAACGCTAAATGATATCATTAATGCCATTATAATTATAGATTTATTCTTAAATTTACTATTAAATTTATTTTGTTTTTTTGCTCCGAATAGCACTTGACGCACTATACATTGCAGCAGCAAAAGATATTATATATGCTGGAGTCCCTATATCTTGTAGAAGACTTGTTCTATAGCTTGTTAATATTGATAAGAAACTTGCTATTAATGCTGCTGATAATATTAGTGCTTTTAATCTTTCTGATTTTAATATAAATTTAAACCCATCTTGTATATCTTTTATTTGTGTCTTTATTGTATTTTTAGTATTACTTTTATTGTTTTGTTTCTTTATAGGTTCTATATATAACATTGATATTATACTAACAATTATTAATGTAATTAAGCACAATATCATTGGAATATATCCATTTATTTCAAATAAAAAGCCCCCAATAATTTTTGATATTGCACTTAAAATATAAAATCCTGAAGCGCCTTTGGCATTTATTTTTGCGAATATATTACTTTTGTATTCTGATGGTGGAATGGATGCATTTAGTAAGCCCGGCTCTGCTATTTCTTTTATTGAAACAGCTAATGAAGATATAAATTTCGCTAAAATCAAGTCAAATAAATTCCCAGTCATCATAAACATTAATAAATAGAAACAATTTAATATATTTCCTAATATTATGCTATTTTTTCTGCCTAGAAATTCTACTATTACATTTGCTGGTATCTGTATAAATATTCCAAATAGATATTTAATCGAATTTGCCAAGACTACATCGGCTGCACTTAGATTTTTTATTTGTGTTAAAAATAAAAAATCTATTGAATAATAGAATAAATAATCCCAAGCTAATTTTTTATATGTTGGAAACAATTTCATATTTCTTTTTCTCATTTGTATATCTGTATCTTTTGACATTCGTATGCCTCCGTATTTTATTCTAATGGCTACTACTTCTCTTATAAAACCTATAGTATGCAAGAGGTCGGAGTTTTTGTCTAATAGTGATTAAGTAAAAATTAAGAGTGAATAGTGAAAAGTACAAACTTGCCTTTTTATTTTCTATATAAGCTAGTAAAATACTCTTAACTATTCACTCTTATTTCTTCACTCTTGCCGTTAGGCAAGTTTGGTGCGGATGAGAGGACTTGAACCCCCACCCTTTCGGACTAGATCCTAAGTCTAGCGCGTCTGCCAGTTTCGCCACATCCGCATTTGTTAATATTAACAATACTTATATTAGCATATTTTATTATGCTATGTCAAGATTAAATTGATACTTTTTCTATTATTTCTTTTACTGCTTTATCTATATTTATATTTTCCACAACAAAATCAGCAATTTCTCTTGCTCTTGCAAATTTTTCTCTATCTATTTTTATTCGTGTTTGTATGCTATCAATAGAATCTCCTCTATCCTTCATTCTTTTTATTCTTTCTTGCTCATTTACATATACATATATTGTTGTTATTTTTGCATTTTCCATATTTAATTCTTTTGCTCTGTTTTTTATATCAGCAATAGAATCTACTATTGAAATGCATACTCCATTTTCTTTTAAAGAATTGGTAGAAATGCCATAGTATTCTCCATTAAATTCTGCACGTTGTAGAAGTTCTCCATTGTTCCACATTTTGTTAAATTCTTCCTTGGTTATGAATTTATATTCTTCTATATTTTCCTCATTTTCTCTTGGTTTTCTTGTTGTGTGGTTTATTGCTTTTTCATAACCTAATTCTACTAATTTGTTTAATATCGTGGTCTTACCAGAACCACTTTCTCCAATCAATATTATCATTTGAGATTCCTTTCTGTATTTTTTGGGTCGGTCAAGACCGACCCCTACAAATATTAAGGGCACAGTGGTGTCACAAGATACGGGTATTCCCACAAACGGTGCCCCTACAAATAATTATTCATTATTCACTATTAATTCTTCATTCGGTACCTGCTTCGTAGATAATCTCCCGCCTGTGCCCCTACAAATTTAAATATTCATATATATTACTTTTGTATTCGTTTAAACAAGCCATTCTCATATCTTCGTCTAGTTTTTCTAAATTCATATGTGGCGAATTGTCTTCTATTTCTAGCAATATTAACTCGTCATTTTCTAATTTTAAAAAGTCTATTCTTTGAAATCCATATTTTAATCCTGATTCTTTTGCAAATTCACAGGTTAATTGTTTATCTTTCTCGTTTAAAGTAATTAAATGAGGTTGTGGGTAATCTGGGTATTTTGATGGTGTATATTCATATACATACATTAGCTTTTGTCCTATAAAATAACATTGTACTTCTGATTTGAATTTTAGTTTGGGTTGTATTAAATATCCCTCTTTAAATTCTTTTTCTAAATCTTCGGCTTTTACTATTTTTTGACCAATTCCACTACCAAAGGAATTATTATCTTTTAAAACATATTCTTTTACTTTTTCAAATTTGTTTATATCTTCTATTTTGTCTACAGTTGGTATTACTCGTTTTCCTTGTTTAAACAATTCACATAAATATTGCTTTCATATGCCATCTAATCCAATTAAATTTACTGTTTTTATGTCTTTTGCAGATAGTCTTTTCTTTAATATATCATTCTTTTCTTTGAAGTAACTAGTATCTTTTCCAACTTCTACCCAAGTATCTCTCCTTAATATAATATCAAACTTTTCATCTAATTCTTCTTCATAATCTACCCATTTTATTGTTACTCTATGTCCATCTTCTCTAAATGCAGTTGCAATATATGCATCTTCTATAAACTCTTCATTTTCTGTGTTTGATAATATTAAAATATTGTATTTATCTTTCCACATATCATTTCCATACGCTTCGTCTTCTATATCTTCTTTTATATTAGCAAATCTATCGTTCCATTTTTCTACTTCGTTATTACATAAACTGTATGTATAAATAAGGCAATTTCCATTATAGTTGTAATCATCTTTATTATTATATTTTTCATATATTTGCATAACACTTCTATATAATGGCCTTGCTGTAGATGTTCCATTATCGTTAGTATATAATCTGAAATATTTTTTTCCAAATTGTTTTGCTTTCTCTATTGTGTCTAACAAAATCTGTCTTCCATACCCTTTACTTCTAAACTCTGGCAAAACTCCAAACCATCCAAGCCAAATTGATTCGTCATCTTTTTCGTTATGAGAATATAACCCTGTTATTCCAACTGGTATGTTATTATGTTTTGCAATATAATACATTTCTGTTTTATATTTATTGTCTATTGAATATTTGTAATGCTCATAAGCACAAGCATTTGGAAATATAGTGTATTGTATTGATGTGGCTAGGTTTATGTTTGTTTTACCTATTAATTCATATTCTAATTGCATTTTTGCTCCTTTCTATTGGGTAAATTCGTTGTAGAACGGAACGACGAGGGCGTCGTTCCCTACAGTAGTAAATTCTTTGTTGTAGGGGTCGCCTAAGGACGCCGACCCCTACATTATTTTTATGTTTTCTTGTCCTACGATTTCTTGTAATTCGCTAAATATTGCATCTGTTAGGTATATTCCTCCTGCTGGTTTTTCTTCATTTTCTGTAATTATAATTAGTTGTATATTGTTTTTATCTCCTGTGAAGAATTTTAGTGCTCCTCTTAATTTGTTTTTTCTTTCTTCATCTAAGTCTGAAATGTTTATTTTTAGCGATTTTCTTGCTTCTGTTTTTTCACCATTTTCACTTTTTAATTCCTTTATATTGTTTGCAACTATTTTTATATCGTCATCTTCTCTTATACTAAGTCTTCCTTCAACTAGCACAATGTTATCTTGTAGTAATAATCCTGAGGACTTATTGTAACAACTATCAAATACAATTATTTCGCAACTTCCATATAAATCTTCAATTGTTACAAATGCCATTATAGTATTATTTTTAGTGTATTTTTTCTTTACAGATGTAACAATTCCTGCATATTTTACCATTTGTCCATCTTTTTGTAAATTGTTTTCTTCTTGCATTTCCAACATTTGCATTGTATTTATATTAGTTTTAGCTTCTATTTCGTTTCTTAATTTACTCAATGGGTGCCCAGATATGTAAATTCCAAGCATTTCTTTTTCCATTGATAATAGCTCTTTATCGTTATATTCTGGCATTTCTACAAAATTGTATTTAATATTATCTAATTTTTCTTCTTCTAGCTGTAAATCGAACATTGTTACTTGTCCTGCTAAACTTCTCTTTGCAGAGTTATTTATTGTATCTAATATTCCTTCAAAAGATGCTACTAATGTACTTCTTGTTTGTCCAAATTCGTCAAATGCCCCTGCTTTTATTAAAGATTCTATACACTTTTTATTTACAGTTTCTGACTGTATTCTCTCGCAAAAATCTGTGAAACTTGTATAGTCTCCGTTTTCTTTTCTTTCTTTTACTATTGCCTCTACTGCATTTGTTCCAACGTTTTTAACACTACCAAGTCCAAATCTTATTTGATTTCCATATACCGCAAATTTTGTATAACTCTTGTTTATACTAGGTTTTAATATTTCTATTCCAAGTTTTCTACACTCATCTATATATACTGGAACCTTGTCTAAATTTCCTAAAAAGCTGTTTAAAGTTGCTGCCATAAATTCAACTGGATAATATGCCTTTAAGTATGCTGTTCTATATGATACAACTGCATATGCAGCAGCATGAGATTTATTGAATGCATACTTTGCAAATTCTGCCATTTCATCAAATATTTTGTTTGCGTCTGCTTCGCTTATTCCGTTTCTAACACAACCCGGTATTACAATATTTCCGTCTTCATCGGTCTGCCCATTTATAAAGTATTCTCTCTCTTTTGCCATAACATCAAGTTTTTTCTTTCCCATTGCACGTCTAACTAAATCTGCTCTACCTAATGAATACCCTGCTAAATCTCTAACTATTTGCATAACTTGCTCTTGGTATACCATACAACCATAAGTTACATTCAATATTGGCTCTAATGCAGGATGTGTGTATTCTGCATGTTCCGGGTCTAATTTGTTTTTAATATATCTTGGAATTTGATCCATTGGTCCGTGGTCTATATAGCGAAACACCAGCAATAATATCTTCTAGGCTATCTGGTTTTAATTCCTTCATAAAGTTTGTCATACCAGCACTTTCAAATTGGAATATCCCACAAGTTTTGCCTTCTGCCCATAATTTGTATACCTTTGGGTCGTTCATATCCTTATCAAATTCTACATCTATGTTTCTACACTTTTTAACGAATTTTATTGCATCAGATATAACTGTTAAAGTTCTAAGTCCTAAAAAGTCCATTTTTAATAAGCCTAGTTCTTCTAGTATTGTCATAGTATACTGTGTAGAAATTGCTGTATCATTTAAATAAAGTGGCACATAGCTTACAACTGGGTCTTTTGTTATAACAATACCACAAGCGTGGGTTCCTGCTTGTCTTGGCATTCCTTCTAGTGCCATCGCTATATCTAATACTTTTTTGGTGGTTTCGTCTGTATCATATAACTCTTTTAATTCTCTATTCTGCTCTAATGCCTTTGCTATTGTAATGTGTATTTCAAAAGGTAT
Source organism: uncultured Eubacteriales bacterium (assembly GCA_949840345.1). Classification (GTDB taxonomy): domain Bacteria; phylum Bacillota; class Clostridia; order TANB77; family CAG-508; genus CAKPQL01. The sequence goes on from CATKWX010000019.1 coordinate 17,130, forward strand.
CATTTTTGCCAATTTATCTATTTCTGCATATGGAACGTCCAGTACCCTTCCAACATCTCTTATTACCATTCTAGCTGCCATCGTTCCAAATGTTATAATTTGTGATACACGGTCTGCGCCATACTTTCTTGTAACATAGTCTATTACTTCGCCTCTTCTTTCGTAGCAAAAGTCTACGTCAAAATCTGGCATACTAATTCTTTCTGGGTTTAAAAATCTTTCAAACAGCAAATTATATTTTATAGGGTCTATATCTGTAATTCCTATTGCATAAGCTGCAATAGAGCCTGCACCAGAGCCACGTCCGTGGTCCTACAGATATGTTTTGCGATTTTGCCCAATTTATATAGTCCCAAACAATAAGGTAATAATCAACATACCCCATTTTTTCTATAACTGATATTTCGTATTCTAGTCTATCTGTAACCTCTTTTGATGGGTTTTCTCCATACCTTTCCTTTATTCCATCATTACATAATTTTCTAAAATATTCTGCGTGTGTTTTAAATTCTTCTGGCACATCATAATTTGGTAATTTTGTTACACCGAATTCAAAGTCCATATTACATTTGTCTGCAATTTTTACAGTATTTTCTATAACCTCTGGTAAGTTTTTAAAATAATCGCTCATTTCTTCTGGCGATTTTACATAGAATTCGTCTACTGTCATTCTCATTCTGTCTTCGTCACTCATTTTTTTGCCAGTTTGAATACATAACAATACTTCGTGATTATACGCATCTTCTTTTTTTAAATAGTGGCAGTCGTTTGTCGCAACTAATGGGATATCTAATTCTCTTCCTATTTCTATTAGTTTTTGATTTGCTAAAACTTGCTCTCTCATTCCATTTGGTTGTAGTTCTAAGTAATAGTCTTCTCCAAATACGCCCTTATACCATTTTGCAACCTCTTTTGCTTTTTCCATATTTCCATTTAAAATCTCTTTGTTTACGCTTCCTGCTAAACACGCACTTAGGCAGATTAAACCTTCATGATATTTCTCTAAAATTTCTAAATCTATTCTTGGCTTATAATAAAAACCTTCAGTAAAACCCATAGAAACTAAATTTGTTAGGTTTTTATATCCTTCATTATTCTTTGCAAGTAATATTAAATGTGCTGGGTGATTATCTATATTGGCTTCCTTTTGAAATCTGCTTCTTGGTGCAACATAAACCTCACAACCAATAATAGGTTTTATTCCTTGCTTTTTACATTCTTTATAAAACTCAACAGCACCAAACATAACTCCATGATCTGTTATTGCAATAGAGTCCATACCTAATTCTTTAACTCTTGCAACTAAATCTTTTATTCTATTAGCACCATCTAGCAAACTGTACTCTGTATGTGTATGCAAATGCACAAAATTAGACATAATTTTCTCCTTTTGCGGGCGATTAAAATAGCCCCTACAATATCGTATTATTTATATCACATATATAAAAAAAAATAAAGAGCATTGCTCTTTAAAATATTTATTATTAATTATTTCAATTTGACATAATATGTTAAATATTGTATAATATAGTTGCTTTTCTTTATGAAGCACTACCCGTTATTTTGGGTAGTTAACCCCCTTTCTCGTGTGCCCAATGCTCGAGTTTACATATAATAAACCAATTTCAACCTTTGTTAAGGAGGGCAAATTATGGATAATAATTTGAGAACTGTAAAAGCAAGCGATTTGCGTGAATATGTTGATGCAACTATTAATAAACACTGTACACGTGCTGTTCCCCGCTATGTTCGTTCTTTCTATTTCGATTTTGTAATTACTATACCTGAGGACGATCCTTCTGTAGCAGATAATATTCAAAACGCTATGGCTGATCTGTATAAACATGGAATAATCACGGATGAACCGCCAACCTATTTAAATTCTTTAAAAAAGGATACTGAAATCCACATTATGCTTATTCATCCTTTCAACATTGTCGACTAAACCTTTAAAAGATATAGATAATTGGGCTATCTATATCTTTTTTTATTGTACATATTGCAAATATTGTAGGGGTCAATGCCCACATTGACCCGCCTTCGAAGCACGGGTCGTCGAGGACGCCGACCCCTACAGATTTTATGTAATATCTTCGAAGAACGGGCGGACTTAGAGGCCCGCCCCTACAGATGCATTTGACATAACAAGTTTGGAAAAGAATTAGCATAGTGCTAGGCATTTCGGATGAGAAATACCGGAGGCGTACTGGTGTACGCTGAGGATTTTCTCATTCGAAATAACGACGCAATATGCTGATTATTTTTCAAACTCTACATTTCCTTCATGACCTCGTCTATAACACTCGCCAAATACTTCATACTGCCTAAACTCTGCTCCATTGTGTTTCCTGTTGCACCAACTTCTATTATTATTGCGCCTTTAGATAAATTTTGGTTATATCTTGCTGTGCTTAAATTTATTGGTCTAAATAGTCCCGGATACATTTCATTTGCTTTTGCTTGTAGCTTTATCGCAAATTTTAGATTTTCTCTCCAATTAGGATGTTCAAGTCCACCTGCATCTGTTCCTATAACTATCATTAGTTGAGCTACCGTTTCATCATTTATTTTTACAGTTGGTCCATAATCGCTTCCATTTCCCACGGCATCTCTATGTAAATCTATTAACATTTGTGCATTATTATCTTTTAAAATATTATTTACAGTTTGCATTGAATTTCCATAAGAACCTGAATATGAAGGATAGTCATGTAAAGTAGTATTATGCATTACATTATATCCTCTATTTTCTAGTAATCCCTTTAATTCAGTTCCAACTCTTGCAACGCTATAATTTATGTCTGTTGTTCTATAATTACCTGTCATTTCATAATTAAAATTTTCAGTAGGTGTATAGCTCTCACAAGTATGTGTATGGAAAATTACTATATCTTTTTTATTTTCTAAACTCACATCTGGAACTAGCATCTCTTCTGTTAATTCATATCCAGATTTATTCTTTATTGCTACATTTTTGTAGGAATCTGTATAAGATGCCTTTAAGTTATTTTCTTCAACAACTTGAGTTACAATATTCTCTGGAATCTCAGAATTTATTAATTCGCTTTTATCATCTATATCTAAAGGAGTGTCTATAACTACATCTAAGTTATTTTTAGCAACAATTCTGTTATTTAAGCCTAATTCAGAATTTAAAATTCCACTAACTAATGAATGTTTAGGTGTACCTTCGCTTGAATTCAAATACCTCATACTAGATATACTTGTATCCATACATCCTAAAAAAGATTGAGAATAAATTTGCTGCGTAGTAGTTTCTATTGCTTGCTTTACATCTTCTTGTTTTTTGGTTTGTTTTAATAATATTACTATTAATAATATTGCAACTACTACAATTATATATTTTAATAATTGTTTACCATCTATAACTGTAACATTGAACATATATGTCTCCTTTTTGTCCAAAATCGTTTTATTATATATATATTCAGTTACTTGTTCATTTATTCTTATCAGTAAAAAAATAAATAAATATTTTGAAATAAATTATTTGACAAAATAAAAAAAAGTCTATATAATGGAGATAGAAAATGAGAGCCACAAAGTGGTTACCACGAAAGTAAAGAAATAAGTCATTGCTCGGGTAAAGCAGAATGACTTATTTTTTATTGTATTTTCGATAATTAATAATTAATGAAATTCACATTTATTTTATCAATTCCTTCAGCTCATCTAAATTTTGCTTATAAAATTCAAACGCATCTTCATAAGGCTTTTTGCTCTCTAAATCTACATCTACCATTTTCAACAAATCTACAGATTTTTTCGTACATCCTTGTTTTAACATATTTATATATTTCTCTACAAATCCATCTTCATTTGATAGAATTTTCTTTGCAATAGCAATAGCTGCAGATATTCCTGTTGCATATTTATATACATAAAAGCAACTATAAAAATGTGGGATTCTAGCCCATTCATATTTTATGTCTTCATCTACAATTACACTTTCTCCAAAGTATTTTTTATTTAAATCTAAATATATATCACATAATTTATCTGATGTTAATTGTTCGTCTTTTTCAACCTTTTCATGAACTATTTTTTCAAACTCTGCAAACATGGTTTGTCTTATTAAAGTAGCTCTTAATTTGTCTAATTCTGCATTAATTAGCGCTGCTTTTCTATTTTTATCGTTTTCGTTTTTAATTAAATATTGTCCTAGTATTATTTCATTTACAGTAGATGCAACCTCTGCTACCATTATCGTATAATTTGCATCCAACACATTTTGATTTGAATTTGAATAATATGAATGCATTGCATGACCCAACTCGTGTGCAATTGTGCTTATATCTTCTTCTTGATTTGTGAAATTAGTTAAAACATATGGATGAACTCCATACACACCCATACTATATGCTCCACCCATTTTATTTTTTTCTTCATATACATCTATCCAGTTGTTATTAAATGCAGTTTTTAACATATTTGAGTACTCTTCTCCCATTGGTGCTAATGCATCTAATACAATTTGTTTAGCTTGTGCGTATTCTATTTCCTTTTCTTCTGCTCTTAGCTTATTATAATATATATCATATATGTGCAATTCGTCTTTTCCAAGCAATTGCTTTTTCAAATTCATATATTCATGATTTATATACATCTTTTCATTTACTACTTCAACTAAGCTATTATAAACCTCTATTGTTGAGTCATCACTTTTCACTGCTTTTTCTAATGAAGATTTATAATTTCTCAATTTAGACTTTATTACATTTTCCTTTACTCTTGCTATATACATCTCTGTTATTGTATTTATATGTTTTTTATATAATGAATACATACTTTCAAATGCTTGCTTTCTAATATTTTGGTTACTACTCATCATATATTTTGTATATGTTGCTTGTGTTAACTCTAACTCTTCTCCATTTTCATCTATTATTTTAGGAAATTCAAACTCTGTGTTTGTAAATATATCATAAGAACTTTCACTAACTCCAAAAACTTCTGAAAAACTAGCAAGTAACCTTTCTGCTTCTTCACTTAATACGTATTTTTTGTTTTCTATTATATCTTCTAACAGTCTTTTATATCTAGCTAAATTTGTATCAGTATTTAAAAATTCTTTTAACTTTGCTTCGTCTATGCTTGTTATTTCTGGCACAATAAAAGAAGTAGCAGTTGAGATATCTGTTCCTACTTTTTCTGCCATTTTGTACATTTCTGTATTTTTACTATCTGCCATATTTTGGTGATACTTAAACATATAATAAGCATAAAACTTTTCATATATTTCTAACATCTTCTCATATATGTTATAACACTCGTATATTCTACTAGCTGACTCTATTAAAGTTCCCTTGTATTGCTCTATTTGTTTTAATAAATTATATATTTCTTGTTTTGCAACTTCTAATTCTGACTCATTTTCAAAAATATCTTTCAAATTCCATTTGTATTGATTATCCATAAACTTCCTCCTTTGAACAAAAAGGGCACAGTGGTGTATTCGGAACGACGAGGGCGTCGTTCCCTACAGGGTATCCCCTCAAACGGTGCCCCTACAAATACAGATTTTATCATAACAAATTCACATATTCAACCCCATTATTTTCCAAAAATTCTAAGCAATTGAATACCAATAGACTGCCATTTAGGTGCAGTATACCTATGTTTTAAGTGCCTATCTTCAACTGCTTTTATATATTGTTTTATAATCGAATTATATGGCTTTACCTCTATAAAATTCCACAACTTTTCTTCATTTTTTCTTATTTCATCTTCTTGATTTGCAAAATAAGACTTCTCTTGCATCCAAGTATACTTTTTCTCATTATTCTCTTTATTAAAACCAGTAGCATATGCACCGTGGTTCAATTACACCTATTTCTATATTTGCAATTTTTAACTTTTTCATTTCTTTTCTTAAGCATGTAGTAAAACCCTCTATTGCAAATTTAGAGGAACAATATGGTGCTAAAAACGCAAAAGGAATTCTTCCTGCTAGCGAAGACAAAAATATTATTCTTCCTCTTTTCTTTTCATTAATCATTTTTGTTAATGCTACTTGTGCAGTTTCAATATTGCAAAACACATTTGTTTCAAATACATCTCTAAATCTATTTGCATCAATATCTGCAACTGAACCCGAATCTCCTATTGCAGCATTACATACTAAGCAATCTATATCATAATTTAATATTTTCTCTCTATCTTGCTTTTTCAATATGTCTAGTTTAAACGCTTCTATATCCAATTTATCCATTTTAGCGATCTTTAACAAATCTTCAATTTCATTTTCATACCTAACCGTCGCATATACCTTATGTCCTCTCTTTGCAAGTGCAATGCTTGCTTCCTTTCCAAGTCCTGTTCCTGCACCTGTTATCAATATAGTTTTTTTCAAAATTATCACCATAGTTAGTATTGGTGATTTTGTTATTTTAATGCATATTGTAAAAACTATTAAAATGTGCTAGAATAGTCAACGGATAATTTACTTATCCATATATCCCTTATGTAACAATTGTAGAAAGGATGATTTTATGGCAAAAGCAAATAGGATTAATCTTGGGAAGGAGGAAGCAATTAGGCGGTTAAACACTCTTGTAAATGAATTGAGTCTTGAATTTTACAATAAAGGATTTGATTCTGCAAACCCAGATGATGTGATTTTTTCAGATTTAATTGAGCACTTAGAAAATATCATTGAATTGCTTAATCACTGTCAAAACGATAGAGTGTCTTTTTTTCGCATTTATGCGAGTGTAAGAAAAAAAGGAAACACTTCATTGCACTTGGTGCTTCCCCACCCAGAAATAACTTGGGAAAGGTTTGCTAAGTTAAAATGATTATCAATGTTTGCACATGCAAAAGGCACTTCTTTTACGAAGTGCCTTTTGCATATAATTTTATTCCAATCCGTATTTTTGTTTAAATCTTTCTGCTGCTCCACCTGTTTTGCTTTGTTTTAAGTTACCTGTCCAATATGGATGACATTTTGAACATACGTCAACTTTTAAATCTGTTCTTGTAGAACCTACTTCTAATACGTTACCACAAGCACAAGTTATTGTTGTTTCATTATATTCTGGATGTATTCCTGTTTTCATTATGTAATTCACCTCTTCCTTTCCTTATTAAAAAACGTCATTTATTATAATATCATATATTTTTTTATATTTCAAGTATTTATTTACTTATTTTTTATCTTCTTCATCTACAACCTTTACATAATCAATAGTGCTATTTATTTCTTTTTCGAAAGACATTTTTCTAACCAGTTTAGATGTTATATTAAATATAATAGCAATAACTGTTATCAACAGTGCTATTTTTTTCCAATGTTTTGCTAACATAATTTTTCTCCTACATTAAAATAAATATTTTATCTACATATATAATTATACTATTTTTTATTAATTTGTCAATGTATTTTTCTGGTATATACATATTTATGTTACTTTTGATTATACTATTTTTAATGATTTATTGGAGGTTTTTAAGGTTATGAAAAAAATTAGAATATTATTTATAATTTTATCAATTTGTTTATTTTCGTTATGTGGTTGTAACGATTCTAATAAAAATAGTAACAATTCTAATACTGAGAGAACCAATTACTCTACAAGTTTGCCTTCTTCTATGCCTTCTCCTAAAAAAGAAATTGAAATTTCTACATTTGCTACTAATATTTTAGATAAGACACCTAATAGGGTTGATAACATTGCTCTAACCTGTAGTAAAGTTAATGAAGTAATTGTTAAAAACGGTGATACATTTTCTTTTTGTGACACTGTTGGCGAAGTTAGTTTAGCTACAGGATATAAAGAAGCAGATATATTAGATGCAAAAGGAAAACCATTTAAAGGTTATGGTGGTCGGAAGCTGTCAAGTAAGTAGCACTTTATATAATGCCCTTTTAGAAATTAATAATATTGAAATATTAGAAAAACACGAGCATAGCAAACAGGTTTATTATGTTCCAAAAGGAAAAGATGCAGCAGTTGATTTTCCTAGCAAATTAGACTTTAGATTTAAAAATAATACTGGTAATGACATAAAAATTTATGCAAGCAATACAAATGAGAACGTAACAGTAAAAATTATGCGATTAGAATAAGAAGTTTGATGCATATTTTTATCTAAAGAACATAAGGGTGCAATCATGCGACCCCTACGATATGCATTATATCAAACAAAAAGACGTTTTTTTCTATGCAATAACAAATTAAATGTAATAAAAGAATAAAACGACGAATGCAAATGAAAAAATTTTAGAAATTCTTAAGTAGATTTTATGGAAAATGTTCAAGCTTGCCTTGAAAGGGTGCCATAAAATCAAATTAGAATTTCTTAAATTTTGTAATGTAGCCGAGGAGTTCTATTCTTTTATTACATTTAATTTATTGTATAAAAACTTCTTATCGCATTAAATTAAACCATTTTTCAAACATAAAGCTACTATTATTAAAGAAGCCAACCTTTTTTATTTCTTTTTTTGCTATAATATTTATTTTTGCTAATTCTTGATTTTCTAATTTAAATACAACTTCTCCTACCACTTGCCCGGGTGTAATTGGTGCACTAATTCTATCCGGAACATTAATTTCTTGACTAATGCTTTTTTCTTGACCTTTTTTAATTAACACTCCAGCTTCATTTTCAAATAATAATTCTGTAGAATTTTCTACACCTTTTTCTACTAATACTGTTTTTACTGTATCTCCTCTATTTCCTAATTTTTTATATCCATAATTACTAAAACCATAGTCTAATAATTTTTTTGCCTCATTAAATCTTATTGCTCCTGTTGGAGCTTTCATTACTACTGCAATTAAACTTAAGTCATCTCGAGTCGCAGAGGCAGATAAATTAAATAATGCAAGTGAAGTTGAACCTGTTTTTAAACCTGTTATTCCATTATAATTTCTAATTAATTTATTTGTATTTACTAATTCAGACTTACCGGTCTCTTAATGAATCCATCCATATAGTTGTATACTTTGTTATATTAGGATGATTTACTAACAATTCTCTAGACATTAAAGCAATATCAAAACTAGATGTTACGTGTCCATCTTCATCTATTCCGTGACAGTTCTTAAATGTAGTATCCTCCATGCCTAATTGTTTTGCCTTTTCGTTCATTCTTACAACAAATTGTTCTTCGCTTCCTGCTAAATATTCTGCCATTGCTACAGTGCAGTCATTTGCAGAAACCACACAAATTGCCTTTAGCATTTCATTTACAGTTAATTCTTCTCTCACATCTAACCAGATTTGTGAGCCTCCCATTTTAGAAGCATTTTCACTACAGGGAACCTTAGTTTCAAGCGTAATTTCTCCTCTATCTAGTGCCTCCATAATTAGAAGTAATGTCATAACTTTAGTTACACTTGCAGGTCTTAATTGTTCATGCATATTATGGTCGTATAAAACCTGACCTGTACTTTGCTCTATTAATACTGCACTTCCAGCTTCTAAATTCAAAAAATTTTCTGTTTCATCTCCATTTGTGCTAGTTAACATAGTTTCATCATAATTTGACCACACAAATTCTGTTGCATAAACTGATATGTGAGATATTAACATTATAATTAATAAAAAAATAGATACTATTTTTAGTAATGATTTATTCATATAAAATTACCTCCATAAATTACTAAATAGTATTCATATTTTTGTTTTTTATTACAAAAACTCTAACACAAATAATGTTAGAGTTTTTACTTTAAATATTAATTTTTGTTTTCTTTGAAAAAACTTTCGAAATGCCATATACTATAAGTACTCCAAGTAATGTGCCTGCTGTATCAATTAACACATCTCTTAGTTCACAGCTTCTACCCGGAACAAAGTATTGATGAATTTCGTCTGTTATTGCATATAACATACATAATACTACGCTATATATTATTTTCTTTTTGTTTTGTGTTTTGTATTGATTAAATAACGTAAAGAATAGCACTCCTCCTAATATATATACTGAAAAATGAGCTAATTTTCTTATTGGTGTCTGTAAATTCTCTACTAATTCATCTACTTGTTGTTCATTCATATTTTTAGTAATTTGTAATTTGTTTAGGATAAACCTTATTGTGTTACCACTTGTATTGCTAGATTTATCACTTACTTGGCTAGAAAATGTAAATATTGTTGCCATCCATATTATTATTAATATAATTAATATTATTTTTTTATATTTCATTTTTGTCTCCTTTTTTGCACAATAATATAATCGGAACGGCGAGAGCGCCGTTCCCTACAACGTTTTCAATATGTTTTTATTATATATTTATTTTTAATTTTGTATCAACTATTCTTTTTAGTTTTTTATTTTCTTCTTTTTCTAGTTTTTGGTCGTCTGCTAGTATTTTTTCTGCAAGTTCTTGTACCTCTTTTAGCATTGGCATATCTTCAAATAGATTTGCAATTTTAAATTCTGGTATACCATGCTGTTTTGTACCGAAAAATTCTCCTGAGCCTCTTAATTCTAAGTCTTTTTCAGATATAATAAAGCCATCGTTTGTTTTTGTCATTACTTGCATACGTTCTCTTATTACTTCTGATTTTCCTTGATATTTTAATATACAATAAGATTGATACTCTCCTCTTCCTACTCTACCTCTTAACTGGTGCAATTGAGCTAAGCCAAATCGTTCTGCATTTTCTATTATCATTATACTTGCATTTGGTACATTTACTCCTACTTCTATTACTGTTGTAGAAATTAGTATATCTATATCTCCATTCTTAAATCTTTCCATTATATCGTCTTTTTCTTTGGGTCTTAATTTTCCGTGCATGTACTCTACTCTATAATTTTTAAATACTTCCGTTTTATAAATTTCTGATAATTCCAATACAGATTTTGCATTTATCTCTTCATTTTCTTCAACTAGCGGACAAACTATATATGCTTGTCTTCCTTCATCTATCTGTTTTTTTACAAAATTGTTTACCCTTTGCTCCATACCTTTTGTTACTGCAAAAGTGTCTACCTTTTTTCTGTTTGGTGGAAGTTCGTCTATTATAGATATATCCAAATCTCCATATAATATCAATGCTAAAGTTCTTGGAATTGGAGTAGCTGTCATAACTAATGTATCTGGATTATTTCCTTTTTCAGATAAGGTTTTTCTCTGTTTTACTCCAAACCTATGCTGTTCATCTGTTACTACTAAGCCTAAATTTTTGTATACAACATTTTCCTCTAGTAATGCGTGTGTTCCAATTAAAACATCTATTTCGCCTTTGCTTAATTTATCTAATATTTCTTCTTTTTTCTTTTTAGTAATTCCACTTACTAATAACTCACATTTTATATTGAACTCACTTAAAATTTCACTAAAGCTGTCCAAATGTTGTTTTGCAAGTATCGCAGTTGGTGCCATTATTGTTGCTTGATATCCACATTTTACAGCTTTATATGCACATATTAGTGATACAATTGTCTTACCGTGACCCAACATCTCCTTGCAATAATCTATTCATTGATTTGTTTGATTCCATATCTGAATTAATCTCTTCTAATACTCTTTTTTGAGCATTGGTTAGTTTAAATGGTAGCTTATCTATTAATTCTTCCATTTTTACATCTTTTGAAAATTCTATTCCATCATTTGCAATTGCATATTTGTTTTTTAAGTTAAGTAAGGTTAATTGCATTGTAAATAGCTCTTCGAATACTAGTCTTCTTCTAGCTAAATTATAATCATTAAAACTTTTTGGAAAATGTATACTATTTATAGCTTTGTTAATATCGTATAAATTATATTGGTTTATAATATACTCTGGTAAAACTTCCTCTAACTCATTTTCTACTTGTTTTAAGCCATTTTCTATTATTTGTCTAATTACATTTTGTGATAACTCATAGGTTAATGGGTATATTGGTATAATTTTTCCTGTATTTTTGCTTATACCTTCTTCATCAAATACTGGCGCATTCATTTCTATTTTTCCAAATTTATTACTAACTTTTCCATAAAACATATATGAATTTCCGAAGTTTAAATCTTGTTTTTAAATATGACTGGTTATACCACGTAATTTGGCAAGTAGCTGTATCGTCTCTTACTATTAGTTTATATAGCGTAAGTCCTTTTCTAATTCTAACTTCTACCATTTTAGATACGCATATTGCTTCTATTAAGCCTATTTCTCCATCTAATAATTCAGATATCTTTTTGGGTTTACTTCTATCTTCATGGCTTCTTGGAAAATACATTAATAAGTCTTTTAATGTGTATATTCCAAGTTTATTTAAAAGTTTTACACGATTAGGTCCAACACCTTTTACAAATTTAACATCGTCTAATAAATCCAATTTCTTCCTCCTACATAACCCTCTGGTGCTACGCACCACCTCCCTTAAGTAAGGGAGGCAAGTGTTTTGAGTAAATATATCTTGGCTCCCTTATTGTAGGGGCTAGCATCGCTCGTCCGTCTTACGTAGCAGCCCAAAGGGTTCTTTTATTTATATAACTCATTTTCTTTAATATATTCTTCTATTTCCTTAGGAATTAATTTTGAAACATTTTCATTCTTTTTTATCTTTTCTCTTACTAAAGTAGAACTTATGTTGTTATAGTTTTGATTTGATACTATTATAAAATTTTTCTGGTTTTCTCGTATTTTTGTATCATTGTTAATTATATCTAAAAATGCATTTTCTGTTCTTTCTAAAATTATATATTTATATTTTGTTACTAAATCGCTATAACCTTTCCATGTTTTTATTTTTTCCAAATTATCTGAGCCCATTATAAAGTATATATCATCTTTTTCATATTGGTTTTCTATAATTTCAAAAATATCAATTGCATATAATCTCGTTTGGTACTTATTTTCAATGTCTGATACTTCTAACTTTTTATTTCTATTGCATATTATTTTTAACATCTCATATCTAAATTTAAATTCTATTAAACTATCTTTTTCATAAAAATTACTCATTGGTACAAATATTAATTTATCTAAATTACAATTATCTACAATTTCTTCTGCTAGCTTTATATGTGCAAAAGTTACTGGATTAAAACTCCCACCAAAAAAACCTATTTTACTCATATTTACTGATTATTCCTTTCTACATTACAAACGAAGTTTGGAAAAGAATTAGTATATTGCTACACTATTTTTCAAACTTACTCATAATAATATCACAATATCAAATACTTTTCTACCTCATTTTTGACAATATTATGCATTTTTGGTATAATATCTATGTAATTATTTTATTTTATGCTATTTGCAAAATTAAGGAGGTCTGCTTTATGAACGAATTCTACATTGGAACCTTTCGCATAGCTTGCGATTTTTGCAAAATTCCTTTTGATGGCGTTTCTAATCGGACTGAAATTATCAAAAAAGCGTTAGATAGTCTTTCTGAAAAGGAACGTGCATTTATCGAGACGATTTACCCTATTTATTCGGCTGACAATTTTGCAGGCACAGAACGCAGGAATGTAATTCGTGCCTCGCAAGAATTTGGTATGTCGAAAGAGGAAGCAAAAAGGTTTAAAGATAAAATACATAAAAACCTTATTTTCCGTATTGAAAACCTTTTAAAGGGAGAAGAAATAAGTTAATTATAATGTACTTTTTTCTCTCTTACAAACAACAAATTTGCAATTAGCATATTTCTTCGCCAGAATTTAAAATTTCTGGCGTTTTTCTTTTGTTTTAAGCTTGACTACGAGTAAAATATAGGATATTATATATTATTATCAATACAACGAATTAAAGGAGATTTTTATTTTATGTTATGTTCAGTTTGCAAGAAAAATATTGCAGTCATTTTTACTAATAAAAAAGTTGGAGATAAAAATGAATTTGAAGGATATTGTTACAATTGTGCCAAAGAAAAAGGTATAAATCCTCTTGAAGTTTTATCTAAACAAGCCAACCTTTCAGAAGAAGAATTAGAAGATATGACAACTCAATTTGAAAGTATGTTTAACGATATGTCTGGAACATTAAACTTAGATGATATAAATTTAGAAGAATTAACTTCAGACTCTGAAGATGATGCACCAATTAAATCTTTTATCTCTAATATTTTTGGAGGTAATAAACAAAACGAAGAAGCTTCTTCTGCTGAAGATTCTAGTAAGAAAAGAGTTAAAACAGAAAAAAGGCCAAAAGAAAAGAAAAAAAGCTTTCTAGATATTTATGGAACAAATCTAACTAATAAAGCAAGAAAAAATGAACTTGATGAAGTAATTGGAAGAGACCGTGAAATTCAAAGAATTATTCAAATTTTAAATAGACGTGCTAAAAATAACCCTTGCCTAATTGGTGAGCCCGGTGTTGGAAAAACTGCTATAGCTCAAGGACTAGCTATTAAAATTGCAAGCAAAAGGGTTCCTGCAAAATTATTAAATAAGGAAGTTTATTTATTAGATATGACTGCTATTATAGCTGGAACTCAATTTAGAGGTCAATTTGAAGGAAGAATGAAATCTATTATAGATGAGTGCAAAAATGCAGGCAATATAATACTTGTTATAGATGAAATTCATAATATTATTGGGGCTGGAGACGCAGAACATTCTATGAATGCTGCAAATATTTTAAAGCCTTCTCTTTCTAATGGTGAAATTCAATTAATTGGTACTACTACTTTAAAAGAATATAGAAAATATATAGAAAAAGACTCTGCTTTAGAGAGAAGATTCCAACCAGTTCTTGTTGAGGAACCATCTGTTGCTGACGCTATAGACATTTTAAAAGGAATTAAAAAATATTATGAGGATTTTCATAAAGTTCGTATATCTAACCATGTTATTGAGCAAACTGTTAAAATGTCTGAAAAATATATTCACGATAGATTCTTGCCAGATAAAGCTATTGATATTTTAGATGAAGCTTGCTCTAGAATTAATTTAAACAATAAAGAATTATATGAATTAGAAATTGCAAAGAATAGATTAGCAGAAATTCAAAAAGAAAAAGAAGAAGCAGTATCTAGTGATTCAATTGAAGATTATCAAAAAGCTGCAGATTTAAAAACTGAAGAATGTACTTTACAAGATAAAATAGATGAATTAAATAAAAAATTAGTTTTAACAAACCTTACAGTTCAAGACATTGCAGAAGTTATAGAACACACAACCAAGATTCCAGTTAAGAAAATTACTGAAGCTGAAACAGAAAAATTACTAAACCTAGAAAATAATCTTCATAAAAGAATTATTGGACAAAATGAAGCTGTTGAAGCTGTATCTCGTGCAATTAGAAGAAACAGAGCGGGATTGCAAAGTACTAAACGTCCCCCATCTTTTATATTTGTTGGTCCAACTGGTGTTGGTAAAACAGAGCTTGCAAAAACTTTAGCTTATGAAATGTTTGGGGATGAAAATTCTATTATTAGAGTAGATATGTCAGAATATATGGAAAGTCATTCCACTTCTAAGCTTATAGGTTCTCCTCCAGGATACGTTGGTTATGATGATGCTGGTCAATTAACAGAAAAAGTAAAAAGAAAACCTTATTCTATAATATTGCTTGATGAAATTGAAAAGGCTCACCCAGATGTATTTAACATTCTTTTACAAATATTAGATGATGGTAGGCTTACAGATGCGCAAGGAAATACAGTAAGTTTTGAAAACACAATTATTATAATGACCTCTAATGCTGGTTCTAACCTAAACAGTAATTCTATCGGTTTTGGGAAACAAACTATGGATAAAGGAAAAATTGAATCTGCCCTAAAAGAAATATTCAGACCTGAATTTTTAAATAGAGTAGACGAAATTGTTACATTTGATAGTTTAACAAAAGAACAGTTACTACAAATTGTTGATTTATTATTAAAAGAAACATCAACGGCTCTACAAGATAAGGACATTACACTTGTTGTAAGTGATTCTACAAAGCAATACATTTTAGAAAAAGGTACAGATTTAAAATATGGTGCAAGACCTTTAAGACGTGCTATCCAAAGATATATAGAAGACGAAATATCTGATATGATACTAAAATCTGAATTAGTTAGCGGACAAACTATTTCAGTAGATGTAAAAACAAATGAACTAAAATTTGTTGTAATTTAAAATTTATGGAGGTATGTATGTTTAAATATGTTCCAAATATACTTACAATTATAAGATTTATATTAATACCATTTATTATTTTGTATGCGTTAGCAGATAATTATATAGCTGTTATGATAGTTTTAACTATATCTGGAATTACAGATATACTAGATGGATTTATTGCAAGAAAATTCAACTTTATCACAGATTTTGGAAGATTAATTGATCCCCTTGCTGATAAATGCACTCAAATATCTGTATTAGTAGTTTTAACAATAAAAAATATAATTCCACTTTGGATTATAATTATTGTAATAGTAAAAGAATTGTTATGCATTATTGGAGCGACATTTGTATTATGTGAAAAAAATCTTGTTACATCTAGTAAATGGTTTCGGAAAACTTGCAACAGTTATATTTTATTTAGCAATTATATCTTCTATGATAACTAGACAATTTAATCTAAATTATAATTTCGACTTGTATCTTTATTATGCAGGAGTTGTACTTACAGTATTTTCTTTTATAATGTATGTACGATTATATTTAACACATAAATTTATTCCAAGAAGCAATTAGAAAAATTTTAATTTGATTTGTAGGGGCGATTTTAATCGCCCGCTAACATTCTTAATAATATTTATCCTTTTTCCAATTTATTATATTATTCCTTATATATTCTCTTACCTTTAAATATTCCTTTTCATTTCTTACTATATGCTCATAAAATGATTTTTGCCAAATGGAATATTTAATTTCTTTACTAACATTTGTTTTATAATGTTTAATTATTTTTGAAATTGTCACACCATTTTTATCTTTTATCCAAATCAAAATATGTATATGATTTGGCATTATTATATATTCATCTATTCCAATATTTTTATATATTTCCTCTATTTTATATATATTTTTCTTTAC
>CATKWX010000020.1 GCA_949840345.1 uncultured Eubacteriales bacterium
AGATATGAAAGATTTAGATAGATTATTAAGAGAGTATAATATAAATTATACAAATAATGGACTAAATGCTAATTTAAAGGTAAAAGTACTAAAAAGTGAACAAGAAGAGAATAAATTTATAGCAAATGGAATAGGATACATAGCAAATACTTTAGGTAGTAAAGTAGCTATTTTGTTTAAAGCAAATTATATGGCTAAGTCTTTGCTAGATGTATTAAACAATCAAAATAAAACATATTTTAATGCTTTGTTTAAGGACACAGATTTAGAATACATAAAATATCATCAATTAGTATTAGATATATTTTATAAATATACAGATGGCAAGGATTCTATAAATAAATCAATTGCTGAAAAATGTTTGCAAGAAATTGAAAAAAGAAAAAGTGAATGTTGTCTCAAAGAGGAAAATGCATATATTATAGAGTCTTTATTTGAATTAACTAAAATTATGCTTAATCGACTAAATCAATTTGGAAGTAATGCAAAGGAAAGATTTGAAAAAATAGTTTTTATATTATCGAGTAATGGCCTAAAAAGAATGATGGAATTTGTTGATGAAAAGGTTATTATAACAACGGTTCATTCTGCAAAGGGATTAGAATGGGATTATGTAATAATTCCAAGAATGATGGCATATTCTTTTCCAGGATCAAATGCAATATGTAAGCAATGTAGAAATCTTAATAATGCCATTGAAGGATATGATTATTGTAAATATGGATTTTTAAAAAGTCTAAATAAACTTTTTTCTGATGAGATGAGTGTATTTTATGTTGCAATAACAAGAGCTAAGAAGGATGTATTTACAACACTTAATAATGGAAATAATCAGTGGGGATTTCCTCAAAAGACGTCATGTTTTTTACAATTAGATGGATTGAATAAAATTGATTATGAATGGAATACTAGTAATTATCCCCCGACTTAGCCGGGGGCTTTTTACTCATAACGCCTAAAAGGCTATGTTACAAGCAGAGCCTCAAGGCTCATAGCTGTTCCGACGCATGCGTCTCTTATGACCCGTTAAACGGGTCTTTGTATTCTTTTATCGATATTTGGTCATACATCATATCTTCTCTCAATTGATTTCTTACATATTCTGCTATTCTTTTTGCATTTTTACCTACCGTGTCTACATAGTAGCCACGGCACCAAAAACTTCGTTGGCCAAATTTGTATTTCAAATTTGACCACCTCTGGAAAATTATGAGGCTACTTTTGCCCTTTAATATTCCCATATATTTTGACACTGATAATTTAGGTGGTATTTCTACAAACATATGAACATGTTCTGGGCAAACCTCCGCCTCTATAATTTTCACTTCTTGCCAATCTGAAATATCTCTTAATATTTTTCCTATTTCCATTCTCTTTTGTCCATAAAATATTTTTCTCCTATACTTAGGTGTAAATACTATATGATATTTACAATTCCACTTTGTATGTGATAAACTTGACATTGTATCATATGTAGTACTTTCTTCTTTAATTTTTTTATTGAATATACTATTCATGATACGCAACTCCTTTCATTTATTTTATCAATTATGCGTCGAAACATATTGATATTATACCATGAAAGGAGTTGCTTTGTTACAAAGCTAAAGCTTATGCTACTACCGGCATAGCCGGAAGATTATTTCTATGTAAAAAGAAATAGACATTTAAATGCCTATTTCTTTTTTAACTTTAGCGTAAAACCCCCAGTATAATGGAGTGGTAAAATGAAAGTAGATACAAAAATCTACTTTCATTTTACTACTCCATTATACTGGGGGATAATTATGTCGAAAAAAGTAGAAATAATTATAGGATTAAATTGTCGAATAATGTTGTGAAATTTATAGTTTTATGATATAAACTATAGTAGCAATAGTATATTGGGATAGGAGTAAAAATGGCAAACAAAAACGTTAATCTTCAAAATGCTAAAAATACAAAAGACGATGAATTTTATACAACATATGAAACTATTGAAAAAGAAATTAAACATTATACTAAACATTTTGATAATAAAGTAGTTTTGTGTAATTGCGATGATCCATTTGAATCTAATTTTTGTAAGTATTTTTTGAAGAACTTTAATATATTAAAATTAAAAAGGTTGATATGTACATCTTATAAATCATCGAAGATGATAGCAACACAACAAATTACATTGTTTGATGAAAATAACGAACCATTGCATCAAAATCAAGGATATGTATTGGATATAAAAGAATTTTGTGACATAGAAGGAGAAATTCCAGATAGAATTATTTATGATTTTATAAATAATTCAGGAGCGATAAAGAGATTAAAAGGTGATGGAGATTTCAGAAGTGATGAATGCATTAAATATTTAAAAAAATCTGATATTGTTGTAACAAATCCACCGTTCTCTCTGTTTAAAGAAATGGTTGCGGAACTAGTAAAATATAAGAAAAAATTTTTATTGATAGGAAATCAAAATGCACTAACATACAAAGAAATTTTTCCATTAATTCAAAAAAATAAAGTATGGACTGGATATCAATTCGGAGAAATGAAATTTAGAGTACCTAATGATTCAGAGCCAAGAAGTACAAGATATTGGGTAGATGAAACAGGACAAAAGTGGAGAAGTTTAGGGAATGCAATGTGGTTAACTAATATAGATAATGAGAGAAGACATGAAGTTGTTACATTGAATCACTACTATAACACAAATGATTATCCTACATATGATACATACGATGCTATAAATGTTAAAACAATAAATGATATTCCATGTGATTATTCAGGAATAATGGGAGTACCAATAACTATTATAAACAGGTATAACAGTGAACAATTTGAAATTGTTGGTGAAGCAAATCATGGTTCTGATAACGAATTTGATTTATTTAAGCCAACTATAAATGGAAAAGCCATATTCAAAAGAATATTAATTAGAAATAAAAGACCCAAAATTCAAAGCAAAGAAGAATTTAGAATTTTAGATTTATTTAGTGGAGCTGGTGGATTTTCATATGGTATGGAGAAAAATAATCATTTTAAAACAGAAGTTGCTTTAGATTTTAACGAAAAAGCATTAAGTACTTTTAAACATAATATGCCAGATACAACTATAGTGTCGGGAGATATTACAAATTCAGATATAAAAAAGAAAGTTATTGAATTAAGCAGAGAGCGAAATGTGAATATGATTATAGGTGGACCACCATGCCAAGGCTTTTCATTAAAAGGTAAGAAGATGGGATTAGAAGATCCTAGAAACTTTTTATTTAATGAATATTTAAGTATTGTTGAAACACTAAAACCAGAGGTCTTTGTAATTGAAAATGTCAAAGCATTACTTTCAACATCTGCTGGATGGTTTAAGAATCAAATAATAGAGAAGGTTCAAAATATGGGGTATAAAGTTGATTATGGAGTTTTAACTGCATCAGATTTTGGAGTACCTCAATCAAGGCAGAGAGCAATATTTATCTGCTCAAAAAATAAAAAAATAGAATTACCTAAACCAACATGTAAAAAAACAGTGACAGTTAAAGACGCAATATATGATTTAGCTTATCTTAATTCAAATGAAGGAGATTTTGAATTAGACTATACAACACAACCAACAAGTGAATACCAGAAGTTAATGAGAAATAATAGTTATAAACTATATAATCATAAGGCATCTAATCATGCAGATATTGCAATAAGAAAACTACAAATGATTCCACCAGAATGCGGTAAAGAAAGCTTACCCAAAGAGTTAATTGGAAATCAAAAATTTTCTGGAACATGGGGAAGACTTAAATGGGATGATGTATCTCCAACAATTGATACAAGATTTGATGCCTCATCAAATGGAACTAATAATCATCCATTTTTAAATAGGGCAATTACACCTAGAGAAGCAGCGAGAATACAATCATTTGATGATAGTTTTGTGTTTTTAGGAACAAAAGTCAATGTAAGGGAACAAATTGGAAATGCAGTACCACCATTAATGGCAAAAGGAATAGCAGATCAAATATATGAAGTATTAGGGGGAGAAAAATGAATGTAGAAATGGCCTACTTAGTAGGAATGATTTTAGGAAATGGAGAAATACAAAGAGGAATAGATAAAACAACTGTTACTATTGATATTCCATATAAAAATTTATATACAGACGATATGAAAGATATTGCAGTTTATGTTAAAGCGAGCATTTTAGATATTAGCAGAATAATTAAACCATTATTAAGTTGTGAATTAATAGTTTCTGAAACAAAACACTCAACAAAAGTATCTTTTTCAAAGGATAATGATGAATATGTAATTAGAGAAATTGTTAGGTTGATTGGTGCTGGAAGACATCATTCAACAATGAGAATGAACCCAGAATTATTTGATATAACAACTGATGAAAAGAAAGCATTGTTACGAGGCATAGCAGATGTTACTGGATATATTAGAAGGAGTAATGTTGCGTATGGACAGGAAGGGGCTCATAGAGTATATATTGAAATACCTGGAAATTGGTATATGGTTATAGATATAGCTAATATGTTAAAAGAAGTAGATGTACCAGTTCAAAATATTGATTTTGCACATCCAAATTTTAGAGATGGAAATTTAGTAAAATATAGAGAAGGTAAAACATTATTTTGGAAGAAAGAACATCAAGTTAAAATATTCGCAAACGAATTTTTACCTATTGGATTTAATATTAAACATAAGCAAGCTTCACTTGAAAAGTATAGTGAAGAATTATTAGAATTTTTAGATCCTGAAAAAACCCATAAATTCTATTGGGAAAAACCAATAAAAAGAAAAGAAAGACCAGTACATCCTGGTGAAAATGATCCGTTTATTCCTAAAGAAATCAGAGGCAGGCATTTTGAATCATGGGCTGATTTAGCGAGGTGTTTAGGATATGGTGAATAATGTGAAAAAAGAAATTGAATTATATGAGCCAATGAGAATATGGTTTCAAAGATATTTGGAAGATAAATATAAAGGTTGGAATGTAATTACAATAGATTCTCATTCAAGAACTTTAGATTTATATTTAGAAAAAAATGGAGTAATAGATAATTATTCCGAAACTGTGGGATTAGATATTCAAATTGATGTTTTAGGAATTATAAAAAAAGGTAATTTAACAAAAATAGCTTTTATAGAAGCAAAGAAAACACAATTAAACTTGCATGATTTAGGACAATTGTGGGCTTATTGTAGGTTATGTGATCCAGCAGAGGCATTTTTATTATCTTCAGTAGGATTAGGGAGTTTAAATAAAATATTAAATAATTTATCTCGAACTGATTTACTTAATTTTGGCGATAATAGAATAATAAAACAAATGCAAGTAGCTAAATGGGATTTAAGTACAAATTCAATAGATTATAAAACATTAGTGCCCAAAATATAATTGTATCTAGTGGAATGAGGTTTTTATGAATATAAAAAGTATGATAGATAACAATGGCATAAAGTATAAAGAGAGAAAACTAAAATTTTTATCTTATTTGATATTTGAAAACGAAACAATGTTGGTGATTATAAATAATAATAAAAATATTTTTAAGATAATAAGGAGTGACTTTGAATATATAGAACAAGAACTATTAAATTATGATTTTTGTTTGATAGATAGTTCAAAGAAACGATTATATTATATGAAAATAAAGGAACCTAATAATTTTATAAGAAAAGCATTTGATTCTACAGAAAAAAATGAAATATATTTTGGTAAAGAGATTTTGCAAAATGAAATTGCAGAAATACAACTTATAGAAATGATAAGTAGTATTGGCAAATAATTAGCAAAGATTAGCTAATAATGTGATTATAATTTTAAAGAGGAAAATAACATAGGTGTAATTTATATTTTAACGAACCCATCTTTTCCAAAATATGTTAAGATAGGTTATTCGGATAACGTGAATAAAAGATTAGAAGAGCTTAATAGAAGTGAATGTATACCATTTGCTTTTAGATTATATGCATATTATAAAGTTCAAAATAGACTTTCCGATAAGAAAGTACATGAATTAATAGATGGCTTAAATCCAGAGCTAAGAAGTGTAGAAAATATAAATGGAAAAGAACGAAAAAGAGAGTTCTATGTAATGCCAAAGGAACAAGCATATAGTATATTAAAATCGATAGCAACAATAAATAATTTAGAAGATAATCTTGTATTAGTTGAACCAACTAAACAAGAAATAGAAGATAAGGAAGCAGCAGCAAATATTGAGAATACCCCTTTAAGTTTCGAACAATTTTATATAAATAAAAACGAAAAACTTATAAAATTTCATGAAAAGTTATTTAATGGATTTAAGAGTATTCATAATAAAGTATATGAAGAAGTGAAACCAAATTATATTGCTATAAGAAATGAAAAGGGCAAGAATATATGTGAAGTACATATATATAAATTAAATCTCTTGATAATAACTAGGGAACCTAAAAACGAAAAACTCTTAATAGGCGAAAAAGTTCCAGAGAAATACTTGTGGTCTCTAAACTATAGAGTGTATTTTGATAATGAAAAAGATATTGATATAGTAGTGGAAATTTTAAAAGATGCATATGAACAAATTAAATAACTCAAAAGACAAGCAAAGTAATAAAGTAATTAATATTACAAAATTATTTTGCTTTTTTGATATAAAGTTACACATTTCGACAAATTTTTTAAATATTACAGTATATAATAAAAAAGAGGTGATAAAAATGGAAACATATATTTTTTTCTGTTATAACAGCAGTAATAAGTGGATTTGTAACATACTTAGTTGCAAGAAATGGAAATAAAAAAGATATTGAAATGTTAAAGATACAAAATACAGCAGATATGGAAAAGCTAATAAACCAACACAAGATAGATATTGAAGCAATGAAAGAAAAACATAAGTTGGAACTTGAATTAAAAGAAGTTGAACAAAAATATAAATTGGAATTATTAAAATTAGAAAATAAAATTAAAAAAACAACAGAAATTGCCAATAATGCATCTATGAACACAGCAACAAATCAGATATTTGGAAGAGAAAGTATACAGGAGCAATTAGATAATGTAATAGAGGAAGCTTTCAAAAATGCAAAAGTGAAAGGAGAAGAAAATAAGGATGAAAATTAATATTCCTACATATGTTATTAAAAATACTTATATAAGTGGAAATAATATATATCAGCTTGGGTTTGAAGGGTTGAATGGAGATATAGAACTAGAAGAATGTGAAGATGGATATTTAGTAAAAAATATTCTTGATAAAGATGTATTAATAACAAATCAGAATAAAAGATTTAATACTTATAAGTATGTTTTAAAATATAAGCAAGATGAATTAAATGAAGAAACAGAGTTAAAGTGGTATAGATTTAAACAAGATGAAGATTTAGTAAAAATAAAAGAGTTATATGAAGAAAATTATAAAATAAAAAAAGAAATAATAGATAATGATAAAATAATAAAGATAGGGCTAAGAACTCCTCAAGTAGGTGCAATTCATGCTATATTATCTAATATTACTAATCCAAAATATAAAGAAGGAATAGTAGTGATGCCAACAGGGACTGGTAAAACAGAAGTAATGTTAACTACTTTTTTAAGTGACGAAATAGAAAAATTAATAGTAATTACTCCTAGTAATGCATTAAGAGAGCAGATTGGAAATAAATTTAAACAGTTGGGAATACTTAAAAAACTAGGCATTATAAATGAATTTTGCAAATATCCTATTGTTGGAATTTTGAAAAAGAGTTTTAAATCTAAAGAGGAAGAAGCTGAATTTTTCAAACAATGTAATGTTGTAATCACAAGTATGCAATTGGTTATAAATTTAGATACAAAAAATATTAATGAAAATTTTTCGCATCTATTTATTGATGAGGCTCACCATATTACATTAAATAAGTGGGGAGATATAGTTAACAAATTTAAAAATAAAATAGTTCAATTTACTGCAACTCCATTTAGAAATGATGGAAAAATGCTGAAAGGAGATATTATATATAAATATAGTTTATTACAAGCACAAGAAGAAAAATACTTTAAAAAAATTAATTTTGAACCAGTTATAGAATTTGATGAGAAAAAAGCGGATGAAACTATAGCAGAAAAAACTATTGAAGTATTAAAAAAAGATATAAATAATGGATTAGAGCATATTGTTATGGCTAGAGTTGATTCTATTAAAAGAGCAGAACAGGTTCATGAAATCTATAAAAAAATTGCTTCAGAGTTTAATCCATTAATGATAAATAATGAAATGAATAAGAATCAAAGGAATAGAGTATTAGAAAAATTATATAGTGGAGAATGTAAAGTAGTAATATGTGTGAACATGCTTGGAGAAGGTTTTGATTTTCCAAAACTAAAAATAGCTGCAATACATGATCCACATAAAGCTATATCTACGACAATACAATTCGTAGGAAGGTTTACAAGAACGAGTAGTGATAAAATTGGTGATGCCACAATAATTGCAAATATTTCAAATGAAATGACAAATAAATATATGGAAGAATTATATTCACAAGACTCTGATTGGAATAAAATTATTAGGCAGACGTCAGATGTATTAATTGATAAAGAAGATAGAAAGATAAAGTTCTTACAAAATTTTGAAGGAGAGATACCAGGAGTAATTCCACTTCAAAATCTATATCCTGCTTTAAGTATGTATGCATTTAAAACAAAATATAAAAACTTTTTGATAGATAAAGCAATTGAAAAAATTAAGGATGATAACATTATATTATCACAAAACTATGATGAAAATGTACTTGCATGCATTGAAAAGCATGTGGGAAAGACAGATTGGTGCAGAAGTGAAGAAATAAGGGAAGTTATATTTGATTTATATATAATATATTTTGATAAGAATAAACAAATTGTCTATTCAGGAACGACAACCAAAAATCCACCTACAGAAATATTAGATCAGTGTTTTGATGATTTAGAGCCTATAAATGGTGAAAATACTTTTAAATGCTTATACAATATTCAAAGATTAAAATTATCTACATTAGGTTTAAATGCAAATAACAGTGGCTATGTAAGTTATAGAATGTATGCAGGAAGAGATGTAATTGAGGGAATATCAGATCCAAATAAATTAAATTCTTATAAAAATAATTTATTTGGAAAAGGATATGAAAATCAAGATGAAGCTAGTATAGGGTGCTCAAAAAAAGGAAAAATATGGAGCAAAAAAATTGGAAATCTATTAGAATGGAAAGAATGGTGTGATTTGGTGGGAGAAAAACTTTATAATCCTGATATTAAAGTAGAAGATATTATAAAAGATATACCAGTTCCACAAGATATAGAGAAATTGCCAGATAAAACTCCTATATCTATTGAATTTCAATCAGATATACTTATTGATAATGAAAATAGATATATTATAAAAGATGAACATAAAACTGCAGAATTAACTGAAGTTGATATAAAACTATGTGAAGGAATAGAAAATGGAAAAATAAAATTTTTGATAGAGAGTGCGGAAAATGATATAAAAGAAATATTTGAAATGAAAATTTCTGATAAAAAGGCAATTTATACTGCTGAAGGTAAAAATATAGAGATTAAAACAGGATATAAATATAAGGCCCTAACAGAATGGTTTAAACAAAATCCACCTAAAATAACATATGCAGATGGTTCAACTCTTGAAAATACATATTATTGGGAAGCAACAGCCAATGGAATTTCAAAATTTAATAGAGAAGATATTATAGTATACGATTGGGAGAAAACTAATATTAGAAAAGAATCGCAAGGAATCTATAAAGATGAAGATTCAATCCAATTTAAAGTAATTGAATCTATAAAAGATAATGGATATAACTTGATTTTTGATGATGATGGCTCTGGTGAAATATCAGACATCATAGCTATAAAAGTTGAAAATGAAACAATTAATATAGATTTATTTCATTGTAAATATTCAAAAGAAGATTTACCAGGAGCAAGAATTGGTGACTTATATGAAGTTTGTGGACAAGCTCAAAAATCAATTAATTGGAAAATAAACTCAGAAAGATTATTAAGACATATTTTGAGAAGAGAAAATTTAAGAGAGAAAAGAAATCCAGGAACAAGTAGATTTGAAGTAGGAGATAAAAATACGATAAATTCATTAATAAATATGTCAAGAGTATATTCAACAAAAATGAACGTATATATTGTTCAACCAGGTGTATCTAAAAGCAAAGCAACAGATTCACAATTAGAGTTATTAGGAGTTACTAAAACATGGCTTTTTGATATGTTGGGAGTTAAATTGTTTGTAATTGCAAGTAAGTAAATATAAAATTTCAAAGTGCAATTATTGCACTTTAGAAGAACAGGCAATTATAAACATATTAAAGAAAGATTCAGGTACTACACAAGAAGAAATAGCAAAGCAAATAAATAAATCTGTTAGGACTGTAAAAACATATATGGCAGAAATGCAGAAAAAAGCTTTAATTGAAAGAAAAAATGTCAAGAAGAATGGTGAATGGCTAGTGAATGAGTAAAAAAATATACAATGGGACGGAGCTTTTGTCTTAGGCTTTTCTCATTGTCTATATTTCAGAATAAGAGATTTTTCGTGGTGGGATTTAGAATTGCCTATAGATGAAGAAATGAAAAATGGAATAAATAATTTAGAAAAAGTAAATTATAAAGTTGATTATATTATATCTCATTGTTGTCCTACTAGCATACAAACGTTATTAAGCCCATCTAACAAAAGAGATATTTTAACAGATTATTTGCAAGGAATATCTGAAAAATGTGAATTTTAAAAGTGGTATTTCGGGCATTATCATGATTATAGGTAACTTAATTCACAATTCACATTACTTTACGAAGATATAGTTCCGTTAGAATTTGAAAGTATATTAAAATAAAAATAACATAAATGGCAAAAAAGTTTAGTAATATATTGTAATAAAGAAAAAATATGCTACAATTTATACAAAATCAGAACAATAATCGGAAAATGTATAAAACGAAGACTGCTATGGCAGGTAGTTATATTCATAGAACTATTGAAGCAAAATTAAATGAAATGAAATGGATGAAAACTTTCCATCTATATTAGTAACAGGGTCAAGACAATCAGGGAAAAGTACAGTATTGCAATAGATAACAAATTCTAAAGATCAGAAAATAAATGAAGTAAGTCTTGATGATTTAAAGGAAAGAGCAATGGCAATAGAGGATCCAGAAACTTTTTTAAGAACTCATGGAGTCCCACTAATAATTGATGGATTTCAATATGCTCCAAATTTATTATCATATATAAAAATAGCGATAGATGAAGCAAGAAAAAATGAAATGTTTGGTGATGGTAAAAAAGTAGGAACCTTGTATTACTTAACAGGCTCACAAATATTTGAAACTATGGAAAATGTTACAGAATTTCTACCTGGAAGAGTTGGGATTATAGACTTATATCCATTATCTACAAGAGAAATATATAATTCAAAAGAAGATGTTTTTATACCAGATATAAATATTATTAAGAAAAAAGAACCTTTAAAATATGAATATCTAAACAATGTATTTGATAGAATTTTTAGGGGAAGTTATCCAGAATTATATAAAAACGAAAATATTAGTTTAGAATCATACTTTTCATATTATTTAAGAACATATATTGAAAGAGATGTCAGAAAAATAGTTAATATACAAGATGAACCTAAGTTTTTGAAATTTATATCAAGTTTAGCCGCAAGAACAGGACAAGAATTTAATGCATCTGATATAGCAAAAGATGTAGGAATAGATTCTGAAACTGTTGCAAAATGGACTGGCATTTTGAGTAATACCTATGTTGTATTTTTACTACAACCACATATGAATAATAATGTTGGTCGTATAATAAAAAGACCTAAAATTTATTTTATGGACACAGGACTTGCGTGTTATTTAACAGGATATGTAAGTAGTGAAACTCTACAAAAGAGTGCATACAGTGGGCAAATTTTTGAAACATATATTATTTCTGAAATTGTAAAAAGCTATACGAATAATGGAAGAGATCCCAAAAAGCATTTATATTATTATAGGGATAATAATGGCAAAGAAATAGATTTATTAGTAATACATGAAGATAATATTTATCCAGTTGAAATAAAGAAAAATTCAAATCCAGGAAAAGAGGTTATTAGGAATTTTAACATTGTAGAAAAGTTTGAAATGAACTCACCAAATGGTATTGTAATATGTTTAACTAAAGATATACATGCATTTGATGAAAAAAATTATATGATTCCAATAGAATATATTTAAAATATATATTTATTGTTAACAAGAGGATTAGTTATGAAAAAAATGAAATCATTATTTAAAAGAGAATTTAATAATGGAAACATAGTAAACAATGTGACTAAATCAATATCAAAATAATAAAGGAAAAGGGTATTTAATTGATACTTGTTTGAATGCACGAGATAAATATATAAACGTAGTAAAGCGATAATTATTAGAATAGGAGAAAATAATGAATAAAGGTATTATAAATGAACCAAAAGAAATTGAATATATAGAATCAGAACAAAGTGCTAATACTCTATTTAAGTTTATGAGAAAAATAGATTATTTGAAAGAGATAATAAGAGATTGTGCAATTGTTCCTAGATACAATGATGAAATAATAGATTATTTAAAAATTACATTAATTGATGAAAGGATAGCTTTTCCTATGACTTGCTTTTGTGACATAAATTTAACGAAATTAAATTTGCATGCCAAAAAATATGGAAAATTTGGGATAGGAATAAAAAAAGAATGGGCATATAAACATATTGATATAGAACCAATTCATTATATTAATCCTACGTCTAGTGAAATGAATGATTTTAGAGAAGCTTTTTTGGAGGCTTTAAGTGACAACGATAAAAATTTGGAAAAAGTATCAAATTATTTATTAACAAGTTTGTTATATATGAAACCTATTTTAGGACTGATGGATAATGGTGAAAGCATAAAATCTTATTGCTTTCATGATGAACGAGAATGGAGATATATACCACATATAGATGAAAAGGATATGAATTTGATATTAAGAGATAAATATTTAACAGATACATATAAAAGTATAGCTAATGAAGCATTAAGATTAAATAAGAAGTATTGGCTTAAATTTTCACCAGAAGACATAAATTATATAATTGTAGAAAATGACAAGGAGGCTATTGAGTTGGCTGAATATATTTATGCATTAAAAAAATATACAAGTAATCAAATATTGGGAATGATATCTAAAATCTTAATTTTAGACAATTTAGGAAAGGATTGGTAAAAAATAATGTTTACAAATTTTAACAATACATTTAAAAATAGTAAAAAAGACAAAATAAAACTCCCTAAAGAAATACTAGGTGTCTTAAACAAAAAAATTCCAGAAGATTTTGAATATGCAGAAATAGGAAATGGTATATGTGGAATAGTTCCTAAAAATAGTAAATCAATGAAATTCACTACAAAAATTAGACTACCAGAAATTCCAGAAGAAATAAAAAAGCAAATACATAATTTTGAAGATTTATATGAATATTTATATAGAACTCAAAAAAGGTGCGATATTATTCCGGATGAACATGGAAATATTAAAGTTAATGATATAGAAATTAAAATAAATGATATTATAAAAAATGTTATTACAGATAGTGGTGTAAAGAATTTCGAATTAATTCCACCAAAGTTTCCAAGTGCGGTGAAAATTAATATAAGAGCGGGAAAAGTAACAAAGATTTTTAATATAGAAAGATTGCCATATGAAAGTATGAATAAAATATATCTAAAATCTATAGAGGAAAAGCCATTATGTGTAAGAATATATTTAAGTGATAATAATATAGATTTTAACATTAGCATTGATATTAGTGAAGTTAAGGATGTTAAAGAAATAGTAGATATTTGTGAATTTTACAAAAGCTTTCTAAATGGAGATATTTCTCTAAATAATTCAGAAATAGAAGATATAGAATATAAAGAAATTCCTCAAAATATTTTTATAGATGAAAAAATTAATTTTTGGAAAAAAGTACTAGAACTAGAAAGGATTTTTAAGAAGAAGTTTAATGCTTGTGAATTTGATGAAGAAGAGGATTATATAAAGGTATTAAGATTATACGAATCATTGATTGATGGAAGACCATATAGAATTTCCAAAAAAATTAGTTCAATAACTTTTGATAATAAAGAAAATTATAATCAATGTAAAAAAATGATAGGAGAAAAAATGCTTATAGAATATGTAAAGGATGAAAAATGGAAAATTTTAGGTGAGGAAATACAACTTTTTATATTGGAAAGAATTTATAATTGTATTGTAAAGGAAATTATTTTGCAAAATAACGAGATGAAAATTACTTTTGATGATTATGAAAGAAATAATACTTTTATAGCTAGAAAATGTTTTTTAGATAAAGATAAATTAGAAAAAGAACAAATAAAAAATAATAATGAGCATGAAGAGTATGAAAATGCTAAGATGATATAAAGCAATAAAAAGTATGAATTTTAAGAAATATTAAAAAACTCAAAAGTCATACTTTCTTTAATAATATGTATATTTTTCTTACAAATTTGAAAAAAGTATATAAAAATCAGAAGTTTTTTCAAAATTTTGAAAAAACTTCTGAAAATATAACAAACTATTCCCCACAACCCCCTACAGCTATTTCTACCCCATCAACAAATCCATTCCTATAAAATTTCTCATTGCAATAGTACAAATAATCCATAAAAGCCTTATCGAGCAAATCTAGTTGCTTTTCTACAAAAGTCTTATTCTTATTAGGCACATTACGCAAAATCTTTTCAGTGGCATTTTCACAAGCCACAATATAATTCTTATCTTCATCACACATATTGCAAATAAAATCTTCTCTAAATTCAAACCATTCCTTTAAAATATCATTATTAACTTCTCTAAAATTTTCCATTATAAAATCTCCATTTTTAAAAAATTCAAAATTTAACACACCAAAACACACTAAAACTTACAAAGACAAACTCAAAAATCCATTGAAATTTCATGTGTTTTGTGCCTCAAAAAATTGGGGACAAATTGGGGACAATTGTTGCAAAAATAGACCAAATTTAACCTGAATTATAATCACACCAATTTGCCATAACCCTATTAAAACCAATAAAAACTCAAGTTAACCAAAATTCTCAAAAATACCAATTAATTTCTCATAACCCGAAGCTAATCTCTTTATATATAAAAAGAAATGCTAATTACTGGACATTTTATATTAACATTAAATTTAGATAAATTTATATTTAAAATATTGAAGATCTTTAAAAAGCATATGAAGATATGAAAAAAGATTATTATGCTCTATAATCAGTATTTACAAAATAAAAATTTCTATATATAATGAAACATGTAATATAATGAAATGTAAATATATTTAGGAATTTATTAGTAGAACATTATGTGGGTAATAATTAATTTAACAAAAACGAATTAATAAATGTTATATATGATAGGAGATTAGTATGAGTGAATTAAAGTCCTTAAATGATATCTTTAAAAATAGTATTTTTAGAATTCCAAATTATCAAAGGGGATATGCATGGGAAAAGCAACAATTGGAGGACTTTTGGGATGATATTGTAAATTTACCAGATAATAAAGAACATTATACAGGAGTTGTATCTTTAAAAGAACTGACATTATCTGAAAATGAAGAAGAATTAAAGTCTTGGAATGATTCAAAATGGTTAATAAATAAAGATTATCATTGCTACCATATTGTAGACGGTCAGCAGAGGTTAACAACAATTATAATTTTGCTTCAGGCGATTATTGAGATATATAGAGAAAAGAATGATGATATAGATTCAAATATTATATTGAATGATACCTTATTAACAGAAATAATTGAGCAATATATAGTGAAAATAAAACCTGGTTCAGAGGATATAATTAAAACCTATTTATTTGGATATGAAGTAGACAAACCTAGCGACGACTATTTAAAAAACAGAATATTAAATCCGCAATATGAAGGTGAAATTAATGAAAGCTTTTATACTATTAACTTAGATAATGCTAAATTGTTTTTTAAAGAGAAATTAAATGAAATATATAATGAAGATAATAAATCAAGTAATAATAAAAACTTTATAGGAATTGAGAGAATATTTAGGAAAGTAACTAATAAATTTAAATTTAATATTTACAAAATAGAAAAGGGATTCAATGTAAATGTCGCTTTTGAAACAATGAATAATAGAGGGAAGAAGTTATCAAATTTAGAATTATTAAAAAATAGATTAATATATATAGCGTCATTATTGGAACTACCAAACGATGAAGCGAAGGCATTAATAGATAATATTAACGAAACATGGAAAATAATATATTCATATTTGGGTAAGGATAAAAATAAAATCTTAGACGATGACGACTTTTTAATAGCACATAGCTATATATTTTTTGGATATATTGAAGACATAAAGAAAAGTTATTCTCAATTTTTACTGAAGAAATATTTTAATCAGAATAGAATAAAAGGAGAAATAAAAGAAAATATACAAATAGATTCTGAAGACAAAGAAGAAAGCTCTGAAATTGAAGAAGATACATATGATTCAGCAGATCTATCCAACAAATTAGGAAAGAAAGATATAATAGACTATATAAATAGTTTGAAAAGTTTGGTTCCTTATTGGTATTATCTTCATTTTAGTAAATATAATACAAAATCCGAATATTGTGAAGAAATAAACAACTGGCTAACAAGACTTTATAGGTTAGAGTACAACTATTTCAAACCTTTAGTGCTTGTGGTATTATCAAAAAAGAATATATCAGAAGAAATAAAATGTGATATATTAAAATATATTGAAAGATTTATTTTCATTAACTTTAGGTTAGATGGATACCAAGCAACTTATTCTAGACATATATATTATAAAATTACACATCAATTATATCTGAATAAAATAGATCCAGAGATAGTTATTGATGAATTAAATAATATATCACAATTAAGCCAAAATAATGTAATTAATTTAGATTTAGGAACTTTATCAACAATTAGTAAATTATTTAAAAACTCAGGTTTCTATTCTTGGAAATCAATAAAATATTTCTTATATGAATATGAAACATATTTATTAAATAAAATGGATGGTGTTACCAAAATAATTAGTAAAGACTATTTTAACAATTCGAAAAGAACAGATATGGTTTCTGTTGAACATATATTTCCACAATCAGAAAATAATGAATATTGGATAAAGCAATTCGAAAAATACAATCTAAGTGAAAGAAATAAATTGAGAGGATCACTAGGAAATCTTATTCCATTATCGCTAAGCATTAACAAAAAATTGCAAGATGATGATTTTAAAACTAAAAAGAAGAGATATAAGATTGGCTCATATTCTGAAATGGAGATCTGCAGTTTAACTGAAAATAAGAATAAATCAATGTGGAATGCTGATTTGATTTTAGAAAGAGGATTAAAATTAATAAAATTTATAGAAGAGAGATGGGAATTTAAGTTTGCAAATAATTCTGATAGAAAAAAATTTCTTGGATTAGATTTCATGATAAAAAAAGATGATAAAAATAAAAATGTTACAGAGGTTATTAATAGAGAAAATAACAATAACTATATAAAAGAATCATATCCAGATGCTAAGGATTTACTACATTTAACAGTAGATAATAAAACATATGCTACAGGGTATTATAGAAATAATGGTATAATTGTTAATAAAGGATCAAAACTAAGACTAGGTATAAAGGCAAAAGGCAAATCGATGCAAGAGAAGGTATTTAGAGGAAGGGAAAATAGTAGTATACAAAATAATGAGTATGTAAAAGATGTATTTTATGACAATCCATCATTAGCTGCTAATATCATACTTGGAAATCATAAGAATGGATGGTTCTGTTGGAAAAATTCACAAGGGAAAACCTTAGACGAGATTGTTAGAAGGAAAGATGACATTTTTAAAGCTTTATTTAAAAACAAAAGTGAAGAAGTCATAAATTTATTTAATATTTTAAACGATAAACTATTAAATATTGATCAGCAAATAGATGTAAAATATACAAGTGGTTATATTGCATATAGAGTTAGACAAAACTTTATGGAGTTATGCATTAATAAAAATGAGTTATTATGTCGTACAGTTAATGGTGATCTATATAAAACAAATAAAGATATAAAACGTATACCAGAAACTTATGGATGGTCTATGGACACTGAATTTTATATTAAAACTATTGATGATATAGATAAGTATTGGGATATTATAGTTAATAGTTATACAAATACTTTATAGTAAGATACATAAAAATAAGGAACGACTTCAAGTCGTTCCTTAAGCTTTAAAAATTATTTAAAAACTTATTAAGAATATTTAATGCAATTATTTTTGTTTTATTATCTATATCAAAAGTAGGGTTATATTCAACTAAATCTATTGATTTTACAAGGTTTTTCTTCTTTATAATAGTATCTACCATTAAATAAGTTTCATCTAAGTTAATTCCATCTACTGCTGGGATTGATACACCAGGAGCAACTTTGGGGTCAATTAAGTCAAGATCAAAACTTACATGTACTCCAAATGTACCTTTACTTGCAAT
Organism: uncultured Eubacteriales bacterium; assembly: GCA_949840345.1. GTDB lineage: Bacteria > Bacillota > Clostridia > TANB77 > CAG-508 > CAKPQL01. The sequence continues at coordinate 18,576 of CATKWX010000020.1, forward strand.
TTCAAAAGCCTTTCTTGTTATAACATCTGCACCTTGTGTTTTTACATCTTCTGTTGAAAATACAGTAACACCAGCTTCTCTTAAATTTTCTATTTCAAGTGGATCATCAATATCTCTTCCGCCAACAATAACTGTATTTTGAGGCTTATAAAAGTTGCCAGAGTGAAATTCTGCTAAATCTCTTTTCTCATAATTTGCAATTACTGCAAGAGGTAAGCCATGTATATTTCCAGATATAGTAGTATCAAATGTATTAAAGTCCCCATGAGAATCAAACCAAATTATTCCTAAATTGTTATGTTTCTTTATAGAAGCAAGAGCAGACGCAATTGCCAAACTATGATCTCCACCAATAGTTAGAGGCAGTTTTTCATTATCTAAGCTTGATAAAACTAATTTATATAATTTCTCATTAAATTTATTTAATTCATCTATATTTTTTCTTTTATTACCTTTATCTAATTCTTTTACTACATTACCATATTGCAATGTAAATATTTCATTAATACTGCTGTGCATTAAATTTTTAGTTAATTCAGTAGGACCTAAATGTGCTCCGTTAACGTGCACACCTAAATCAGTACAAGCATTTATTATATCTATATGTTTCATAATTACCTCCATAAAATATAAATCAGTATATCACTAATTAATATTATAATCAAGTATAAGAAAAGTGGCTTCGCCACGCTTGGCTCCCTTATTCAAGGGAGCTGTCGACGAAGGAGCCCAAAGGGTTCTTATATTCTTTCTTAAAACTCTCCGGCACTACGCGCCACCTCCCTTACGTAAGGGAGGCAAGGTTCTTCGAAATCGCAGTTTATCAAGCTAAAAATAGATTTTTACTAATGCATAAAAAAGAGGCAACCAATAGGTTGCCAAAAAAGGTGTGGGGAAAATGGTTACCATTTTACAATTATTGTTTTGGTACCATTTTCAGTGCTTCTTGCCATAAAACTGTTAAAATGAATATAATCCAATATTTCAGGAAGTAATTCATCTTTAGGAATATCTAGCAAAGCTCCTTCTCGTGCAGTTTTCGGATCAGACAGCAAAGCGTCTACATTCCGACGTTGTTCATCGTATGAAAGCAAATTACTCACTCCTTAAAAGTTATGAAAAGATTATATCACATATAATATAAAAAATCAATTTTTAGCAAATAATCATCTCTTCACGACCTGCACCAGTTCCAATAAACTTTACTGGAACACCAACGAATTCTTCAATTCTATTTAAATATACTTTTGCGTTTTCTGGCAAATCATTTCTAGACTTAACATTAGATATATCTCCAAAATTTCCATCAAATTCTTCATAAATAGGAGAGCACTCATTAATATAATCTAGGTTAGTAGAGTAATGTGTAGTTACTTCTCCATTATGCTCATACCCAACGCATACCTTGATTTTTGGTAGTTTTCCAATAGTGTCAACATGGTTAATTGCAAGTCCTGTAATTCCATTTATCCTAACAACATATTTTAATGCAACTAAATCTAACCAACCGCATCTTCTAGGTCTTTTTGTTGTTGTTCCATATTCGTGACCTAGTTCACGTATTGTATCACCTATTTCGTTATCTTGTTCAGTTAAAAAAGGACCTTCTCCAACCTTAGAAGCATAAGCTTTTAAAACACCGTAAACTTCTCCAATATCTTTAGCACCAAGTCCACTTCCAGTACAAATACCACCAATAGTTGGGTTTGAAGATGTAACAAAAGGATATGTACCAAAGTCGATGTCTAGTAAAGTTGCTTGAGCTCCTTCACAAAGAATTTTCTTACCTTCATCTAAATAATCGTGTAATAAATTTACTGTATCTACTACATAAGGTTTTAATATTCTTGCATATTCTTCATATTCTTGTATTACTGAATCAGCGTTTAATGTTTCATATCCATAGCTCTCGAAGACTTTGTTTTTATTAGCAATGTTTATACGAGCTAATTTAGAAAATTCAGGAGATATAAAATCCTCCACTCTAATTCCGCATCTTTCATATTTATCGCAATAAGCGGGACCAATACCACGTGCGGTAGTACCAATTTTATTGCTTCCTCTATTTGCCTCTAAAAGTTTGTCCATCATTATATGATATGGCAAAATAATATGAGCTTTAGTGCTAATATATAAATTTTCTACAGATATACCATTAGCTTTAAGCTCATTTATTTCTTCTATTAATACTTTAGGATCTATAACAACCCCATTACCAATTACAGCTTTTGTATTTGAATTTAATATACCAGAAGGAATTAAGTGAAACGCATATTTTTTACCATTTACATTTATAGTATGACCTGCATTATTACCGCCAGAACATCTAACTGCAACATCTGATTTAGTAGCTAGGTAATCTATAATCTTTCCTTTACCTTCATCGCCAAAAAATGTACCTAAAACAACATCAACTTTTGACATAATAACCTCCTTTATGATTAAAAAGTCCATAATCTTAAGACATTACTATTATACTAGGAATATTAAGAATGTCAATACAATGGAGATTTTTTGTTATAAAAAATTAATATAATGTGCAAAATAAATATGATAGAGTAAACTAATTTATGAAAAAAGATTTGTAGGGGTCGATGCCCTCATCGACCCGCACTTCGAAGAAATCACTGAAAAAAAGAATATACGAGAGGAGTAAAAATGGAATATAGTGAAGTAATAAAAATAATTTTAACATCATTAGGCTCTTTAATTGTATTATTTATATTAACAAAGCTGATAGGGAATAGAGAGATGTCGCAACTTAATATGTTTGACTATATAAATAGTATAACAATAGGTTCAATTGCAGCAGAAATGGCAACAGCATTAGAGGACTTTTTAGAACCACTAATAGCTATGATAGTATACGCAACAGCTACTATATTTATTTCATATATCAGTTGTAAGTCAACAGTTTTACAAAGAATAATAACAGGGAAAACTAAAATTTTATTAGATAATGGAAGAATATATGCCAAAAATTTTAAAAAGGCAAGACTAGAAATAAACGAGTTTTTAACACAATGTAGAAGTCAAGGATATTTTAATATAAATGATATACAAACAGCCATATTAGAAACAAACGGAAAAATTAGCATATTACCTAAAAGTGGAACAAAGCCAGCAACTCCAGATGATTTGAATTTGCAAGTAAACCAAGAAAAAATAGTAACAAACGTAATTTTAGATGGTAAAGTATTAAAAGAAAATTTAAAAAATGCAGGAAAAACAGAAGAATGGCTATATAAAGAAATTAATAAACAAGATAAGTTTAAAATAAAAGACATATTTCTAGCCACAATTGATGGGGAAGAAAACCTTAGTGTATATATAAAAATAGACAAATCAAATGAACACGATATGTTTGAATAATATATATAGGCAATTATAATAATATTTTTTATTCGGTTCTCCAAGGCGTTTGTGTAGGGAACGACGCCCTCGTCGTTCCGTTTACACCACTGTTTTTACCCATTACTCATCTAAATAAGCAATATAAGGCAAATTCCTATACTTATTATCCACATCAAATCCATATCCAATAATAAACTTATTAGGAACAGTAAATCCAACATAATCAGCTTTTATATCAATTACTCTTCTTTCTGGTTTGTCTGCTAATGTACATATTTTAACAGAGTTAGGCTTTTTATGCTTTAGGTATTTCACAAGGAAATCCATAGTTCTGCCAGTATCTATTATATCCTCAACAATTAGAACATCTTTACCTTCTATAGAATTTCTTAAATCATTTACAATTCTTACTTTTCCACTGCTTTCAGTTTTATCGTCATAACTAGACAATTCAATAAATTCATACTTAATAGAATTTTTAATTTTTAATGTTAAATTAACAGTAAAAAAACAGGCGCCTCTCATAACACATACAACTACAATTTCTTTGCCTTCATAGTCTTTTTCGATTTCTTTTGCTAATTCAGAAAGTCTATTATCTATTTCCTCTTTACTAATAAGCACTTTAAAATCATTTAACTCCATAAAATTAATCATTTCCTTTCGATATTAAAATTATAATATTTATATATAATATCACAAAAATGTATATTTTTCTATATATTTTTCAAAATTTGCTTTTATTATTTGGATAGATAATGTATAATAATTAAGTTAAGTTAAGGAGGAATTATTTATGTTAGAAAATGTAGATGTACTTACACACAGCTCTATAAGAATAGCAAAGGATAAAATAATATATATAGATCCTTTTAAAATTGATAAAGAATACAATGATGCGGATTTCATATTTTGTACACATTCGCACTTTGACCATTTTTCTATAGATGACATAAAAAAGGTTATGACAGAAAAAACAAAAATAGTAACAGTTGAAGAAACAAAAGGAAAATTATTAGAGTTAGGGTTTAAAGAAAAGGAAATTATTATTGCAAAACCTAATATGAGATATAATATAAAAGGTATGAAATTTATTACATACAATGCATATAACCTTAAACATCCTAAGAAAAACAATTGGGTAGGATACAATATAAGAATTGGGAAGTTCTGGTACTATATTGCTGGAGATACAGATAATGTAAAAGAAATTCAAAAGGTAAAATGTGATGTTGCATTTTTGCCAGTAGGTGGAACTTATACTATGAATTATGAAGAAGCGGCAGATTTAGCAAACAAATTAAAACCAAAAGTTGCTATACCAACGCATTATGGAAGCTTAGTGGGTTCTAGGGACGATGCCAAAATGTTTGCAAGTAATTTAAATCCAAGTATAGATTGTGAAATAATCATTTAATGAGAGGAAAGAAAAATATGAAGTTAAATGTTGTGTTAGTTGAGCCAGAGATACCACAAAACACTGGAAACATAGCTAGAACTTGTGCTGCGATAGGTGCAAAACTACATCTAGTAAAGCCGTTAGGATTTGATATATCTGATAAATACTTAAAAAGAGCAGGATTAGATTATTGGGACAAACTAGAAATAGAAGAACATGAAAGTTTTACAGAATTTTTAGAAAAATATAAGCCAGAAAATACAAATATGTTTTTTGTAACAACAAAAGGCAAAAGGGTTTATTCAGATGTAGATTATTCTAATATGCAGGAAGTTTTTGTTCTATTTCGGAAAAGAAACAAAAGGATTACCAGAAGACATATTACAAAAATACTTTGAAAATGCAATAAGAATACCAATGAGAAAAACTTTACGTTCTCTTAATCTTTCTAATTCGGTAGCAATAGTGGTATATGATATACTACGTCAAGCTAACTTTTCTGGATTAGAAGAATCCAGCACATATTTTGATAAATAAACAATTAATTGCAAACACTGTAGGGAACGACGCCCTCGTCGTTCCGTTAATGAATAATGTAGGGGCACAAACGGGAGATTAGCTACGAAGCTAGTGCCGAGTGAATAGTTAATAATGAATAGTGAATAATTGCTTGTAGGGGCGGGCCTTGTGTCCGCCCGGCTTACAGAGGAAGACCAGAATAATTGTAGGGAACGACGCCCTCGTCGTTCCGTTAATGAATAATGAACAGTGAAGAGTACAAAAATCTTCGATTTTTGAAGGAGGAAACAAATGAAAACAATAAATGAAATATTAGCAGAAGAGCTTAATATAAAACAGTCACAAGTTGAAAATACAATAAAATTAATAGATGACGGAAACACAATTCCATTCATAGCACGTTATAGAAAAGAAGTAACAGGAAACTTAAGTGACGAAGTTTTAAGAAACTTTAATGATAGATTAACATACTTAAGAAACCTAGAAGCTAGACGCCAAGAAATTATCAGAATAATAGACGAACAAGGAAAGCTAACAGAAGAATTAACAAAATCTATTAATGAAGCTGTAACTTTATCTGAATTAGAAGATTTATATAGACCATATAAACAAAAAAAAAGAACTAGAGCAATAATTGCAAAAGAGCGTGGACTAGAGCCTTTAAGCGAAATTATATATGCACAAACTGAAAAAGCAGATATATTTGAAATTGCAAAAGAATATATAAACGAAGAAAAACAAGTAAATACAGCAGAAGAAGCAATAGCAGGTGCATTAGATATAATTGCAGAAATTATATCAGATGAGCCAAAATACAGAAAATTGATAAAAAGCATGTGTTTTAGAGAAGCAATAATTTCTAGTAAAGCTGCAAAAGAGGAAAAATCAGCTTATGAAATGTACTACGATTTTAATGAGGGAATATTAAGAATTCCTAGCCATAGAATACTAGCAATAAATAGAGGAGAAAACGAAGAGTTTTTAAAAGTAAAAATAGAAAAACCAGAAGAAAAAATATTGCAGTTAATAGAGAATAGTGTAATAAAGGATAATTCTACACAATTCACGCAAATGTTAAAAGATACAATTCTAGATTCATACAAAAGGCTAATTGAGCCATCAATAGATAGAGAAATAAGAACAGAATTAACAGAGCGTTCAGAAGAAAAAGCAATAAAAGTATTTGGTCAAAATGCAAAACAATTATTACTTCAGCCACCAATAAAAGGAATGAACGTAATAGGTTTTGACCCAGCATATAGAACAGGGTGTAAAATTGCTGTAATAAATAGCACAGGTAAGTTTTTAGACTACACAACAATATACCCAACAGAGCCACAAAATGATGTAGTAGGAGCAAAAAAAGTACTATTAGAATTAATAAAAAAATATAATATAGGAATTATAGCAATAGGAAACGGAACAGCTTCAAGAGAGTCAGAAAGCTTTGTTTCAGATGTTATAAAAGAGGCAGACCACGAAGTTGTATATGCAATAGTTAGTGAAGCTGGAGCATCTGTATATTCAGCCTCAAAACTTGCAACAGAAGAATATCCAGATATAAATGTATCAATAAGAGGTGCAATATCAATAGCTAGAAGATTACAAGACCCACTAGCAGAGCTTGTAAAAATAGACCCAAAATCAATTGGAGTAGGTCAATATCAACACGATGTAAACCAAAAAAGATTAGGGGAAAGCTTAACAGGAGTAGTAGAAGATGCCGTAAACTCAGTTGGTGTAGATATAAACACAGCCACTCCTTCACTTTTATCATATGTATCAGGAATAAACTCTAGCATTGCAAAAAACATAGTAAAATATAGAGACGAGTTTGGAGAATTAAAAGAAAGAAAACAACTATTAAAAGTGCCAAAGCTAGGGAAAGTTGCATTTGAGCAATGCGCAGGATTTATAAGAATATTTGATGGAAAAAATCCATTAGAAACAACAGCAGTTCACCCAGAAAGCTACGAAATTGCAGAAGAATTATTAAAATTGTTAGGGTACGACAAAAAAGATATAATAAACAAAGAAAAGATTTCAAAAATAAAAGAAGATTTACAAAAAGTTAATATAGAAAGAACAGCAAAAGAGTTAAACGTTGGAGAGCCAACCTTAAAAGACATAGTATCAGAACTATCAAAACCACGGAAGAGACCCAAGAGAAGACCTGCCAAAGCCAATACTTAGAAGCGACGTATTAAAATTTGAAGACTTAAGAGAAGGTATGGTGTTAACGGGAACAGTAAGAAACGTAATAGACTTTGGAGCATTTGTAGATATCGGAGTAAAACACGATGGACTAGTGCATATATCTCAGCTTAGCGATAAATATGTAAAAAATCCATCTGAAATAGTTTCTGTAGGAGATATAGTTAAGGTAAAGGTTTTATCTATTGATAAAGATAGACAAAAGGTAAGTTTAACAATGAAAATGTAATAAAATTGATTCTCTGTTATTTAAAAGAAATATATATTATTTTTTGCACCTTGGTGTCGCATTCTTCACCCAATTTTATTATAGGAAGAATGCTCCATTCGCCCTACGCTTTGCTTCGGTTGGTCGCTTACGCGGTGCTTGAAAATAATATATATTTCTTTTTATAATAACAGAGATAATACTGTAAATGATGCAGTAAATTGCAGCAAAGGTTGCAACAATACTAACTAACCCTGGTAAGGTTCCGTTCCAAACAAGGGTTAGTTTTCTTATAATAAAGCTACTAATTAATACAGAAATACAAGGTTTTAAAATCCAATTAATATAGTCAAATTTAAACTTTGTAGCTTTCTTAAGCTGAAAAAGGCTAATAGAAAGATTTAATATTTCACTAATAAATAAAACTATAACATATCCTAAAATTCCTTTTTTAGGCAGTAAAACACAAATAAAAGAAATACTTACAAACAAATCTAAAATATTGCAAAGCATAATTCCAACTTGCTTATTTACTCCTTTTAAAATGCTATCAACAATACCATCTAAATAAATAAACAAAAGAATAGGACATAATAATTTCATATAAAAACTTACTTCGTTATTATTATAAATAAAAGAGCTAATTTCTAAAGAAAAATTACTAAAAACGCCAAAAACACAAAATGCAAAAGCTAGAGCAATTTTGAAAATAATTGAAATAGTTCTATTTATTTTAGAAAAGTCGTTTTTTTCATAAAACAAAGTTATTTCAGGAACTAGCAAGTTGCTAAAAGCATTTATAAAAACAGACGGAAACATAAACACTGGCATTACCATACCTGAAATCATACCATATTTAGATAAAGAGTCAGAACAAGATAGACCGAGATTGTTCTAATTTAACAGGGATAAGCATTTGTTTTAAAGTAGATAATCCAGATTTTATATAAGAAGTAAGTGCAACAGGTGCACATATATTAAAAAATCGCTTAACACAACTTACATTAAAACGATAATTCTTAAAGTTATTTACATCGTAAGAATATATAGAATATAAATATAAAAATGATACTACTTCAGATATAAAATCTCCTATAATTAATGCAAGGCAAACATACTCTAATCCCTTGCCAATGAAGAAATTTAAAAGAAAAATAATTGCAATTATTTTAACAATTGTTTCTAATGCTTGAGAAGATGCACTTTTGTACATTTTCCTAACAGCACAGAAATACCCATTTATACTTGCAGACATAGAAATAAAAGGTAAAGCAATTGAAATGAAATATATAGTTACAGGACTTACTTTATTGTGTAGCCAATTAACAGATATAGTTTTAGCAAGCATAATAAATACAATACTTGTTAAAATCCCAAGTAATAAAGCAATTTTCAAACATTGTTTGCTTATATGCTTTAAGTTACAATTAGGTTCATTTGCTTGCTTTTCAGAAATAATTTTCATAGTAGCAAGATTAACTCCAGAACTTGCAAAAGTAACAGCTAAAGCATACACAGACATAACTAAACTAAAAGCACCAACAGCTTCTGTACCAATTCTATTTGAAACATATATATTAAAAGACATTGAAATAGTATTAATCAACAATGCAGTTATAGACACAATAATACCATTTATAATGAATTTCTTAATCCTAGACAAAACAAATCACCTACAAAAATATATGCAGGTGATAAAAAATAAGAACAACCTTAAATCATAGGAGCACGCTGTATAGTGCTTTAAATTAAGTAGAGTAGTAAATAGAATAAGTATATAATATTTTTTACGAGTTCGACCATGAGTCGTTTTGTCTTTTACTCAAGTAGAGTGTGTCACTTTAAGTTTGTTAAGCCGTATCTTAAACGCCTTGGAGAACGGAATAAAAAATATTATATACTTATTCTATTTACGGAATATATTGCTTTAAATCTTCGGCTGTTCTTTTCTAATTTCATTTGCAGTATCCTCATCAATATAGTCATACCTAACCATTGCATTAATTACTTGATTTTGCCTTTGAACACACTTCTTCATATTCACATCAGGAGCATATATAGCAGGTGCATTTGGTACACCAGCTAGAAGAGTACATTCATATAAAGTAAGCTCTTTAGGTTCTTTGTTAAAATACTTACGCGATGCTTGACCCAATCCATAGCAATTATTAAAACAAGCTGTATTTATATATAATTCTAATATTTTTTCTTTAGCTTTAGTCTTATCCTCGGATAAATTCTTTTCTAAATAAGAAGCCATAAAAATTTCTGCAACTTTTCTTGTAGCATTGCGCTCTTGAGTAAAATATATGTTTTTAGCTAATTGTTGAGTAATAGTGCTACCTCCTTGAGCAAAAGAACCACTAGAAAAGTCTGCACAAATTGCTCTTACAATAGCAATAAAATCAAATCCGCTATGTTCGAAAAATCTATGGTCTTCAATAGCTACCACAGCATTAATAAAATCTTTTGGAATATCTTCATAACGAACATAATATTTAGTATTATCCTCAATATATTTAACCTTACTATCTAAATCCATTTTAGATAAAGCAGACGAATACATACGGTGTCCTCTAAATATAAAAACAGCACTAACTAACATGACTAAAACTATTAATATAATAACAATATTTCTAACTATTTTAAAAAACGATTTCATAAAAAAACCTTCCCAAATTTAATTAAATATATTATAATTCTTTTAATAGAAAAATACAATGTAATAAAATAAAAATTACAAAAATGAAAGGAAAGATGAATATGAAATACAATTTCACACCAAGAGGTGTTTGTTCTAGGGAAATGGAAATAGAAATGGATGGAGACATAATAAAAAGCGTAAAAATAGTAGGTGGATGTGCAGGAAACACAGTTGGAGTATCTAGACTTGTTGAAGGAATGCACATAGATGAAGCAATAAAGAGAATGAAGGGAATTCCTTGTGGAAGCAAAGGAACATCATGCCCAGACCAATTAGCAATTGCTTTAGAACAAATAAAAAATGGAAAAAATTAGTAATATTTCTTGTACAAGTATCATAATATATATTAGAGACACTTGGATAAATTTGACAAAGCAATTTTAAAATGGTATAATGAAAAAGTCGCTGAAAGGAGAAATATATACTTATGGTAAAAAAGAATATGGAATGTCACTCGAAAAGGAAAGTAATTTTTATTGCAGTAATACTAGTTTTCTTTTTAGGAGCTGGCGTAATAGCAGGAAGTTTAGAGCCAATAAATAATATAAAAATAGCATTTTCTAATAATCACGAAATAAATATTTTAACAACTAAGACAACAGTTGAAGAAATTTTAAAAGAAAATCATATAGAATTATTAGAAGATGAAATGGTACTTCCAAGTTTAACATCAAATGTATCCCAAAATGATACAATAAAAATACTAAAAAAATCAGAATCTAATACAATAGCTACTTTAGCAGCAAAAGGAGAAAATATCGAGCTAGAGGAATTATTAAAAGCATATTCTCCAATTGTAGAAAAAATAGTAGTAGAAAGAGTAGAAATACCATATGAAACAATAACAAAAGATGTTTCAAATGGAAATTCTAATACTACAGAAAAAGTAGTTCAAGCAGGAAGAAATGGTATAAAAGAAGTAACTTACAAAATAAAATATCAAAATGAAATTGAAATAGAAAGACTTGAAATTTCATCAAAAGTAATACAAGAACCTGTAAATAAAGTAGTTAATGTACAAACAAAAGAAACAGTAACCTCAAGAAGTTCAATAAGTAGAACAACATATACTGTGCCAACAGGTGGGTTATCAAATGAAGTAAGAGGAATAACACCAAAAGTAACAACACTAAATGCCTCAGCATATTGTGCTTGTTATAAATGCTGTGGAAAGTCAACAGGAACAACAGCTTCAGGGAAACAAGCAACCGCTTGGTATACAGTCGCTGCGGGAAGTGGATATCCGCTTGGAACAATAATATATGTACCAGCATTAAGCGGAAATGCAAACGGAGGCTGGTTTGTAGTGCAAGACAGAGGAGGAGCAATATCAAACAACCATATAGACATATTCGTAGGAAGCCACAGTGAAGCATTACAATTTGGAAGAAGAAATTTAGAATGTTATATATATGTAAAATAAAAAGAGCATTGCTCTTTTTATTTTTTGCATTCCGTTCACACTGTGCCCTTTTTTATTACAAATATATTAAATTTATATTACAATACAAAAAAACAAATGCACTAATGATATAATAAATTTGTATAATTGTAAGGAAAAAAGCAAGATGAATATGGAATAATTTAGAGGAGAAAATGTAGTGAAGGTAGAAAATGGCGTTTTGTTAGAAGTAACAAACGAAGATATAATTGATGGAAGGTTTAATTTTCCAGAAGGAGTAACAAGCATAGGAGATAATGCATTTTCTGGGTGTGATAGATTAATCCAAATAGAAATCCCAGAAGGAGTAACAAGCATAGGAAATGAGGCTTTTGCCTATTGCGATAGATTAACTCAAATAGAAATTCCAGAAGGAGTAACAAGCATAGGCGATTGTGCATTTTATTGGTGTACTAGCTTAACCCAAATAGAACTTCCAGAGGGAGTGACAAGCATAGGAGATAATGCATTTAATGCTTGTGGTAGCTTAACTCGAATAGAACTTCCAGAGGGAGTAACAAGCATAGGAGATAATGCATTTAATGCTTGTGGTAGCTTAACCCAAATAGAACTTCCAGAAGGAGTAATAAGAATAGGTAATGATGCATTTAGAAGCTGTAGCAGATTAAGTCAAATAAAACTTCCAGAAGGAGTAACAAGCATAGGTGATAGAGCATTTTATAGTTGTAGCAATTTAACTCAAATAGAACTTCCAGAGGGAGTAACAAGCATAGGCAATGGTGCATTTTATAACTGTAGTAGCTTAACCCAAATAGAAATCCCAGAAGGAGTAGCAAGCATAGGAGATAGTGCATTTTCTGGATGTAGTAGCTTAACCCAAATAGAAATTCCAAAAGGAGTAACAAGTATAGGTGATAGAGCATTTTGGGCCTGTAGTAGCTTAACCCAAATAGAACTTCCAGAAGGGGTAACAAGCATAGGAGATAATGCATTTTGGGGCTGTAGTAGCTTAACTCAAATAGAACTTCCAGAAGGAGTAACAAGCATAGGAGATAATGCATTTAGTGGGTGTGATAGATTAACCCAAATAGAAATCCCAAATAGTGTAACAAGCATAGGAGATAGTGCATTTTATTGCTGCCATAACTTAAAACAAATAAAATATGGAAATCGTGTATTAGAATTACCAAATAATGTTCAAAACATATTGCTTAATAAATATGGGTTAATAGTATT
>CATKWX010000021.1 GCA_949840345.1 uncultured Eubacteriales bacterium
TAACATTTGTGGACTATGACGGAACAACAGAATTATATAAAGTAGAGAACGTAGAACACGGATCAGATGTAACATATCCAAATGCAAATCCAACAAGAGAAGGATACACATTCACAGGATGGGATAAGGCATTAACAAATATCACAGCAAACACAACAATAACAGCAGAATACGAAATAAATGAATATACAGTAACATTCTATGACGAAGATGGAACAACAAAATTAGGAGAAGCAATAGCAAATTACAATACAGCAATAGAAGAAGCAGACATACCAACAGCAAGTAAAACAGGATATAGTTTTGCAAAATGGGTATTAACAACAAATGGAAATGAATGGAACCCAACAACAGTATTAACAGAAGATATATCAGTAAAAGCAGAATATGAAATAAACAAATATACAGTAATATTCGTAGACTATGACGGAACAACAGAATTAGCAAAAATAACAGAAGTAGAACACGGAACAGATGTAACATATCCAAATGCAAACCCAACAAGAGAAGGATATACATTCACAGGATGGGATAAGGCATTAACAAACATAACAGCAGATACAACAATAAAAGCGCAATATGAGATAAATAAATATACAGTAACATTTGTAGACTATGATAATACTGAGCTAGCAAAATTAACAGAAGTAGAACATGGATCAAATGTAACATACCCAAATGCAGACCCAACAAGAGAAGGATACACATTCACAGGATGGGATAAAGCATTAACAAATATCACAGCAGATACAACAATAAAGGCACAATATGAAATAAACAAATACACAGTAACATTCGTAGACTATGACGGAACCACAGAATTAGCAAAAATAGAAAACGTAGAACATGGCTCAGATGTAATATATCCAAATGCAAACCCAACAAGAATAGGATATACATTCACAGGTTGGGATAAAGCATTAACAAATATCACAGCAGACACAATAATAACAGCAGAATACGAAATAAATGAATATACAGTAACATTCTATGACGAAAATGGAACTACAGAATTAGGAACAGCAACAGCAAATTACAACACAGCAATAGCAGAAGCAGATATACCAACAGCAAGTAAAACAGGATATAGTTTTGTGAAATGGGTATTAACAACAAACGGAAACGAATGGGTAACAACAACAGTATTAACAGAAGATATATCAGTAAAAGCACAATATCAGATAAACAAATACACAGTAACATTCGTAGACTATGATGGAACAACAGAATTAGCAAAAGTAGAAAACGTAGAACATGGAACAGATGTAACATACCCAAATGCAAATCCAACAAGAGAAGGATATACATTCACAGGATGGGATAAAGCATTAACAAACATAACAGCAAACACAACAATAACAGCACAATATGAGATAAGTGAATATATAATAACATTCTATGTAAATGGAATAGAATATAGCAAAAAAACAGATGCGCACTTCAACGAAGTAATAACAGCACCAACAACAAATCCAACAAAGCCAGAAGATAATGCAAATACATATGAATTTGCAGGATGGTATGCAAATGAAACTTGTACAGGAGAAGCACTAGATTTTAGTACAGGAAATATAAAAGTAACAGGAAACACAAATTACTATGCAAAATTTGCACCAGTACCAAAAAAATATACAATAACCTTCTATGCAAATGGAATAGTATACGAGACGCAAGAAAAGTATTTAGATGAAGTAATAACAGCACCAGCAACAAATCCAACAAAGCCAGAAGACGATGTAAATACATATGAATTTGCAGGATGGTATGCAAATGAAACTTGTACAGGAGAGCCAATAGATTTTGAAACAGAAAGTGTAGAAGTGGCAAGAAATACAAACTATTATGCGAAGTTTACACCAGTACAAAAAGAATATACTATAAAATTCTTTGCAAATGAAACTGTATATCAAACGCAAATGAAAGAATTTGGTGAAACGATAACAGCACCAGCAACAAATCCAACAAAGCCAGAAGACGATGTAAATACATACGAATTTGCAGGATGGTATGCAGATGAAACTTGTACAGGAGAAACAATAGACTTTAGCACAGGAAATGTAAAAGTAGAAAGAAATACAAACTATTATGCAAAATTTATACCAGTGCCAAAAGATCCAACAGCTGTTTATTATAATATAGATATTTTATCAGCGTTTTATGGAAATGTACAAGCAAAAAAAGGAAACGTAGTAGTATCAAAAGCAAAATATAATGAAGAAATATCAATTCAAGTTAATGCAGATAAAGGATATGTTCTTGATACAATATCAATAATAGATGCAGATAGAAATGAGATAACATTACAAAATAATAAATTTACAATGCCAAAAAGTAATATAACAATAAGAGTAACATTTAAACCAATAAAAGTGATGGATATTGGATATTTAGAGGGAGATGAAGCAACAGGAATAAGAAATGAGGATAAAGATAATCCAATTAAATTCTATAAAAATGTTGATATTATGTGGACAACTGGTACTTGTAAGGTTACAAATTTAACCAAAGGTGAAGATATTTCTAACAGAATTAGTAATTCTAGAGTATCACTAGTAGAAAATGGATTATATGAATTTATAGTAACAAGTAGTGAAGATTCAAGAGTTTCTATTGTAAGATATGTACAAGTTCGTAAGAATGCAGCAAAATTTACAATAGAAGGTGCAGTAGTTCCACCATATGAAGAATATAATGGAGATATAACAATAAAATTTGAAGGATACACATTAGAAGAATTAAAAATGGGGGCAGATGAAGTTTTAATCACAGATAAGCAAGATAAGGCGATTATGGCAATAAACATTGAAGAGTTAACAGCTATTGACAATACAACATTTACATATATAATAAAAGCAACAGCAGAGGAGCAAAAAATATATGTAAAATCAGTTATCTATGGAAATAATGGAAAAATTACAGATGTTTCAGCTAGTGATTTAATAACAATTAATCCAATAAATTAGAGATATAGTAGAGCAAACGAAAAGAAACAAAAACATATTTCAAATAAGGAGGAAAAAAGTAAATGAAAAAAACTATTGGAATGTTATTAACTATGTTATTCATAGTAATATTATGTACTACATATGTGAATGCTGCAAATGTAAGTATTAGAGCTGTAAATAGTAAAGTAACTGTTGGACAAGATGTTTCTATAACGGTTTCATTTGGAGAAAAAGTTTCAATAGCTCAATTTAAACTAAGTTATGACACAACTAAACTAGATTATCAAAATTGTTCAATTGGAGAATTTGGTACAAGTACAAACACATATGTGTATGTTAATAGCCAAGATGAAAATGTGTTAGAGAGCGTTACTCTAAAATTTAAAGCAAAAGCAGCAGGCTCAGTAACATTTGGAATAAGTGGAGTAGTGCTTTCTGGTGATGCATCTGTTTCAAATGCAACTGCAAAAGTGATAATACAAGAAACTACTACAACTACAAAGCCGCCTAAAGCACCTTCGACACCATCAACACCAGCAACACCTTCAGATAATGAGGAAAAAGATGATCAATTTAGTGAGGAGGGCAAACAAGAATTAAATGATTTAGAGTCAATTTTATCAGGGCTTAACAAGGAAGATTACACAGAGGAGAGTTGGAATAAATTACAGGAAATAATATTAGCAGCGAAAAATGCTGCTACTGAAGAAGAGTATGAGGCAATAAAAAGTCAACTTGAGATTAATAATCTTGAAAAGATTAGTTTTGATAAAAAGGAATTGAAAAAAATATTAATAGATTTACTAGATAAATCAAAAAACGACTATACAGAAGAGTCTTGGAATGAATTAAAAGAATTAATAAAGAAGGCAGAAAGTACAGATTTAAAAAGTGAATATGATGAAATAAAAGGTAAATTAACAATGGATAGATTAGTTTTGGTAGATAATAACAATTTTGAAAGCTTTTTAAATGAAAATAAAATGGTAATAATAATAAGCCTTGTGTCAATAAATGCAATATTAATAATATTAAGTATATGCATTCTTATAAGCACAAAAAGAAGAAATAAATTAAGAAGATAAAAATATTAAAGAAAGGAGGAATATAAAAAAGATGGCAAAGCATTTAAAAGCTAAATCGCATAAAATGTCAAAAAAACTAATATGTGTGTTTATCATAATAGTTGCAATAATAATAGTAGATATAAAAACTAATTTTAGTAATACAATTATGAATGCAATTAGGTCTCAAATAGAAGCGTACAATGCAAAGAGTATTGTACATAGCGCGTTTACTAAAAACGGAGTTAAATACATACCAGTAGTTTATAAACATCCAGAAGATATATTTACAAAAGAAACTTTAGAAAAGGAATTTGAAAATGCAGGATTAGAAATTAAAAGTATGTCATCTAGTGTTATAGGAACTGGAACAAAAATAACAACCGAAAAGGAAACATACACACTATTAATATATGGAGATGTTGACGGGGATGGACAAATAAATGTTAGAGATGTTAGATGTATTGTAAGATATTTGGTATATGGAAATCAATTACCAACAGTTAATATGATAGCTGCAGATGTTTCAAACGTAAATAGTCAAAATTGTGAAATAGATGTACGTGATGCACAAAAAATTGTAAGATTTATTTTAGGCAAGGAAAAAATAATTGATACTATTCCTGCACCAGATGCACCAGTGGTAGTACCGCCACCAGAGGCAACAGATACACCAGTAGTAAATCCTACAGATACACCAACGACACCACCAACGACTGAACCTTCAACAGAGCCGACAACAGACCCAACGGTAACTCCAACAAATCCACCAACACCGGGAGCTAAAGTTTCAAGCATAAAATATAAGGATATAGTTACTAATTTAAATGGATATTGTTATGACGACATAATCACTGCAACTGTAGTTTCTGGGGAAAGTGAATCAAAATTAACAAATAAAGATGTTGAAAACATAGGTTGTATTGTAACTAAAAATGGAGAACCTTCTAAATATATTTTATCAAAAGGTGAAGGACTAGGAATTAGTAAAACAATCAGTGATGGTGCTGTAACAATTTCATTCTGGGCAAAAGATGCTGGAGAATATAGTATTATACCATACATATTAGTAGATGGAGAAAGGAAAGAAGTTGTTAGCGATAATCCAGCAAAAGTAGTAGTAATTTCTGAGAATAATACAGTAAATAAAATTTCATTTGTAGATGAGGCTGAAGGAACCTTTGGAAAAGTTGACATTGGAGATAAAGAAATTAAAACAATAAAATTCTATCATAATTATGAAAAAGCAATGACAAAAACCAATAAAGCAGATATAAGAAGTTTAACAAAGGTTGTTACACGTAATATGGTTTTTGTAAGCCAATTAAGCTCTGAAATAAGCAATGTTGAATTAGGATACATAGATAATACAGGAGCATATGTGTTTGGAACAAATAATCCTAGCGATTACATAACACATGTAAGAGTAACAATTAAAAATAGTGCGGTACAAACTCAAAATGCTGAATTTAGTATAAGTGTAGACGGTTTTGCTCAACAATTTAAAGTAAATGTATCAAAAGGACCAGAAGCAGATAAAGTAATTATAGGAACTGATGCACAAAACACAGTTAAATTATATTTAGAACAGCCTACAGATTCACAATACGAAACTGAAATAGTAGATGGTATATACTATACAATATATCCAATAACATTTATGTCAGGAACAACAAAATTAAATTCTACATTACAAGCCAATATGATAGATTCTAATAAGTATAATATTAATAAAGATGGATATCTTGTAGCTGTTGATAATGCAAACGAAAGCAACGAAAATGGAACAGCAATTAAGGTTTTAGGTTTCAACCTAAAAGGAAATAAATATGTAAAAGCAGAAGGAGAGGAAATAGTAAACTACATAGGAATAGCATATGGAAGAGAAAAACAAAATGCAGACTATTTCTTAAATCCAGCATCACAATATTATATTAATAAAATAAAAATATACTATAACAAATTTGGATTAATAAAAGAATTTACAGTAACAAGCGATTATAGTAATTAAGATTCAAAAAATAACCTTGAAGAATATTCTTCAAGGTTATTTTTTGGAATATAATTATGCTGTCCATCTATCTCATCATATACTCCATTATTTGAATTGCATTAGAAGCGGCACCTTTTCGTATGTTGTCTGCGACAACCCATAAGTTTACTCCCGAATCTACGCTAAAATCTCTACGAATTCTGCCAATAAAAACTTCATCGTTTCCAGTTGCATTAGTTGGTAATGGATAAATATTATTTTCTATATCATCTTTAACAATTATTCCAGGGCTGTTACTTAAAGTCTTTTTTAATTCATAAAGATTAAATTCGTTTTCAAATTCAACATTAATACTTTCACAATGTGAATTAAAAACGGGAACTCTAACAGCTGTTGCTGTTATTTTTAAATCTGGTTTTTTTAATATCTTTCTAGTTTCATTTATCATTTTTTCTTCTTCTTTAGTATAAGAATTGTCAAGGAATACATCTATATGAGGTAAACAGTTATTGTATATTGGATAAGGAAATTTAGAAGGTTGTAATCCTTTAATTCCATTTGCTAAGTCATCAATTCCTTTTTTTCCTGCACCAGAAACTGCTTGATATGTAGAGTAGACAATTCTTTTTATATTATATTTATCATCTAATGGTTTTAAAGCAACAACAGCTTGAATTGTTGAACAATTAGGATTTGCAATAATCCCATGATGATTTGAAATTTCCTCTGGATTAACTTCTGGTACAATTAAAGGAACATCTTCATTCATTCTAAATGTAGAACTATTATCAATTACGACACAGTTTTTTGAAGCTGCAATTGGAGCAAACTTTCCAGAAGTTTCTCCGACCTGCAGAAAATATAGCAAAATCGAAACCACTATCAAATGAATCTTCTTTTAATTCTTGAACCTCGTATTCTTCTCCGTTTAAATTCAATGATTTTACCAGCTGACCTTTTTGATGAAAAAAATACATATTTAGAAATAGGTAAATTTTTATCCTCTAAAATTTTAATTGCTGTTCTTCCAACAACGCCAGTTGCACCAACTATAGCAACTTTATAAGATTTATCCATATAAAAAACCTCCTTGTTATACATTAATATATTATTGGTTTTGACAAACCTTGCCCCCTTTACTTAAAGGGGGTGGCACGTAGTGCCGGGGGATTTTAAAGAAATATAACAAAGAACCCTCAGTCTCCTTCGTCGACAGCTCCCTTGGATAAGGGAGCCAAGGTTAAAACATTGCCATAAATCAAAATACAAATATAATAAATAATAATAAATTTATTGTATTATAAAAATTCTTATGATAAAATTTCATTAATTAAATTTATTAATAGGAGTAAAAAAATATGACTGAAAAAATTTGGGATTTTATTGAAAGAAAAAAATTCATTATATTTTTCATAATAATAACAGTAATATCGCTATTTGCAAGAATTGCAGTAATTGATTTTGTATCTGGAGATTATTATTCATGTTTAGAACCATGGTTTTATCAATTAAAGAATAACGGGGGATTAAGTGCATTAAAACTAAATATAGGAAATTATAATTTGCCATATTTAACAATACTAGCAATACTTACATATTTACCAGTAGAACCAATAGTATCAATAAAAATGGTATCGATAATTTGCGATTATATATGTGCATTAGCAGTATTAAAAATAGCATATATTGTTTTAAAAAATAATAAAAATAAAGATTTCTTTGCACTTTTGTTATATGGAGTGGTATTATTCTTACCAACTGTATTATTAAACTCAGCTTGCTGGGGTCAAGCAGATGCTATATATGTAGCATTTATATTGTTAGCTATTGTAGCATTATTAGAAGAAAAGTATTTAAAAGCCTTTATATATTTAGGAGTATCTTTTGCTTTTAAATTACAATTTATATTTATACTACCATTATTTATTTTAATATATATATCAAAAAGAAAATTTCCATTATACTATTTTCTAATAATACCAGCAGTAAATATAGTAATGTGTTTGCCAGCAATAATTGCAGGAAAGCCAATAGCCAGTTGCATAGATATATATGTAAGTCAAACTTCACAATATAGTGCATATTTAAGTATGAATTTCCCGGGAGTGTATAACTTACTGTTCCCAACAAACTCATATAATTATGTTATGGCGCCAAATGAATATATGTCTAAAATGGGAGTGATGTGTACAATATTTGTATTTGTGATTATGGCCTTTATGGTATTGTATAAAAAAATAAAATTTGATAAGCAACAAATAATAGAATTTGGCTTATGGTCTGTTATGATTGCAACATTTTTATTACCACATATGCACGATAGATACTTATTTGCAGGGGACATATTAAGTGTATTATATTGTATATATAATAAAGATAAACTATATGTGCCAATAGGAATATCGCTAATTTCTATGTATGGATATACAGGCTTCCTATTTGGAAAAAATCCTGTTCCAATACAATATTTAAGCTTTATGTATTTGATATTAATATTTATCGTAACAAAAGATATTTATAATAAATATTTCAATAATGCAGAACAAATAGAAACATCAAAATGAAATGACGAATGCAAATGGAGAAATTTTAGAAATTCTTATGAAGATTTTATGGAAAGAGTTCAAGCTATGCTTGGAAGGGTGCCATAAAATCAAATTAGAATTTCTTAAATTTCGTAATGTAGCCGAGGAATTTAATTTTTATGTTTCTATTTCTAATGATAAAACTTGAAAAAAATATATTAATGTGATATAAGATACCTAGGTGAGTTGTTTGAAAAAAAACATTAAAGATTATAATTTAGATGAACTAAAAGAAGAATTTATAAAATTAGGAGAAAAACCATATAGAGCAGAGCAAGTTTTTAAATGGATACATGAAATAAATGTGAAGAGTTTTAGTGAAATGACTAATATATCACTAGAGTTAAGAGAAAAGCTAGAAAAAGAATTCACACTATGTATATACAATATAATTAGAAAACAAGAATCTAAGGATGGAACTAAAAAGTATTTATTTGATGTATTAGATGGAAATGCTATAGAAACAGTTCTTATGGAATATAAACACGGAAAATCAATATGTGTATCAAGTCAAATTGGTTGCAAAATGGGATGCAAGTTTTGTGCATCAACTGGAATTGAATTTGTAAGAAGCCTAACGCCAGGAGAGATTATAGAACAAGTATTAGCAGTACAAAGAGACGAAAACGTTAAAGTATCAAATTTAGTTTTTATGGGTATAGGCGAACCATTAGATAATTATGATAATGTAATGAAAGCAATAAAAATATTAAATAATCCTAAAGGAATAAATATGGGTGCAAGGCATATAAGCATATCAACAAGTGGACTAGTTCCCAAAATATATGATTTAGCAGACGAAAATATACAATGCACATTATCAATATCATTACATGCTACTACTGATGAAAAAAGAAGTGCACTAATGCCAGTAAATAATGCTTACAACATAGAAGAATTAATGAAGGCTTGTAAGTATTATATAGAAAAAACTAATAAAAGAATATCATTTGAGTATGCACTTGCAAAAGATAATAATGATAATTTAGAAGATGCAAAACAATTAGTAAAATTATTAAAAGGAATGTTGTGCCATGTAAATTTAATTCCTATAAATAAAATAGAAAATGGTAAATTTACTAAAAGCACAAATGAGAATATATTAAAATTTAGAGACTATTTAAATGATAATGGAATAGTTGCAACAGTTAGAAGAGAACTAGGTTCAGATATCGATGCTGCATGTGGACAATTAAGAAGAAAAAACTTATAAAGGGGTGAAGAGATGAAAGTACTAGCAACAAGTGATAAGGGAATGGTTAGAGAGATGAACCAAGACTATTATTATATTTCTAAACCATATAATGAATATAGTTTATACATATTAGCAGATGGAATGGGAGGCTACGTTGGTGGAGAGATAGCCAGCAGTTTAGCAGTAAATTCGGCAGAAGAATATATTAGTAAAAATATCAAAAATATAGAAATAATAAATAGAGATACCTTGCAAAAACTTATAAAAGACGCAATGGAATATGCTAATAAAATAGTATATGAAAAATCAAAGACTGACATAAATTTAAGTGAAATGGGTACTACACTAGAAGTATGTTTAATATATAATAATAAAGTATATATTGGTCATATTGGAGATAGTAGAGTATATAGAATAAGGAAGAATATCATAAGAAAACTAACTACAGACCATAGTTATGTAGAAAAATTAGTTAGGGACGGAACTATAACTAAAGAAGAAGCATGCCATCATCCAAAGAAAAATATGTTAATAAAAGCTTTAGGATGTGAAGAATATATAGAACCAGACATTTTAGTAAAAGGTTTTTTAAAAGAGGATATACTTTTAATGTGTTCAGATGGTTTAACAAACCTTTTAACTGATAAAGAGATTTATGAAGTAATAACAAACAATATGGAAAATGCAGACAAATTGCTAATTCAAAAAGCAAATATTAAAGGTGGATATGATAACATAACAGCAGTGGTAATAGAAAACATATAAAGATATATAGAAAAGATACGTTAATGGAATAATTTAAGGAGAGATGTAGAAATGAACCTAGAAGGTAGATTATTAGGAAACAGATATGAGATAATTAGGCAGATAGGAAATGGTGGTATGGCAACAGTATATAAAGCTAAATGCCACGTATTAAACAGATTTGTAGCTGTAAAAGTATTAAAAGATGAATACACTACAGATATGGAATTTATAAAAAGATTTAACATAGAAGCACAAGCTGTAGCAAGTTTAACACATCCTAACATAGTTTCTGTATATGATGTAGGAAAAGAAGATAATTTACATTATATAGTAATGGAATTAATACAAGGAAAAACTCTAAAAGAAATTATAAAAGAAGATGGAGCTTTATCTTGGAAATGGTCTGTAAATATAGCAATACAAATTGCATCAGCATTAGAAGCAGCACATAAAAATAATATAGTACACAGAGATATAAAGCCACACAATATAATAATAACAGAAGATGGAATTGCCAAAGTTACAGATTTTGGAATTGCAAAGGCTGTATCTAATTCAACAATAACAGCATTTGGAGCAACAATGGGTTCTGTACATTATTTCTCTCCAGAGCACGCAAGAGGTGGATATACAGATGCAAAATCAGATATCTATTCACTAGGTGTAGTTTTATATGAAATGGTTACAGGTAGAGTACCATTTGATGCAGATACTCCAGTATCTGTAGCATTGAAACATATGCATGAAGAAGCGGTAGAACCAATAAAAATTAATCCTTTAATACCAATAAGTGTAAATAAAATAATAATGAAAGCAATGCAAAAGGATGTAAATGCTAGATATAGTACTGCAACAGAAATGTTAAGAGATTTGAATACTGCACTTAAAAATCCTGATGGCGATTTTGTAAAATTAGATAGAATGCAACATGATTTTCCAACTCAACATATGCCATTAATATATGATAAAACATTAGAAGATAAAATAAGAGAAAGAGATACACAAAGAACAATTAGTCAAAATAGCAATACGGGCGAAAAGGGAAATAAATTATCAAGATTTTTTAAAGAGCATAAAGCGGTAGGAGTTATTGCGGCAATACTTAGTGCAATATTATTATTTGTAATAGTTATGATGATTACAATGAATGCAATGAAAGTAGACACAACAAGTAAGGAAATAGAAATTCCAGATTTAGTTAAAATGGCTACAGAAGAAAATAAATCAATAGATGAATTAAAAAGATATGTAGAAGAACAAAAATTAAAATTAGAAGTGATAGAAGAATATGATTCAGAAGTTGAAGCTGGAAAAATTATAAAACAAGAACCTATTTCAGGTACAACCTTCGATGGTAGAAAAAAAGTAGCAAAAATAGGAGACACCATAAAAATTTGGGTAAGCAAAGGCGAAAAGATTGTAAATGTACCAGATTTATTAGTTGGAAAAACAAAAGATGAAGTTGTAGGAAAAATTGAAGAAGCGGAATTAAAAGTAGATATAAAAGAAGAAAATAGCGATAAAATGGAAGCTGGAAAAGTAATAAAAGTAGAACCAGCTGAAAAAACAGAAGTAGCAGCAGGAAGTACAGTAAAAGTATATGTAAGTATAGGATTAGAACAAAAAGAAGTTCCGAACTTAATAGGCAAAACAGAGGAAGAAGCAAAAGCGGCAATAGCAAATGCAGGACTAAAATGGAAGGGAACAGTAAATAAATCAGATTCTGGAAAAACAAACAATGTTATAATAGAGCAAAGTTTGGCACCGGGAAGTGTTGTAGACAAAGATACAGAAATAACAATAACTTTAAACAAATTTGATGAAATAAAAACAGGAAGTATAAATGTTAATGTTTCAGCATTACTTGGAGGATACACAGCTAAATATGATGAAGAGGGGAATTTAGTAAAACCTAATTCAGTAAATGTTATATTAAGTTTAGACGGAAAGGAATACGCAACAAAGGAATCAACAGAAGATAGCACAAGTTGTTCTTTTTCGGTAGATTCAACAGGTTCAAAGCCAGTTAGCGTTCAAATAAAATCTAAATCTGGAAGTGTTCTTGCAACCAAATCTATTACTTATAATGCAGGAGAAACAAGAAATATACCATAACGATATTGAATAATTATTTGTAGGGGCAGACGGATCTGTCTGCCCGCACTTAGAAGATGAACAAATTATTTGTAGGGAACAGACCAACGTCGTTCCTCTTTTAAATATACTATAAAAATTTTAAAGGAGCCATAATATGTATATATCCACATCAATATTATCTGTAGAAGAACAAAATTCAACAAAAACTTTTTATAATCTAGAAGAGGCAAAAACAGACTATTTCCATATAGATGTAATGGATGGAAAATTTGTAGAAAACAACACAAATGAAAAGATGTTAAATTATTGTAATATAATAAAGCAAATATCTAATTTGCCATTAGATGTACATTTTATGGTAAACGATGTAAAAAAATTTGTGGAAGAATATATTAAGTTTGAGCCAGATATAATAACATTTCATTACGAAAGCTGTTCATCAGATGAAGAAGTAATGGAATTAATAAATTATATAAAAGAAAACAACATAAAAGTAGGAATAAGCATAAAACCTAATACTACAGTTGAAAGAATATACAAATTTTTGCCATATATACATTTAATATTAGTGATGACAGTAGAGCCAGGAAAAGGCGGACAAGAATTAATACCAGAAACTTTAGAAAAAATAGAAATTTTAAGAAAATATATAGATAACAATAATTTAGATACATATATTGAAGCAGATGGTGGTATAAACTTAAATACAATAGATAGTATAAAAAATGCCGGAATAGATATTGCAGTTTCTGGAAGTGCAATAATAAAATCAGAAAACTACAAGGAAACAATAAAAAAATTAAAAATGTAAATTAAAATGTATAAAATACAAATCAAATAAAATAATAAACTAGAGGTGAGTTTTGTGACAAATATAAATTGCTCTTCTAGTTGTTTGTATCAAAAGGAAGGAAAGTGTACATTAGATAATATATCTATTAAAAACATAACTCCTACATCTGATTGTATATATTTTAAAAATAAAGAAAATTAAAATATTGACAAAATAATAACAAAGCTATATTATATGAAGAAAGAAACTAAAGGATAGTGTAAAGTAATCTATGAAAAAAGATTTGTATTGGTCGAGACCTAAATTGACCCATACTTCGAAGAAATCACTAACAAAAGAAGGAGAGAGAAAAAAATGAAAAAAACAAAAGTAAAATTATTTTTAATATTATTTGTATTAGTAGCTTTAATTTCTACAGCAGTATTTGCAACAGAAGCAACACCAGAGGCACCAACAACAGGTACAACTAATGAAACAGATGGAGAAGATACACAAACACCACAACAAATAGAAAACACAGACAGATATTTTGCAGGAGATAATGTTGAAATAACTACTTTAATTGATTCAAATGTTTTTGCAATAGGAAAAAATGTAACATTAACAGGACAAGTTGGTGGAGATCTATTTGTTATTGCAGAAAATGTAACAATAGCTGAAAGAACAGCAATATATGGTAATTTAGTTGTTCTAGCTTCAACTGTGACAATAGAAGGACAAGTATATGATGTATATGCTACTTGCGATAAACTTGAAATAGGATATAATGGGTATATATACAGAGATTTAAGAGCAATGGGAACAGAAATTAATATAAATGGTATAGTAGGAAGAAATGTTTTTCTAGAGGCTGATAAAGTAGCTTTAAATAAAGACTGTGAATTAAAAGGAAATTTGAATTATACAGCGCAATCAGAAGTAGTATATATAGATGAAGCTAATAATGAAAGTACAACAATTCCAGAAAATGTTGTAGTAG
Source organism: uncultured Eubacteriales bacterium (assembly GCA_949840345.1). Lineage (GTDB taxonomy): Bacteria > Bacillota > Clostridia > TANB77 > CAG-508 > CAKPQL01. Next base: position 14,399 of record CATKWX010000021.1, read on the forward strand.
GAGAAAAAAACTACACACCAAGAAGCAAAAAGTTATTTAAAAATGAAATAAAAAAATCAGTAAATAGTATATTAAATAGCAATAAAATAAATGGTGATATGAGCGAAGATAAAGTAAAAGAAATCATAATATCAAATATTTTTAGTATTTCTAATGTAAATACTAATAGTGAAATGGCAAAAGCAAGTTCAAATAAAGTTTTAATACCAGTTATATATATTTATATAGATATAATAGTAATAGTAGCTTTGATACTTGGAATAGTTTTACCAAGAGTAATGAATAAAAAAGATAAAACAGAAAAACAAAGTAAAGAATAAAATAAAAACAAAATGACAGAATTTTATATTCTGTCATTTTGTTTTTATTTTAAAGATTTTTATTACAATATTTCTGTATAGGACACTCGCTACACTTTGGGCTTCTAGCTGTACATATACTCCTTCCATGATACACAAATAAATGATTTACATCTTTTAAATATTCCTTTGGTATTTGTTTTAATAAATCTTGTTCTATTTTATCTGGTTCAGTATTGCTTGATAATCCTATTCTATTAGAAATTCTTTTTGCATGAGTATCTACTGCAATTCCACAAGGAGAGTTAAAAGCATTAAGCATAATAACATTAGCACATTTTCTTCCAATGCCTGGAAGTTTTATTAATTCATCCATAGATTTAGGAACCTCGCCATTATATTCAAAAACGATTTTTTCTGCACATTCTTTTAAGTGCTTTGCCTTAGTCTTATAAAATCCACAAGGATGTATAAGTTTTTCTAGTTTAAGAATATCTATATCTACAAAATCCTGTGGAGTAGAATATTTGCAAAATATAGAGGGAGTAGTTTTATTAACTCTTTCATCAGTGCATTGGGCAGAAAGCATAACACTTACTAACATCTCAAATGGAGTAGTAAAGTCTAAGCTACATTTTGCATCTGGATATGCGTTTTTTAAAATTTCAATTATTTCTATTGTTTCATTTTTTTTCTTCATAACAAACCTCCGTATTACTCTGACACCACTGTGCCCATTTATTGTATGGGCAATTTTAATCGCCCGAAAAGTAACATAATTTCATGACACGAATATAATAATATAAACACACAACTTTGAAAGGGAGGATATTAAATGAGGATTTTAAAAAAGACATTTGCCGTGTGCTTAATTGGATTTGGACTTGGAATATTAATGGTAATATTGCTTCCTTTTACAGGTTGGCTTTTTCTATTAGGAATAGTAATTGTCGCAGTAGGGTTAATGTGGCTAACATGTTAAAGCTATAAAGTAGATATGTATGCACTACATGTGCAAGAATGTAGGGGCTCGTAGGGGCGACGAGAAAGTCGTCCGTGCTCGTCCGAGAAAAGGAGAGTGGTAAAAATGACTATAGTAGTAAAAAAAGTTCCTAAGTTTTTAAGAGGATTTGTAAAATTAATATTTAGGATAAAAGACTAATACATATAGTCTTGAAATTTAATTATAATATATTTTACAAAAACATAACAAAAAAATAGGTTTAAAACCTATTTTTTTGTTAAGCTCTTTTTACTTTTCCATTTTTTAAGCATTTAGCACATACAGTTATCTTTTTTGGTTCACCATTAATTATAGCCTTTACACTTCTTAAGTTTGGCTTCCAAGTTCTTGTTGATCTTTTACTAATGTGTGAACGTGTTATGCTAAGTTTATTACCAAAGTTAATTGATTTTTCACAAATTTCACATTTTGCCATAATATACACCTCCTACAGTTATATTAATCACGACTAACTAAAAGTTTACCACACATTGAAAAAAAAAACAAGACTTTTGTGAAATTTTTTTAAATAATGTATGGGCGACCATTGGTCGTCCGCAAAGGAGGAAATAAATATGTTTGATTATCATTACGATTTACTTACAGAAGTATATTTAAACAAAAACAATATACCAAAGTTAAAAGAATACTACAGTAAAGTATACACAAAAGACAATATAACAGGGGGAATATTTAATTTGTTTTTTATGAGCGAAAAGGAAATGGAGGAAGAATTAGGAATACAAAAACAAGAGTTAAATTTAAAAGAAATGCTTTTTGCGGTACATAAAATAATTGAGGAAAATAAACTAATTCCAGAAGGAATAAAATATGTTTATGGAATAGAAGGACTAGATTATTTAGAAAAGATAGATGATGTAGAGTATTTATATAAAATGGGAGTAAGAAGCACAAATATAGTATGGAACAATGAAAATAAATTTGGAGGAGGAAGCAAAGCTTCAAAAGATACAGGACTCACAGTTTTAGGAAGAAAACTAGTAGAGAAACTAGTAGAAACTGGTATAATAATAGATTTATCACATGCAAATGAAAAGACCTTTTTTGATATAACAGATTATTTATCATATTTAAAAGAGAAAGGGAAGAACATAAGAGTAATTGCATCACACTCAAATGCTAAAAAAATATGTGATGTACCAAGAAATTTAACAGATGAGCAATTATTAACAATAAAAAAATTGGGAGGAATAGTCTCAGTTGTTGGAATAAAAAGATTTTGTAAAACAGGCAATATAGATGAAGTTACTGTAGGAGATTTTCTAAAACATATAGTGTATATAACCAATTTATTTGGTGGAACAAAGCAAATAGGAATTGCAACAGATGATATGAAATATTATCCAACAAATAAAGAATATTATGATAAGGCAAATTTATTTGGAATAAGAGATGCGAAAAAAGTATTGCCTAATACAGAATCAAAACCACCTTTTTGTGTTAAAGAAATTTCATTTTGAGTTGTGATTATATAAAGATTGAAATTTTATGTAAAATATATTATAATTATATTCATAAAGACCATGAATTAAATTTGCATGGCTAAGGTTTTGTTTTAACAAAATCTTAATATCAGTATCCTTTTTTTACGGCTTTAGGCTGATGACATATATATTAAAAAATAATTTTTTGGAGGAGAAAAACGATGAAAAAATTTTTAATCATCGCAGCAACTATTATGTTAGTTGTGTCATTTGCTGGATGCAGCAAGACAGGTGAAGTAAGACCTGTAGAAGTTTCAAAAGAGGAACAATATTATCTTGAATTAGCTGAGAAGGCTAATTCAGAGGTAGAGGTTTTTGACATATTAGTTAAAAACGACTCAGAGAGATTTCAAAATTTACTTGCAACACGGGTAAAAAACAAAAAAGTGCAAGAAGTATTACTAATGTATGATAAACTTCACAAAAGCACACTTATAGCAATATTGGAAGCCCCAAACCTTACAAATATTGAGTATGCAGGTACAAGAGATAACATTATTAATCAGATCTATACTGCAGACTTGAGTTCAGATGAAGAGCTAAGAATTGCTAAAACTAATCTTCAAGCAGCACAATGGGGGGTGCTTGCAAGAAAGAATTTAAATTACCAATCACTTTATTATATATTAGAACATAATGATAAAATTGGTTGGACAATTAATCTTGACTATTATAAAGTCGAAGAATTAATCTGCAATCAGATCCTTAAAATGGATTTGACCCCAGAAGAATCTAAATCTCTTACAGAGCTTAAAATCTACAATGTAGATCAGGCGTTAAAAGCAAGAGAAAAACAAAAAAACTCAAAATATTGAGAGAAAAAGCTGTAAAGATTTTATATTTTTACAGCTTTTTTATTGCATAGGAAAATCGCCTTTTTCGTTGATATAATGCGGGCGGACAGAGTCGACCGTCCCTATAAAAAAATATTGCAAATGTTGTAGGGGTCGACGAATCACGCGACCCGTTTAGGCGTTGCCACTTTTTTTATATAAGAGAAAGAAACTAAAAAAATTACAAATTTATCTTGAAATTGAATTTAAAACGTGATATTATATTACCTATATTAAGAACCGTTTTGAAAAAGCAAAGTAGAATAAATTAAAAAATATTGTCTAGAGAAATAGGTCATTGGCTGGAAGCCTATCAATATAATTTATTTGAAATTTCACTTTTTAGGTCTTTTATTGAAAGATGTAGTAGGTAGAAGCGTTTAAGGCACGTTATAGCTTTTAATGAGGTATAGACTATTTATACGAAGTTAGGTGGTACCACGAAGAAGATAAATTTATTCGTCCTATATATTATAGGGCGAATTTTATTATATATTAAGGCAAATCATAATAATATTTTTTATTCCGTTCTCCAAGGCGTTCAATATACTGCTACTCAAATTTTAGTGACACACTCTACTTGAGATTAAGACAAAACGACTCATGGTCGAACTCGTAAAAAATATTATTATGATTTGCTCTAGAACAATTAAATTACAAATTGTAGGGGCGAGCATTGCTCGTCCGCAAAAAAATAAATTTAGGAGGTTTTTATGAAGGACAAAATTTTAGAACTTACAAATGAAGCAAAAGATTCAATACAAGAAGTTTCAGAATTACAAGCACTAAATGACATAAGAGTAAAGTATTTAGGAAAAAAAGGAGAATTAACTTTAGTTTTAAGAGGTATGGGAGATGTATCTCCTGAAGAAAGACCAATTATAGGTAGTTTAATAAATGAAGCAAAAGAAGAAATAGAAAACCTAATAAAACAAAAAGAAGAGAACTTAAGAAATGCTGAATTAAATGAGCAACTAAAAAAAGAAACAATAGATGTAACATTTCCAAGTAAACAAAGAGGGATTGGTTCAATTCATCCAATAACAAAAATAATTGATGAAGTAAAAGACATATTTTTAGGGCTAGGTTATACTGTTGCAGATGGCCCAGAAGTAGAAACAGCTCATTATAATTTTGACCAATTAAATACACCATTAGGTCATCCTGCAAGAGATTTACAAGATACGTTTTATATAACAGACGATATAGTTTTAAGAAGTCAAACATCACCAGTACAAGCAAGAGTAATGGAAAACCAAAAGCCACCAATTAAAATAATATGCCCAGGTGCAGTTTATAGGTCAGATTCAGTAGATGCAACTCACTCACCAGTATTCCATCAAATAGAAGGATTAATTATAGATAAACATATAACAATGGCAGATTTAAAAGGAACATTAGAAATATTTGCAAAGAAGTGTTTAGGAGAAAATACAAAAATAAGATTTAGACCACATCACTTCCCATTTACAGAACCAAGTGCAGAGGCTGATGTATCTTGCTTCGTATGTGGTGGAAAAGGTTGTAGAGTATGTAAAGGTGAAGGATGGATAGAATTATTAGGATGTGGAATGGTGCATCCAAACGTTTTAAGAAATTGTGGAATAAGTCCAGAAGAATATTCAGGTTTTGCATTTGGGTTCGGAGTAGAAAGAATTGCAATGGCAAAATACGGAATTGATGATATGCGTTTATTATATGAAAATGATGTGAGATTTTTAAAACAATTCTAGTGATTCGAAAATGAATGATTATATTGTAGGGGCACCGCTTGTGGGAATACCCTGTAGGGAACGACGCCCTCGTCGTTCCGTTGACACCACTGTGCCCGAATAAATAGGAGGATAAAAATGAAAGCAAGTGTTGAATGGTTAAAAGAATATGCCAATATAAATATAGAACCAAAAGAGTTAGGAGATATTCTAACAATGACAGGTTCAAAGGTAGAAGCGATAGAACAAAAGGGAAATGATATAAAAAATGTTGTTGTAGGAAAGATATTAGAAATAAAAAAGCATCCAGATGCAGATAAATTAGTAGTAACAAAGGTAAATATTGGAGATGAAATAGTACAAATTGTAACTGGTGCAGATAATATAAAAGAAAATGATATTGTTCCAATAGCAAAAGATGGATCAGAGTTACCAGGCGGAATAAAAATTAAAAAAGGCAACCTAAGAGGAGTAGACTCTTGTGGAATGATGTGTTCTGTAGGAGAATTAGGGTTAAAGGTAGAAGATTATCCAGGACAAATTGAACACGGAATAATGATATTACCAAAAGAATACGAAGAATATATAGGAAAAGATATAGTAGATGTATTAAATTTAAGAGAAGATATAATAGAATTTGAAATTACATCAAACAGACCAGACTGCTTTTCAATAGAAGGCTTGGGTAGAGAAACAGCAGTATCTTTGGGCGCTCCATTTATAGCACCAAGAAAAAATTTAGATGATATAAATGTAGAAAAAGTAAATGAAATAAATGGATTAAAAGTAGATATTGAGGCACCTGATTTATGCTATAGATATATAGCAAGAGTAGTGGAAAATGTAAAAATAGGACCATCTCCAGAGTGGATGCAAAGAAGATTAAGAGCATGTGGAGTAAGAGCAATAAATAATATAGTAGATATAACAAACTATGTAATGTTAGAATTAGGGCAACCAATGCACGCATTTGATATAAACTCAATAGATGGAAAGCACATTTGCGTTAGAAGAGCAAAACAAAATGAAGAAATAATAACACTAGATGGAGAAAAAAGAACTTTAAATACAGAGAACCTAGTTATAGCAGATGAAAAGAAACCAGTTGCAATAGCAGGTGTAATGGGTGGAGAGAATTCAGAAATAGAAGATACAACTAAAACTGTAGTATTTGAATCTGCTGTATTTAATGGAGCAAGTGTACGTTTAACAGCAAAGAGCGTTGGTTTGAGAACAGAAGCTTCTAGTAGATACGAAAAGGGATTATCAGCTGAAAATGCATTAAGAGCAATAAATAGAGCAGTAGAATTAGTTGAACTTATGGGAGCAGGAACAGTTGTAGAAAAATACATAGATGTATACCCAACAAAACAAAAAATAAATGAAATAAACTTCGAACCTGATAGAATAAATGCTTTACTTGGTACAAATGTAAGTAAAGAGGAAATGATAAAGATATTCGAGAGCTTAGAAATAAAAGTAGAAGGAGACAAAGTAATAGCGCCATACTTTAGACCAGATTTAGAGCAATTAGCAGATATTGCAGAAGAGGTATTAAGAATATATGGATATGATAAATTAGAAACTACATATGTTAATGCAGATACTACTTTAGGAGTAAAAAATAAAAAGCAAAAATTAGAAGATAATTTAAGAAGAACATTAGTAGCAAGAGGATATTCAGAAGTATGCACGTATGCTTTTATAAATCAAAAAGATTTAGAAAAATGCAATATATTAGAAGATAATGAATTAAATAATACAATAAAAATAAAAAACAAATTAAGCGAAGATTACACAATGATGAGAACAACAACTTTACCTTCTATGATGCAAACAATAGCAACAAACTATACAAAGAAGAATAAAGATGTTAATCTTTTTGAAATTGCAAGAATATACACAGATACTAAAAATAACATAGAAAATGGAGAAATCCCAGAAGAACCAACAATTTTAAGCTTGGCAGTATATGGAGAACAAGAGAATTTTTATACTGTAAAAGGAATAATAGAAAATATATTAGAAACAGCAAATATTAAAAGATACGAAATAGAAAAAGAAGATTTAGATACTTCAATGCATCCTCGGTAGAACTGCAAAAATAATGATAGGTAAAGATGCAATTGCAACATTTGGAGAAGTACATCCAGTGGTATGCAAAAACTATGGAGTAAAAACAAAAGTATATTATGCAAAAATAGATGTAGATAAATTAGTAAAATATTCAAAAGAAGATAAAAAGTATGCCCCAATACCAAAATATCCAGCAGTAGAAAGAGATATAGCAGTTATTGTAGATGAAGATATTGAAGTTGGAAAAATAGAAAAAGTAATAACAAAGAAATGTAAGAAAATATTAGAAGAAATAAAACTATTTGATATATATAGAAGTGAAAAATTAGGAGAAAACAAAAAAAGTATTGCCTTTGCATTAACATTTAGAGCACAAGACAAAACATTAACAGATGAAGAAATAAGTGGAGCAATGGATACAATAGTAAGCGATTTAGAAAAAGAACTAAATGCAGAATTGAGAAAATAAAATGTCAGAGGGGACGGAGAATTTTGACAATTCCTTAAAATTGCCAAAATTCTCCGTCCCCTCTGACAACTTGACTTTTTATACAAAATTAGTTAAAATAAATATCGAAGTAATTTGAATAGTCGCGGATACAATGCCGTGAGGCTGTATATGAGGAAAGTCCGGGCTCCATAGAGCAATGGTGCTGGGTAACTCCCAGTGAGGGTGACCTTAAGGAAAGTGCAACAGAAAATAACCGCATAGATTTTCTATGTAAGGGTGAAAAGGTGAGGTAAGAGCTCACCAGTGGTATGGTGACATACCATGTTTGTGTAAACCCCACCTGGAGCAACATCTTGAAACAGAAGGTTAAGACTGCTCGTCGTCTTCTAAATAAGGTGGCTTGAGGTATATAGAAATATATATCCTAGATAAATGACTATTTTAAACAGAACCCGGCTTATAGATTTACTTCATAAATATAAACATTATGTAAGGGCACATTTTAAATGTGTCCTTTTACATAGCATAGGAAAAAATCAATTTTTTCGTTGATATGATGCAACCCCTACAAAAAACATATTGCAAACTGTAGGGAACGACGCCCTCGTCGTTCCGTGTGGCGAAGCCACCTTTTTTATTATATTTTCAGTGTCATAAAATTTATTTCAAATTTTGTAGATATATTTAAAATTATTTGAAACTTTTTTATATATACAATGGTATTACATATATAAGGAGGAAGAAATGATAGGTGCACCAACAAATAAAAATGAATATTTAAATTATATGATAGAAAAATATTCCAATATGGTATATAGAATTGCTTTAACTAGAACAAATAACAAACATGATAGTGAAGATATATTTCAAGAAGTGTTTTTAAGAGTAACAAAAAAGATGCCAGTTTTTGAGAGCGAAGAACACGAAAAAGCTTGGATAATAAGGGTTACAATAAACTGTAGTAACAATTTATTAACTTCTAGTTGGAGAAAAAAAACAGAGCAACTAGAGGAAAACATCGAATTTGAAACAAAAGAAAGACATGATATTTTTTACGAAGTTTCTAAATTACCTAAGAAATATCGTACAGTAATATATTTATTCTATTATGAAGGTTACAAAATAAACGAAATAAGTAAAATTTTGAACACTAATGAATCAACAGTAAAAACATGGCTTTCAAGAGCAAGAGAAAAGTTGAAAGAAAATATAGGAATAGGGGGAATTTTTGAAAATGAATAAAAAAGATTATATAGACGCAATTAATGAAATTAAAGCAGATGATAAATTAAAAAAGAAAACTATAGAAAAATTGACTACTAAGAAAACAAAAGTGTATGCAATACCTAAAAAGATATTAAGTGCTGCAGCTGTATTTGTATTGTTATTTTCATTTGTATATATGAATAACAATATGAAGAAGGAAAATTTAATAGAAGAAAATAAAGCAATAGCAAAGTTACCTACAGTAGGAAGCTATGAAAATATGAAAGCAATGGTAGAAAAAAGTAATGAGAAAAGTAGAATTTATGATTATGATACTGTATTTAATGAAGGTACTATATCTGATGGTACAATGAAATCAGCACCAGAAGTTTCTATAGAAAAGTCTGAGTATTCTACTACAAATGTTCAGGTACAAGGTGTAGATGAAGCCGATATTGTAAAAACAAATGGAGATTATATATTTTACTATAGAAAACATGAATATGAACTTAGTATAATAGATGTAAAAAATAATGAAGTAATAAAAACTATTGAATATGAAGATATAATTCCAAGTGAAGTGTATCTAAATGGAGATAAGCTAATTGTTATGGGGAGATATAGACAAAAGGAGGCTTCAAAGGTCAGAGCTAGAACATATAGCTATAGATACACAACAAAAGTAATAGAATACGATATATCAAATATAAACGATATAAAAACTGTAAGAGAAGTTGAAGTAGAAGGAAGCATGGTAACTTCAAGAATGATAGGTGATTATGTATATATAGTTTCTGATAAAAATATATATACTAATTTATTAGAAGATGAAGATTTATTAAAGCCAAGGTTTAAAGATACAGCAATAGGAGAAGAGGAGAAATGTGTAGAATATGTAGATATACAATATTTTCCAGACACATTAGCAAATGCATATATGATGGTATCAAGCTTTAACGTAAAAGATACAAATAAACCTATGAATGTACAAACATTTTTAGGTAATGCAGATGAGGTGTATGCAAGTACTGAAAATTTATATGTAACATGTGTTAACTATACAGAAGTAAATGAATTTATGGGAGTGGAATATACAACTTATCAAAATAGTACAAAGGTTTATAAGTTTACTTTGAATAATGGAGATATACAATATGTTGCAGATGCTACAGTTCCAGGAAGAGTGAAAAATCAATTTTCAATGGATGAGTACGATGGATATTTTAGAGTTGCTACAACATATAGGTCTAAAGAAACATTATATAAAGATTTAAATAATTTATATGTGTTGGATGAAAATCTAAATTTAGTGGGTCAATTAGAAAATTTAGCACCAGGAGAAAGTATATATTCTGTAAGATACATGGGTGATAAGGCATATATGGTTACATTTGAACAAGTAGACCCATTATTCGTAATAGATTTATCAAATCCAACTGAGCCAAAAGTGTTAGGACAACTAAAAATACCAGGTTACAGTGATTATTTACATCCTTATGATGAAACTCATATAATAGGTTTTGGAAAAGATACTGAATTAGATGGAGAATCTGTAAAAACTAAAGGATTTAAAATGGCATTATTTGATGTGAGTGATGTATCAAATCCAAAGGAATTACATTCTGTAAAAATTGGAGATACTGGAACATATTCAGAATTATTAAGCAACCATAAAGCATTATTATTCTCTAAAGAAAAGAACATTATAGCATTTCCAATAACTGTAAGAGAAACACAAAATAATTCAAACTACTATAAAAAGACTACATTCAAAGGAGCTGTAATATATGGATTATCACTAGATAAAGGCTTTGAAGAAAGAGCAAGAATAAGTCATAATCAAGAGGAATCTGTTGAAAGAATTATATACATTGGAAATAATATTTATACATTGTCACAAGATTTGATTAAGATAACAGATATGAGCACAATGGATACAATAGGAGAAATAGAATTATAAAAATTCAATTTTTAGATATAATTTAATTTGTAAGGAACGACGCCATCGTCGTTCCTTAATATATAATATTTAAGACACAAAAATATAATAAAAAATAAAATTCCTCGGCTACATTACAAAATTCAAGAAATTCTAATTTGATTTTATGGCACCCTTCCAAGCACAGCTTGAACTCTTTCCATAAAACCTTCATAAGAATTTCTAGAATTTTTTCATTTGCATTCGTAATTTTATTTTTTATTATATTTTTTGATTTACAGGAATAAATTTATTGATTATATTAGTTAATAACTTATAATAAGCATATTGAAAAAATTTACAAATTGCGATAATATATTACAAGAAAATATGTAGGGGCGATTTTAATCGCCCGTGCACAAAAAAGGGAGCTGTATGCAAGTGAGAATTAGGAGAAAAGCTTGGGTAAGACCAGAATTGGAAGCGTGTAGTTTTTTTGTAGATAGTCCAATGGAAAATAAAGGAAAGTGGCATAATTGCTTTAAAAAAGACCAGCCAATACATTTAGAATTAGGATGTGGTAAGGGAATATTCATATCAAAACTTGCAAGTCAAAATCCAAATATAAATTATATAGCAATGGATATAAAAAGCGAAATGTTAGGTTTAACAAAAAGAAATATAGAAAAAGAGTATAATGACCTAAATAGAAGTATAGATAATGTATTAATAACAGCACAAGAAATAGAGTTAATACAAAATGTGTTAGACGAAGAAGATATAATAGATAGGATATATATAAACTTTTGCAATCCTTGGCCCAAAGCTAGACATAATAAAAAAAGGCTAACACATACAAAACAACTAGAAAAATACAAACAATTTTTAAAGGAAGAAGGAGAAATATACTTTAAAACTGATGATGATAACCTATTTTTAGCGAGTCAAAGGTATTTTAAAGAAGCGGGTTTTAAAATACAAAAGTTAACATATGACTTACATAGTGAAGAAAATACTAATAACATAGAAACGGAGCACGAGAAAATGTTTACAAATCAAGGAATAAAAATAAAAGCATTAATTGCAAAAAAATAAATATAAATACTTGAAAACATATTATATATTCTATATAATATGTTTATATTTGCTCTTATAGCTCAGTTGGTAGAGCAACAGATTCGTAACCTGTAGGTCGGCGGTTCGATTCCGCCTAAGAGCTCCAAACTCGCTTTCAGCGAGAGTTAAAAGATAAGAGTGAATAGTGAAGAATACTAAGTATAAGGAAGACAATTTAAAAGTGAGTTTGTACTATTCATTATTAACTATTAATTATTCATTTAAAATTTTATTCTATGAATTTTTATCTAATAAAAATTTCCAAATTTATAAAATTATTAAAAATAAAAATCTTTATAATATCAGAAAAATATTTAGACTCTTATAATTCAAAATAAGGACGTGAAGTTATGGAAGAAAATAAGGCGATAATTCAAAATGAATTATCTAATGAAGATATCAAAAGTTTAATATACACAATAAGAGGTAAGCAAGTTATGCTAGATAGCGATGTAGCAAGACTTTTTGAATATGCTACTAAAGATCTTAATAGAAATGTAAAAAATAATGTAGAAAGATTTCCAGAAGACTTTTGTTTTCAATTAACAGAAAGTGAATTTCAAAATTTAAGGTTCCAATTTGGAACCTTAAATAAAAAAGTTAATAATGGAGAAGTAACTAGAAAATACTTGCCATATGTATTTACTGAACAAGGAATTTCTATGTTATCTGGAGTACTAAAAAATGAAATTGCCATAAAAGTTAGTGTTAATATAATGAGAGCATTTGTTGAAATGCGAAAGTTTTTAATGATTAAAGGACAAGTATTTGAAAGGCTAACAAATGTAGAATATAAATTATTAGAACACGATAAAATGAAAAAATAGAGGAAAAATTCAAGGTAAATATAATTTTTGTACTCCTATATATTTCCTAACAAGCACTGAATTTTCCTCCCTAGTCAAAATTCGGATTTTGGGACCTAGTCCCAAGCCATTTATAAACTGATTAAAATATGTTATAATAAAATTAATTATTTAGCACTTTTATTATTAAAAAAGTATAAATAACCAAAAAAGCCTTTATTATAAGGCATAAATCAATAAAACAGTAGTGAATTTACTACTAATTTACTACTTTATAAAGATTTTTAACAAAGAGCCTAGGTATGCAATTAAAAATATAATGCAAAGTAAAACGACTAGTAATTTACTAATCGTTTTCTTTTTTTATTCAAAAGGATTTATTGGTGGATTTTTAATTGGCTTTTCTAAAAAGAAAGCATATAAAGGAATATTTAAAGCAAGTGCAATTTTTCTCAAAAGAACAATGCTCATAGTTTGCATAACATTAGTTGCTTCTAAATTGGCGATCATAGATGCACTAGTTCCTGATAATTCGGCTAGTTTTTCTTGACTGATTCTTCCATATTCGTCTGTATTTTCACTTGAACAATTATTATTTATTCTATAAAATTTGATATTATTGCCAATTATTTTTAAAATTATTTTGTCTTCTTCTGTTTGTTTAACTCTCATAACACCACTCCTTTTTTATAGAACTAACTTCTATTTTATTATGAACTATTATCACTAAAATTAGTATTGATTATAAACTGATAAAATATCAGTAAAAATGTTGACTATATAAAATAAAAGTGGTAGAATCTTATTATCGGTTAGTGAAGTGTCTATAACCGGTGTTGTAATATTGTTGGGAGCAGTATGCAGTTAATCCAACAATAGCAGTATCGGAACACAAAGGAAGTTTATAGTGTTCCTTATTTTATGGTAATAATATTCTTTACGAATATTTATTATATAAATAAAAATTTTATATGTTAGAAAGGAAGATAAAAAATGAAGAAAACAAGTAAAATTTTATTATCAGCACTAGCAATATCTAGTATGTTTTTTACTATGACAGTTAATGCAGAAGAACTTACACCTACACCTAGCGAAAGTCAAACAAATCAAGTAGCACAAGAAACTACTACAACAAAAAGTTTAAAAGACTTAACAGAGGAAGAATTAAACAACATTATTCCAAATACTATTGAAATAAATATCACTAAAACAGAATATGCAAATTATATTACAAGAACAAATTTTCAAACAGATGAAGAAGATATTGTTCAAAAAGCATTAGAAGAAAAGTTTATGGAAATATTTAATCAAAATGGAATAACTAATGTATCCACTTCTGAATTTTTAACAGGTTGTGATTTAGGTGGTGGAATTGGATTTATTGACAATGGAAGTATTGGAATAAACGGATCAAATTATGGAAAAGAATTCACTATCAAATATGCTAAAGAAAGTGCTTATAGTGAACAAGATGCAACATATATTAAAAATGCAGTAAATAATATTAAGTTTGCAAATTTTGAAGGTACGGACGCAGTTTTTACAATGTATAATATAGGTGACGAAGAAAATGCTAGTAAATGGACTGAAAATACATACAATTTCAATAAACTATTCAATGATAGTTCTATAACTATTAAAGGTACAACTGGTGTTGGTGGCATAGGTGGAGGAACACCTTGGGGAGTTGGATATATTTTATACTTCTATAAAAATAATGTTCTATATGATATAAAACATATTATGAATATGGGTGCTTATGGAACAACATTAGAAAATGGAACACCTGTTAATATGGCTAAATTAGAAACTGATGACGAAATTTACAAAACTATGGCAAAAGAATTAGAAAGTAAAGGTTTTAAAAATATTTTAGGTTGTTATGAATTAACAGCTTATGGAACAACTACTAACAATATGAAAATATCATTTAATCTTGGAAGTAATTACAATGGTAAGGAAGTTCAAATATTACATAAAAAGAAAGACAATACTTATGAAATATTTAAAACAGCAATAACAGACGGAAAAGCAGAAATATCAGTTAGTGAGCTTTCTCCATTTATGATAGCTTTAAGTGATAATGAAACTATTACTACTGAAAACGTAAATAAAGCACCAAACAATGCTCAAACTTCTTCTATAGACATTGTATTATATTCTATATTAGCTCTTGGATCTTTAGTAGGAATTACTTATATTCTAGTTAGTAAGAAGAAAAAGGAAATAGCCTAGTTGCTATTTCTTTCTATTTAAAGTAATGAAAAAAATAAAATTTAAAACAAAAAATATTCTACTAATTTTATTTATAGTAGTGTTCCTATTCTCTACTACTAAAATTGTATTATTCCTATTAGATTCTAACAAAAATAAAAATGATACAAAAGAATTGATCCAAAATGTTATTAGTATAGATATAGAAGAAGAAAAAGAAGTATTTAAAATTGATTTTGAAAAACTATTATCTATCAATAGTGATACTATTGGTTGGATACGATTTAATCAAGATAAAATAAACAACCCTATTGTACATACAAAAGACAATTCATATTATCTTAAACGTTCCTTTGAAAAAGAAAGTAATCAGGCAGGAACAATATTTATGGATTATCGAAATGAATCTTTTAATGATAGAAATGTTGTATTATTCGGTCATTCAATGTTAGACGACACTATGTTTGGATCATTACAAGATATATTTAAAAATGAATTTTTTGATAAAAAGGAAAATAACTATATTCAAATATACAATAAAGATAATGAACTTTTGACTTATCAAATATTTAGTTATTACATTATAGAAAAAGAAGAATATTATATAACTACTTCATTTAAAAGTGATAGTGATTTCAATAAATTTATTGATACCATTACAAGAAGAAGTTATAAAAAGTTTGATATAGAAGTATCTACAAGTGATAATATACTTACACTTTCCACTTGCTCGGGTACAGGTGGAACATCTAAAAGAAAAGTCGTACACGCAAAAAGAGTTGAAAATTTAGAATAATCTATAAAATGATTTAAAACGAAAAGTAGTATCTATAAAGTTTTAAAAGATTTTAGATGCTACTTTTATTTTTTGAAATAAAGGAGTTGAAATTTATGTTAGAAAAAATATTTAAAATTTTAGGTGTTATAGGTTTTGTAGTAATTTGTATACTATCTTTCATAATACCTAATAATCCACTAGAAATAGTAGTAAAAGGTATTAACTATGATTATCCTATGTTTTTATGTATAATTGTTTTCGGTGGTTTATTGTATTCAATAATCTTATATGGTATCTACTTGTTGATAAATACTATATATAAAAAATATCTTAATAAAAATAACAGAGCATAAAAACATAATAATTTTGGAATATAATTTATGATCCAAAATTATTTTTTGTTTTACTATATATTAAACAGGCTAAAAATGGTATAATTATATTGGAAATTTTATATTGTGTAGTTAAATAATATTATTAAATGGAGTTTTGTGAGGAACATCTTGGCAGTGATGTTCTGTGGCAGCGTGTAGCCGAAGTTGATGGTGTTGAGGCTCAGGTAGTCAGCGCTTTCGAGGAAACGGTCGG
>CATKWX010000022.1 GCA_949840345.1 uncultured Eubacteriales bacterium
ATTTCTTCAAAAAATTCCATAAAATTATCCTCAACTAATCAAATAGACTTTTATTCTTTCTCTTTATTGTGTCTTTTTTCTAATTTTGTATAAAAAATATCTAACGCTTTTAACTCTTTTCTACAATTTGATCCATAGTTTCCATTTAGTAACTCACAATCTGGATATTCAAAATATAATGCCTCTAAAACGCTAAATGTTACAACCTCACCGCTATATTTCTCATTATATTGTAATATCTTTTCTAAAAAGTTTAATATTTGAATTACTTTAATTTCATTTCCGTTTTCAATACAATTTTTTAAGTATGGAGTGAGAATGTCTCCATACACTACATGTGAACCAGTATCTAATCCCTCTTGCCAACTAATTTCATTCATAATTGCTTCATTCAATTCTGGAAATTCATCGATTAACATATTATTTAATTCTTTGCTATTCATCATTTTCTGTACCTCTAACATATTTTATTCTATTGCTTTATTTATATTTTTTAATTGCTTATCCAAATCCCAATCTTTTGGTTTACACTGTGGAAAATGCCATTCATGTTTTCTAGTTACCCATTGTTCATATTGTCGTTTTTTTCCTTCTGACCTACAATCTTCATAGCCAAATTCAGTTCCACAACAAGGACATATTTCAAAACTTGCACCAAACCCATCCCCTAACCAAGCTGGTTCATTTAATCCATCATATCCACATATTGGGCAAATATGTTTTATATATTCTCTACATTTTAATAGTGTTTCTGTTAGTTTATCTTCTTTTATTATATCTTCATTATTAGTTACACTTATTACTAAATTTTTGTCGCTTATTATTTGATTTGCTAAACTTTGAACATCCATTATAGAAACTTCATTGTATCTATTTATTATATCTTTCATATCTCCAGTTTCTTTTTCTAATATGAAGTCTCCATATCCTAAACGGAAGTTTAATTCTTCAGAGTCGTCTAAATACTTTTCGTTGTTATCTGTAAAAAATATCTTATTATTGCTAAATTCATTATCATATATTTTGTATTTTATTCTTTTTAATATTTTAAATAGAATATCTAGTGTTTTTAGTAAATTTTTATTTAGCACAGATAATTCTATTACTATTTTTGCATTATCTTTATATATGTCTAAATCTGAAAATACCGCATCTGTGTATGCTTTTTTCTCTCGTAACTCTAATGATATATTAGAATCTATATCTCCGCCAATAATGCTATTTAAAATATCTACAGCATATGTATTATCTTTGTTTATATCTACATCAAATGACACATTTATATCTGAAACATCCCAATCAGTTCTTATAACATTGTCTGATTCTATGCTTCTATTTTTAAAATTTTTAGGAATTTGTGAAAATCTTATTAAATCATATTCATTACTTTTTAATTTTTTTAATTCAGATATTACTTCTTTTCTTTGCTTTTTTGTGAAGTCTCCAGTTAATATAAAACAAGCATTAGATGTATTCAAAAATTTTTTCTTCCATGTGTTAATATCTTCCGTTGTAAGCCTCTTTACATCTGATTCATTTCCCATAATAAGATTTTGCAAATTCAGATTTTTGTAATATATGCTGTCTACTTGTTCTTTAAATGATTTTTCTCCTTTATTCTCAATTTGATTTAATACAACCTTTTTTTCTTCTGATATCTCTTCTGCTGTCCAATCTCTATTATTTATCAAATTTTTCATTATATCTAGTGCTCCATTAAAATATTTATTTACAACTGTTATATAAAATCTAATACAATTTTTATATGTTGTTGCTCTCAAAACGGCTCCAATACTTGACATTTTATTATACAAAGTTTCTATATCCATTCCGTTTAGATTTCTAAAACATAAATGTTCTATTAAATGAGATATTCCTTTTACATCTTTTGTTTCATACTCCACACCTGCTTTAAAGTAAAAGCTCATAGTTACAGAGTGTATATTGTTATTTTGGTATGTAATTACTTGCATTTTATTATTTAAAGTTTCTTTTTTATACATTAGTTCCTCCATTAACAATTGTATTAGACAGAATAGTATAAATTTACTATTAGTCATCACAATTATAACATAGATTAAAAACTTATTCTACTTAAGTTATTTTTTCTTTTTATTATATAGTTTATGAACAATAAAAAATATATAAAAATATTCTCTTTGTTAATATCATTACAACAGGATTTTTTATTTGTATTGTAAAATTTTGTTGTAATCTTCTTAACAAGGATGGTGTTAAATTTGAAAATAAATAAGATAAATGGAAAATCAAATATTATAGGTAAAAATTTAAAGAAATATAGAGAATTAAAAGGCTTAACACAAAGATAATTAAGCGAAAAATTAGAATTATTGGGATTAACTATTTACCATTCTGATATACACAATATAGAACACGGAAGAAAAACAGTTAGAGATTATGAAGTCAAAGGTTTTGCTATTGCTTTAAAAATATCAATAGAAAATTTATATGAAGATACAGATGAAGAATATGAATAAAATCTACATTATTTTATTTTTTATCGCCTCAAAAAAATATTTCAATTTAGTCATAGAATTAGCAGTAACAATTTTGTTTTCTTTTATAAGGATTTCATTAGGGTATATTTTATAATATACCCTATTTAATATTTCTAAAAAATCTTCTTTTATAAATGGTTTTAATAAGCAATATTCAATATTTAGTTCTCTTATTTTAGAATAATAATCTGTTATACTTCCTGATACTAAAACGAATATAGGTTTATCATTACTATCTTGATAATGTTCTATTATTTCAATTCCTGTCCACCCCATTTTTTTCTTAATATCGGTGATTACAACATTAGGTTTAAATTCTTCTATCATTTCTATCTCTGTTAATTCATCACTAGATATTCCTACTATCTCATATCTTATATCTTCTTTGACATATTCCATCATAGCATTAGCGATGCACTTGTTATCATCTGCTATTAAAATTTTAACTGTATCATTCATAAATTTTATCTTCTTACTTTGTTGTAATGTTTCTAACAAGTACAATAAAAAAATATAAATTTGTTTTATTATTACTTATAACTAAAAACATCATTTATATTGATATTATACCATTTTTAATAGTTGATTTCAAGCAAGTAGTTAAAAGTATCGAAGTTTTTGGCTATTTCTTCAAAAGTAGCACATATTTTAACATATCACATTGCTATACTCTTATTTGAAAGAAGGTTGATACTTATGACTTTAACTGATGCTGTTCCACAAAGAATAAAAAATTTATTAAAACAAAATAATATGAATATTTGGAAGTTATATAAATTGACTGGTGTATCTGCATCTACTTTAACCTATTTTATTAATCAAAAACGAGGTTTAATAACTATGAAAACCCTATTACATATTTGCGAAGAATTTGGAATTACTTTAAAAGATTTTTTTGATGACCCATTATTTGAAAATGTTGAAGAAGACTAAAAAATATAGCCCTCAACAGAAGGCTACGTTTTTCTTATACTCTATTTCTATTTTATCAAGCAAATCCCATATTTTCTTTATTTCTCTATATGATACACCTAAACTTTCTCTCCTTTTTCTTTCTCCACGATAAAAAAATGCATCCATAACTAGACAATCAAATTCATATTCTGTGCATAGTTTATTTCCTATATTTATACCAAGTTTTTTTAATGTTTGTTCTTCTTTTAGTGTAATATATTTTGATAAATCAATAAATCGTTTTGTTGAATATTGATCTATTGATTTTTCTTGCTCTTTTTGTATCATTTTCCAGTCCAAAACTTTTAGATTTTTTGCTATTACAAATCCGTTAAGTCCTGTAGATGCAAATATTTCAAACACTTTATATTTTTGATTTTCTAATATATCTTTTAAGTCATTTATACCTTTATTATGAGGTAAAAGAATTGGAAATCCATATTTTAAATTATCGTATAAGAAATCTTTATTATTTATTATAAATTTTTCTATTGTTATTTCCTCTATATCAAATATAATATTTTCAATAATTACATTCTCAAAATTATGTGCTAAATAATCTGAAAATTCAACTATAAATTCTTTACCTTCCTCATTCTCATAGTAAATTTTTAACTTTTTTGATTTAAAATCTACTACATATTTAGCAATTATAGCATCGTGTATATCTTCTAAAGACTTACTGATATCCATAACTCTCTCCCTTTATTACTATATTTTTTAATAATTTAGCAAATAATAAGAGGAAAGTTCCTCTTATTATTTGTTGGATAGATTTAACTTCTAGATTTGCTTATCTTTTTTTAAAATGTATTTTTTATATTCTTGTAAAATTTCATTTGCATATCTATTTCTTTCTGCCTTATTTTTTATCATTTTATCATTATCATCTGTTTGGCTATCATTAATATCTTCTATTGCTTTTAAATGTTTATTCAATATTTGTTCAGCTAATTCTTTATCCAAATTTTGAAGTTTGTATAAAACTCTAGCTTCTTTAACACTTAATTCATTAGCTCCACCACCAAAATTTTCGTCATTTTCTTGCACCAAATCATGTTCCCAACCACAAATTGGACATATATCATATTCTTCATCAAATTCATATTTATCACATATTGGACATTTATTTGTTTTTTGTTTCATTATTACCACCTCTTACTACTGATTACCGAGTTATCAATTTACCCGGTTGTCTATCAAAATAAGCTTGTCCTTCTCTTGGTTTAAATGTTGTTCTAATAGAATTATCTGGATTATATGACCCAAAAGTATTAGTTTTAACATCATAAACTCTTGTTATTCCCTCTGAATCAACTTTAACTTGATAATTATATCTATATGCATATAACTCTCTACTTATAGATAAATACTCTTCTTCACTTATGCTATTTCCAAATTCTTTAGCATGATCCTTATAATGTGACCTAAATAATTTTGGTTTAACATAATCTATTGTAAGAGCCATTTCCATTTGCTGTACAGATATGTTATTTTTTATCATATAGACAAATGGACGGAGCTTTTGTCTTAAGCTTTTAAGATTCTATCTATTATATATTCCCATAATATGAATAAATGTTGTCTCTATATAATTTCTTGGCTTTCTCGGCATAAAAATTCCTTCTTTAATATTGGCCCTTTTTCATTTTAACACTTTTTCGTCTAGAACAAAACCCCCTTTTACAATAATTGCCAAAATTCTCCGTCCCCTTTGGCATCATTTCGAGATAACTATATTTCACTTTTAAGTAATTCAAGACCTTTTTGTATATACTCATCAAGTGGTAGTTTTTCATCAATTTGTGAAACTAAAAATTCCTTATTTGAAAATGTATCTCTTACATAATTCAACATATCTTTATATATTTTATTGTTGTCTTTATGCTTTTCAAATTCATCATTACAATCGCCTCTGCCTATGTATGCTACTGTTAATATCATTAAGTTTTGCTCATAAGTTAAACTTTCAAGATATTGTAATAATTCCATTTCTTCTTTTTCATTATAACCTTCTTCTATTCCTTCTGATAAAGATAAAAATTTTTCATTAGTGCCTTCATTTAGATAACTATTATGCCTAATTTCTGCTAACTCATAAACTTTTTTCAAAATCTCTCGATCCATAACATTCTCCCTTTATTACTATATTTTTTAATACTTAAGCAAATAATAAGAGGAAAGTTCCTCTTATTATTTGCTTAAGTGCATATTATTTAACACTCTTTATTTCATTTATAGCATTTCCTCAAAAGTAATATTACCATTTTGTATATCAAATTTCTGTATTTTTTCATCTGTTTTTATAACAATACTGTTTTCTTCTGTATGATAATCTTTAATAAAATCTGTATCTTTATGCCATTTAATATTCCCATCTAAATCTATTTTATCTATTTCTAGTTCTGAAACAATTAACAAATAATTCTCGCTTTTTAATTCTAATACTTCACATATATAATTATAGCTATACTTTTCTATTGTTTTTAACACTTCAAAACTATTTAAATCAATTATAGATACTTTATTATTGTAAGATATATATACTCTACTGTTTTTTTGTAATATTTGTGGTTCTAATCCATAAACATTTATAAAAACAACAACTTTATATTCAATATTGTATGAATTTTTTATATTTATAATATAAATTTCACTTATTTCATCAATTTTTTTATCTAATAATATATAATTTGATTTATCTCTTGTTTCTTCTAAAAACTCATTGTAAGAATTCAAATACTTTTTAGTTGATATTTCTATATTATTTATCATTTATTACTCTCCAATTACTTTATATTTATAGAATTATTTTTTTCCAAATAATTCTATAGTTATTAATCTATTTCCCTCCCATATTGTTTGCATCTTTAATACACCATTAGGTCCTGAAATCAATGTCTCAGCTGATATGTTCCCATTAGCTTGAAGCATATGTGAGGAAGTATTATAATAAGAATCTAGAATTGCATTTTTTACAATATTTCTTCCTGTTTCATTATCAAAAATTCCTATTCTGTTAAGTTTAGTTTTCATATCATAAGTTCTCTGAAGATTATGTGAATTTCCTGTTGCATTTCCAAAAACATACTCTAGTTTTCCTCCTATATTAGGTCCGATGGTTGATCCTATGTCAATAGGAGCTCTTGACCCCATCATTATAGCACCACCAACAAATTCACCTACACCTCTATCTATTAATTCTTGTCTTTCTTCATCCGTTAGTTGTTTGCCTGTAATTATTTCCATTCCTAAATCAGCTTCAATTACTTTCCATAATGGTGAAATATACTGTAATTGTTTTTCTTTAAATTGTTTTTGTTCTTTTAATGCAGGACATATAGAATCAGTAATCGCATTAAACATAATATAAGAATTTTTTACATTTTCACCAAACTCAGTTACACTATTGTAAATTTTCTGTCCTAAAGACATATTTTTATAAAGTTCTTCACATATCCTATTGAATTCATCATTTGCTTCTTTTGCTTGTCTATTTAGATAATTTGCCTTATCTTCATCTGTTATTTGTGATAACACATAATCTGCTTTATTTGGTATTACTGCTGTGTTTGATATTCCTGCATCGTTCAATTTTGCTTGTGCTTTTCCAGATACATCACATAGCTTTTCTCTTTGTCGTTCTAATCTCTCTATCGTTTTTTGTATATCTATTTTATGTCCTGCATCGTTTGAACTATTATATAGGCTTACATATTTCTCAATTTCTCTATCTATGCTGTTTACACTACCTACTGCATAGTTGTTTTTTAGTTGTGTTGGTACACTTACTAGCTCTTTTACTATTGCTTTTGCTTTATCTGTAAAACTTCCTTTTGTTGAAAGTGCATTGCCTATTGTATTTACTACATGCTTTGTTGTATTTACTACTGAATCTTTTACACCGTTTAAAACGCTCTTTACTGTTGATGCTATTGCTTTAAAGAAATGTCCGCTTGGGTCTATGTTGTTTACTGGGTTATTTCCTGCATAGGTGTATCTGTTTTGTGTTATTGGGTTGTATATATCTCCTGTGTATGTATCTTTTGTTATGAATCTTCCTATTGAACTATCATAGTATCTTGCTCTTAAGTATTGTAGTCCTGTGTTTGCATCTGTGTATTCTCCATTGTAACCATAAGGGTTACTTGTTTTCCCTATTACTGTTTGTTCTCCATAAGGATTATAGCTGTAACTTACTATATCTTTTTTCTTTTGTCCATATAGATTTGCTACACTTCCTCTACCATCATATTGATAATAGCTTGTTGTGTTTCCATTATTATAGCTTTCTCTGTTTATTCCATAAGTATATGTTGCTTGTAAACTATTTTTCTTTGTTCCATATTCTGCTAATACTTGTGTGTATTCACTTGTTACATCATTTATGTATTCTGTTAGTTCGTATTTGCTTGATTTTGCTTCTTCTACTGTATATGGGAAGTATATGTCTTCTGTGCAGAAGTTGTTTTTATGTGCACAGTTATCGTGTTTGTGTCCATCTTTGTTGTTTCCTGTGTGTTTATTTCCTGCATATTTTTGATTGCTTTTTCCACCTAAAGAGAATACTCTTTCTCCATCTCCATCATATATTGCTGCCATTAGTATATTTTTGCCTTCTATTACTGCTTTTAGTCTATCTTCTGTGTCGTATCCATATTGTCTTGTTGTTTGTCCGTTTTGTACTTCGCTTACTAGGTTTCCATTTGCATCATATAAATATTCTGTTGTTTTATCTCCACTTGTTTTACTTATTAGTTGCTCTGCTTGGTTATATTTGTAATTTTCACTTACTGTTGTTTCTCCTATTTTCGTTTCTACTGATATTCTATTTCCTGCATTGTCATAAGCATATAGTATTTCAGTTGCTACATTATTGTCTAATTCTATACAACTTGTTAGCTCTCCTGTTACATCATATCCAAATGTTCTTGTTATTGTTTTTCCATTGTTTTTTTCTGTTTCTTTTATTATTTGTCCTGCATTGTCATATTCATATTCAAATGTTGATATTACTTCATCTTTACTTGTTCTATTTTGTATTTTAACTAATTGTCCTAGTTCATTGTATTCAGATAATGTATATGTTAAGTTTGCTCTTGTTGTTTTTGTTAATTCATCTCTTGCATTATATTCGTATGTGATTTTTCCTCCATCTCTGTCTGTTACTGTTGTTAGTCTGTCTAATACATCATACTCATATTTTACACTCTTTCCATCTGGATAAACTAATTCGCTTAATCTGCTTAAATTATCGTATTTGTATTCTATTGTTTTTCCATCTGCTATTGTAACTTTTGTTATTCTTCCTGCATTATCGTACTCATAGTTTGTTGTTCCTAAATTGTCTTCCATTGTTTTTCTTGTTCCATCTTCGTTATATGTGTATAGCACGATTCCTTCTTCTTCATCTGAATAATCTTTTTTAACTAATTGATTAATTTTGTCATAATCGTATGTTATTTTGTTTCCATCTGCTTTTGTTATTTCTTTTATATTTCCTACTGTGTCATAAGAATATGCTGTTGTTTTACCATTTGCATCAGTTTCTCCTGTTAATCTTCCTAAAGTATCATAGCTATATTCTGTTGTATTTCCATTTCCATTTATTGTTTTTGTTAAGTTTCCTACTACATCATATTCATAGTTAGTTTTAATTCCTTTTTCATTTTCTACAGATGTTAGTCTGTCTAGTAAATCGTATTCGTATTTTTTGCTATTTTCTAATTGATTTTTTATTTCTGCTATATTTCCGTGTGCATCATATCTTATATTTATAGAATTGTTCTTTGCGTCTGTTACTTTAGTTAATTGTCCTTTTAAATCATATCCATATATTGTTGATAATCCTAATGCATCTGTTTGTTTTGTTAAGTTTGATTCTTTGTTGTATTCATAGCTTGTACTATTGTTTAGTGCATTTGTTACTTTAGTAATATTTGAAATATTATCATATTGATATGTTGTTATTCTTCCTCCAGATTTATCTTGTTTTGTTAGGTTTCCTAAAGTATCATATTCAAATGTTGTTACTAAACCTGTTGCATCTATTGTGCTATTTAATCTATCTAATAAATCATAAGTATATTCTGTTTTTACGCCTTTTGTATTTGTAAATGATTTTAGATTTCCTCTATTATCATATTCGTATGTTTCTTTGTTTTCGTTTGCATTTGTTACTCCTGTTAATCTGTGCATTATGTCATAAGTATATTTTGTGCTATTACCTACAGAATCTATTTCTTCTATTAGGTTATCTTTTGAATCATATACTAATGTTCTTTCTACTCCCTCTGGTGCTTGTACTTTTGTTAATCTTTGTAGTTCATCATATTGATAGCTATATTTAGCTCCATTTGGTTGTGTTATTTCTTCTATTTGTCCATTTAAGTTTAATTTGTTTGTTGTTATATTTCCTAGTGCATCTGTTGT
Source organism: uncultured Eubacteriales bacterium (assembly GCA_949840345.1). Lineage (GTDB taxonomy): Bacteria > Bacillota > Clostridia > TANB77 > CAG-508 > CAKPQL01. Next base: position 9,906 of record CATKWX010000022.1, read on the forward strand.
TTTTACAACATCTCCTAAAGTATTGTATTCATATTGTGTTATAGCACCTTTTGGAGATATTCTTTTTCTTAAATTTTGCATTGCATCATATTCATAAGTTGTTATATTTTCTAACTCATCTTTTTCTTTTATTAAGTTTCCAACTGCATCATATAGGTATTCTGTTTTTCCGCCCTCTGGTTTTGTAATTCCTATTATTCTGCTTAAAGCATCATAAGATACACTTGTTGTATTAGAATTTTCATCTACTATTGATGTTATTCTATTTAAGTTATCATAAGTATATGTTTTTTCTAATCCATTTGCATTTACAATTTTAAGTAGATTGCTATTCTTATCATATTCATATTTTGTTGTAGCTTTTTCTGGGTTTGTTTCTTTTAATATGTTTCCTATTCTATCGTATTCATATTGCCATATTCTTTGGTCATCTTCTTTTTTAGTAATTACATTTCCTTTTGTATCATAAGTAAATTCTGTTATGTTGCCTTCTGCATCTGTTACTTTTGTTAGTCTATCTAATTTATCGTATTCATATTTTGTTATTGTGTCATCGTAATTTTTGATTTCTACTACATTTCCTGATAAATCATACTTATATTCAATAGTTCTTCCTGCTATATCTTCTTGTTTTACTACTCTTGTATTTTCATAAGTATATATTACTTGATTATTTGCATTGTCATAAACTTTAGTTACTTGTCCTAGTTTATTGTATTCATATTGTGTTACTAATCCTTCTGAACTTGTTGTTTTTATTAGTTTGTTTTCTATATCATATTCTAATGTTGTTTCATTTCCATTTGCATCAATTATTTTAGTGTTGTTTCCTAGTTTATCGTATTCTAATGTATATTTATTTCCGTTTGCATCTGTTACTTCTTTTATTTGTCCATTTAAGTCATATCCATAGCTTGTTGCTCCATTTAATGCGTCTATTGTTTTTACTACATTGCTTACTTTGTCATATTCATATCTTGTAATACTTCCTGTTGCATCTATTTCAGATATTACTCTGTCTATTGCGTCATATTCTTTTTTGCTTATATTTCCATTTGGATCTATAGTTTCAATAATATTTCCGTTTACATCATATTTAAACTTATATGTATTTTCTTCTTGATATTTTATTTGTTGTAATCTTCCAACTGCATCATATTGATAATTTATTTCATCTCCTGCAACATCAATTACTTTTTCTACATTTCCTGCTAAATCGTATATATACTGTTCTGTATATCCTAATGGATTTATTGTTTTTACTAATCTGTTTTCTTTGTCGTATTCATATGTATATTCTCTTTCGTTATTGTCTTTTATTTTTATTATGTTATTATTTTCATCATAAGAATATGTTGTTATTTCTCCTGTAGGTAAACTTTCTTCAACTAATCTGTTTAAATTATCGTATTTATATGTAGTTACTAGATTTTCTTCGCTTATTACTTTTATTAAGTTTCCACTTACATCATATTCTAATTTTGTTGTATTACCTAATGGAGTTATTTCTTCTACTACTTTATTTAATACTGTATTGTATTTGTATGTAGTTGCATTTTCGTTTGCATCTGTTACTTTTGTTATATTTCCTGCCTTATCATACTCTACTGTTGTTGCATTTCCTGTTGCATCTGTTACTTTTGTTATTCTATTCATAGAATCGTATTCATAACTTACTGTTCTGTTTTCTGCATCTATTTCTTTTGTTTTATTTTGATTTTTGTCATATTCTAATGTTGTTGTGTTTCCTACTGCATCTATTGCTTTTACAACACTATCTACACTATTGTATTCAAATTTTGTTACATTTCCTTTTGCGTCTGTAATTGCTACAAGTCTTCCACCTGCATCATAGCTGTATATAGTTTGAGTAGAGTCTGCTAATTGTTCTGTTACTTTATCTCCTGATAAATTATATACAGTTCTTGATATTTCTCCTTTTGGATTTTCTATTGCAGTTACTTGGTTCATAGAATTGTAGTATATTTTTGTAACTTGTCCTAATCTGTTTGTAACAGATGTTATATTAGCTCCTTCATAACCATATTCAGTTGTATTACCTTTTCCATCTATTGCTTTTACTAGTCTATTTAAGTCATCATATTGATATGTTGTAACAATTCCTGCATTGTTTGTCTCTTTTGTTACATTACCTTTATTATCATATTCATAAGTTGTTACTTTTCCATCAAAATCTACTATTTTAGTAATTTTGTTTAAGCTATTATATGATATTGTTTTTTCTGCTCCGTCTGCTCTTATTTGTTTTACTAAATTAGAGTTTGCATCGTATTCATATTTTGTTACATTTCCTAATACATCAGTTTCTGCAACTAAATTTCCTTTATCATCATAAGTTTTTTCTATTACTCCACCATCTGGATATTCTATTTTTGTAGTGTATCCTCTGTCGTTATAGTAATATACTGTTGTATTTCCATTATTATCTGTAGATATTGTTTTACCATCTTCGTATGCTAATGTTGCACAATCTCCGTTTGCATTATATTGCTTTATTACTCTACCTTCTGAATCGTATTCATTTTTTACAACTTGATTTCCGTTTCCATCAAACCAAGATATCATCTTATAATTTTCATCATATTGATATGTTTCTGTTCTTCCCTCTGCATTTGTGTATTTTACTAAATTGTTATTTTCATCATATTCATATTGTAATATTCCTCCATTTGGTAAAGTTATTTTTGTTATTTTTCCTGCGTTATCCATTGTTATTTCATAAACTTTTCCTGTTGGAGATATTATTTTGCTTATTTTTAATTCTTCTGTATATTCTACTTTTGTTTCGTTTCCTAATAAATCTGTTATTTTAGTTAATAATCCATAAGAATTAAATTGTCTTACTTCTTTTGTTGACTTGTCTGTTATTGTATAGTTTACTCTAGTTTCTGTGTTTTCATCTATTACTACATCGTATTGATTTTTAACTAATTCTAATTCTGTTCCGTAAGGAGATACATATCCTCCTTGACCGTTTTGTTTAAAGAATAATTGTTGTCCATTTCCTTTTGAATATATAATTGTTCCATCTTCTAGTTTAGATAAACTTTCTGCATATTCAAAATCCCAATTTCTTCCGAATGCTGAATTATATCCTTCTGCTTTAGAGTTATATGTTCTGTTTATTTCAAAATATCCATCTAAATCTGATATACTAGCATCTGTTTTTGCCATATAGAAATTTCCTGTATTTAAGTTTATAGGCTCATATCCATATTCACAATGTAGGTTTCTTCCTCTTAATGTCCCATCTATTTCTTGTTTTTGTTTGTCTGTTAATTCTGCTGGTGTGTATGGTTTATCTATATTTTGTTTAGGATTTCTTATAAATAATGTATTGTTTTCTACTAATAAAGTATCTTGCACTCTATTGTCTTTCATTATTTGACTTGCAGGAACTCCATAATAGTTTGCTATATATGGTATTGTATCTCTTTGCTTTACTTTATATATTATAAAACTATCGCTTTGTTTATTTTCTGATATATTTACACCATCTGTTGCTCTAGCATAGAATGTATATAATTTGTTAAATTCAAAGTTTGTAAATAATCCTTGACTTTGCCAGTTTGAAATTTTATCTTTGTATTTATTGCTATTTGGATAATAGCTGTTTATTTCTTCGCTATTTGGATATTTATAACTATAACTTGAATAAGATGTTCCACTTCCTCCTATATCTGGGTCACTCCAATATCCAACTATTGTGTTTGGTTTTGATACACCATCTAAAAATACTCCGTTAAATCTTAATTTTCCTGTTGAGTCTTTTTCGTTTATTACTCTTAAGTTAATGCTTAAATCGTTTAATGGTAAGTTTTCATCCACTGGGTCTTGTACTGTATATGTTATTTCATATCTAGGTGCATAAGTTGGGTTATTAGCTCCTGCTGCAGTTGAGCCAATCCACTCACATTGCATTGTATTTTCTGATATTGCTCTTAAACACATTCCTTTGTTTGGCTTTATACCTCTTACCCAGTCATTTACTAAATCTCGTATATTGTACTCTATATATCCTGTTGCATCTAAAACTTGTTTTGAATCTATAAACTCTTGTCCATCAAAAGGTTGATTGTTCCAAGATTTTTTACCTTTCCAATCTTCTCCAACACTATATAGTGCCATTTCCATTCTTATTCCTGTTGATGTAGTTCTTTTATAAAATGTTGACCTTTGATAAACTGTATATGTTGCACTATTTATTACTGCCTCTGATGGAATACTAGAAACATCAAGCATAGTATATATTCTTGTAATTCCATGCCCTGTTCCACCAGTTCCGTATGATGTTCCTGTTGCTTTACCATTATCATATCCAACGTAAGTATAATTAACATTTCCTAATTCTAGGTTTGGTGCATATTCTTCAACTGTAGTAAAATATAATGTATCATCTAAGGCTTGAGTTGAAGAAATTGTTGGGTCTATTTTTATTGGATAAACTCTTTCTGCTTCAGCAATCCATTCTTTGTCTGCTGTAACTTTTATAAAGTATTTACCATCTCTTTCTTCTAACTCCATATTTATACTAAAACTTATTTCTCCATTTGAATCTTCCATCATTGGTGCTTCTATTGTATATATTCTTTCTTCACCATTATAAATATTAACAATACTTGATTCTTTTTTTGCAGTTAAACCTTTTTGTAATTTTAATTCATATTCATATTCGTTTTTCTCTACAAATTTGTTTAATATAATATCTTCTTTTAATCCTGCATTATTTACAGTATATTGAAAATCTACTCCGTCAAAAACATTGTTGTATCTTATAGCATTTTCTAATACTACAGAATTAGTAAAATCTCCATCTACTGGAACTAACTCTATACTTTTGTTGTTTTCTTCTATTGTAATGCTACTGTTTTGTTTTATTTCTTCTGGTAATGTTACTTTAAAACTGTTTTTATTGTTTGTGTATTCCTTTGAGTTATCAAAAATATTAGTATCTGTAGATACAAGTGTATTATCTATTTCTTGTTCTCTTCCAGCTTCATCCATATAAGTATTTGGAACAGGAGATATTACTTTTTTATATGTATTCTCTCCTGTTTTATAAGTTACACTGTACTTATCTACTTCTACTTTTTCTCCTTCCTCTGTAATGCCTGGCTTAATTAAGTCTGGCTTTTTTTCGAGAATTTCTTTAGGCACTTCTTTACTTTCTTCTGTGCCTCCATTCCCATTTTCTTTGTTCTCTTGTGGATAGCTAAATTCTTCTGTATTATGCACTACTTCTTGCATTTGGCCTTCTTGAATTTCATTTGCAATATAACCAATTTCACTAGTTGCCTGTGAAATTGGTTGAAATAAAAAGATTAACAGCAATAATAAAGCTATTAATCTTCTTTTTCTTTGGTATGAAGTCGTAGTTTTTTTACTTTCCACTTTTAGATACCCCCTTTTATAAAATTTAAAATTTAGGCATAAATTACCAAAATTTTACAAAATAAGAGTATCATATAAGCTAGAGCCTGTAAAGGAATTTCGTTCGTCTTATTTCTTTCTTTTTCGACTTTGTTTTATCTTTTTTGACAAAATGTAATTGTATAACAATAGTATTGTGTTACATTTTGTCGTAATTTGCGATATTTTCTCTATAACAGATCTTGTTCTATATTAAGTAACCTATTATACTTTGCAACTCTGTCTGTTCTACAAGGTGCCCCTGTTTTTATTTGTCCTGCATTTATTGCAACACTTAAATCTGCAATGCTAACATCCTCTGTTTCGCCTGAACGGTGTGATATTATTGTTTTATATCCATTTTTCTTTGCTAACTCTATTGTATCTAATGTTTCTGTTAGTGTTCCTATTTGATTTGGTTTTACTAGTATTGCATTTGCAATATTTTCTTGTATTCCTTTTTTTAATCTTTCATAGTTTGTTACAAATAAATCGTCTCCTACTAGTTGTACTTTATTTCCTAATTTTTCAGTTAATATTTTCCAAGTTTCCCAGTCTTCTTCTGCTAGTCCATCTTCTATTGAAATTATTGGATATTTATTAACTAATTCGCATAAATATTCTACCATGTCTTCTTTTGTTTTTAATACATTCGTTTTCCAAAAGAAATACCCGTCTTTTTCTATTTTTTTAGCCTCTTCATACATCTCTGTACTTGCTATGTCTAATGCTATACATACATCTTCTTTTGGTTTATATCCAGCTTTTTGAATCGCTTCTAATATACATTCTATTGCTTCTTCTTCACTTTTTAAATTTGGAGCAAATCCACCTTCATCTCCAACAGCTACAGAATATCCCTTTTCTTTTAGCACCTTTTTTAAAGTGTGATACACTTCTACACCAATTTTCAAACGTTCGTAAAAACTCCTATTTCCTATTGGCATTATCATAAATTCCTGAATATTTACATTATTATCTGAATGTTTTCCCCCATTTAAAATATTCATCATAGGTATTGGCAATTCATTAGCATTTATTCCACCTATATAGTTATATAAGTTTAAGCCTAAGGAATTTGCTGCAGCTCTTGCTACCGCTAAAGATACCGCAAGTGTTGCATTTGCACCAAGATTTCCTTTGTTATTTGTTCCATCTAATTCTATTAGCGCTTTATCAATATTTCTTTGCTCATATACATTCATACCAACTAATTTTTCAGCAATTTTTGTATTTACATTATTTACAGCCTTTGTAACACCTTTTCCCATAAATTCTTTTCCATTATCTCGAAGCTCTATAGCTTCAAAGCTTCCAGTAGACGCACCTGATGGAGTAATAGCAATTCCGGAAAAGCCACCCTCTGTTGTTACTTCTACTTGCACAGTTGGATTTCCTCTAGAATCTATCACTTGAAGTGCTTTTATACTTTCTATGCTTAAAAATTCTTTCATAAATAATCACATTCCTTTCTAAGGCACAAATCAAGTTTGGAAAAGAATTAGTATATGGCTCAAGCATTTAGGAAAAGAAATACCGGAAGCGTACTGGTGTACTCCAAAGGATTTTCTTCTTCTAAATAACGACTGCTGATTCTTTTTCAAACTTTCCTCCTTTATTCATTATTAATTATTCACGTTTTATTATTTCTTTATACACAAGAAAAGTGGCTTCGCCGCGCGGAACGACGGGGGCGTCGTTCCCTACAGTGTTTGCAATACATTCATTTGTGCAAGAAAAAAATATAATAAAAAAATAAAATTACGAATGCAAATGGAGAAATTTTAGAAATTCTTATGCAGATTTTAGGAAAATGTTCAAGCTTGCCTTGAAAGGGTGCCATAAAATCAAATTAGAATTTCTTGAATTTTGTAATGTAGCCGAGGAATTTTACTTTTTTATTATATTTTTAGTATTATATATATAGTTTAAACGGGCGAACAGAGTCGTCCGCCCATACGATATGCAATTAAATATATTTTCCTAAATTACCACATAACCTTTATCTGATTTAGTTAAAGGCTCTCCTTCTCCCTTTCCAACTAAAACAGTATCTTCTATTCTTACTCCAAAGTGTCCTGGAATATATATACCTGGTTCATCTGTTACAATCATATTTTCTTTTAAAATATTTTCAACTCGTGAATTTACAAATGGCAATTCATGAATTTCTAGTCCTGTTCCATGTCCTAACCCGTGAACCAAATCAAAACCATTTACTTTAAAATCATTTACTACCATATTGGTTATTACTTTTGAATTTTTTCCTTCTCCATACTCTTTTAATGTTAATTGTTGATTTTTTAATACCAAATCATATACCTTTTTATACTCTTCTTTTACATAGTCTACAAATATAGTTCTTGTCATATCTGAACAATATCCCTTATATCTACAACCAAAATCTATAGTTATAATATCTCCTGCTTCTATTTTCCTATCTGTTGGTACAGCATGTGGCATTGACGAATTTTTCCCAGACGCAACAATTGGTTCAAAGGATATATCATCTGCCCCATTTTCCATAAAATATCTTCGTATTTCTAATGCTATTTCTTTTTCTGTCATTCCTTTTTCAATAAAATTTAACAAATACATAAAACACTCATCTGTTATTTCACAAGCTTTTTTAGTTAACTCTACTTCCTCTTCAGTCTTTATCATTCTTTGTTTTTCTATGATTTTTTCTGTTTCTACTAAATTATGTATTTTATATGTGTGCATTATTTTTTTATATTCACTATAAGTTACATAGTTTTCTTCAAATCCTACATTTTCACAAAACATAAAAAAATTCTCATAATCATACTTAGATACACTTCTTACATCATTTACAACAATTTCATCCTCTATTGTTATAACATTATTTACCGCTTCTATATATCTACTATCTGTTATATACACTACTTCTTTTCTTGTAATTAGGAGTATTCCCTCACAACTAGAATCAATTCCTATTAAATAGCTAATATTAATTGGATTTGATACTATCATTCCATCTAAATTTAATCCTTTTAATTGTTCTTTCAAAAATTTAATTTTAGAATTCATATAATCACTCCTATCAAAAATCGAAGATTTTTGTATTATTCACTATTCACTATTCACTATTCATTATTCACTCGGCACCTTCTTCGTAGCTAATTTTCCGTTTGCGCCCCTACACCATTTATATGTAATCTATACTCTTACTCTTCCAAGTGTAAATATAGTTAATAATGCTGACACTATTGACTTCTCTGGAAATATAATACAAATAATAGTAGCCATTATTATGCAAGGTCCAAAACTTATATATTCATCACTTTTTATATTCTTTCTTTTTCTGTATATTATTGTAATCGCACTTATAACACCTGCAATAATAAATGATATTATAGCTATTGATATAGTTAATGCCGTACCAAAAAACAACCCTAAAGTTGCAATTAATTTTACATCTCCGAAGTCCCATTGCTTCTTTTCCTGCAATTATCCTTCCAAGCATTGCTATAACTGCGAATATAGCAAGCCCCACTATCATTCCTAGTAAATAATCTCTAGCTAAAAACAAATTATCTATTCCATACAAAAATGTAAAAATTACTCCACCTTCAAATAAAGTAAATGTTAATCTATTTGGTATTATTCTTTTTTTATAATCTATTACAATTATTGATATTAAAACTGGAATTAAAAATATGTATTTTATAAGATTTAAGTTTCCCAGTAAATTGCTTTTTATTCCAAATTTGTATAACACTATTACATACAATATTGCAATTGTTAATACTGGGAAATAATTTATTTTTAGTTTCTTTTTTAGTTCTAGCTTAATATCTTTAGAAAATATTTTCTTATCTTCTAAAACTCTTTTATTAACCCATTCAATAAATTGTCCTACTATTGCACCTAATATAAAAAATATTATGTATGTAAATATATGTACATCATTAATATACATTTATTAGCTCCTTTCAAATCTTGAAAATATTTGTATTATTTATAGCCGGAACGACTTTGGAAGTCGTTCCCTACATACCATTATTCACTATTCATTATTAATTATTCACTCTTGCCGTTAGGCAAGTATGGTGCCCCTACATACTAATATAATGCTATAATTTTTTACGTTTTAAATATGATTTTATTACTAACTTTTCTAATGGTCTTTTTATTCTTGTTGGCAATATGTCCCTTTTATCTATTGGCTTTGTTAGTATTGTATACATTTTACATCTATTACCACCAATTACATCTGTAAATATTTGATCTCCTACAACAGCAATGTTTTTCTCTTCTAAATTTAATAATTCCTTTGCTTTTAAAAATCCGCTTCTTAAAAGGTTTTTTTGCAAAATATATGTATGGTAAATCTAATTTCTTTGCAACTTTTTCTACCTTTTCCACTTTATTTGTATTAGATAAAATGCATATTTTTATTCCACTTTGTTTAAGCTTATCAGACCACTCTTTTGCACCAACTAATATCTCTTTATCAAAATTTATTAATGTATTATCTATATCTAATATTAAGCCTTTTATATTATTTTTCTCTAAAAAATCTAATGATATTTTAGTTACATTTTCTAAATACTCTCTTGGGTAAAAAAACATACATGCCTCCTTTTTCATTATATTATCAATATCTTATATGTTTGTCAAATTTATTTGCAAATTAAATTTTTATAGTATATAATTTAAGCAAATTATTTTGTCAAAATTTCACAAAAGATACGGAGGTTTGTATGTTTAAATCGAAAACAAATATGAAATTATTCCCAATATACAAGATGTTTTCTTGGGATTTACTGTTTTATTATGCAATAAGCTTCTTATTTTTAACTCAAGTTAAAAATTTTTCTCCAGCACAAGTATTATCTGGCGACTCATTTTACATACTTTTCAAACTACTTGTACTAGTCATTTGTATTCCACTTATTGATAAACTTGGCAAAAAAAATTGCTTAATTTTTGGAAACATATTAGTTGCACTTAGTGTATATATAATAATTATTGCTAATGGTTTTTCTCACATACTTATTTCGTATTTCATCATGGCACTTGGATATCAATTTAAGGAATTATGCGAATCCTCTTTATTATATAGCTCTATTCCTACATATGAGAAGAAAAGAAATATATTTGCAAAGATTGACGCCAAAGGGTCTTCATTATATTATTTTACAGATGGAATAACATCAATAATTGCAAGCTTTTCTTATGTTGTTAATCCATATTTACCTATGTATTTGTGTATAGGTTGCCTTCTTTTTTCTGCATTTATTAGTTTTGGATTTGAAGATGAAAATACCAATACAAAACCTAAAAATGAAGATGATGAAGAATATTCTACACAAACCTTAAAAGAATATATGCAAGATATAAAAGACTCCTTCAAATTTATTTTTAAATCTAGAAGACTTCGTGCTTTACTTATATTCTCGGTTTTGATTTACAGTATGTTTAGCATATCTTCGACTCTTAGAAGTAGCTTATTTGTAGATTTAGGAATACCTGCTCAATATTTTGGAATTATTGCTGCTATATATCAAACTATTGCAAGTATTTCTTCTAGAAAACAAGAATGGTTTCATAATAGATTTAGAAATACTGTGTTAGCTTTTTTTAGTATAAGTATGTGCTTATTATTTATTTTTGTTGGAACTATTTCAATAATTGGTGGTGCATCTTGTGTTATTGTGGTTTTAATCCTTTATTTAATTCATTATATAGTAAAAGGACCATATTATACCTTAATGGATAAATATTTAAATAGCTTTTCTACTAGAGAAATTAGCACTAAAATTTACTCTGCAAAGTCTGTTGTAACAAGCATATTTAGCACTATTATATTGCAAATAGCTTCCCTTGTAATGGATAATTTTACAACCGCAAAATCTTTTATAATTATAGGATTTAGCTTCTTTGGTGCATTTATACTTGTTCTACAATATATGAAAACTAGAGTAGGCTTAAAACCAGAAGAATATAAAAAAAGCGATATTGAATATGTGAAGGTAAAATAACTTTCTAAAATAAGACGGTTTTTAAAATTAAAACCGTCTTATTTTTTAATGTTATATAGCATTAACGTTTTGTACTGCTCGCATTACAGAACTCATAACGCTATATAGATTAAGCACAAACTCTGCAGGACATCCCCTTGTCATATCTCCTGTTGCTGCATTTTCAGTTGTCCATTCTGGTCCTATATATACCGTTTCAAGATTAATACAATCACTAAACATAGCCGACATTTCAATTACATTACTTGTATCAAAACTACTTAAATCTAATGTCTTTAAATCCATATCTGCTGAAAACATACATGTCATATAAGTTACATTACTTGTGTTCCAATTACTTAAATTTAGTAGCTCTAAATTAGGGCATCCAGAAAACATATAACTCATATTTGTTACTCTACTTGTGTTCCAATCACTTAAATTTAATGTTTTTAAGTTGTTACAGCTACTAAACATATAGTTCATATCAGTTACTTTACTTGTATCAAAACTTCTCAAATCTAATGTTTCTAAGTTATTGCATCTGTAAAACATATATCTCATATTTATCGATTTACTCGTATCTAAATTACTTAAGTTCACTATATTACTTAAATTACTACAACTGCTAAACCAATATGCTGTTGAAATCGGGCTTATTTTATCTAAAAACTCTATTGTAGTTATTTTCGTACGTATTGTACTATTTCTAAGCCATGGTGGCGTATAAGTATTATTAGACAAATTAGACCAATATTCTATTCCAGCTATATTATTATAAGTTCCTGCTTTATTTTCAGGCAGCAGTTCACTATTGTGTGCAAACGAAAGTTTATATTCGCCATTTTCTAAACTATATAATGCTGCATATATATCTGGTAAAAATCCTGCGTAGATTGTTATTTCTCCTATCGGTGCATAAGTGGCGCCAGCTTTTGCTACTTCATTTATATTTTCTTTATCGCTATACCAGGCATATAAAACATGTTTGTCTTTCTTTGGTTCTGGTAACCTTACTGATTTGTTCCACTTATCTCCAAATTTTATCTCTACTAAATTATCACATCCAATAAATAAATTAGTTATACTTGATATTTTGTTTGTATCAAAATTACTTAAATCAAGTTTTTGTAAATTTGTACATCCATAAACCATATTATTCATATTAGTTAAATTACTTGTATCAAAATTACTTAAATTTAACTCTTTTAAATTTGTACAATTACTAAACATATTGTTCATATCAGTTACATTACTTGTATCCCATTCGCTCATATCAATATAAGTTAGGCTTCTTAATTCACTAAACATACCACTAATATTAGTTACATCTGCTGTTACTAATTTTTTTACATTTAATGTTTCTAATGCAGTACATCCGCTAAACAAAGTATTTATATTTTGTGTTTTACCGTTTGCAACCCAGTTACTTAAATCTAGTGTTTTCAAGCTACTACAACCTAAAAATATATGTTGAACATTAGTTACATTATCAATTCTCCAATTGGTTAGACTTAATGTTTCTAATTTATAACAAAGAGCAAACATATAATTCATATCAATTACATTTCCCGTATCCCAATTATTTGCATATACTGTTGTTAAATTTTCACAGTTATAAAACATTTGAACCATATTTTCTACATTACTTGTATCCCAATTATTTGCATCTAATGTTATCAAAGATTTACATTGATAAAACATACATTGCATATTGGTTACATTACTTATATCTAAATTGCTTATGTTTACTGACTCTAAATTTTCACAAGCTTCAAACATAGATGACATATCTTTTACATTATTCTGTCCCCAACTACTTAAATCTAACGTCTTTAAACTTTTACAAGAAGCAAACATTCGATACATATATCTTACTTCGCTTATATCAAAACGGCTCACATCAATTGTTTCTAAAGTATTGCAATAATAAAACATATGTCTCATATCTATTGTTCTACTTGTATTTAAATTTTCAACATTTAATATTGTTGTCAATTTAGTAAAGTTCTCAAACCATCTTGACGTTGATATAGGTGTTATTTCGTCTAAAAACTCTACAGTTGTTATTTGACCTGAGTTACTTCTCCATGGTGGTTGACTATTAGTAGCATAATAATTTGTTCCACTTATATTATAATCAACTCTTGTTAGTAATGTTTTATCATGTGCAAATGATAATTTATATTCATTATTTCCCAAATTAGTTAATTCTACATATATGTTTGGAATAAAACCTGCATATACTGTTATTGCCCCTTGTGGTGTATAGTATTGATTTGGTTCTGATATTTTGTTTTCTTCTATAAACTCTTTTGCTTTATACCAACCAATACATGTTTCTTCTTTTCCTGTTGGATTTGGAAGATATATAGAATTTTCCCAGTTATCCCCTATTTTTATTTCTGTTAAACTAGTACATAAATTAAATATAGAACTACATTCTGTTTTGCTATTAACAATAAAATTGCTTATATCAATTTTAGTTAGATTACTGCATGATTGAAACATAGCATTCATATTTGTTACATTACTAATATCAAAATTGCTTACGTTTATTGTTTCTAATGCACTGCATCCAGCAAACATATAACTCATATTTGTTACTTTGCTTGTATCAAAATTACTTACATCTACATTTTTTAGAGTAGTACAATTACAAAACGTATAACTCATATCAGTTACATCGCTGGTATCTAAATTTTCAATATTCTCTATTGCTATTAAATTATTACACATATAAAACCATTTTTTTGTTGATAGTGGTTTTATTTCGTCTACAAATATTACATTTTGTACTCTATTTGAATATGATTTCCATGGTGGATCTGTTCTAGAATACACTGCATCCCAACGTTGATATAATGTTTTATCTTCTATTAGATTATTTTTTGATGAGAACGCCAAGGTTCCATCTGTATATAGTTTTACATATATATCTGGCACAACTCCTGCATATAATGTTATTGCTCCTGTTGGCGTGTAATTACTTCCTTTGTCTGCAACCTTGTTTTCTTCTGTACACTCTATATCGCTATACCATCCTGTACAATATTGTCCATCTGGTGATACATTTGGTAAATATACTTCTTTTGTAAATTTTTCTCCAAATTTTATTTCTGATAAATTATTACATTCACCAATTATATAACGCACGTCATCCGTTACTTTATCTAAATTAAAGCTACTTAAATCTATTTTACCTAAAGAACTACAGTAAAAAAACATATTATTTATATTAGTAACTTTACTTGTATCAAAATTGCTTACGTCTACACTTTTTAAAGAACTACAATTATAAAACATCTGAGTCATACTAGTCACATTGCTTGTATCAAAATTACTTACATCTATACTCTTTAAAGAACTACAATTATAAAACATATAAGTCATATCAGTAACTTTAGCTGTATCTAAATTTTCTTTCATATTATTTATTGTTGTTATATTATTACAATTATAAAACCACCATGCTGTTGATATTGGTGATATTTTATTTACAAATTCTACTGTTTTTATATTGTTTCTTTGACCATACCAAGGCGGTGTACCATGATAAGTTGACATATCACTATATACTGTTGCTGTTCCTTTTTCTGGTAATGGGTTCTTTTCCCTTGCAAATGCAAGTGTTCCATCACTTGCGTAATATGTTACCCATATTGCTGGCACTACATTTATAGTTATACTCTTTGTGTTTCCTGCTTTATCTATTATTGTTATTGTTTTATTTCCCTCTTCCATATATATGCCTTTTGTATTTGCTGTTATTATATTATTGTTTTTTACTAATTCTAATTGTTCTGTATTTTCGTATAATATCTTTTCTATTCCAAATTGTGAATATGTTACTTGTACTTCTATTAAATCTGTATCTTTATTGTAACTTGCTTTTGCTTTTATTGGCTCTTGATTACTTGTATTTACTATTTGCAATACTATTAGGTTCAAATTAGTTGAATCGATTGTAGGTAATGGCTCCTTCGTTGTTCCATTATTTATAGTTTCAACATATGTTCCAAGCGTTGCAGTATCTATTGCCGTTATTTGCTTTGGCTTGGTATTTGCTATAAATCCATATATACTTTCTTCTTGATTCATTTGTGTTATCTTGCTTGAATACTCTATATCTACATCTTTTTCGACCCAAACTCCTGTTAGCACAAAATTTGGTTTTGTTTCTTCTTCTTGTATATGCGAAAATATTTCTGGTACACTCCAACTAGATTCTAAAGCTTCTGTTCCTTTTATGTATTTTATATTGTTTGTATCATTATTTACTGCAAAACGTGGTATCCATAGATATATTGAGCCACAGATATTCGGGTCGTCGGGGACGCCGACCCCTACATTATTTTCAGCTAATTCTTTGTTTGTCATATCTCTTATTAATTCAGATTGGTATTTTCCGTCATTTAGCATTACATAAGCTGGTTTTCCATTTTCGTAGTTATACCATTCCTTATCTTCTTGTGTAGTTATTCTCCAATTCCTTCCATCCCATTTAACTGGTATCATTCCAGCAGATAGCTGTGGTACATTGGGCTCATTTGATATTCTTTCGTTTGTTGTTATTTCATTTTCTGAATTTTTTGCTAAATTTACTCGATTCTTATCTGTTAATTTTATTATATCTTCTGCAAATATTATTAATAAAAATAATATTACAATTATTATAAATAATATTATTTGTTTTGCATTACTCTTTTTGCTTTGTTTCTTAGTTTTCATATGTCTTGTCCTCCTTTGTTTTTTATAAGGTATTCCTTTGGGGTAACAGACGAGCAATGCTCGCCCCTACGTTGTGCTGGCATTTCTTTATGATTAGGGCACAGTGGTATCAACGGGTCGTCGGGAACGCCGACCCCTACATTGGTATTCCCTCAAACGGTGCCCCTACAAATAATTCTTCATTCTTCACTATTCATTATTCATTTGGCACTTACTCCGAAGATAATCTCCCGCCCTGCCCCTACGGCGTTTGCAATATGGTTTTTGTAGGGGCTATTTTAATCTCCCGCATTTGTGTACAACACAAAAAACACGCCTATTTATGTGTATTAAAAATACACATAAATAAACGTGTTTATCTATGTTTTATATAATTTTTCAGTTTCTAGGCTACATAATGTGTGTGTGTGTGTGTGTGTACAGTACCAAGGGTTCTAGCGATTATCATTTTTTAGTTCTCTCCTTTGATTTTTTGCGGGCGATTAAAATCGCCCTTACAATTATAAATATATACTAATATGTTATATTTTTCAAGATGTTTTTATAAATTTTCTGTTAATCTACTTCTCTCATTTCTTTTATCATCATATCTGCAAATACTGCATAACCTTGTTTTGGGTTGTTTACTAACACATGTGTTACTGCTCCTATAAACTTTCCATCTTGAATAATTGGAGAACCACTCATTCCTTGTATTATTCCACCTGTTTTTTCTAGTAATTTTTCATCAGTTACCTCTATTAACATACTTTTATTGTCTGTATTATTATTTTTATAAATCTTTTTTATTTCTATTTCGTATTCCTCTCTTACTCCGTTTTCTAAACTACATAGAATTTTAGCTTTTCCTGTTTTTATTTCATTTCTTAAAGCAACTTCTAATTCATTAGAAGTATCTATATTTAATTTACTTATATCGTCTATTGTTCCATATATGCCTAAATTTGTGTTTTTAGAAACTTTACCTATAGTATTTTTACTTGCTATTGTTCCTCTAATTTCTCCGGGATTTCCCTTTTCTCCTTTTACAATTGACAATATATTGGCTGTTACAATTTCTCCGTTTGCAATATTAATTAGCTTTTCTGTATCTATGTCTAATATTCCATGACCTAGAGCTGCAAAGCTTTTTGTTGATGGTTCATAATATGTTATTGTTCCTACTCCAGCTGCTGCATCTCTTACCCATAGTCCTAGTTTATATTCATTTGCAGATGTTTGTATTGGGGTTATTTCTGCATTATGTTCTGATCCTTCTCTAACATATTTTATATTGATTTCTTTCCCTTTTGACTTGTTTACTTTTTGTATTAAATCTGCTGTGCAAGTAATTGCTTGTTCATCTAAAGAAACTATCATATCTCCTTCTTCAATACCCGTCTTTTCATATGGTTTCTTTCCATTTATTTCAGTTTTTCCTACTACTAATACTCCGGTTAGTATATAACTTTAACCCTACAGTGGTTCCTACAGGAATTACTGTGGTAGTAGGAATAACATTAACTGTTACATTTTTTACAGGAATGGTATTAAATAAACTTACTTGTAAAGTTACTTTTTCAGAAACATCTATATCATTATTTCCTGCTGAAGCTTGAATTGCTGTATAATTATCTCCCTTTATATTTACTGTTACACCTGCTATATTTCCTAAATTTAATTCTTCGTTTTTAAATAAAATTATATTATTTGGAATTGCAGTAATGTTAGTAACATAGATTAATAAAATTAACAAAAAAAATATAATTGGAATTATTTTTTTATTTTTCATAATAAACCTCGTTTTTAAATTTACTATTACAAATATATTATTCCCAATTATATTTTTTTAAATATTGAAATTTTTTGAAAAAATTTATAGGGCACACCAACGGTGTCGACGGAACGACGAGGGCGTCGTTCCCTACAATATTTGTAATATGCCCATCATATTTTAATTATTGATTCATTTGTTTTGCAACTTCTTCAGCAAAGTTTTCTTGTTTTTTCTCGATTCCTTCACCTTTTTCAAATCTTGCAAATTCAACAACTTTAGCATTTTTGCTCTCAACTAATTTTTGTACCTTCATATCTGGATCTTTAACAAATGGTTGCTCAAGTAAGCATATTTCTGAATAGAATTTTCCAATTCTTCCTTGTACCATTTTTTCTGCAATTTCTGCTGGTTTTCCTTCATTCATTGCTTGAGCTTTTAATATTTCCATTTCTTTTGAAACAGCTTCTGCAGGAACAGATTCTCTATCTAAATATTCTGGTCTTGCTGCTGCTACTTGCATACATAAATCTTTTGCAAGTTCGCTATCTCCTGCACTTAAATTAATTAATACACCAATTTTTCCATCTCCATGGATATAGCTTTCTACAAGTCCTGTTGATTCAAATCTAGCAAATCTTCTTATAGACATATTTTCTCCAATTGTAGCTATTTTATTAGTTAAAACTTCTGAAACTGTTTTATCTGTTTCTTTAATTGATTTTTGATTTAATAATTCTTCAACATCTTTTGGATTTTGTTTAGCAACTTGTTCTGCAACATTTGCTACAAATGTTCTAAATTCTTCGTTTTTAGCAACAAAATCTGTTTCCGCATTTACTTCTACTACAGCACCAATTTTTTTGTCGTCTGTAACATATGCATAAACTAAACCTTCTGCTGCTACTCTATCTGATTTTTTTGCAGCTTTTGCTATTCCTCTTTCTCTTAATAGTTCTGCTGCTTTTTCCATATCTCCATTAGTTTCTGTTAAAACTTTTTTGCAGTCCATCATTCCTGCACCAGTTTTTTCTCTTAATTCTTTTACTAATTCTGCTGTTATCATAAAAATACCTCCTAAAATATATTCTCCGTAAAAGGGCGCAATCATGCGCCCCTACAAATAATTATTCATTGTTCATTTCTGTATTTCTCGCGTACACCTTCGAAGTAGGGAACGACGAGGGCGTCGTTCCCTACAATAATTATTCATTATTCACTATTAATTATTCACTCGGCAATGGCTTCGTAGATAATCTTCCGTTCGTGCCCCTACGTTAAAATTTGCAAAGCAAATTTTATATTATTCACTCTTCACTCTTCACTATTCATTGGGGCATTTATGCCCCTTTTATTATTCCTCTGTTGTTTCTGCTGCAACTTCTTCCATATCTGTAGGTTCTGCAGTTTGGGCAGCTTCTGTCATTTCTTCTGATATAGTTTCTACTGTTTCTCCTTGTCTTCCTTCTATAATTGCACTTGCCATTACATCTGTAATTAATTTTACAGCACGTATTGCATCGTCATTTCCTGGTATTGGATAATCAACATCTTCAGGATTACAGTTTGTATCTATTAATCCTATTATAGGAATATTTAATTTTCTAGCTTCTAATATAGCTATTCTTTCTTTTTTAGGATCAACTATAAACATAACTTCTGGTAATTTTGTCATTTCTTTTATACCACCTAAGTTTTTTTCTAGTTTTTCCATTTCATTTTTTAATTGTATTACTTCTTTTTTAGGTAATACATCAAAAGTTCCGTCTTGTTCCATTTCTTCTAATTTCTTTAATCTGTCTATTCTTTTTCTAATTGTTCCAAAGTTTGTTAGCATTCCACCTAACCATCTTTGGTCTACATAGAACATTCCGCTCTTAATTGCTGCATCTTTAATACATTCTTGAGCTTGTTTTTTTGTTCCAACAAATAGAACTGTTTTTCCTTCCTCAGCTTGGCTTTTCATAAATTTGTAAGCCTCATCTAATTTTTTAGATGTTTTTTGTAAATCGATTATATGGATACCATTTCTTGCTTGGAATATGTATTCCGCCATTTTTGGTTCCCATCTTCTTGTTTGGTGTCCAAAGTGTACACCTGCTTCTAGTAATTGTTTCATTGCAACTACTGCCATTTTAAATTCCTCCTCTTTGTTTTACCTCCATAATGTTTTAACATTTAAGAACACCTTATTTTCTTAGGCACAATCTTAAACTATACATTATGTGTGTTTTTATAACTATGATATTATAACAAAATAAGTTTGCAAAGTCAATACTTATTTATATAAAAAACCTCAATTTTTTGAGGTTTTTCGTATCTTATCGTTTCAAAATATATCTAAAATAATATGTCTAAATTTAAAGATATTATTTTATTATTATATACTACAAAAATCATTGTATTTGTATCTTTATCTAGTGAGATTCCATACATTTTAGCTTCTGTAGCTTTCATTTCTTTTTCTAGTTTTTCTTGCTTTTCAAGCATTTCTTGTTGGTATTTTCTAATTTCATCACTTGAGGTGCTAAAATCGTCTTTCTTTTTAGGTTCCTTTTGTAAATAAATTTCTGCTTCCACTGCATATAAATTTTTTCCCAATTTATCTACTGATTTAATTTCCTTAACTTCGATTTTACTTATCTGTTCTAGTTGTTTTTCTAACTTCATCTCAAAATATTCTCTCTCTTGTTGTACCTCGTATCCTTTAACATTTTCATAATCATTTATAAATTCATTGTAGTTATATTCTGAAAAATTTCCTATTGTATTATATCCCCATGCCTCTGTTCCTGTAAAATCCATACAATTTTCTGCTTCTGAAGAATTTTTATTATTTAATGCACTTATATAGTTTCTTACTATTTTGCATTCTTCTCCTTCTTCAATTTTTTCTTTTTCGTCTTTTTTATTAAACACTGATAATAACACAACTGTTAATGCAATAATTACTAATACAATAAATATAA
>CATKWX010000023.1 GCA_949840345.1 uncultured Eubacteriales bacterium
CACATATTTTACGTCCCCAATGTGCAACTTTCTAAATCTTACTTATATATATATTATTTATAAGATTCCAAAATTGTTACATTTCTTGAACTATTTTTTTAAATTTATTTCCTCTTTCCATAAAATCCTTAAACATATCAAAGCTTGCACTTGCAGGTGAAAACAATACTATTTCTCCTAATTTTGCTACATCTCTTGCTACCTTTGCAGTTTCTTCTAAAGTGTTTACTCTGTATATATTCATTGTTTTTCTCTGTGCCTTTAACTCATCTCTTACAGCCTTCTCAATTTTATCTGCTGTTTGACCTATTAATATTAATGAAGATACTTTCTCTACAATAGGTTTTGCTATTGGTGTATAATCTAAATGCTTATCATATCCACCCGCTATTAATACAATTTTTTCGTCAAAGGCGTTAAGTCCTGCTATTGTTCTTGTTGGACTTGAACCTATTGAATCGTTATACCACTTGATATTATCTATTTTTCTTATAAATTCTAGTCTATGCTCTACTCCTTTAAAATCTTTTATTGCTTTTGCTTGATTTTCTATATCTACTATTGAACTGGTCGCCCCTATTGCTGCACATGCATTTTCAAAATTGTGCATTCCTCTTAAAACCATGTTCTTTGTATTTAAAATATGTCTTCTTAACCCATCTTCAGCTTTCTTTATTATTCTATCATCTACTATTATTCCATTTTCTATTTTTTCTTTGCTACTAAAATATATTACTTTTCCATTAGCTTTTTTAGCTAAATTTCTAGTTATTTCATTATCATAATTTACAACTAATAACCCCTCTTCATCTTGATATTTGAATATATTGGCTTTTGCCTCTATATACTCGTCATACGATTTATGTATATCTAAATGATTTGGTGTAATATTTGTTATTACAGAAATTTTAGGACTTACCTTCATTGTCATTAATTGAAAACTACTTAATTCTAGTACAACATAAGTTTCTTCATCCATTTCTTCTATTTTTGTAAACAATGGTATGCCTATATTACCACCCAAATAGCACTTTTTACCATTTTCCTTTAATATCTCATATATCAAGCTTGTAGTTGTAGTTTTCCCATCGCTTCCAGTAACACCAATAACTGTACCCGGACACATTTCTATAACAAGCTCAATTTCTGACGTTAATATTGCTCCTCTTTCTAATTCTTTTACTATTTCAGGTGTATCTGGTCTCATACTTGGTGAGCGAAAGATTATATCAAACCCAGTCAACTTCTCTAAATAATTTTCTCCTAAAGATAATTTCATGCCATAATCTTTTATCTTATTTATTACTACTTTATCAATTTTTTCTTCTTCTTTTTTATCAAATAAAGTAACAATTGAAGCGTGTTTATATAAATAATCAATTAATGGAATATTGCTTACTCCGATACCTAAAACTGCCACTTTCTTCCCTCTTATGTAATTGTTAAATTCTATTAACTTTTCATTCAACATAAAATCTCTCCTTATTATTACATTTATAATTTATATATTCTTAAAATTTAAAATTTGTTACATATTATAAAAAAGGTGGCTTCGCCACACGGAACGACGAGGGCGTCGTTCCCTACAACGTTTGCAATTTGTTTTTTGTAGGGGCTGGCGTCCTCGACAGCCCGCAATATATCAACAAAAAAGTCGAACTTTCCTAATACACAAAAAATTGATTTTTCCTAATACATAAAAATCAGCCGCCTGCAAAGATGCAGGCAGCAATAGGGAATTATTACTTCTTAATTTTTATGACGTAACATCCCTCTTCTTTGTTCCAATCGGCAGATAACACTTTCCATCCTTTCTTTTCACATTTTTTTAACATTATGATAAGATCCTCATTTGCCATTGAACTTGTCCGGATGACTTCGGTGCCATTCCCTACCTTGTTGTCGGTGACCTTGGTGTTGGTACTCATTTTTAGAACAACTCCTTTAAAATAGAATATTTGTATTATATCACTTTTTAAATTTTTTTGCAAATTTTACATATTTATTTTAAAAATAGTTATACTATTTCTAAGCAAGGAGGTGCTTGTGAAATGGAAAAGAAAAATAAAAATAACAGAAATAATGAAAATAATAACAACGAAAATCAAAACAACAGAAATAACAACTGCAAATAGGCTTATTTAGAATTTGAATTTTATTAGTATCTCCATAAGTGCTTCTATTTATGGAGATACTATTAAGATTCGTACATATGTGGGGCGCCAAAAAGGCGTCCCAGTGAATAATTAATGTTGTATATAACATAGCTACTTGTAAATACGATATATGCTTTCACCCTAATCACACCCCTTTATATCCTGAGGATTGTATGGAAGTCATACTTAAGCACTGTGAACAGCGTATCGAAGTGATTATTGAAGAGCCTTAATGGCTCTTCAATATTTTTTAATTGTCTAAATATTTCTTCAAGAATTTTCCAGTATATGATTTCTCATTTTTCACAATTTGTTCAGGTGTACCTACTCCTATTACTTGTCCTCCGTTATCTCCACCCTCTGGTCCTAAATCTATTATATAATCAGCTGTTTTTATTAAATCTAAGTTATGCTCTATAACTATAATGCTATTTCCTGTATCAACTAATCTTTGTAAAATATCAACTAATCTATGCACATCTGCAATGTGTAGACCTGTTGTTGGCTCATCTAGTATATATAAAGTTTTTCCAGTAGCCCTTTTAGATAACTCTGTTGCAAGTTTTACCCTTTGCGCTTCTCCCCCAGATAGTGTAGTTGATGGCTGTCCTAATTTTATATAACCAAGTCCCACATCATATAATGTTTGAATTTTTTGTTTTATTCTTGGTATGTTACTAAAGAAATCTAGAGCCTCTTCTACTGTCATATCTAATACATCTGAAATACTCTTTCCTTTATATTTTACTTCTAAGGTTTCGTGGTTATATCTTTTACCTTTACACACCTCACAAGGAACATATATATCTGGTAAAAAATGCATTTCTATTCTTAAAATTCCATCCCCAGAACAAGCCTCACATCTTCCACCTGCTACATTAAAGCTAAATCTACCCTTTTGATATCCACGAAGTTTTGCTTCATTCGTACCTGCAAAAATATCTCTTATCATATCAAAAACGCCAGTATATGTTGCAGGATTTGAACGTGGACTTCTTCCTATAGGAGATTGGTCTATATTAATTATTTTATCTATATTTTCTAGTCCAATAATTTTGTCACATTTACCTGGTTTTTCGTTTGAGCCATTTAATTCTTTTGCTATATATTTGTATAACACTTCATTTACCAAAGTACTTTTTCCAGACCCAGAAACTCCTGTAACACAAGTAAATAAGCCAAGTGGTATTTTAACATTTACCCCTTTTAAATTATTTTGTGTTGCATTTATAATTTCTATTGCCTTTTTGGTATGTTTTCTTCTTTGCTTTGGTACTAAGATTTTCTTTCTTCCACTTAAATATTGACCTGTTATTGAATCTGTTACTAATTTTATTTCTTCTGCTGTTCCTTGTGCTATAACATTACCTCCATGTACTCCTGCACCCGGTCCTATATCTATTATTTGGTCTGCTGCATACATTGTATCTTCGTCGTGCTCAACTACAACTAAGGTATTTCCTAAATCTCTTAACTTTCTTAAGGTTGCAAGTAATTTGTCATTATCTCTTTGGTGTAAGCCTATACTTGGCTCATCTAGTATATATAATACACCAGTTAAGCCAGAGCCAATTTGAGTTGCAAGCCTAATACGCTGTGCCTCTCCTCCTGATAACGTTCCTGCGGGTCTAGATAATGTTAAATACTCTAAACCTACATCCATTAAAAACTGTAATCTTTGATTTAATTCTTTAAAAATTTGCTCTGATATCATTTTGTCTTTCTTGCTTAAACTTAATGAATTTATATATTCCTTTATTTTGTTTATTGGCATATTTGTTAATTCATTTATATTTTTATCCCCAACTTTTACTGCTAAAACTTCTTTTTTTAGTCTCGCCCCATTACATACTTCACAATCGCTATTGCTCATATACATTTCGTAGAATTCTCTCATTCCAGCAGATTTAGTTTCATTGTATCTTCTTTGTAAAGTTGGTATTACTCCTTCAAATGGAGCTGTAAATTTTCTAATTCCTGCAGCAGATTCATATTCAAAATCAATTTTTTCTGTTCCAGTTCCATATAGTATCTTATCTAAAAATTCTCTTGGTAGTTTTTTTATTGGTACAGATATATCAACATTATAATGCTTTCCAATGCTTTCAAAATACATTTTTGCCATTGTATCTCCGCTTCTTCATTGTACTAGCACCAAAAGCTTTAACTCCATCATATAAAGTTTTATCTTTATCTGGTATTATCAAATCCTCATCCATCTTCATTAAATAACCAATACCTGTACAGTTTGGGCACGCACCCATTGGGTTATTAAATGAAAACATTCTAGGCGTTAATTCCTCAAAACTTACACCACAATCTGGACAAGCATAGTTTCCACTAAATAATTTTTCACTATCCCCTATAACATCTATTAAAACTAGACTATTTGCATATTTCATTGCAGTTTCAACTGATTCTGCCAACCTATTTCTTATTTCTGGTTTTACAACTAATCTATCTACTATTATTTCTATATTGTGCTTTTTCTTTCTATCTATCTCTATATCATCTGTTAATTCTACAACTTCTCCATCTATCTTTGCTCTTACAAATCCTTCTTTAGAAAAATCTTCTAATAATTTTTTATATTCACCTTTTCTTCCCCTTACAACTGGAGATAGCACTTGTATTTTTGTCCCCTCTTCTAGCTCCATTATATTATCTACTATTTGATCTATTGTTTGTTTTTCTATTTTCTTGCCACAGTTTGGGCAATGAGGCACACCAATTCTTGCATATAGCAAACGTATATAATCATATATCTCTGTAACTGTTCCAACTGTTGAACGAGGATTTCTTGATGTGGTTTTTTGGTCTATTGAAATTGCAGGAGATAATCCTTCAATTAGTTCTACATCGGGCTTTTCCATTAACCCTAAAAATTGACGTGCATAAGAAGATAAGCTCTCTACATATCTTCTTTGTCCTTCTGCGTATAATGTATCAAAAGCTAATGAAGATTTTCCGTGAGCCTGATAGCCCTGTTACAACAACAAGCTTGTCTCTTGGAATTTCTAGGCTTATATTTTTTAGATTATGTACTTTCGCACCTTTTATTGTAATTTTATCATTATTCATTTTTTGCCCCCTCAAAAATCGAAGATTTTTGTACTCTTCACTATTCACTAACACGGGCACAGTGGTCTCACGTCAACGTGGTATTCCCACAAACGGTGCCCCTACAATTAATTATTCATTATTCACTATTCACTATTCATTGGGCGCAATCATGCGCCCCTACAATATTTATAATATTTTTTTGTGCAAACAATTATAATAATATTTTTTATGAGTTTGACCCTGAGTCGTTTTGTCTTAATCTCAAGTAGAGTGTGTCACTAAACTTTGTTAAGCCGACGGAACGACGAGGGCGTCGTTCCCTACATAAACGCCTTGGAGAACGGAATAAAAAATATTATTATAATTGTCTACACTAGTATTATATAATTAAAAATCTATTTTCTATTCAAAACAAATGAGCCGTTAAGGCAAACGACCCATTTGTTTATCTTTTGTAATTTATATATTAATAATGTCTTCCGCCTCTTCTGAAATTATTATTATCGTCATCATTTGGTCCATTATTCTTTTCATCATATATTTGTTGTAAAGTATCTTTTTTCTCTTCGTCTTCTCTTAAGAAAGAATAGTCTGGTTTTGCATATTCTGTGTTATCTTGTTTTCTATAACATGCAATTGCAAAAGTTATTCCTATTAATGTTATTAAAACAATTGCAGAAATTATTACTATTAGTTTATAATTTACTTTTGTTTCAGCCTTTGCTACAACCTTTTCTGGATTATTTATTGTTAATCTATATTCAAATGTTTGTGTTTCATCATTCTCTTTTGATATTTTTAGTATTACTGTAAACTTGTTTTCTCCTGCTTTTAAATCAAATGTACCTATTCCTTCATATATATTTAAATCATCATTTGATGCTTTCAATATATCTATTGCTTTCATATATTCGCTTAAACTTATTTTATATTCCACAATATTTTCTGTAACACTAGGCTCTCCTAAACCAACATTTACTTTTTCATCATTTTCTTTTATACCTATAAGTGTTAAAACATCTAGTGGAATTGTTACATTGCTTTTAATAAGTTTTATTTCATAATTTTTAACTGTTCCATCTTCTGCCGTAACTACCACTGTAACTAAATTCTCTCCATCTTTTAATTCAGTATTTCCCTTGATTTCCCTACTTGCCTTTTCGTTATTCACTTCTGCAACAACTTCTACTTCATTTATATCTGTTCCTATATTTGCAACATAACTTGTTACATTAGGAGCAAATGCTGGTGTTAGTGTTACACCTGTTATTGATAAACTTTTTAAACTAGCATCATTTGACTTTTGACCTTCTGGTGGTGTTGAAGGATTAGTTGTTGGTTCATCAGTTGGTTTCGTTGTTGTTAAATATTGTGAATTTATATATCCTGTCTGTCCATTAAATGTTACTCTACTCCAACCATTACTTCCAATTCCTGTTCTTGTAACACTTTGGCCTTTTTGTAATGATCCTATTCTATTACTGCTCGTGGTATAACTAGCTCTCACATTTACTTCTGTATTTGCATATACAGTTTGATTTACACTTTGAAATGTTGGTGCCGGTGGAGGTGTTGGGCTTGGCTTTGGTGCAGGATTTGAAACTGTTACAGCAACTGACCTTGCTCCGGAAACAGCACTTCCTGTTGTTGAATTTGAAACATCTGTAGGGGTTATAGTAATTGTTGCACTTCCTGCAGATTTTGCAGTTATCGTAATTGATACTGAATTATTTTCTCCCCAAACTGAACTTGGGCTTACTGTTGCCACACTATTATTAGAAGATGCAATATCATATCTACCAGTTTCCCCAGATGAATTTATAGTAATAGTTTTAGTTCCTCCAACAGTTAAACTTATTGATCCAGGCGACACTGAATATGCATTACTTTCATTTGGCATTATTATAATAGCAACTATCATAATTATAATCAAAGCTAATAAATTACTTATAATCTTTTTATTCATTTTTTACTTTCCTCTCTTTTGTTTATTTTTCCTTACAACGTAATACTTCCTGAACTCATTATAGAATTTTTTATTACAACATAATCTCCTGAATTTGTCTTGCCGTCTCCATTTACATCTCCTGCTTTATAATAAATGCCATCTAAATTACCTTGTTCCATTATATGATTTTTTAATAAAACATAGTCTCCTGAATTTGTTTTGCCGTCTCCATTTACATCTCCAAGTTTTATTACAGTATATTCTACTCCGTTTATATTTATTTTTGCACCTGTTCCTAAAGTTTCTGTTCCAGATGCTAATGTTGCTCCTGAATATTTTGCTGTTACATCTGCAAATGTTGCAGATGGTATAACTTTTATTACCTTTTCATCTTCATTTAGTGCAATTTTTTCTCCTGTTGTAGGAGGATTAGTTGTTCCTCCATTTACTGGTGTTAAGTATAAAAGGTAAGGATTATATTTTTCTCTTGCCATATATCCTGAAATTCCCTCATCTGTTATTACTTTATCCCAGTAATATCCATCTACCTTAGTAGAAGCTTTTTCTATTCTTGTTACAATAACTCCTATATCTATATATTTTATTCTATCATAGCTTAATCCAGGACCTGTTCTTATAGCTAATTCTGTATCACAAGTTATTTTTACTTGTTCTCCAATTGTTCCTTCTGTTACATAATTTTTTTGAACATATCCACTTGTTCCATCTCCTAATCTCACTTTTACCCAACTATATCCATCAAATGAATATTTTCCTTCTTCTACTATTGTTACTGGCTGATAAGTATATAATGTTCTAAAAGCAGTTGTTCCATGGTCTGCTGTTCTTGGTCCATTGTATAATTGTGTTTCTGCATTTATATATGCTGATTTTGAAATTTCATTTCCACTTGCTTCAATAATAAATTGTGTTGCAATATACCCCATTGTTCCATCTGGTAACATTACCTTATCCCAATTATTTGAACCTGCATTTGAAGCTTTTAATTCAATTCTTAAAAATGAAGCTCCATTATATAAGTATTTAATTAAATCTCCATTTGGAGTAGCTCTTAAACATACTCCTGCTCCAATATAGTCATATAATTGTGCATTTTGTGAAACAAAAGTCGAACTACTAGGATATCTAGATACTGTTCTTGGCATATTTTTATACATTGGTATAACAAAATTAAAGCTTGTACTTGCTAAATCGTTATTAAAAATGGTTTTATAACTATTACGTATTGTTCCGGATTCACTTGTTGGAGCTTGTATATTTTGCTGATATTGATGGCTATATAATCCATAATACCTATTATCTACATCCCATTTTTGAAGATATAGTGAATCTTGTCCTTTTGATATATATCCACTTGCTATCCAATTAGCTCCACCTACTATAGATTTCTCTGGTGTATCCCAACCAGCATTTTTAGCATACTTTAATCCATTTATTACCGCATCTGTTCCTGCATATGCTCCTATATTATAAAAGTTAAAATATCCCACATATCCACTAACTTTTCCGCTGCATGAGCCACTACCATTTGCTCCAACTTCTTGTCTTATTCTTGAAGCTAAATGATATGGACTTACTTTTGATTGCTCTGCTGCATACATTATAGTTTGTGCAAAAGTTTTATCTCCATACGTAGAATCCCCATAATAATCACAAATTTTTTTGTTACTCATAAATGTTCCTCTAAGTATAGCTTCTACTCCAGCCTCATTGTGTATTGATGGTATGTATGATAATGTTTCAAATTGAAAAATGTTATTTTCATTTAGAAAATTTCTTGGATCCAAATAATATGCTACCGCAGTTTGTGATGCACCAAACCAACTAGTTCCATCATGTGGCTTTCCGTCGCAATCAATATGCGTACATAACCATTCTCCAGTTTTCCCTTGTACTAAACTTCTACTATGATCTACTATTGTTTCATTTCTCAATACATCTGACCACTCTAAGTCTGTATAAAAAAGAGTAAATGTCCAATTTGGATGTGTACTTTTTAAGTTTTGTAAAAGACTAGCATATCCCGGATATAAATTTTCGTTTATATTATATATATTATTTGCATCTATGTCTCTTGTTTGAGCTGCATATGATTTCGTATTAAATATTGTATTTATTATTGTATATATTATAATTATTATCATTGTTATGCTAATGAGCTTTTTTACACTTGTATGTAAAGTTCTTCTTCTCATTTTTTATGTCCTCCTCCTAATTACTTTTTTGTATAAATATATACATTTACAGTATATATTATCGAAAAAAACAAGTCAATAGAAACTTGTCTTTTTTTGTTGGTAATTGTTGGGGAATGAATATAAGGGCACAATATATAGGCAAAACGACGTTGGTCTGTTCCCTACAATGTTTGCAATATGTTTATCGTAGGGGCGACCATTGGTCGTCCGTGCTCGTCCAAAAAAATATTAAAATGTAAGGGCGCAAACTAGCGCCCTTTACAAAATTTCAATAAGTATTTACTAGTTGCATCCACAACCTCTTCCGCAACCACATCCACAATTTGTGAATAAAAGTAAGAATATTATTATGAAGAATAATATTGAGCAGTCTCCACCGCATCCTCCGAATAATCCTCCGTTGTTGCATCCACATCCGCAATTTCTTTCTTCTGGCATAAGTAATCCCTCCTTTTGTTTTTGTATAAGATATAGTATGCATTTTTTATAATTTGTGTTACAATTAATTTTATATAAAAATATATTAAATTTTCAAAAAGCTCGTTCAAGTTAATTTTTCATAGAAATTCTAAATATATTTTATTGCACCCTTCCGCGACAAGCGCGAACTCTTTCCATAAAACACATTAAGAATTTCTAATTCAAATTACTTTCAATTCACTTTTTTCAAATTTAATATATTTTTAGTATAATCACACACAATTTAGGAGGTTTAAAGCTTTGAAAGATATAGAATTACTAATTCCTGTTGGAGATTTTGACTGTTTGGTTGCAGCTGTGCAAAATGGCGCAGATACTGTATATTTTGGAACTTCTATGTTTAATGCTCGCACTAGTGCAACTAATTTTGATATAGATACTTTAGAAAAAGCTATTGATTACGCAAAGTTAAGAAATGTTAAAACTAATTTAACTCTTAATACTCTAATTAAAGATGACGAATTTGCCTCTGCTATTGATATTGCAAAAAAAGCTTATGAATTCGGAATAGACGCAATTATTGTACAAGATTTAGGTCTTGCCTCTTACCTTATTCAAAACTTCCCTAACTTACCAATACACGCTAGTACGCAAATGACTGTGCATAATTTAGAAGGAGTTTTACAATTAGAAAAATTAGGTTTTAAAAGAGTTGTGTTATCTCGTGAGCTTTCTTTTGAAGAAATTGAATATATTTGCAAAAATTCTAATGTAGAAATTGAAAGCTTTATTCATGGTGCACTTTGTATTTCATATTCTGGTCAATGTTTATTCTCAAGCAGCGTTGGTGGGCGTTCCGGAAATCGTGGAAAATGTGCTCAGCCTTGTAGATTACCATACGAATTATTAGATTCTTCAAAGAAGACTATTGATAAAGGACATTTACTAAGCCCTAGAGATTTATGTGGTGTTGAACATTTACCACAGCTTGTGGCTGCAGGAATAAAGTGTTTAAAAATTGAAGGAAGATTAAAGTCTCCTGAATATGTTGCAATTACAACAAAGATATATCGTAAATATTTAGATATGGCAATAAATGATATTAATAAAGCTGAAGAAAATGAATTATCAAAAGATAAAACACAATTAATGCAGGTGTTTAATAGAGGTGGATTTTCTGACGGTCACTTAAGTTCTAATCCTAATACTAGTTTAATCTATAAACAAAAACCTAATCATATGGGGCTACCTCTAGGCGAAATTATTTCATATAATACTAAAAAAGGCTATATAAAATTGAAATTAGAAAATAGTATTTCTATTGGAGATAGTATTCAAGTAGAAAAAGAAAATAATAATTATAATGTTTCTGAACTTTTATTAAATAACTCAAATATAAAAACAGCAAACGTTGGCGATATTGTAGAAATTGGAAGACTAAAAGGTAATATTTCTGTAGAAGATAAAGTATTTAAAACTGTAGATAAAGAATTATCTCTAGACGCTAAAAAAACTTTTTCTGGAGCAGAGTATAAAAAAATTCCAATTCAAGGAAGTATTATACTAAGAAAAGACTCTCCTATCTTATTTAATGTGACTTGTAATTATGGAATATATAAAGGTAGCAATATAAATTTAAATAGTGATGTTTTTCCTGTACAAGCTGAAAAGTCTCCTATTACTAAAGATAGAATTATTGCACAATTAAATAAAACTGGTAATACTGAGTTTGAATTTGAAAGTATAAATGTAGATTTAGAAGATAATTTGTTTATACCAAATATTAGCTGTTTAAATGATTTAAGAAGAACTGCAATTGAAAGATTAGAAGAATTTGCAAAAAGGAAATATAAAAGAAATGCAAATCAAGGTGCAGTCACAAGTTATAATTATGTAGGGAACGACGCCCACGTCGTTCCGGATACTCCTAAATATTGTGCATTGCTAAATAATTTGAATTTGGATGTAGATTATTCTAATTTAGATTTAGATAGATTATATATACCTTTTAAGTATTTTATAAATGAGCATTATAGCAATTTATTAAAACAGCTTTGTAACACTTATGAAGTTTATGTTTATATGCCAACTATTGTTAGAAATAATTACTTAAAATATATGCTTAATTTAGATAGTATTATAGATACATATAAAATTAATGGATTTGTAATTTCACATATTAGTCAATTAAAATTTATAACTAAGTATAATTTAAAAATTATTGGAAATTATACTTTAAATGTTATGAACTTACATACCATATTCTTCCTACAAAATTTAGGCTTAGATACAATTACAATATCTCCAGAATTAGATAAATTAACAATTATAGATATGCTGGATAACTTTAAAGTAGCAAATTCAGAATTAATTGTATATGGCAAATTACCTCTTATGACTTCTAATTATTGCTTAATTGGTCATACAAATCATTGCTTATCTACTTGTACTAAAAACTGTAAAAAACAGTCATATTATCTAAAAGATAGGTTAGGATTTTTGTTTAAAGTAATTCCAGACGATATTGATACTATAACTACAATTTATAATAGTAAAACCACTTCAATATCCCCTACAGAATTTAATTTAAATTACATTAGGATGGATTTTTTAGATGAAGGTATTGATGAGATAAAAAATATTATAGATACTGTAAAGTCTGGTAATAGGTTAGAAGGAAAAGATTATACAAATGGGAATATAAATAGAATAGTATAGGTAAATTAAAAAGTTGGTATGGTATTAGCAGAAGTCATAGTAAAATAATAAAACTCCTCGGCTACATTACAAAATATAAGAAATTCTAATTCGATTTTATGGCACCCTTCCAAGCAGAGCTTGAACACTTTCCATAAAATCTTCATAAGAATTTCTAAAATTTTTTCATTTGCATTCGTCATTTTATTATTTTATTATGACTTCTATTATATTTTATATATATAATTACTAATATCTTTCTCCTTCAAAATTTTTCCAAGGGTTGTTTTCGTCTGGGTCTGTTGGGTCCCAGTTTCTATATTCTTCGTATTCTGATATCTTCATTGCAGTAGGCTTTCCAAGTGGTCCTGGATTTGGGTCAGAATAGAATTCTACTGTTGAATACGCTAAACAATTTTCATATATCCATTTTGCGTCTTCAACCTTAAGCCTTACGCATCCTAAAGAAGCTGTCGTTCCTAATTTGTCATATTCCCAATATTCTAAAGAGCTATTATCTTTATTAGTTACATATGGTACTGAATGGAATAATATATTTCCATCTATATGAGTAGTATAGTACCCATAAACGTTTCCAAAAAGTGGTTGCCATTTCCATCTTTTCCCTCCTATTACAATTTTACGATTTTTTGGTGTTGCCTCTCCTGTTGAACAAATCATTGCTTTAACTGGTATTGTATATTGTCCATTATCATCTTTTATATAAACAGTTACTGTATTCGCTTCATTATTAACTTTTATGTAATATACCCCTGGTTTTAAATCATACTGTGGCATTTTTGGAATCTCTGGCTCTTCTGGCTCTATATTAGGTATTGGGCTTGGTGTATGGCTTTCTTTATCTATAATAACTCCACCTACTTGTCCTTCATTATTATCATTTTTCTCTTCTATTTTGTTATCTGCTACTGCAAGATTATTATCTAAATATTTTTTACTAATTAATACTAAAATAGTTGCCATACAAGCAATTACTATTAAAATAATTAATATCATCTTAAAAATATCTTTTTTACTCATTTGTTCCTTCCTTTCTTTTTTCTTAAGGAATTTCACCTTTATTGTATAATTTTATCTTGTTACTGTCAATGAAAAAATTTTGTTAAGTTTGTTAAAATATGGTTCTACTTGTATATTACCATTTTTTTATAATCGGTTACATTTTTTTGTAAATTTTTTAAACTATATTTATGTATACAAGAAAAGTGGCTATGCCACTTTTCTTACATGTTATGTGCAGATAGTTTTATTATCAAATCCATATTGTCATCTTTTGCTGCTTTGTTTTTTCGTATTTGACCACATTTTTTGCATTTGAACACTATTACATATCCTTTTTTTGAGTCTATTTCTATTCCAACTGGTTCTAATAATCCATGACAATTTTCAAGTCTATCTCCAGGGTTTATATCTACATGTTTTGAATGTAAACAACTTGGACAATGATTTCTGCAAGTATACCCTAATTTTGGAACTTTTTTACCACAGTTTTCACATACAAATTCTTCGTCTATTTTTGTAAATACTTTATTCTCCAAAAACACTTCCTCCTATAAATTCTCTTAATAGTGAATTATTTGGTACTAAATTTGATGGTATAGATTCAAAATATCTAAGCATCTTATATAATCTTTTGGCTTCTGAAAATTCGGGATATTTATTATCTATCTTTTTTAATAATGGAATTGCATAATCCTTTAATACTGCTAATTCATATATTAATGATGAATTAAACATTACATCTGCTTCCTCTTGATATTTAAAAATATTTTTATGTTCTCCTCTATTTACTGAATCCCACATTTGTAGTGTATGCAATGCAGAATATCCCCTAAATTGATGGTCTCTAACAATTCTTCTAACTAATCTTGTATCTGTTGTTGATATTCTATTATAGTAATCTATATTTAACACTGTTAATGCACTTATATATACTTTGAATTTTTGTTCCTTTGGTATTTCTTTTGTTAGTTCATCATTTAAGCAGTGAATTCCTTCTATTACAAGTATTTCATCATCTGCTAATTTCATTGTGTTTCCTTTATATTCTTTATGTCCTGTTTTAAAATTAAATGTAGGTACTTTTATTTCTTCACCATTAAATAATCGTTTTAAATGGTCATTAAATAAATCTATATCTATTGCTTCTAAACACTCAAAATCAAGATTTCCATTTTCGTCTTTTGGATTCTGTTCTCTTTCTACAAAATAATTATCAACAGATATTGTTACAGGTTTTAATCCATCTAATCTTAATTGTAATCCTAATCTTTTTGCAAAAGTAGTCTTTCCTGATGATGATGGACCCGCAATAAGTATCATCTTTACCTTTTCTCTTTTGAAAATTTCATCTGCAATCCCAGCAATTTTTTTCTCGTGAAGTGCTTCATCTAGTAAAATATATTCATTAATTGTATCTTCTCTCACTGTTTTATTAAGTTTGTATACTGTATCAACATTTAATACTTTATGCAAATTATCGTATTCTCTAAGTGTTGTTAATAACTTTTTATTTTCTTGATGTTCTGGTAATGCCCTTGGATTATCTCTACTTGGATATCTAATCAAAAATCCATCTTTGTATTTTTTTATTTCAAATATATTTATACAACCTGTAGATAATGGCATTACTCCATAAAAGTAGTTATAATAATTTTCGCAGTAATATAAAAGTATATTTTTATCGTTTTCTACATCTAGTTGTAATTTTCCCTTTAAAGTTTTTTCTCTTTCATAAAACTCTATGGCTTCTTCGCGTGTCATCCCTTTTCTTATTATTGGTAAATCTTTTTTTACTATTTCTTTTACTTTTTCATTAACTTTTTTAATCATATCTTCTGTTACTTCCATATTATCCACTTCACAAAACATTGCATGTGATAATTGATAATTTATTGTAAGCAAAGCATCTTTATATGTTTCAGAAAAAGCTTTTCCTATTATATATATAAGTCCTCTTGTGTATATTCTCATACCATCTTTGCTAGTTAAATCTATTAGCTCTATTTCCCCATTTGAATTTATTGGATAATTTAAAGCTTTTACTTCATTATTAAATCTACAAGCTATTACAGTTTCTTTTGATTTATCAATTTCTGTTTTTAATAAATCTACTACTCTAGTTCCTCTTTTTACATCTAATATATTCTTTTTATAAACTACTTGCATATTTTTACCTCTTTCCTTCGGAGCACAGACGACCAATGCAAAGCCCCTAAATCAAAATTTGCCTTTGGCAAATTTTGTACTCTTCACTTTTCATTATTCACCTAGGTATTCCTCACATGTGCGGGCGAACACAAGGCTCTCCCCTACAAATAATTATTCACTATTCAGTCGGCACCTACTTCGTAGCTAATCTCCCGATTACGCCCTTATAACATTTATTATATTAGAACTTTCTTAAAAATACAACATTTATTCATATTATTTTAGTTTTTGGATATATATATAATAAATGGACAAGAAAATAATGGGAGGTATCTTATGAATGAACAAAGATTAACAGAAATTTTAAGAAGTAATTATCCTCACGATGTATTTTATAATGAAAAGCCTGTATGGATACAAGAGGTTAAAGGTCAAACTGTAACAGTTGGATTTATGGATAATTCTAAGCCTAAAAATGTACTTATGTCAGATTTATATGAAAAAAATTTATAGAATTAATGCAAAAAATATTATAATGGCACGTCGCAACGTGCCATTATAAATTATTATATTTTTAAACTTCTTTTTCCTTCAACCACATTTTTTGCCTTTTTATCATACACTGTTTTTGCTTTATTTAACAATGAATATACTAATGACGTCGTTGGTACAGTAAATACTACACCCATACTACCTGCTAGTGCTGATACAGCTTCTATGGCTATTGTTTCTTTATTTATTATTTCCCCTATAGACATATTTGTTGCCATAAACAATAATATTAATGTTAATGACCCTCCAACATATGCAAGTATAAGAGTATTAGTCATTGTTCCAATTACGTCTCTACCTATATTCATACCACTTTTTAGTAATTCTTTCCATGTAATTTCTGGATTTTTCTGTTTAATTTCATCCAATGCTGAAGATATTGACATTCCAACATCCATACAAGCACCTAGAGCTGATATTACAATTCCTGCAAAGAACAAATCTTTAAAATTAAACACAATATCATTTGATGCTACCGCTAAGAAAAGCGATTCTTCTGTTACTCCTGATAGTTTTGCAAAAAATCCAAATATAACTGCCATAATTCCTGCAGATATTACTCCTCCAGATGTACCTAATGCTGCTGTTAATGACTTTTTATTTAATCCAGCTATAATTATAAAAGTTAATACAATAATTACTACAGATGTTAAAATAGATAACCATATTGCATTTCCTCCAGCATATATTCCCTTTATCATAATAAAGTATATTGCAAGTATTGTTACGATCAAGCCTAGTATTGCTTTTATTCCTTGCTTTCTTCCTATGGCAATTATTATTCCAAAAAATAGTAATATCATTACTAATATATAATTTTGTCTTACTACTTCTTGTATTGTAACTTGTCCAATTGTATCTCCTTCAGTTGTTAATTGTACTATTACTGTATTTCCTTTGCTTAACTCATACCCTACTATTTTATTTTCTACATCATATGTTAAAACATATATTGTATCTATTTTTTGACCTTTATATTTTCCCTCTTTTATTTGTATTGTTACATCTTGTAGAGTTCTCGCAACTCCTTCAGCTTCGTCTTTTACATATGACTTTCCTGCACTTATTACTTTTGCTTTTACTTGTACCTTTTCATCTGTTGATACTGGTTGTAATGGTGAAGTTTCAGTAGCATATATACATGTACACACTGAAAATAACATTAAAAATAAAAGAATTGTTGCTGTTAATTTTTTCATTTAAATCCTTCCTTTCGGGAACGGGCGGACTTAAACGTCCGCCCCTACATCAAAATTTACAAAGCAAATTTTGTATTATTCACTATTCATTAAATTCTAATTGCTCTGCCTATCATTCTGTTTATTCCTTCATCTGCTGATTCTATTTCTATTCCCGGTCCACCTGCTAATATTATTAAGTCTCCTTTTTCTAATTTGTTGTCTTTTTCTAACTTGTCTATTCCCATTTTTAGTACTGTTTCTACATTAGGTTGCTTTTCAAATAAAACTGGCTCTATGCCCCACATTGGTGCTAATTGTCTATATGCCATTTCATTTTCTGTTAAAGCATAAACCTGACATGCTGGCAATAAGCTTGATAATAAAATTGGAGTATCTCCTGTTTGTGTATATACTATTATCGCTTTTGCATCCATATTTAATGCTGAATCACATATAGAATAATTTAATTTCCATTCATCTGTAAACTTACTAAAATCGTATTCTCTTCTTTTAAATCTCTTCCAATATTTAATTGACCCTTCTATTGCTTCAGCTATTTTATTCATAGTTTGAACACATTCTACTGGATATTTTCCCATTGCACTTTCACCAGATAACATTATTGCACCTGTTGAATCAAATATTGCATTTGCAACATCACTTACCTCTGCTCTAGTTGGCCTTGGACTATTGCTCATTGACTCTAGCATTTGTGTTGCTGTTATTACTAATTTACCCGCTCTATTACATTCTTTTATGAAATATTTTTGTACTATAGGAACTTGCTCTAATGGTATTTCAACTCCCATATCTCCACGAGCTATCATAACTCCATCTACTACTTTTAGTATCTCTTTAAAATTATCTATTCCTTCTTGGTTTTCTATTTTTGCTATTATCTTTATTTTTTGACCACCATTATCATCTAATACTTTTCTAACATCTAATGCATCCTCAGCATTCCTTACAAATGATGCTGCTACATAATCGAAATCAACTCTTACACCATCTTTTAAATCTTGTATATCTTTTGCTGTTAAACTAGGTAATTTAGTAGAACATCCCGGAACATTAATACTTTTTCTGTTTCCTAATTTTCCACCCTCAATAACTTTACAATAAATGTCTTTTTCTTTTATTTCTTCTACTTCTATTCCTATTAAACCGTCATCTATAAGAATTTTAGTACCTACTTTAACATCTTGGTATAAATTTTTATAACTTACAGAAGTACCATTTTCATCTCCTTCTATATCTTCATTATATAAAACAAATTTATTTCCTTCTTGTAAGAATACAGGTGCCTCTTTCAATTTACCTGTTCTTATCTCTGGTCCTTGCATATCTAGCAATAATGCTATTGGCATATCTAAATCTTCTCTTGCTTGTTTTACTGCATTAATAAATTTTTCTTGGTCTGGATATGAACCATGTGAAAAATTTATTCTCGCCATATTCATTCCTGCTTTCATCATCTTCTTTAATGTTTCTACATCTCCACTTGCTGGACCTATTGTACATACTATTTTTGTTTTTCTCATCTTTAACATCCTCTTTCTATTGTGGTCATTTTACGTGATTTGGGCGCTAGTCTGCGCCCCTACATCAATTATTCTATAACAAGGGCATAGTGGTGTCATCGGAACGACGTTGGTCTGTTCCCTACATACCATTATTCACTATTCATTATTAGTTCTTCACTCTTGCCGTTAGGCAAGTATGCTCGCCCCTACATTTTTTACAAATTTCTACTTATTTTTTACGCTGTTATCCATTTTACCAAATTTAGGTTAGCACTGTCAAGTAGCATTTCATGTTTTGGCATTACTCTAAATGTATATCCATAATCTCCACCAGTTACTAATTTAACTTTTGCTTCATATTTATATGTTTTTTCTTCTTCATTTGAATCTACTAAAGTCATTGGTACTATACCAATATTCTCTAATATTCCGTTTTCCATAACTCTTCCATAATACACTTGTGTTTCCACATTTTCTGGAGATATATTAGGTAATTTTACTGTACATACTACCTCTATTTCTTCTCTTGCGTTTATTGTAATATTATCGAAATTGTTTATTTGTTTTATTTCTATATCATTCCAATTTGAATATAATTCTTCTTTAAATTTATTATATTCTGTTACTTTATCTAGTGTGTTAAAGTAATTATTTGTTAAATTACATAATGGCATATACAAGTTCTCTACATAATCTATAACCATTCTAGATGTACTATATTTTGCTCCTGTAGAAATTATTGAATTTTTCATTATTTCTACCCATTCATCAGATATTCCATTTTCATTTTTATTATAGTATATAGGTATAATTTTGTTTTCTAATGTGTTATATAAGCTATCGCTATCTGCTAAATCTTGTGATTCATAAGATTCATAATCTGCATTTGTTCCAATAGCCCAACCGTTTTTAGTATTATATCCTTCAGCCCACCAACCATCTAGTACACTAAAGTTTATAACTCCATTTATTGATGCCTTTTGTCCTGATGTACCAGACGCTTCCATAGGTCTTCTTGGATTGTTTAGCCATACATCTACACCAGATACTAAGTATCTTGCAATATTCATATTGTAATTTTCTAATACAAATATTTTGCCTTTAAATTGTGGCATCATTGATATTTCATTGATATATTTAATTAAGTCTTGTCCTTCTTTATCTGCTGGATGCGCTTTTCCTGCGAATATTATTTGAACTGGTCTTGATTCATCATTTAGTATTTGAGTTATTCTCTCTAAATCTTTAAATATTAACGTTGCTCTTTTATATGTTGCAAATCTTCTAGCAAAACCGATTGTTAATGCATTAGGATTTAACTTTGATGTTATCTCTTTTAT
This sequence comes from uncultured Eubacteriales bacterium, assembly GCA_949840345.1. Taxonomy (GTDB): domain Bacteria; phylum Bacillota; class Clostridia; order TANB77; family CAG-508; genus CAKPQL01. The sequence goes on from CATKWX010000023.1 coordinate 20,271, forward strand.
TTGTTCATATCCCATACCATTACGTTTTAATCTATTTGTAACATTTTCCTTTACTAATTGTAATAATCTTTCTTTTCTAAATTTGTGTTCATTCCATAATTCTTCATTTGGTATATTTTCTATTTTTTTCCAAGTATCTTGATTATGTATTTCATCTTGCCAATATGGATCCAAATATTTATTATATAGTTCTTTTAAGTTAAACGCTAACCATGAACATGTATGAACTCCATTTGTTACATATGTAATTGGAGATTCATTTGCAGCAATATTTGGCCATACATCTCCAAACAATTCTCTTGAAACTGCTCCATGAAGTTTACTAACTCCATTTTTCTTTCCTGCAACTTTAAGCGCAAGTATTCCCATATTAAATTTGCTTTCTAAATCTTCAGTTGGTTTCATACCAAGCTTTAAAAAGTCTTCTCTTGATAAGCCTAATTTTGACCAGAAATCTTTAAAATATCTTTCTACTAAATCTATTGGGAACATATCATTTCCTGCTGGAACTGGTGTATGTGTTGTAAATACTGTTTTTGCTGTTACCATTTCTTTTGCAATATTAAATGATACTTCTTTTTCTTGCATTATATTTTTTATAAGTTCTAATACTAAGAAAGAAGAATGTCCCTCATTCATATGGTATACTGTTGGGTTTAAACCTAAAGTTTTTAATAAACTTGCTCCTGCCATGCCAAGAACTATCTCTTGTCTTATTCTCATTTCTTGATCTCCACCATAAAGTCTTAAAGTAACCCCTCTATAATCTTCTCTATTTTTCTCTATATCTGAATCTAATAAATATAGGTTTATTCTTCCTACATTAATTTTCCAAACTTTTAAATATATTTTATCTTCTGGGAAATCTACATCTATTATTAATTCTTCTCCGTTTTCATCTTTTACTGGCAATATTGGTAAATTAGACATATCTAAATTGTTATATTCTGATTCTTGATTTCCAAATGCACCTAATTTTTGCCAAAAATATCCGTTTTTATATAATAATCCTACTGCAACAAAAGGTAATCCTAAATCACTTGCAGATTTTAAATGGTCCCCTGAAAGTATACCAAGTCCACCTGAATATATTGGTAAAATTTCATCTAAACCATATTCAGCTGAAAAATATGCTATTAAATTATTCTTACTGTTTGAATAATTTTTATTATACCAAGTATTTTTACTATTCATGTAACTTTCAAAATTTGAAACTACTCTATCATATTCTTTTAGAAAATCACTATATTTTGTTACATTTTCTAATTTAGATTGATCAACACATTTTAAAAATTTTACAGGGTTTTTTCCGCATCTTTCCCATAAATCAATATCAATTGTTTTAAACAATTTCAAAAAATCAGTGTTCCAAGCCCACCATACATTATTGGCAATTCTTGATAACTCCTTAATTCTATCTGGTAATTGTGGGTTTACTGTTATTTTATTAAATACATACATCTAAATGTACCTCCTTTGTATACTTATAAGCTTTTTCTTCTGTTTGTTTTTGGTTATATTTTACAACAAAAAACATATTATAATTATCTATTAAATTAATATATTTGTCAAATGATTTTATAATAATTTTGATTTTTTTTTAGCTTTCTGATATAATGTAAATATATGGTCTTTTTGGAAAGGATTGTGATTACAAATGAATAATGAAAATGATTTAAAATTCAATGTTATATATGAATGTGCAAATAAGATTTTAAAATTTAAAGCTGATTTTAAAAAAGCAACTTCTGAAGAAGAAAAAAAACATCTTGCATTTCTTATGTCTGAGCAAGAAGTTTTAATTCAAGAATATACTGATGCTCCTATGGAGTATATTTTAAGATATGTTACTAAGATTAATGATGTTAAACAAACTCTTGAAAATGAGCAAAACCCTGAAAGAAGAAAAATATTAGAAACTACTATAAAAACTTACACTGGATTTATAAATTCAGATATATACAGTAAAACTTTAAATCAAGAAAGTACTACTAAGAATAACAGCAAGCCAACAGATAGATGCTCTCAATATAGAGCAAGTCAAAAATATGATTTAGAATTATTAAAACTAGCAAAAGAAGTAAGTCAAATGTGTGAAGATCATCATAACAAATTAAAAAAGTCACGGAAGAGAAATCAGTGCTGAATAATTGGTATTTTAATTAACAGACCTTCTCTCGTCCATAAAAATTTATAGGAGGCTCACTATGAAAAAAGCATTTATGTCTTTAAAATTTCATAATGGTATAGAAGACAAAAATAAAATTGATGCACTAACAAATGCACTTTCAAAAGCTGGAATTCAGAATGTTGTAATGGCAAGAGATGTTGAAAAATATGGAGAAGCAATATTGCCTGAAGGTTCAAAATTAATGATAGATTATGCCTTCCCTGCAATGAAGCAATGTGATATGTTAATTGTTGAATTTTCTGAAAAAGGTGTTGGACTTGGAATTGGTGCTGGATATGCATATGCAATTGGTCTACCTATTTATGTTATTGCAAAAACTGGTAGTGACATCTCTCTAACAATTAGCAATTTAGCCAAAGAAGTTGTTTTCTATGACAATTATGAAGATATAACAAAAAAATTTCTAGAAATTGGATAGAATAAAATTGTAGGGTCACGCCGCCAGCGTGACCTATTTATATTTCTATTTTAGGGCACGTCGCTTACTAAGCCCCTACAATTCATTCTTCACTTTTCACTCTTATCTCTTAACTCTCGCGCAAGCGAGTTTGGTGGAGATGAGGAGAGTCGAACTCCTGTCCAAATACTTTTCCATATTAACTTCTACGAGTATAGTTTATTCTTTACATTCCCTCGAATTATCGTTAATAAACAAACTATAATTTTTAGTATCCTTTAAATTACCCCCTACTTTCAAGGAAAAAGTAGCTTCGTTTCCCACTAATTTGACACCTTATTCATAGCCGTGGGGCTCTATGGTAAGATGACGCCGCATTTAGGCAGCGTAAGCTAATTCTTCGTTATTAGCGTTTACTTATTTTCTTACATTTTTTAGGTGGCCAAGCAAGATTCCACCACTCGCCGTTAATACTTCTAAATATCTGTCGAAACCAAATACATCCCCATATACTTTTATATTATACTATATTTGTTTTTATATTACAATAATTTAAATACGCTTTTTCATATTGACAACATTAAACTATTTGTATCTTTAACCATACTATTATTATCTACTCTTATCAGCATTTTCAATTGAGTTATTATCTATAATTTCGTAACTTTTGCCTATACTAAATCCTAATCCTGTAATAGGATTTCTGATTGAACTTACTTTATTCGTATGGTCTAAAGTTATTTCCACTTCTGGGTATTTTTCAATATTTCCTCCTAATTTTAATAAATCCTTTTCATTAAATAATTTCATTAAACATACAATAAAACTTTTAAACATTTTAGCTGATTTCAGTTTTTTATTTTGACTAGCATTATTTCCAATATTTATAGGGCTTCCAAATCCATAATATAATTGTCCAGTTTGCATAGATGAAGAAGTTCCGCCATTACCTTTAAAAAGAATGCTAAATATACTGCTTGCTGACATTATGCTTTCTATAGTCCCTTCATCCATACTAATAGTATCTATATGTTCTTTTTCAGCAGCTTTAATTAATTCTTTTGTTTCATTCTCTGCATTTTTATATAAATACATTCCTTTTTTTGGATCAAGTAATAGCCATTTCCCATCCATATTTTCTAAAATTCTGTATCCTGCGCCTTTACAGTAATATCCTATTGCTTTAGGTCGAATTGGATTTTCTGTTGCTAGTCTCATAAGATCATAACAATTGCAAGCTGTTAATATTCCAAAAACTTGCTTCCTAAAATTAATTGGATCACTCATTAGTGGATTAGATAAAATTAATTCTTTCTTTTGACTCTCTAGTATAATCTTAAAATATTCTCTGTTCATCAGTTTATTTAATTCTATTTTTTTTATTTCTGCTTTCATATCTTTCCTTCTCCTATATTTATTATTATACTATTTTTTCTATAATTTTACAATAACTCATATTCAACTAAAATATATATGCATAATAAGTATAGAAAATGAGAGTCTCCAAATGTGTGCTACCATATAATTTATGATAAAACACCACAAAGCTTGGCAGAGCATATGTGGTGCTTTTTTGTAACATATATAAAAAGCAACTCCATAATACAGTTGCTTTCTGCTTAATTAACATTTATCATATTCTAAACACTTTTCTTCCAATAATTTAAAATTGCAACATCTCATTTTTATTTTTTCTGGCAATCTTCCCGCATTATATAATTGATATAATTTAAATGATTTATTCTTTACTTGATAATAATTTGCATTAAGCCACTGCAATTGTTCTTGTAATAATTTTTGATATTTAGACTCTTCAATTGTTAAAGTTTCCTTATTTAAATCTATCAATGTATAGAAATTACTTGTTACAGGAATCATATTATTAAAATTCATAACTCCTAATTCTCCACCTTTTATCTTGAAAAAATCAATATTGTTTTTCATTTTTCTATGTTTTTCTTTTGGACTTGATAATGGAGCAAAATATTCGTAATTATCTATCTTAAACAAAACTCCAATAAATGGTCTTAATTCTTTTTCGCTTTTATTATACATTACTTTATTATCGAATTTTCTTAAATAGTCACAATACTCTGAATCTACCCTAACTATTCTTAAATTTAAAATCATTTTTTCTCCTCCTATCTCTATAAATTAAATACAAAAAAAAGATTAGAATCTATATAAGACCCTAATCTTTTCTTTTTTTAGTTCCGATTTATGGCTGGAAACACCGCTTTTTTAAGTCCCAATTTATGGCTGGGTTCACCGCTTTTTCAAATTCCAATTTATGGCTGGATTCACCACTTTTTAAACTATTTCTAGTAATATTATTATATGCAAATTATTTAAAATATTGTCCCCCATATTTTTACTATATCATATTGATTTTGAATATTCAAGTATTTTAAATTTATTATTTGCTCATTGTTCGAAATCCTTCTATACATCTTCAGACAATTCTTGTTCTATATTCAACAACCTATTATACTTTGCAACTCTGTCTGTTCTACAAGGTGCTCCTGTTTTTATTTATCCTGCATTTATTGCAACACTTAAATCTGCAATGCTAACATCTTCTGTTTCGCCTTAACGGTGTGTAGACAAAGGGACGGAGCTTTTGTCTTAAGCTTTTAAGATTCTATCTATTATATATTCCCATAATATGAATAAATGTTGTCTCTATATAATTTCTTGGCTTTCTCGGTATAAAAATTCCTTCTTTCATATTGGTCCTTTTTCATTTTAACACTTTTTCGTCTAAAACAAAACCCCCTTTTACAATAATTGCCAAAATTCTCCGTCCCCTTTGGCAAAATTTCATATAACATATATCCCCTCTATAATTTGTAATTAGTTTTAATATTTACTGATTAATTGTCCATCAAAATTGATTTCATAATAATTATCTTGAAAGTCATACAAACAAATTGAATTCTCTTTTAATTTAAATGGCATTTTGTTAGTAGTAGAAACAAAAATGTCTTTTCCGCTAAATGACCAATTTTTATTAAAATCCATGTCTAACATAGTAATTTCTATTTCGCCATAAATAATATATCCTGTTGGTACTTTATAAATTCCATAGTTACAACCAAGGCAATCTAATTTTATTCTATTTACTATTTTTCTATCAATAACATCAATCTGCGTTATTGTATCATTTTGTAACACAGTTAATACTATATTATCAAGTAATGCACAATCAGTATCATAAGAATAATAATCTCCGACTAACGCTATTGAATATTGTTTGTTAAGTAAATTTACATTTATAGAAACTACCTTATAAAAGTCATTATGCGTATAATTATTCGGATTGAAAATTATGAAAATTATATCATAATATCTATTGTCTCTAGATTCCACCGTATATGTTTCATCAATTTTTATTTCAATTTGGCATTTTTCATTTCTTAAATTCATTTGATCACCATAAATTTTCTAATTTATTTATAATTATAACTTTTAATTTTTTTATTCGTAATATAACCTATATATCTAATAAATCAACTTTAGGTTTACTAAATGATATTACATCTATTGTGTGATTTTCACAATAGATACCATAGTGCTTATAATCTCTTCCCCTTAAATTAACAATTGGTAAATTTAGTGTATTAGATAAGTCATCTAATAATCTAGATTTTTCAAAAATCAAAAATCCATATCCTTTTCTTATTTCGTGAGCATCCCATAAATAAAACGATTCATCTATTGTTCGATGCATAATATAATCTTCAAATATTATTTCATAAAACTCTATTTTTTCCTGTTTCTTTATTTTTACAATATATTTTATGCATACATCATCTTCCTCACT
>CATKWX010000024.1 GCA_949840345.1 uncultured Eubacteriales bacterium
AATAATTAATTTGACTTTCTATTTTTTTATTTATATCTCCATTATTATCATTATTACTACATCCACATAGGGTTAATATTAATATTAAGAAATAAATTAGTATTAGTATTTTTTTAAATCTTTTCATATACACTCCTTAAAAATTTATGTAAGAAAAGCTTCACCACACAAAACGACGTTAATCTGTTCCCTATAATGTTTGCAATTTGTTTTGTAATATGTTTATTTGCGGGCGGACTTAGAGTCCCGCGACTACGATTTTTCAATTTGTTTTGTAAATAGTATTTCCGAAAAATTACCTTTTATTCCTTTGTATAATTAACTTTTTAAAACAAATAATATTATTTAAAGGAGAAAAAAATAATGAATACGATTGTTGATTTGTATAGTTCTAAACCAAAAGAAATATATAAATTTTTAAATAAATTTTATGATAAAGATATATGTGATACAAATGTAATGAAATGGGAAAAGAACTTTGATAATCCAATAGAAATTGCTGATATTATTGGCGTTTTTGTAGATAATAATGACAAATATAATATTAATATGTGGGTTAGTTTAGATAATGGATTTTTTTTAAATGTTACTGATAATAATGTAAATCAAATTATTAAATACCTATTCGAACGTTATCCATACTAAAATGCATAGGGCTTCCTATGCATTTTAATTAATTTTCCTTCTCTTCTTCTATTATTTGCGCTTCCTTTTCGTTTGTACTATCTATATCTTCATCTTCTAATTTTTCTATTATCTTTTCTTCTCTAGGTTTAGCGTTGTATTGCTTTTTACCACAATTAGGACAAAAATTATATTGTATCATTATTTCGCTAAAGCACTCTGGACATTTCTTCATATCTTTTAATATAAGTATATGTTCTATTGCATTTTCTATTTCTTTAGACAATTTATCTATTTTTTCACATTCATTCTCTAAATATTCTTCTATATTAATGTCTTCTTCTCTTATATGCTTTTCGTATACCTTTTTGCCTATAGAATTATATATATCTTCTATTTTATTTTTGTATTCATTTATACGCATTTTTAATTTCGCTCTTTGTGCTATTTTATTTGTTTTATTAACTGTTATTTTACAAGTATTCATTACAGTTTCCTTAGATTTATCTAAACAACTCATATATTAATCTTCCTTTCAGAATTATATATGTTTATTATTTGTGTTTTTTTAGGTTTTATACAAAAAAAGAAACGCACCTACACATAATTAAGTGTATAGGTGTCGTTTTTTGACTTAAGCTTTAGACCAAAAAAGTATCCAAAACTTATTAGTTTCAATAACCCCGATCATCTCGTAGCCCTCATCGTTCAATCCCTTCAATTGCTCTTCGTTAAAAGCTCGTCTCATAATTTCGTCAACTGATTCATAACCCTTTCTTATGAGTCCTTTTTTAGATTTTTTATCCTTTTTACTGAAGGGTTTTGCAAACTGTCTAGCGGATCGTGAAGGTTCATCTGAAAACTCCAATATCAGATTTCTCTTGCTTAATTCTACACCAATAAGTCTCCGTCTTCTGTCTTTTCTCTTTAAAGTCTCGTTAACACCTTTTTCGATGTTAGCAGTGCTAGGTATTTCAATTTGCATTTTCATAGCATAACCTCCTAGTGTTATTGATTTTCTAAATTAGCTTTCGCCAATGTTAATATTGTATCACAAATTATGTAAATTGGCAATATTTACCTTGCATTTACCCCTATTATTCCTCCAAACATTCCAGCTACGATACTTGCAATTATCATTACTATTGCATTTATTCCCAATGCGAAATTACCTGTTACTATGCTAGATATTAGATATATTGAAATTATGTATATTCCCCCTATTATTCCGCCATTTACTATACCATTTTTCTTAATCTTTCTTGTACTTAATTGGCTTGCAAGAAGAATACTTATAGCTGTTATTATAATTATTACAGGATTTGATACACTTTCTGAAATTGAAGTATATGTTAGTATTGCTGAAAATATTAATAATAATACCATACTAGAAATAATTGCAATTATAACTCCCCTTGCAATTATTCCTATATTATTATTTATCTCTAGCTTATTTCCATCAGATATCTTGTTCATCTTCATTACCTCCTACATAATAATATTATGTAGGATAATAAATTAGAACAAGTTTAAATCTATATTAATTATATTGAGAAAAATTAAATATATTATTTTTCATAGCGAACGAATGTGGGGACCGACAAATTATAGGCTGTAGCAGAAATTACGAAAGTAAATTTCGGCATACAGCCTATTATGTAGTTGGGAGTGAGCACGAAAAATAATATATTTAATTCTAGCTTATACTTATTTTTTGCATATGTAATCTAACTCTTCCTTACACTCCTCCCACTCTTCTAACTGTATGCATTGATAATCTTCTTCTAATTTTCTTGCAATGCTTCTTGTATTGTCTGTCGAGTTCAAGTCAGCAATTATTATATTATTCATATAATCTTTTTTCCCTGCAAGATACCTAAATAATATTGAACGACAAAATCCTTCTATTTGATTTTCTTGATTTTTCACTGCTATAATTAATTTCATACCATTATTGTCTATTTTTTCATATGTACATATATAATAAATTGTTTTTACTATTTCTATAAAACCATACAAGGCTAATGTCCAAATACAAGCATAAAAAATAAAATCAAACATTATTATACCCCCTATAGTATAATATGTTTGATTTCCTTTTTAGTTAACTAGTTTAATTATTTTCTCCCAAGGTAGGTCGTCCTTTCCAAAATGTCCATAATTTGTTGTTTTTGTGTATATTGGTTCTTTTAAACCTAAATATTCAATTATTCCCTTTGGTGTTAAATTAAATTTATTTTTTATTATATCTATAATTTTTTCTTCTGAAATTGTACCTGTTCCAAATGTATCTACATATATAGATACAGGCTCGTCAATTCCTATTGCATATGCAATCTGTAACTCACATTTTTTGGCAAGTCCATTTGCAACTATATTTTTAGCAATATGTCTTAACATATATGCTGCTGATCTATCAACCTTTGTAGCATCTTTTCCTGAAAATGCACCACCACCATGGCGACTGTATCCTCCATATGTATCTACAATTATTTTTCTTCCTGTTAGACCAGTATCACCTAACGGTCCACCTATAACAAATCTGCCAGTAGGATTTATATATATTTTTGTATTCTTATCAATATATTTTGAATCTACTGTCTCTTTTATTACTTTTTCTATAATATCCTTTTTCATTACATTTAAATCTATATCTGGTGTATGCTGATTAGATATAAGTATTGTTTCTATTCGTAAAGGTTTTCCGTCAATATATTCTACTGTTACTTGTGTTTTTCCATCTGGTCTTAAATAGTCTATTTCTTTACTCTTCCTTACCTCTGTTAGTCTAGCTGAAAGTTTATGTGCTAAATCTATTGCAAATGGCATATAGTTTTTAGTTTCATCACAAGCAAAACCGAACATTATACCTTGATCGCCTGCTCCACCTATATCTACTCCCAATGCTATATCGTTGCTTTGTTTTGTTATGTTTATATCTATATCACAAGTTCTGTAATCTAAATCTACATTCTCGTCATCATAACCTATTTCTTTTATGCGTTCTCTTACAATTTTCTCTATGTCTAATTTAGCGTTAGTCGTAAGTTGTCCTGCTACTGCTATCTTATTTTTAGATGCAAATGTTTCTACTGCAACTCTTGAATTTTTATCTTGCTTTAAACATTCATCTAAAATTGTGTCTGATATATAATCACAAAGTTTATCAGGATGTCCTTCTGTTACGCTTTCTGACGTAAAATAATATTTTTTCATATAATCCTCCTCAAAAATCTCCGATTTTTGTACTATTCACTCTTCACTATTCATTATTCACTAGAGTATTCTTTGTAGAACGGACGAGCAATGCTCGCCCCTACGATTTTGCAATATGTTTTGTAATTGCAAATTAAAATCACCCATATTTCTATTTTTACAACAAAATAAGGGTTGCATATCCTGCAACCCTTATAATTGATTAAACTAATTTTAAAATAACTCTTTCTGCTGCGTCTCCTCTTCTTGGTCCCATTTTTATTATTGATGTATATCCACCAACTCTATCTTTGTAATTTTCAGCTATTTCTCCAAATAATTTTGCAGGTATATCTATATTTTTACCTTCTGCATCTTTTACTTTATTTATTTTTCTCATTATTTTTCTTCTAGCATTTAATCTTGATGGCATATCTTTTTGTCTTTTTTCTGTTGTTGTTTCTTTAACAACTCTTAAATATTCTTTACCATTTTTGCTTGTAACTTTTTCAGTTTCTTTATTTCCTTTAGAGTCTAATTTTGCTTTAACAACTTTAACATCAACAGTTTCAAAATTATCTTTTTCCTTTATTGCTAAAGCTATTATACTATCTACGATTGACTTAACTTCTTTTGCTCTAGCTTCAGTTGTTTCTACTTTTCCATATAATATACAATCTGTAGTTAGGTTTCTTAATATTGCTAATCTTTGGTCTGTTGGTCTACCTAATTTTCTATTTGCTGCCACTTTATTCACCTTCCCTTTTTTATTATTTTATTTTTGTTATTTATTCGAAGTGCGGGTTGCCTAAAAATGTCAACCCTATAAATAATTATTCACTATTCATTCTTCATTCGGCACTCGCTTCGTAGCTAATCTCCCGTTTGTGCCCCTACATATTAATTTTTATTATTGATATTTCTTCGAAGCACGGAGCGACACAGGACCGCCCCCTACAAATAATTATTAGTTTTTATTCTTCTTCGTATTTAAAATCTAATCCTAATGAATGTAATTTATTTATAACTTCATCTAAAGACTTCTTACCTAAATTTCTTACTTTCATCATATCAGCTTCTGATTTATTAGCTAAATCTTCTACAGTTGTAATTCCAGCTCTTTTTAAGCAATTATATGATCTAACAGATAACTCTAAATCTTCAATTGGCATTTCTAATACTCTACCTTTTTTAGATTCTTCTTTTTCTACCATAACTTGTGTATTCTTTGCTGTTTCTGATAAATCTATAAATAACTCTAAATGACCTGTCATTACTTTAGCAGCTAAGCTTAACGCTTCATATGGTTTTAAACTACCATCTGTCCAAACTTCTATTGTTAATTTATCATAGTCAACAGTTTGACCTACTCTTGTGTTTTCTATCGAATAATTTACTTTTTTTACAGGAGTAAATATTGAATCTATAGGAAGAACATCTATTGCTTGATTTTGTTTTTTATTTTTATCTGCAACATTGTACCCTCTTCCTCTGTCTACTGTCATTTCCATTTGTAAATGTCCACCTTCAGATACTGTAGCTATATGTAAATCTGGATTTAGTACCTCAACAGAAGAATCTGTTATTATATCTCCTGCTTTAACTTCTCCTTCACCTTTAAAGTCAATCTTTATTGTTTTTTCTTCATTTTCGTGCATTCTTAAACGAACGCCTTTTAAATTAACTATTATTTCAGGTACATCTTCTACTACATTTGGTATTGTTGAAAATTCATGTACAACACCTTCTATTTTTACGCTTGTTATTGCTGCTCCTGGAAGTGATGATAATAGTATCCTTCTTAAGGAATTTCCTATTGTCATTCCATATCCTCTCTCTAATGGCTCACATACAAATTTTGCATAATTTTCTATATCATTAACTTCTAGACACTCAATATTTGGTTTTTCAAATTCAATCATTTTTAACCTCCAAATTTTACACTATTAAATTCTATTTAGAATATAACTCAACAATTAAGTGCTCTTCAACTGGTATATCAACATCTTCTCTAGATGCTAATCTAATTACTTTTCCACTTAATTTTTCAGTATCTTTCTCTAACCATTCTGGAACTGGTCTTGCAGCATTTTGTTCAACATTTTGTTTTATTATTGATACATCTTTTTTACTTTCTCTAACTGCCACAACATCTCCAGCTTTTACTAAATATGAAGGTATATCAACTTTATGTCCATTAACTTCAAAAAGTCCATGGTTTACAAGTTGTCTTGCTTGTGCTCTTGAGCTTCCATATCCCAATCTGTATACAACATTATCTAATCTGCTTTCTAATATTTGTAATAACTCTTCACCTGTTATTCCTTTTTTATTTGATGCCATTTCAAAGTATCTTCTAAATTGTTTTTCTCCTACACCATAGAATGATTTTGTTTTTTGTTTTTCTCTTAACTGTGTTCCGTATTCAGAAAGTTTTGTTTTCTTTTGTCCGTGTTGTCCTGGAGCATAATTTCTTCTTGTTACACTACATTTATCTGTATAACATCTTGAACCTTTTAAGAACAACTTTTGACCTTCTCTACGGCAAATACGACATTGTTCATCTTTATATCTTGACATTTTAATAATTCACCTCTTTTAATATTATACTCTTCTTCTTTTTGGTGGTCTACATCCGTTATGTGGTATTGGTGTTACGTCTTTTATCATACTTATTTCTAGACCTGCACCTTGCAATGATCTTATTGCAGCTTCACGACCAGAACCTGGCCCTTTAACATATACTTCTACAGACTTTAAACCGTGTTCCATTGCAGCTTTTGCAGCTGTTTCAGCAGCTTCTCCTGCAGCAAATGGTGTACTCTTTCTAGAACCTTTAAAACCTAATTCTCCAGCACTTGCCCAAGATAAAACATTACCTTGTACATCTGTAACTGTAACTATAGTATTATTAAAGCTAGAATGAATATGAGCTACACCTTTTTCAATATTTTTTCTATCTCTTCTTCTTGTTGTTTTTCTTGTTACACTTTTTGTAGCCATTTTTTACATTTCCCTCCTAATTCAGATATTTCTTCGAAGTTCGGGTTGCCTAAAACGCCACCCACTACATTATCTTTATGATTTATTTTTTGCTCTTGCTTACTAATTTTCTTGGTCCTTTTCTTGTACGAGCATTAGTTTTTGTTCTTTGTCCTCTAACAGGTAATCCTCTTCTATGTCTTAAACCTCTATAACATCCCATTTCTGTAAGTTGTTTAATATTAAGTGCTACTTCTCTTCTTAAGTCACCTTCAACTTTATAAGTTTCCATAGCTTTTCTTATACTATTTACTTCATCGTCTGTTAAATCTTTAACTCTTGTATCTGGATTAACTCCTGCATCTTTTAGTATTTTGTTAGAACTTGTTACACCTATTCCATAAATATATGTAAGTCCTATTTCAACTCTTTTTTCTCTTGGCAAGTCCACTCCTGCTATACGAGCCATATATTTTTGCACCTCCATTTTTGTTTTGAATAAATCTTATAATTTGGATTGTTTAATTATAAAATTTAGTTCAACTAATAATTATTAATTTATATATAAACATAATTTTGATAAACAAATACTTAACAAAAGTATTTATCAGCCGCATCGAAATTACGCTTATTAACTTGATTTAAACTACCCTTGTCTTTGTTTATGTTTTGGGTTTTCGCATATTACTCTTATTTTACCTTTTCTTTTGATTACTTTGCATTTTTCGCATATTGGTTTTACTGATGGTCTTACTTTCATTTTTTTCACCTCTTCGTAAATTTTATTATATTAAAGTTGCAACTGTTGTTGCAAACACACCTGCTACTTATCTCTCCAAGTAATACGACCTTTTGTTAAGTCATATGGCGATAATTCTAATTTTACTTTATCACCTGGAAGAATTTTTATGTAATTCATTCTAAGTTTTCCTGAAATATGAGCTAATACTTGATGCCCATTTTCTAATTCTACTTTAAAATTAGTGTTAGGTAAGGCCTCTACAACTGTACCTTCAACCTCTATTACATCCTCTTTTGCCAAAGTTTTTTCCTCCTTAATTGGATTTAAGAAATTATGTATATCTAAAAATACACTTGAATATTATACCCTATTCTTTTTACATTGTCAATACTTCCGGCTCATTTTCTGTTATTAAAATTGTATTTTCATAATGTGCTGCTAAACTGCCATCTGCAGTTACTATTGTCCAACCATCATCTAGTACTTCAACCTCACTAGTTCCTTCATTTACCATAGGCTCTATTGCAAGTGTCATACCTAGCTCTAGCCTTAATCCTTTTTCGGCTTTTCCATAATTTGGTATACCCGGGTCTTCATGCATATCTCTTCCTATTCCATGTCCTTGAAATTCCTTAACTATATAAAATCCGTTTTTTCTTACATATTCTCCTATTGCATGTGATATATCTCCAATTCTATATCCAACTTTTGCAAATTGTATTCCTTCAAAAAAGCTTTGTTCAGTTACCTCTAATAGTTTTCTTGCAGTTTTACTAACATTTCCAACTAAATGAGTTCTTGTTGCATCTCCATGAAATCCATTTTTATATGCACACAAATCTGTACTTACTATATCTCCATCTTTTATTATTGTATGCTTTGATGGTATACCATGTATTACTTCATCATTTACAGATATACAAACAGCTGATGGAAATGCCGGAACACCTTTTATTCCACTTGGGTAATTTTTACAAGAAGGTATTGCTCCATGAGACTTTATCACATCTTCTGCTATTTTATCTAATTCGTATGTGCTTATACCCGGTTTTATTGCCCTTGCTATTGCTTCTTGCGCAAGTCTTACTATTTTGCAAGATTCCCTCATTAATTCTATCTCTCTTTTTGACTTTATCGTTACCATAAATTGTGTTGCCCCCTATTATAATTATTCATTATTAATTAATATAAATTTTTAGCACACATAATTATACCACTTTTTAAACAAAAAACAAGGTATTTTTATATTATTATGACATGCTAATAAAACCTAAACAAATTTCATAATTAGGCTTAGTTCAACTATTAAGTTAATGTTTTATTTTGGAAAATATTTAAACTCTTTAGAATTAAAATATATTTTAGAGCTTATTTTTAGATTTTTAAACTGTGGAAGATATTCTATATCGTATTCATTATCTTCCATTAACTAATCTCCTAGCACTTTCAAATAATTCTTCATGCGTAATAAATTTTGTATTTGGGTCATTTATTTCTTTTTCTGCCTCATCTAGCATTTTTTCAATATCTACAACAGTTTCAAAAGGATTTTTTATTAAATTTGAATTAATCATATACTTATCACCTCTTTCCTTAATATAATTATTTTAGTATTGCTTTGTTTATTTGTCAATATTTAATTTTTATTTAAATACTCCTTTATATCTTCTACTATATCAAGTGTTGTTAAGTCTGATTTATTATTTAACTTTACTGTATATAATATATCTTGTTTTTTATAATATTTTATTAGACCTTCTGATATTGTATGATATGTTTCTAATCTTTGTTTTACAGTTTCTTCATTATCATCTATTCTTTGTATTAGTTTTGTTCCACATTTGTCGCATATACCATCTACCTTTGGTGGTTTAAAGTCTATATTATATATTTCTCTACACTCAGTATTTGGACAAGTTCTTCTTTTTACTATTCTATCTATTATTTCTTTATCTGGTAAGCTTAAATCTACTGCAATATTTATTCTTTTTCCCTTTTCTTCTAAAAACTTATTCAATACTATTGCTTGGTTTTCTGTTCTTGGGAAGCCATCTAATATAGCCCCATTTTTTGTGTCTGGCTCTTCTAATCTTTTTTCTATTAATTGTATTGCAAGTTCGTCTGGAACTAATTTTCCTTCTGTTATATAGCTCTCTATTTCTTTTCCTAGTTTATTATGTTTTTTAATATAGTTCCTAAATATTTCTCCACTTGATATATGTGGTATATTTAATTCCTTTGATAGTAATCCTCCAACTGTTCCTTTTCCTGTTCCTGGCGCACCAAGCATAACAATATACATAGTTTTTATATTCCTTTCATTTTGTTTTAAATTAAATAATATAATGGTTAGCGGAACGACGTTGGTCTGTTCCCTACAAGGGTATTCCCACAAGCGGTGCCCCTACATTCCATTATTCATTATTCACTATTCATTAAACAATAAAAGTGGCCAAGCCACTTTTATTGTTTACTCAAGGAATCCCTTATAGTGTCTCATTACTAATTGAGATTCTAATTGTTGTACTGTTTCTAATGCAACACCAACTACGATAAGTATTGATGTTCCTCCAAATGCTATGTTTAATCCTGTGAATTTCATTAGCATTGGAAGTATTGCTATTAATGCTAGGAATAATCCTCCAAACCACGTTAATTTTGATAATATTGATGATAAGAAGTCTGTTGTTGGTTTGCCAGCTCTTATTCCTGGTATAAATCCACCATTTTTCTTTATATTATTTGATACTTCTGCTGGATTAAATGTAGCATAAGTATAGAAAAATGTAAATGCTATTATTAATAACAAATATATTACTGCACTTGCTATAGTAAATCCAATAGCTACATCTGATGAAGATATTGCTATTGAGAATTTATATAGTCCTGCCCAAAATCCTGTTGCAACAGCAGTTGTCGCATTAGGATTAAATATTTGTATAATCATTGCTGGAAATGTCATAAATGATGAAGCAAATATAACTGGCATAACCCCTGCCATAGCTAATTTTAATGGGATATGTGTATTTTGTCCACCATACATTTTTCTTCCAACTACTTTTTTAGCATATTGTACTGGAACTCTTCTTTCAGCTTGTTGAACAAATACAACTCCTGCAACTAAAAGTAATGCCCCTATTACAACTGCTAAAGCTATTAATAAACCTGTTGTACTAAATACTCCACCTACTACTATTTTATAGTATAAAGACATAATTGCATCTGGTAAAGATGATACTATTCCTATGAATATAATCATAGATATTCCATTACCAATACCTTTATTAGTAATTTGCTCACCTAACCACATAAGTAATGCAGTTCCTGTCATTAAAGATATTACCATTATAGCTGCTGTTTTAAATCCTGGATTTACAAATATTCCTGAATTTCCAACGCTATATGATATATATATACCTATTGCTTCTATTGTTGCTAAAACTAATGTTAATATTTTAGTATATTTATTTACTTTTGCTTTTCCTTCTTCTCCACCTTCTTTAACAGCTCTCTCTAGTGATGGAATTACCATTGCAAGTAATTGTATTACTATTGATGCTGTTATGTATGGTGTTATTGACATTGCAAATATAGATAGATTAGAAAACGCTCCTCCTGATATTAAGTTTATTAGACCTGTTAATGTATTTCCAGTTGATGAATTTACTAATTCTGAAAGAGCAAAAGCATCTACTCCTGGAACTGTTATGAAACAACCAAATCTAAATAATACTATTAATAATAAAGTATATAATAATTTTTTTCTAACATCTGGTGTTTTCAATGCGTTTTTAATTGTTTTAAACATATACTAAATCACCTCTGTCTTTCCGCCAGCAGCTTCTATTTTTTCTGCAGCTGATTTAGTAAATCTTGTAGCTTTTACAGTTAAAGCTTTTTCTAAGCTACCTGTACCTAATACTACTATACCATCATTGATTTTTCCTATTATTCCTTCTGCTAATAAAGTTTCAGCACTTACTTCTGTAGCCTTTGATTTATTTAACATTGTTAAAGTTACTTCTGTATAATTATTAGCATGAATATTAGTAAATCCTCTTTTAGGTAATCTTCTATATAATGGAGTTTGACCTCCTTCAAAACCACGTCTTACTCCGCCACCAGATCTAGCTTTTTGACCTTTGTGACCTCTTCCAGAAGTTTTTCCAAGCCCTGAACCTACACCACGTCCAACTCTTGTTCTGTTTACCTTTTTAACTGGTGATTTTACATTTCCTAATTCCATTTGATTTTGCACCTACCTTTCTAAAATTCTTATTGTCCGCTTTTGTATGAACTTTTATTATAATATTTCTTCTACTTTTTTTCCTCTTTTTCTAGCTATATCTTCTACTGTATTCATACTCTTTAAAGCTTCTATTGTAGCATATACAACGTTTCTTGGGTTATTTGTTCCTATAACTTTTGTTTTTATATCTTTATATCCAGCAAGTTCTAGTACAGGACGAACGCTTCCTCCTGCTATAAGTCCAGAACCTTCTTGACCTGGTTTTAAAAGAACATTTGCAGAACCAAATTTTCCTACATATTCGTGTGGTATTGTTGTTCCAACGATTGGAACTGCTATTAAATTTTTCTTTGCTTCTTGAATAGCTTTTTTTATAGCATCTGGAACTTCAGCTGCTTTTCCATTACCAACACCAATATGACCTTGTTCATCACCAACTACAACCAAAGCACTAAATCTAAAGTTTCTACCACCTTTAACAACTTTAGCAACTCTATTTATAGCAACTACTTTTTCTTTTAATTCAACTGTATTTTCTTCCATTGTTTTTTAGTTTCCCTCCTTACACTAAAATTCTAACCCAGCTGCTCTTGCAGCTTCAGCTAATTCTTTAACAACACCATGATAGATATATCCACCTCTATCATAAACTACTGTTTTTATTTTTTTATCTAATGCTTTTTTAGCTATTAATGCACCTAATTCTTTAGCAGCTTCCTTATTTGCTTTTTTTGTTTTTATTTCTTTATCTAATGTTGAAGCACTAACTAATGTATTCCCAGCAACATCATCTATAATTTGAACATATAAATTTGTGTTACTTCTATATACACATAATCTTGGGCATTCAGCTGTTCCGCTTATTTTTCTACGAACTCTTATATGTCTTCTTGTTCTTTCCATTTTTCTATCTGTCTTTGTGATCATTTATTTCACCTCATTTTTTATAAAATTAACTTTTTCAAACTGCTTATGAAACCTATGCGGTAAATCAAAAGCAAGTATTGCTAGGAAAGCTAGACAAAAATCTTGAAATAATACTGTGTATATTGAAAGATTTTTGTCGACGCTTGACAACGCAAGACGCCGCTTTTCATTTATCGCTCTACTTCTTGCCGGCCTTACCTTCTTTACGTCTAATAACCTCTTCAGCGTACTTAATACCTTTACCTCTATATACTTCAGGTGGTCTCTTTGTTCTTATAACAGCAGCTGTTTGACCAACTAATTCTTTATCTATACCTTTTACTATAATTTGGTTTGGATTTGGTACATCAAATGTAATTCCAGCTGGAGCTTCCATTTCTACAGGATGTGAATATCCTAATGTAAGAACTAATTTTGTTCCTTGCTTTGCAGCTCTATATCCAACACCATTTACCTCTAAAACTCTTGTAAATTCGTTTGAAGTACCTTGAATCATATTGTTTATTAAAGTTCTAGTTAATCCATGTAAACTTTTATTAGCTGGCTCATCATCTGGTCTTTTTACTATTACTTGGTTATTCTCTAAAGTAACTGTCATATTTTTATGTAATTCTTTTTCTAATGTTCCTTTAGGTCCTTTTACTGTAACTTTATGACCATCGATTTTCACTTCTACTCCATTTGGTACTTCGATAGGTTTATTTCCTATTCTTGACATTTTTCTTCCTCCTTTTTTTTAATATTTCGATTTATATTTAAAATTACCATACATAAGCTAAAACTTCTCCACCAACGCCCTCTTGTCTTGCTTGTTTATCTGTCATTACACCTTTTGATGTTGAAATTAAAGCTATTCCTAAACCGTTTAATACTTTAGGTAATTCGTCTTTTGCTGCATATATTCTTAATCCTGGTTTACTAATTCTTTTTAATCCAGCAATTACTTTTTTACCTTTTTCGTCATATTTTAAAGTAATTCTTATTGTTCCTTGATTGTCATTATTTATTATTTCATAAGATTTAATGTATCCTTCATTGAATAATATTTGTGCAATAGCTGTTTTCATATTAGATGCTGGAACATCTACAGTTTTAAATCTTTGGCTATTTGCATTTCTTATTCTTGTTAGCATATCTGCTATTGGATCAGTTGTATTCATCTATTATTTACCTCCTTTTTTATATTCATATTCGTCTGTACCACGGAACGACGTGGGCGTCGTTCCCTACAAGGTTTGCAATATGTATTACAAAATGTTTTTGCCGGACGAGCAATGCTCGCCTCTACAGTTGGTAAAATTATTTTCGAATAATTTTACCAACTTGATTTTTTAACTCCTGGAATTTCTCCCTTATGTGCTAATTCTCTAAAGCATATACGGCAGATTCCAAATTTTCTTATATATGCATGTGGTCTTCCGCAAAGTTTACATCTGTTATATTCTCTTGTTTTATATTTTTGTTGTTTTTGTTGTTTTAAAACCATTGATTTTTTTGCCATTTGTTTTAATTACCTCCTATCTCTAGTCAGGAGCATTGACATTCTCCCTATTTTCGGACGACCAATGGTCGGTCGCCCCTACATACATAAAAATTTATAAATTTTATGCTCTAAAAGGCATTCCTAATAATGCAAGTAATTCTTTAGCTTCCTCGTCTGTCTTGGCTGTTGTTACAAATATTATATCCATACCTCTTAATTTATCTATTTTATCATACTCAATTTCTGGGAATATTAATTGTTCTTTTACACCCATTGAGTAATTTCCTCTACCATCAAAAGAATTTGCTGAAACTCCTCTAAAATCTCTTACTCTAGGTAACGCTACATTGAATAACTTGTATGCGAAATCATACATTTTATCCTTTCTTAATGTAACCTTACATCCAACGTTTGCACCTTCTCTTAATTTGAAAGCAGCTATTGATTTCTTAGCCTTTGTTATCATTGGCTTTTGTCCTGTAATTAAGGCTAAATCTGCTACTGCATTTTCTAGTCCTTTAGGATTATCTCTTGTATCTCCTAAACCTATATTTATAACTATTTTCTCAAGTTTTGGAACTTGCATAATAGATTTATATTCAAACTTTTTCATTAAAGCTGGTATAACTTCTTTTTCATATTGTTCTCTTAATTTTTCCATATTAATTCATTATCCTCCTTTCTTCACTTCTACTTTAATTTTGTTCCGCATCTTCTACAAACACGAACTTTTTTATCTTTATCCATTTCAAAACCTATTCTTGCTGGTTTATTACATTTTGGACATACTACGTTTACTTTTGCACTATGTATAGCACATTCAACTGGTATTATTCCACCTTCTTCACCTTGTTTTCTAGGTTTAACATGTTTTTTTCTAATATTTACACCTTTAACTATAATTTTTTCAGTTTTTGGTATAACTTCTAAAACTTCTCCAGTTTTTCCTTTATCGTTTCCTGATAAAACTTGAACTGTATCACCTTTTCTTATTTTCATTAATTTTTCACCTCTTTTTATTTGAAGTTATTTATCTAATATTCCCGATTACATTTTACGGGTCGTCGGGGACGCCGACCCCTACAAGTTTATCTTTATAAAAAACAAATCAAAAGCAAGTATTGCTAGGAAAGCTAGACAAAAATCTTGAAATAATACTGGTGTATATTGAAAGATTTTTGTCGACGCAAGACATAAGCAAGACGCCGCTTTTCATTTGTTTTTATAGAACCTCTGGGGCTAAAGATAGTATCTTCATATAATCTTTATCTCTTAATTCTCTTGCTACAGGTCCAAATATACGTGTTCCTCTTGGAGTTCCATCATCACGTATAATTACAGCTGCATTTTCATCAAATTTTACATAAGAACCGTCTGGTCTTCTAGCACCTTTTTTAGTTCTTACTATAACTGCTTTTACTACATCACCTTTTTTTACAACTCCACCTGGTGTAGCATCTTTAACAGAAGCAATTATTATATCACCGATATTAGCAAATTTTCTATGTGAACCACCTAAACATCTAATACACATAATTTCTTTTGCACCAGTGTTATCAGCTACTTTTAGCTTTGTTTGTTGTTGTACCATTTCTAGTTTTCCTCCTTATCTCTAAAAACTATATTTCTATTACGCAGGAAAAATTTTAAATTTTTCCGAAGTAACAAGGTTAAATTTCCTTGATTCGTGCCGATGCGAAGCATCGTGTACATATCGAGATTTTTCTTATTTAATCACTGCTTTTTCTACTATTTCAACAACTCTCCATCTCTTATCTTTTGATAGAGGTCTTGTTTCCATAACTTTTACTTTATCTCCAATTTGGCATTGATTTTCTTCATCATGAGCTTTTAAATTGTATGTTCTTTTAACAATTTTGCTGTACATTGGATGTTTTACATTTGTTGCAACAGATACAACAACTGTTTTATCCATTTTATTAGATTTTACTGTACCAATCATAACTTTACGAAGATTTCTTTCTTCCATTATGTTTTCTCCTTTCTATCTTATTTAGCTAATTCTCTTTGTCTTTGTTCAGTTTTTATTCTTGCTATATCCTTTTTTACTTGAGGAATTTTCATTGGATTATCTAACCCATTTGTAGCTAGACTAAATCTTAATTTAAATAATTCTTGCTTTAGTTCTTGTAATTCCTTCTCTAGCTCTTCTGAAGACATCTCTTTTATTTTATTCATCTTCATTGCTATCACCACCTTGACTATTTTCTCTTGCTAGAAACTTAGTTTTTATAGGTAATTTATGAGCTGCTAATCTTAATGCTTCTCTTGCAACATCTTCGCTAACACCTGCTATTTCAAATAATATTCTACCAGGTTTTACAACTGCTACCCAATATTCTGTAGCACCTTTTCCTTTACCCATACGTGTTTCTGCTGGCTTTTTAGAAATAGGTTTATTTGGGAATACTTTAATCCAAACTTTTCCACCTCTTTTTATTGAACGTGTCATTGCAATACGTGCTGCTTCTATTTGGTTTGCTGTTATAAGTCCAGCTTCTAATGCTTGTATTCCGTATTCACCTTCGTTTACCACATTACCTCTTGTTGCTTTACCTCTATTTCTACCTTTTTGCATTTTTCTATATTTTGTTCTTTTTGGCATTACTGGCATTATTCTTCTCCTCCTTCCACTTTTGCTTTTTTAGTTGGAAGAACCTCACCTTTATATATCCAAACTTTTACACCTATTTTTCCATAAGTTGTATCAGCTTCAGCAAATCCATAATCTATATCTGCTCTAATTGTTTGAAGTGGTATTGTACCTTCTTTATAGAATTCTGTTCTTGCCATATCAGCACCACCAAGTCTTCCTGATACTGCTGTTTTTATTCCTAAAGCTCCTGCTTTCATTGTTTTTTGCATACATTGTTTCATTGCACGTCTAAAAGAAATTCTTCTTTCTAGTTGATTAGCAATATTTTCAGCAACTAATTGTGCGTCTGTATCAATATTCTTTACCTCAACTATATTTAAATTTACTTCTTTTCCTATCATTTTGCTTAAATCATTTTTTAATATTTCTGCAAGGTTACCACCTTTACCTATTACTAATCCAGGTTTTGCAGTATAAACATTAACTTTAACAAATTTAGCTGTTCTTTCTATTTCTATTTTAGAAATTCCGCTAACAAATAATTTTTGTTTTACATATTTACGAATTTTTTGGTCTTCTACAAGGTAATCACCAAAGTTTTTAGAATCTGCATACCATTTTGAACTCCAATCTTTGATTACACCTACTCTTAATCCATGTGGATGCATTTTTTGTCCCATTGATTAAATCCTCCTTTCTACTAATTACTTTCTCTTAGAACTATTGTAATGTGACTTGTTCTTTTTCTTATTCTAACAGCAGAACCTTTTGCTGCTGGTCTTATTCTTTTTAATGTTGGTCCTTGGTTTGCATAGATACTACTAACTACTAGTTTTGATCTATCCATACCATGATTATTTTCAGCATTTGCAATAGCTGATTTTAATAATTTTTCAACTATTTCAGATGATGCTTTTGGTGTGAATTTTACAATTGCTAAAGCTTCATCAACATTTTTTCCTCTAATTAAATCTGCAACAATTTTAACTTTTCTTGGAGCAATTCTTGCATATTTTAATTCTGCTCTAGCTTCTAATATTGTCTCTTCTGGCATTTAATTTACCTCCTTTATTTGTTTAATATATACATATCGAGATTTTTCTTATTACGAAGTAACAAGGTTAAATTTCCTTGATTCGCACCGATGCGAAGCATCGTGTGCATATCGAGATTTTTCTTATTTCTTTGTTGTTGTTTTGTCTCCAGCGTGACCTTTGAATGTTCTTGTTGGAGCAAATTCACCTAATTTATGTCCAATCATTTCTTCTGAAATATAGATAGGAACGTGTTTTCTTCCATCGTGAACAGCTATTGTGTGTCCTATCATTTGTGGATATATTGTTGAAGCTCTTGACCATGTTTTTATAACTTCTTTACTTCCAGATTCATTCATAGCTTCTACTTTTTTTAGTAAACTTTCTGCTATAAATGGTTTCTTTTTAAGTGATCTTGACATTTTGTTTCCTCCTTCTTTTTAGGATTGTTTTTATATTTGTCGGGCACAGTGGTGTCATAACCTAATGGGTATTCCCACAAACGGTGCCCCTACACTTTTCAATATGTTTCTTTAAATATTAATTATTTTCTTCTCTTTACTATGAATTTATTTGATTGTTTATTTCTCTTTCTTGTCTTGTATCCAAGTGCTGGTTTACCCCAAGGTGTCATTGGTCCTGCGTGACCTACAGGTGCTCTACCTTCACCACCACCATGAGGGTGATCTACTGGGTTCATAACAGAACCTCTAACTGTTGGTCTTATTCCCATATGTCTTTTTCTTCCTGCTTTACCTAATTTTATATTTTCTTGGTCAGCATTTCCTATTGTTCCTATTGTTGCTCTACATCTTGCAAGAATTAATCTCATTTCTCCAGATGGAAGTCTTACGTGTGCATAAGCACCCTCTTTTGCCATTAATTGAGCTTCTTGACCAGCAGCTCTAACTAATTTTCCACCTTGACCTGGATTTAATTCTATATTGTGTATCATAGTACCAACTGGTATATTTTCAATTGGCATACAGTTTCCTGGTCTTATATCTGCATTTACTCCAGATACTACTTTATCTCCATCTTTTAAGCCGATTGGAGCTAGTATATAAGCTTTTTCTCCGTCTTCGTATTGTATTAAAGCTATATTTGCTGTTCTATTTGGATCATATTCGATACCAATAACAGTAGCTTTCATATCATCTTTTTTACGTTTAAAATCTATTATTCTATATTTTTGTCTATTTCCTCCACCTTGATGTCTAACAGTTATTCTACCATAAGAGTTTCTACCTGCATTTTTCTTCTTTGTTGCAAGTAAAGATTTCTCTGGAGTTTTCTTTGTAACTTCTTCAAATGTAGAACATGTCATGTTTCTTTTTGATGGAGTGTAGGCTCTGTAGTGTTTTATTCCCATTTTTCTTTCCTTTCTCGGATTTATGAAAAACTTCGTCTTACGTTGTCAAGCTTCATAATAATTTTTTCGACATACAAACGTATAGTCTCAAAAATTATTCTTTGCTTTCCTAGTAATACTCGTTTTTGATAACTCCTCTTTCTACTTTATATTTGGGGAATTTTTCCTGCTCCCCATAACAGATATTTTTTTATTTTCCTGGTTTATTCCAGATATTTTTTGCTAAATTATACTCCCATAAATTCTTCTATTGAATCTTTGTATTTTTTAGCAACTTTAACAGGTTTTCCACCTTTGCTTAGGTAAGTTTCTTCTGTTGGGTTTGTATCTATAGTTACTATAGCTTTTTTCCAGTCAGATGTTTTTCCAACATGTACTCCAACTCTTTTTTCTTTTCCCTTCATTGAAATTGTATTTACTCTTAAAACTTTTACATTAAATAATGTTTCAACAGCATTTGCAATTTGTATTTTTGTAGCTTTTTTAGCTACCTCAAAGGTATACTTACCAGCTTGTAATTCGTTATTACTTTTTTCAGTAACTATTGGTCTTATAATTATATCTTCTGGTTTCATTATGCGTACACCTCCTCAATTTTTTTAACAGCATCTAGAGTTACTATAAGTTTTTTGTATTTTAATAAATCATAAGCATTTATTGTATTTACTAAACTTGTTTTTACTCCTTCTATATTTCTTGCTGATTTTTGTACGTTTTCATTTTTTTCTGGTAAAACTATTAATGTTTTTCCTTCAACTTTTAAGTTATTTAATACGTTTGCCATATTTTTTGTTTTTATCTCTTTAAAAGGTATAGCGTCTAATACTATTATTTCGTTTTCAATTACTTTTGAACTTAACATAGATTTTATTGCTAATCTTCTTTCTTTCTTATTAACTGTGTATTTGTAGCTTCTTGGTTTTGGTCCTAAAGCTATACCACCTTTAATCCATTGAGTAGCTCTTATACTACCTTGTCTTGCTCTACCTGTTCCTTTTTGTTTCCATGGTTTTCTACCACCACCAGATACTTCTGATCTTGTTTTTGTACTTTGTGTACCTTGTCTTTGATTAGCCATGTAGTTTACTAATACACTATGTACTACAGCTTCGTTTGGCTCAATTCCAAATACGTTTTCGCTTAACTCTACATCGCTAACTTTCTTTCCTTCTATATTATAAACATCTATTTTAGGCATTTTCTTTCCTCCTTTCCACTACATTGTTGCTTTAACTGCATCTTTTATTTTTAGTATTGCACCTTTTGCTCCTGGTACACTACCTTTAACTAATATTACATTTTTGTCTAAATCTACTCTTACAACTTCTAAGTTTTGTATTGTAACTGTTATTGCTCCCATATGTCCTGGAAGTTTTTTACCTTTAAATACTCTACCTGGAGTTGAAGTTGGTCCCATTGAACCTGGTCTTCTGTGGTACATAGAACCATGTCCCATAGGTCCTCTATGTTGACCATGACGTTTAATAACGCCTTGGAAACCTTTTCCTTTTGTTTTTCCTTGAATATCAACCATTTCTCCTGCAGCAAATACATCTGCTTTTATTTCATCTCCTACATTATAAGAAGCATCAGTTAATCTAAATTCCCTTAAATGTTTCTTTGGAGATAATTTTGCTTTTGCAAAATGTCCTGCTTCTGGTTTGTTTAATTTACTTTCTTTAACATCTACAAATCCTAATTGTATAGCATCATATCCATCTGTTTCTACAGTTTTAACTTGAGCTACTGTGCAAGGACCTGCTTCTATAACTGTTACTGGAATAACTTTTCCTGTTTCATCAAATATTTGTGTCATTCCAACTTTCTTTCCTAAAATTGCTTTTTTCATTTTTAAATTTTCCTCCTAACTATTGGCTAGTAATTATATTCACTAGCTTGGTTTGTTGTTTTCATTACTACCTAGCACTTGACATTACAAGTCGCCGTTTTTCATTAAAGTTTTATTTCGATATCTACACCTGCTGGTAAATCTAACTTCATTAGACTATCAACTGTTGTTTGTGTTGGGTAAAGTATATCAATAACTCTTTTATGTGTTCTCATTTCAAATTGTTCTCTTGAATCTTTGTGTTTGTGTGGAGAACGAATTACTGTTACAACTTCTTTTTGTGTTGGTAATGGAATAGGTCCAGAAACTTTTGCACCTGTTCTTTTAGCAGTATCTACTATCTTTTCAGCAGACTGATCTAAAACAACATTGTCATAAGCTTTTAGTCTTATTCTAATTTTTTCACTTCCAACTAAATTGTTTGATTTTGCCATTTTTGTTTCCCTCCTTAAAATTATGATGAGCCGTGAAATACTAACATTTTTCACGTATCGACTGGCAAAAGTTTTAACGCACCCTGGTGTTTCTTTTATAACCATATTAAAACCTAAGCTACAATTCTTTTGTACTTAGGGATAAGTGCTTTTACTAAAACTTATCCGCCTGGTCTAAGCCAAGACATACTCCACGAAAGTTCCCTCCACCCTTACGGATGTAGCCACATTCCGCTTCATCGCAAATCTAAACGCTATACTATTATACAACGCATATCCGTAGATGTCAACTATTATTTGGTAAATTTACCAAATTCTTGATATTTTTTTGATTAATAAAAAAAATAACGGACGAGCAATGCTCGCCCCTACATCAAAATTTGTCTTTAGCAAATTTTGTACTCTTCACTATTCATTATTCACTCTTCTCTATTTATAGTGTCCTCTACATTGTATAATTTTTACTCCTTCGTTATCTATACAATAAACTAATCTGTTGCTATCATCTATTCTTCTGCTCCAAAATCCAGTTAAACTATTCTTTAAAGGCTCTGGCTTTCCTAATCCTATAAATCTATTTCTTTGTATATCTTCTAATAATAAATTTATTCTTTTTAATGTTTTCTTATCTTGTAATTGCCAATAGCAATACTCTTCCCATGCTTTACTAGTAAAAGCAATATTATTCATTCTCTAACTCCTTTAGCTCCTTCATTGTTTTTACTACTACTTTGCCATCTAATAATTGTTTTATAGATTCTGATATTGCTTTCATATTATTTTCAGAATAAAATGGGTCAATAGAAACCTCGAATGGTATTCTTTTTTCACGTATCATTTTTTTTGCGAATATATTAAATGCAGTAGACATAGTCATTCCCAATTCACTGCATATTTCGTCCATTTGTTTTTTTATCTGTTCATCTATTCTAAAATTAATTAATGTTTGCGCCATCTTTATCACCTCTTTTCATAACACATTTTATCATTTTATAAATATGTTGTCAATATGTTGTATTTATAATGTATTATTATTTGCGAAAGTAAGTGATATTATTCTAAAAAATAGCCTATATACAATTTTGGATATTTATTGAATTTTGGCAGAAATTGCCCGAAAAAAATTTTTTTGATAAAAAAATAGTATAATATAAATAACTTTTATAAATTATTTATATTATACTATTTCATTTTTGTCAATTAAAATTTATCGACATTATTCGCTAGATTTTGATGTGTACATCGGTTTTACAATATTCCTATATTTCTGCCCCATATATTTTTTACGGGTCGGTCAAGACCGACCCCTACAAATAATTATTCACTCTTGCCGAAGGCAAGTTTATCCTCTATCTAATATAGTCTTTACTACACCCTTATCTATTAATGCTCCAAATATATTCTTTAATATTATTAGCACTATAGGTCCTATTAGCATTCCCATTACTCCCATAAATTTGAAGCCTGTATACATTGCAATTAGAGTAAATATTGGATGTATTCCGATTTTTCCACTTACTATCCTTGGCTCTAGTAATTGCCTTACTACCATTACAATTACATATAATACTAATAATGCAATTGCAAAATTTATATCCCCATTTATGGCAGATATTATCGCCCAAGGCACCATTACAGTTCCAGAACCAAGTATTGGCAATGCGTCTACGAAGCCTATCCCTAATGCTGCAAGTAAAGGATATTGTATATTAAATCCAACAAATTTCAATATATATAATCCTACTAGTACTTCTACAAATGATATTATTACTAATATAACTTCTGCTTTTAAATATCCACCTAAAGTTGCTGTTAGCTCTTTTACATGAATTCTTAATTTTTTTATCCACATTTTAGGTAAGTGGTGCTCCATCTGATCTAATATATAAAGTTTATCTGTGCATATAAAATATGTTGCTAGTAATGTTATTACTATATATATTCCTATTATAGGTATTTGAGTCAAGCCATTTAAAAGTGAAGTAAGTATTCCTCTTACCCAGTTAGATGCTGTGTCGAAAAAATCTCCTAATGAATTTTGAATAATACCATATACTTGTTCTGGTATCTTTATTTTTTCGAAATCCATACTATCTATAAAACCTTGTATTTGTTGATATCCCTTCTCTATATATCCATTTAGTCCTTGTAGTAAGTTTGATGCTTCTGAAACTGCACTTGCAATTCCCCAAGCTATTAATCCTATTAAAACTGCAAACACAAATAATAAAACTATTATGGCACTTGTTTTTCTAGTAAGTTTTGTTTTCCTTACTACTCTCCTTATTATAGGTTCTACAATTAATGATATTATAAATGCTATTAAAAATGGCATATAAAATACAGCTAGTTTAAAAGCGAGATATACTGCAACGATACTAGCTACTGCTATTATTATTCTTTTTAATACTCTTGTCCAATATGCAAGGTCAATTACCAATTTTTATCACCATTATTATTATATGAGGAATATTCGAATTTATGCAAAAAAGGGCACTGTGCTGTGGTAAACAATAAATATTCCCACAAACAGTACCCCTACAGTTTACAATATATTAACAAAAAAATATAATAAAATAATAAAATTATGAATGCAAATGGAAAAATTTTAGAAATTCTTATGAAGATTTTATGGAAAGAGTTCGCGTTTACCGCGGAAGGGTGCCATAAAATCGAATTAGGATTTCTTATATTTTGTAATGTAGCCGAAGAATTTTATTATTTTATTATATTTTTAAATGTGATTTTTTAGTTTCTTACATATTATTCTGGTGATTTTTACAATTGCAAATTCCTTCTACTGTATTTGATACTTCAGTAGAACTTACATTGTTGTTATTTGCTAAATCTCCTAATGTAAGCATTCCTACTATTGTATTTCCTTCTATTACTGGTATTCTTTTTACTTGACAGTCACACATAATTTTACTTGCTTCTGACACTTCTGATGTTGGATTTACTTTGTATATTTTTGTTGTCATTATTTCACTTGCCTTTGTATTATTTGAATCTTTTCCACAAGCTACACTTCTTAAAGTTATATCCCTATCTGTTATTAATCCTACAACATTTTTATTAAAATCGCATATTGGAATACACCCTACATGATTTTCTGACATTAATTTTGCAATATCAGTTACTGTTGTATCTTGATCAGCACACACAACGTTTTTACACATACATTGATCTACTTTCATAAAAAATTCCTCCATTTTTCCGGTAAATATACGAACGATCAAAACTCGCCCATACAAACCATAAATTTTATATGGTTATTATTACCTAAAATGGAGGAATTTATACATTATTTATTATTTTACATTACAGGTGTTCTTGGTCCTGGACCTGGGTATGGCGGACGTGGTCCCGGTCCTGGAAATGGTGGTCTAGGTCCTGGTCCTGGAAACGGAGGTCTTACTGGTGGACGTGGCCTTAATAAATTTTTTAATATTAATATTCTTATTAAATCATTAAGTAAAAAGTTTTTTTGTCTGGTTTCTGGCTTTTTTACATTTGGATTTCTTACATCTCCATTTTTTAATTCTGTTTTTACTTGTACATCTACCTGTAAAGCAGAATTTCCCTCCACATTACTATATACTTCTTCTGTCATTGCTCTTACTAATTCTTCTGTTATATTTTTATTTCTATTTCTATTGCATACTTCTTCTACTACTGGATTTACTATTCTATATATATCTGGATATAAATCTTCTGTTTCATTATATTGCGGTTGTTCCATTCTTGGATAATAATCATCATATGTATAATTAGGCTCATTATTTGCATAACCTAAAACTGCTCGCATGTAATCCTCATAGTTTTGATAATTCATAAATAACCTCCTAAATAATATTTATTAATTTAGAAAGTTGCACATTGGGGACGTAAAATATGTGCAAAGTTTTGTGCACATATTTTACGTCCCCAAT
>CATKWX010000025.1 GCA_949840345.1 uncultured Eubacteriales bacterium
ACTGTGTATTTGTTTATTTCATATTCTGCCTTTATTGTTGTGTCTGCTGTGATATTTGTTAATGCTTTATCCCATCCTGTAAATGTGTATCCTTCTCTTGTTGGGTTTGCATTTGGATATGTTACATCTGTTCCGTGTTCTACGTTTTCTGCTTTATATAATTCTGTATTATCATAGTCTACAAATGTTACTGTATATTTTTTTATTTCATATTGTGCCTTTATTGTTGTATCTGCTGTGATATTTGTTAATGCTTTATCCCAGCCTGTGAATGTGTATCCTGTTCTTGTTGGGTTTGCATTTGGATATGTTACATTTGATCCGTGTTCTACTTCTGTTATCTTTGCTAGCTCTGTATTATCATAGTCTACAAATGTTACTGTGTATTTGTTTATTTCATATTCTGCCTTTATTGTTGTGTCTGCTGTGATATTTGTTAATGCTTTATCCCATCCTGTAAATGTGTATCCGTCTCTTGTTGGGTTTGCATTTGGATATGTTACATTTGTTCCATGTTCTACTTCTGTTATTTTTGCTAGCTCTGTGTCATTGTAGTCTACGAATGTTACTGTATATTTGTTTATTTCATATTGTGCTTTTACTGATATACCTTCTGTTAATACTGTTGTTGGGTTCCATTCATTTCCATTTGTTGTTAATATCCATTTTACAAAACTATACCCTGTTTTACTTACTGTTGGTATGTCTGCTTCTTCTATTGCTGTGTTGTAATTTGCTGTTGCTGTTCCTAATTCTGTCGTTCCATCTTCGTCATAGAATGTTACTGTATATTCATTTATCTCATATTGTGCTTTTACTGATATATCTGCTGTTAATACTGTTGTTGGGTTCCATTCATTTCCATTTGTTGTTAATATCCATTTTACAAAACTATACCCTGTTTTACTTGCTGTTGGTATGTCTGATTCTTCTATTGCTGTGTTGTAATTTGCTGTTGCTGTTCCTAATTCTGTCGTTCCATCTTCGTCATAGAATGTTACCGTATATTCATTTATTTCATATTCTGCTTTTATTGTTGTGTCTGCTGTTATGTTTGTTAATGCCTTATCCCAACCTGTGAATGTGTATCCTTCTCTTGTTGGATTTGCATTTGGATATGTTACATCTGATCCGTGTTCTACGTTCTCTACTTTATATAATTCTGTTGTTCCGTCATAGTCCACAAATGTTACTGTGTATTTGTTTATCTCATATTGTGCCTTTATTGTTGTATCTGCTGTGATATCTGTTAATGCTTTATCCCAACCTATGAATGTATATCCTTCTCTTGTTGGGTCTGCATTTGGGTATGTTACATCTGTTCCGTGTTCTACTTCTGTTAATTTTGCTAGCTCTATGTCATTGTAATCTACAAATGTTACTGTATATTTGTTTATTTCATATTGTGCCTTTATTGTTGTATCTGCTGTTATGTTTGTTAATGCTTTATCCCATCCTGTAAATGTGTATCCTTCTCTTGTTGGGTTTGCATTTGGATATGTTACGTTTGTTCCATGTTCTACGTTTTCTACTTTATATAATTCTGTATTATCATAGTCTACAAATGTTACTGTATATTTGTTTATTTCATATTGTGCTTTTACTGATATATCTTCTGTTAATACTGTTGTTGTTACCCATTCGTTTCCGTTTGTTGTTAATACCCATTTTACAAAACTATATCCTGTTTTACTTGCTGTTGGTATGTCTGCTTCTTCTATTGCTGTGTTGTAATTTACTGTTGCTGTTCCTAATTCTGTCGTTCCATCTTCGTCATAGAATATTACCGTATATTCATTTATT
This sequence comes from uncultured Eubacteriales bacterium, assembly GCA_949840345.1. Lineage (GTDB taxonomy): Bacteria > Bacillota > Clostridia > TANB77 > CAG-508 > CAKPQL01. The sequence goes on from CATKWX010000025.1 coordinate 1,804, forward strand.
TCATATTGTGCCTTTATTGTTGTGTCTGCTGTGATATTTGTTAGTGTCTTATCCCAACCTGTAAATGTGTATCCTTCTCTTGTTGGGTTTGCATTTGGGTATGTTACATTTGATCCGTGTTCTACGTTTTCTACTTTTGCTAATTCTGTGTTATTGTAATCTACGAATGTTACTGTGTATTTACTGTTTATAAAAATATTTGATTGACTTCCGTTTTTGCTTCCTAAAGATATTCCATTCTTTTTAATTGTTATGGCATAATTAATAGCACCTTCAGTCATATCATTGCTTACGGTGATTACAAATTTATATTTAAATTCTCTCTTATTTTGAGTATTCTCTTTTTCTAAGTTAACAGTTATTGTCTTTCCATTAATTGTAACGTTTTGGTTTAAATCTATTCCTGTATTTGTAGCCACTGTAAATGTTATTGTATCATTTTCTTTTAAATGAGCAACTCCATCTATATATGGTTTTGATAAACTTATATCTACGCTTGTTATTTCTGGATTTATTTTTACTAATGTTTCTATATCTATTTTTGCTACTTCTTCTTCAAATTTACTTTGAAGATTTGGTTTATTGCTTTGTAATTGCTCAATTTGCGCTTGCAAATTATTCCAACTAGTTTCTGTATAATCTGTTTCTTCTAGTCCTCTTAATTGCTGAATTATATTAATTAATGAAGTCTCATCTATTTTCTTTGGAATTAATGTTATTGCTTCTATTTTCTCTACTACTTTATCATATTCACTTTGCAAAGTTTTCTCATTAGCCTCTTTAATTAATGGCTTTATTTGAGTTTCCCAATTTAAATAATCTGTTGCTTCGTGTTCTCTTATGAATTTATCTAGCTTTGTAGAATCAATTGATTTTTTTACTAAATTATTTATTGAGTTATCTAATTGCTCTAATCTATTATCTATTATTGATTGAATAGAGTGTCTTTCATTTGTAACAGTTTTAGAAGAAGCTAATTGACTTTGAAATTGGCTCCATCCACTTTTATAATCTTGTTCTATCAATTTATCTGCTTTTTGTACTAACTTTTCTAAATTACTATAGTCTGATACATATACTGTTCTTGAAACTATAGTTTCATTACCACAACTATCCTTAGCTATAATATTAACAAAATATTCTCCCGGAGTTGTTGTATCTAAGTTAGATGCATCTATTCTAAAAGAAGTTTTTAAATTATTAGCATCATCATAATCGTCACTAATGTTAGCTCCTTGATCAATATAATTATCTCCTACTTCTATGTATCTAGTACCACCTATTAAGCTTACTTTAGGTGGAATTATATCTTTCCTTACTGTTAAATCTATAATAAATATATCTTTATTTTCATTATTGGTTCCATCCCATGCAAAAAACTCCAGATAATAATGACCTGGTTTTGATGGAGTTGTTAATTTTAATTGGTTGTTTTCTGGTTTATATACTTTTTTACTATTAGCATTATTTACTACATCCATAGTTACTTCATTTTCTGACCATAAGTAATATAATTTATAAACACCTGTATCATCTTCAAAAGAAATTGTTATTTCTTTATCTGTTTCAATTAGTCCCTTTTTAGGATAATTTACTGGAACTGGTGCTGTAGTATCTTCTTTTCCTGATAATTTTTCTACAATATAATATGGAATTGTTTTTTCAATTGATACATTTTTTCCATCAAATGCATAAACACTAAGTTCCCATAAACCTGGCTCTGCTGGAGTTTCTGGCACAGTCCATAATACACTTGTAGGTGTATTTTCTATTAAACATTGTTTCTCTCCTTCAAAGCCTTTATTATCTATATATTTATTCCAAGTATAGCAAACTACCATTACTTGTTTATTATCTTGAATTAAAAATGAAGGTTTTGTTCCTAATAGCATTTCTCCAGATGTTCTGTCGCTTCCTTTTGCAATTGGTTGTGCTATTATAGTTGGTGCTTCATTATCTTCTCCTTCTGCCATTGCTAAATTTGGTATTCCTACTAAAATTAATATTATTATCATTAGTATTGTAAATATTTTTAAATTGATTTTATTTACAAATTTTGACATATAATTACCTCCAAATTATACTTATCTATACTAATTCACATTTTATTATACAACTTCTTGGTAATTTTTTCAATACTTATTATGTAAATTTATATAATTTTGTCTAAAAATGGAGAAATTTACATATACAGGTAAAACAAGAGCATTTCTACGCAGTAGTGTGTGCGAAACGACTTTGAAAGTTGTTCCATACATACCATTATTCACTATTAATTATTATTGCCTTTTATAAGTACACTTCCCCTACAATGCACATTATATCACGTAAAAAGTCAAATTTCCTTAACACAAAGGAAACCCCAGATAGCCAATGCTCTCTGGGGTAAAGTCAGTATTCAATTTAATTCGTTTGTGCCAGTTGGATTATTGTCTGTTTCTATACCAGGTCTAGGAATTATAATTGTCGTTTGCGGCATTGTATCTGTCAATTCACTTGTCTGTGTTGGATTTATTTCGCTTTCTGTACCCGGTCTAGGAATAGATATTGTGGTTTGTTGTGTAGTTTCTGTCAACTCACTTGTCTGCGTTGGATTTATTTCGCTTTCTGTACTCGGCTTAGGAATAGACGTCGTTGTTGGTTCTGTCTCAGTTGCTGACGAATCAATTGTTGATTGAGTTACATCTGACGTTTCGCCAGTAGATACTGATTCTGTTGATTCTGATGAACTTGTATCTGTTGGAGCCGTTTGAGTCGGTCCTGTAACAGTATGGACACTAGTTTTTTCAGTAGGCACTGTTGTTTCACTTGGCTTTGTGGTTTCACTTAGCTTTGTAGTCTTACTTGGCTCTGTTGTTTCACTTAGCTTTGTAGTTTCTCTCGGCCTTGTGGTTTCTTCTGTATCCTTTTCAACAGTTTCAGCAACTTCAGTTTGAGTAATCTCAACTGTTGTAACTACAACGTCAGGTACTACAGTTTCCATTTCTGACGTAGTTATATACTCTGTCGGAACTGTTGTTACAGTAGGAACTACAGTAGTATATTCTTCAGGCACTGTAGTTGTCTCAGTAAAACTTATGCCTTCTGATGTTGTTAAACTATCTGTAGTGTCCTCTATCAACAGTTCAGTTGCTGTTGTGTCACCATCATCTGTCTCGTAATATTCCTTCCGTGTACCAGTAGTAGTTGTTGTTGTAAAATTCTTCTCATTTCTGCTTTCATCTATCCGCTCACAACTAGCAATGCAGGATAGAATAAAAATTATTGCAGTTATAAGAAGTACACCTACCACTATTATCCGTATCGTCCTAGGGTCTAAAGATTTTTTTGTTTTTTTCATATGCCTTTCCTCCTCATAGTTTGTAAAAAGCAAATTTTATGCTCTTCACTTTAAGTTGTTTTTTATTTTGAATACTGCTTTTTTGCAACTAAATTTAGAAATTGCATTATATATAAAATAGGCAAAAATTACCTATATAATAATTATAGCTTATTTATTTTTGAAAGTCAACATAATATGTTTTGCCCTAATTATTTTGCTATTACATCTTTTTCATTGTTTCTATTCTTTCATCTATTGAGGCTATAATTTCATTGAATTTAGCTAGCTTTTGTTTTTCCTCTTCTACCTTTTGTGCTGGTGCTTTTGCAACAAATCCCGAATTAGATAACATTTTATCTGTTTTTTCTTTTTCTATTAATATCTTAGATTTTTCTTTTTCTAATCTTTCTATCTCTTCTTTTGCATCTACTAAATCTTCAAATGGTATAAATACCTCCAAATTTGCAGTTACTATATTTATTGCATTTTGTGGTATATTATTCTTGTTTTCTACTACTTCTATACTTTCTGCGAATCCTAGTTTTTTTATAAACGCTTCTGATGCTTCCAAAAACTCCTTATATTCGTTTGTTACAAATATTAATTTTGACTTTTTTGATGGATGTACATTCATTTGTGTACGTGCATTTCTTATCCCTACAATAACCTCTTTTATTTGTTCAATATCTTGCTCTTCACTTGCAAATTCTAAATCTTTACTATAAGTAGGATATTCTGAAATCATTATACTTTCATCTTTATTATATAGCTCTTTATAAATTTTTTCTGTCACAAATGGCATAAATGGATGTAATAATTTTAAAGAATCTCCTAAAACTTTATTTAATACATATTGTGCCACTTTTCTTGTTGCATTTTCTTTATCATATAACCTAGGCTTTACAATTTCTATATACCAATCACAGAATTCATCCCATATAAAATTATATATTTTCTCTAATGCTATACCTAAATCATAGTTATCTATATTATTTTTAACTTCTTTGCATAATGTATTTAATTTAGATAATATCCATTTATCTTCGTAAGCAAAATCTTTTACTTCACTATTCATATCATAATCTTCTAAATTCATTAAAACAAACTTAGCTGCATTCCATACTTTATTTGCGAAGTTGCCTGCTGACTCTAATTTTTCTGGCATATATCTTATGTCGTTTCCAGGTGATGTTCCTAAAATTAATGAAAATCTTAATGCATCTGTTCCATACTTATCTATAATTTCTAATGGGTCAATTCCATTGCCTAAACTCTTAGACATTTTTCTTCCTTGGCTGTCTCTTACTATTCCGTGAATAAATACAGTATCAAAAGGGATATCCCCCATATGCTCAAGTCCTGAAAAAATCATTCTAGCAACCCAGAAGAATATTATGTCATACCCAGTTACTAGTACATTTGTAGGATAAAATGTTTTTAAATCTTCAGTTTTTTCTGGCCAGCCCAAAGTTGAAAATGGCCATAAAGCTGAACTAAACCAAGTATCTAATGTATCTTCATCTTGATATATATTTACACTTCCACATTTTGTACATTTTTCTGGAGTATTTTCTGTTACTATTATCTCTCCACAATCTTTGCAATAATATGCTGGAATTCTATGTCCCCACCATAATTGACGAGATATACACCAGTCTTGAATATTTTCCATCCAGTTATAGTATATTTTATCAAATCTTTCCGGTACAAATTTTATTTTTCCACTTCTTACCGCTTCTATTGCAGGTTCTGCTAGTGGTTTCATTTTTACGAACCATTGTTCTGAGATTTTAGGCTCTACTGTATTATGACATCTATAGCATTTTCCAACATTATGGTTATAGTCTTCTATTTTTACTAAAGCACCAATTTCTTCTAGCTTTTTAACAATTAATTTTCTTGCTTCATACATATCTAATCCCTTATATTCTGGAACCAAATCTGTCATTTTCCATTGTTCGTCAAATACTTCTATTATTTCTAAGCCATGTCTTAAACCTGCTTGATAATCGTTTGGATCATGTGCTGGCGTAATTTTAACGACACCCCTTGGTACACAATAAAAAAATAATAGAATGAGTAGCATTATCGTACCTGTTCTAGTGGCTTTATCTTTAAATATAAATCTGCTGTTTTGTTTTCGTGTATTTCTACTCTATCAACTAATTTCAATATCAACTCTCTATCAATTTTCTTCTTTTTCTTTATGTACTCTGATGCAAGGCTTTTTGCCTCCAGTATATTTTCAAGAGAATTATCTCTTTGATATTGTTCATAAGTTGATTCAAGTTCTGTAACTTCCTTTTGCATTGTTTTTTTCTGTTCTTCAAATTTAGCAGAAATCTTTTGATATGTATCTACTGTAATAACCTCATCCAGTCTATCCATATATGTCTTTTCAATCTTTTGGTCTATCTTTTTTATTTCTGAATTAAGTTTATTGATTTTCTGTAATAAAGTAGTTCCATAAGTATTTATAGTTTTCTGCTTTTCTTTTGTAATCTTGTCAAAATCAACAAGTTTTACGAAAGTTTTACAAATCGTTTCTATTTCCTTTAATAAGTTATCTTCAAGTTTGAAATAACTCATTGAATGTAACGAACAAACATTGAGATTTCTATTTTTTCTGTAATAATTGCATTGTGTATATGCGTGATGATGAACAGTTCCATCTTTTGTAACTTGATCTCTTGGTGTAATAGATATTCTATGTTTACAATCATAACATATTAATAAACCTGTAAATAGCTCTGGTGGTCTTTCAGAAGATCTTTTAAAGTTTGCTTTTATTAAGGCTTGTACTTTATCATAAGTTGCTTTGTCTATTATTGGTTCGTGTGTTCCTTCAACAATTATCCAATCTTCTTTTTTGGTTCTGTATAATCTCTTATCTCTAAAACTCTTTTTTTCATACTTGTGTTGTTCCATATTTCCAATATACATTTGACTTGTTAAAATATATCTTATAGTTCTGGAAGTCCATTGATAAGGATTTTTTAACTTGCTTGTCATACTTACTAGATTTCGATATGTTGCTGGTGTAGGTATTTCGTTTTCAAATAGTAATCTTCTTACCTCTCCTTGTGAGCCAGTTTCTAAATACCATTGATATATCTGTCTAACAATTTTTGCCGAATATTCTTCAATAATCAGATGATGCTTATCTTGGGGATCTCTAATATAACCATACGGAGTATTATTACTTCCAACATATTCTCCACTTTCTTGTTTAAGTCTTTTTGAATTTTTAATATTCTTGGATAAATCTCTTGAATATTTTTCATTGATAAAGTTATTTAATGCTGCATATTCATTACTAGAATTATTATTAACTCCTGTATCTACTCCTTCTTGAACTGTCATATATCTAACATTCATTGAAGGGAAATAATAATCCATATAATATCCACATTCAAAATTACTTCTACCAAGTCTTGATAAATTTTTAGTAATAACAACCTTTATTTTTCCAGATTCAATTTGTTCAACTAAATCTTTCCATCCAGGTCTATCAAAGTTCGTACCACTTTTCCCATCATCTATGAACTCTTTGCACTCACTACCTTTATTGCCTTTGCTGTCAATAAATTGGTTTAAAATTCTTCTTTGATTTGTAATACTTTCACTTTCATCTTTGTCTTTATCTTCTTTATCTCTATCCTCTAATGAAAGCCTTATATATTTTGCTATTTCATCTGGCGAATAAATGCTTAAAAGTAAAGACATTATTCCGTTATCAAAATTCATACAACCTCCATCTGGTTGCTGAATTGATAACTAATTACTAATGATATTGAAATTATATCATAACATTTTTCATTTAGCAACCGTGCTTTTATGAAGAATCACGGATTTTTCTTTTATTGCATATAAAAAATAAGTGAGAATATAAAACTGTATATTCATCACTTATTTTCTTATCTTTATTTAACATTTTCTTTTATAAAATTACTTACAAAGTCTGAAAAATCTAATTCTAATAATTCTATAATTGATATGCCATCTTCATTGAAAAATACATTTACAATTTTTCGCTCTTTCTTTTCTACTGTCTGTATTTTGTTCATATATTGCCTCCATAAAGATGTATATATAAACCATAGTATTAGTATGTATATTAACGATTTATAATATACATCTATTTCTATTCTCTAAATATTCTTTACTTTAGTTTTTCTACATTTTAATAATCTTTATCACATTCATCCATATAATTTTCATTAAAATCTACAGTTTCTTTCGCTTTTTTGTTCATTAAGCAACATATATCAATATTGTTTTTTTCGCATCTACTTGCAAATTCGTTAAATTCTATTGGTTTTCTAAAAAGTGATTCTAACTTCAAATATAAAACTTCCTTTAATTTACTTGCTTCTATATCTTTTTTTAGAACTTGTAGTGCTTTTCTATCTGGATCTATTCCACTATACCCTATATCCATATATATAATTGTACTTTTTATATCACACTCTTTACAATGTCTTGTAACTTGCTCTAAAGTTTCATATTCATCCTTTTTGCTAGTTCTTATATATATTCCTGTAGGTTTATCTTCTACATTTTCAATATGAGTTATAACCTTACTATATCTTTCTCTATGGGAAATCTCTATTTCTTTAGTGTATTCTGGATAACGAATCTTAATTCCTTCCCAAAAGTATGGTGCATAAGAACAACAGAAAATTTCGCTTGGTGCATAAGATGTTGATATTTTTTCATTTTCTAAATCTTGTTCACTGTCATACATAAGATTATGATTCCATAGGTTAAATGCCATTCTAGTTACTTTTAATGATGTTGATGTTTGCCATCCTTTTTGAATAGAATCTAAATTAACTTCACTTTTTCTTATATTGAATATTTCATTAAAATGATCTCTAGTTGTTTCACAAATGCTTAATGTATAAACTAATGATTTATAGTACACATCTGTTTTTCCTAATTTTCTTAATTCTTTCATTTTTTCTTCAAAAAATTCTTCGTGTTCAATATCTATAAAATTCATAACAATTTCCTTTTCTTGCTTTTTAAATATCTTTGAGAAAGTCCAATTACTCCCTCTTTACCATACAAAGTTTGAAGTGGATCTAATTCTTTTATAAAATCTTCTATTTCCACATCCATATATTTGTTTTTATCTTTTACATTTTTGACTGCGATTATCAAATATGCTCTAACTTGATCCCAGTTGTATAGTTCTCTTGCCATTATAAAACCTCCACTTTTATATATTTTGGTACATCATAGCTGCGACCTAATTCTTCTCTAAATTCATACCTTTTCTTCTTTTCATTATAAGTAAAAGCACTTTTATTCCAATTTCTATATGCCATATTATTCAATCGTTTAGGTTTAGACATTTCCATACTCGCTTGATTGTGCATATTTCTTAAAACTAAATCATCAGCATTGTTTTTTTGTTGTATATTTTTCTTCTTCGTTTTATTGTAATCATTAGTATATTGTTTATGCTTTTCTTGATTTTCAGCCTTTCTCTCTTGCTTAATTTTTATATATCTGCTATCTTTTTGTAACACTCTTGTTACTGTACTTTTTGCTATTTCAAATTTTTTTGCAATATCAACTGGCTTTATTTTTTCAATAAAATACATATCTAATATTTGTTTGTTTCTATCTTCCATAGGTCTTTCTCCTTCCTATGCAACTTTTTGCTAACACTTTAAAGGCTTGACAAGACTAATAAGAAGTGAGCTCCTTATTTGCATTTTATATAGATTTTGGGTAAATTTTTTCTTAATTAGTTGTCGATATTTGTTTCTTAAAATTTGTGTAATCATATTTTCCTCCCTTCTATATATAAGCTCACTTCTCATAGTAAAATTATAGGCTCTTAAAAAATTTTTTTATTTTTTCTTGTAATTTTTTGAAATATTATTCATTGCTCTTTTTACACTTTCTTCTATTGCACCTACAGTAGTACCATCTTGAACAGCAATTATTACAAGAGGAATTTCTAGTATTTTATTTTTAAAAAATCTATTGCTTTGTTTCTCTGATAGAATTGAATCAAGTAATAATTTTATTTCTTCTTTTTCTATTTCATTTAAAACTTCATCTTCAAGGCTATAATCAGTATGAATATTAGTTATATCTTCTTGATTAAAATATTTATCTATATGCCTAAAATTTTCATTTCTTACCTTATTTTTTTCATACCTCTGTGAATTATATAAACAATAATAAATATCTTTATCTACTGTTTGTATCACATAAGTTCCTTCATTCTTATAGAATCCAACAGCATAAGTTGCGAATATTCTAATCATTGCTTCTTTTGAATTTTTTAATTTTTGTTTCAATTCACTATATTCTTTTTTGCTTATTTCAACACAATCTTCAAATCTAGTTCCAATGGCATAGTGCATATAATATTTTGCATAAAAATCATATTTATTTGCTTCATCATAATTTGTTATTTTCTCTTTCGATTCCTCATATTTATTTATTTCTTTATAATTATTTTTCATTTCTAAATCCTCCAACAATTAAATTTCTTTGAAAATTCAACTGTTTAGAGGTGGAGATTTGTTTCTCACAAGTTTAGTAGAAGGTACAAAAAAATCATCTAAAATAGGGCAAAAAAATCCTATATAGATGAATCTATTTGTATCTATTAAGTTATCATTTCTAATTCCCCCTACCATTTACAACACTCCAGAATCTGTCCTTCATTTTTTTGTCTGGAGTGTGTCTATAAAAAGCTTCTTCTGGAGTTAGGAGTTCTTAAAACTCAATTTACGGACACTATACTCTGGATTTCGTATTTTTGATTAAAATGGGGGAATAAAAAGAAAAATGGGTACAAAAAAAGATTTATTTTAAAAATAAAAAAAACTGTAGAATAAACTACAGTCTTAAACATTGAAATAATAAAAGCCTAAATCATTTCCGTTTAGACTTTTGATTCTTTTATATTTAGTTTTGTTTTAACTTTTCTTTTATGATTTTATAGTATTTGTTTGAAATATCTGTATTGAATTTTAAATCTATATCTATATTACTGTTCTCTGATCCTTCTAAATTTTCAGCAACCATATTGTTACGATATAAAATTTGTTTTGCTATTTCATCATTACTGATGCCATTAGCTTTTAAGCAAGTATATAGATATACATTATTGCAATAACATTCCAATTCAAAGTCTGAAATATTTTCAGCTTGCTTTTTTACATCCTTTTTAATTTCGTTTATAATTTCCCTTTTATAAGGATTATTTAGAATGTCATTATACTTATCTAATATTTTCTTTTGATTTTCATATTTTATATATTCTGCAATCAAATCATCTAATTCAACACTTATTTTGTAAATAACATCTCCATCTTTGTTATTTTCTATTGATGAATCTAATTCATTTCTTTTTTTTATAATTTTTTCATTTAATTCTCTTAATTTCTCTGTCATATTTTCTCCATTTCATACTAATATTTATTTTTATATGATTTCTTATAAGGATTTTAGATTTGTTTGTTTTATAATTTTTCTTATTGTTTCTATTTGTTCATCTGGTAATCTTACTATCTTTAGTTTAATATTATTTATTGATTGTCTAATATTTGATGAAGTACAATTTTGTAATTCTGCTATTTTAGAAGCATTATGGATTCTTTTTTGTTTTTTGTCTAAACCATAATATAAAACAAATCGTTCTTTTTGCATATCTGTAGCATCTTTCATATTTATTACAATTTCAAGTATTTTCTGTTTTTTATTATCTGTAAGTATATCTTTTTCTAATAAATACATTAGTTTATTTCTGATATGCTGCTTTTCTTTAAGCCATATATCTTTAAAAGTTTTTCTTCGATAGTTGCCTTCTAACATTTCTTCATATTTTTTATCAATTTCACTAAATCTATTAGAAAGATAATCAAATTCCTTTTTAGTAACACCATATTTTAGTGGTTTTATATATCTTTGTTCTCTATCAGCATCATAATTACTATAATATATTCCTAAATCTTCTTTTACATCTTCATATCTACTTTGTGTATAAAATCCATCTTCTATATTCACTTCTAACTTTTCTATTATAGCCAGGTCTTTATTAGTTAATTCCTTTTTCAAATCAATAATTTTAGACTCTAAATAATTATCGCAATATTCTTCAAATAACATTTCCTCCATCCCTATCTACTTTAGTTTTTACATATTTTCGTCTATTTCATCAATCCTTTTTATAAGTTCTTCAAACTCCTCCTTATCCACATTTTTTTCATCAAGTGATTTTGGAGTATATTCCTCCTCATCATCTTGTATGTATTCTGATAATGCACCTTTTAAACACTCATAGTCATATTCTGTATATATCTTGTCTTTTACCTCTATTCCTAATTTCTTTATTATCTCTAACTGATTATCAGTTAATTCTTTTCTTATATCAATCATTGGATTATTATGATATTTATAATCCCAGTTTTCAATATCCATTTTTTTCATTTTTCCTTTCTTTTCCATTCTTGCTAACTGGTACGCAACACATAGGACAAAAAAATATTATATTATTATTTTGTTTATTTTAGTTAAGGGGTGGAATAATAATATAATGAAAACCAAAAATTTAAATGGTCATCAAAACATTGTTGGCTCTAATATAAAAAAGTATAGAGAATTAAAAGGTTTATCTCAAAGAGAATTAGCTGATAAAGTTGCACTTCTAGGAGTCACTCTTTATAATTCTGATATATCTCATATAGAGAATCATACTTTATTTGTTAGAGATTATGAGCAAAAAGCAATTTGTAAAGTTCTAGGTATCAAAGAACAACAATTATTTGAGAATACTGACCAATATTTTAATTAAACAAATTTCTATTACTTTTGTAGTAGTTATTTGTTTTTTATTTTGGCATTTTGATATGTAGTACACATCAGTTACTGCAAAAAAATTTAATATTTTTTCTTTGGTATTAAAATAATCATATCTTCTTTAATACAAACTTTTAACTTATCATTTTCTACAATTCCAATTTTCTTTCTTATATCATTCCAGATTAAAATATTTCCAAACTCATCTATTGTAGTTATATTATGATTATCTCCAAAGTCAAGATTGCTTATTTGCACTTTTACCTCATACTTATTTTCTATAATCATTTTTGTTTCTCTTGTTGCACTTTTCTTAACATCTAGTTTTTTAATAATGATATTTCTACCACTAGCATATACATCTAATTTATATCCTGTTTTTATATTCATCTTATTCATAATACTTTGTGCCAATCGTATTCTGCCTATTCCATCAAGTATTACTTCATTTTCATTTTGTGTTTTCTCCTTTTTAGGATGTGGTATTACTAATCTAGCATTATCATTTACCTTTTCGTAAACATCTTTTCCAATTACAATAATTTTATCTCTGTTTACCTTTTCATAGATATTATTTTCAAGCATAACAATTTCTCTTGTTTTTTCCATAACAAAATCCTCTCTTTCACTTATTTTGTAAACCTTTTATAAAGTTTATTTTAAAAAATATTTTGTTACATTTATTACTACATATAAGGCATATTTATTAGTTGCTTTTTGTTAATTTTCTCTTTCTATACAACCTCCTCTTTTCAAGATTATCATATTATCTATTTCTCATTTATTATTTTTTCTAATTGTTCCACATATTTCTCCCATTTCGTTAAATCATCTTTATCTACTAAATAGCAATATAGTTGTTTTCTTTCCTCTGCAAACTTTTTATATTCCTTTTTGGTCTTTTCCAATAGAAGTATAGTTCTTTTATTTAGTTCTTCTATTTTGCTATTTTTCAACTTTGTTCCCTCCAATATGATTACGATATACATTATATAACATTTTTTTATCCAGTCAACTCCTAGATATTGGAAATTTGTTTTTAGTTCAGTAATACCAATGTAAAAAAAATTTTCCGACAAAATTCTACAAAATAAAAAGAAAGCCAATTTTCGTTAGCTTTCTCAATACATCTACTTATCAAAAATATTCTCATTATAGATTCTTCAAAACTTCTACAATTTGGAATAATGCTTCTATTTTACTAGACTCTAGATCGCTGATTTTCTCACTAATCTCTATCTTTTTCTTTAATGTTGGATTAGTGATAAAGTCCTTATATAAAATGTTAGGTGCAATTTCTAAATAGTTCATAAAATCTATATCGGTCTTTTTGCTTGTACCATCTTTTCCAGTTTCAATTTGAGAGATAGTTTTTGTAGATTTAGTTAGTTCTTCAGCAAATTTTTCTTGTGTTATATTGTTCTTTAGTCTATATTCTTGAAAAATTGCTCCAAGGCTTTTGTTAATTTGCTCATTTGAAGTTTCCATACCTACCTCCTTTTTTTCTTATTATATTGAATTTGCGATTCAATATACACAATGCACCAACTACATAATGTTCTGGTGTTTTGTTTAGAAAAAAAGAAGTATTTTGTTGAAAAATAAGTATTTTTGTTTTAATGTTGATTATTTTTTATATGTAGTCAACTACTAGATATAAGGATTTTATTTGTAAATTTTAGCAAAAATAATCCAGTCATCAACTACATATTTTTCATATTGTAATTCATAGAACTAATTTTTATAAAAATTGATATATTCTATAATTTTACTCGTAAATACGATTCCATTCAAATGATCAATTTCGTGTGATAAGCATTGTGCTAATATGCCTTTACCTTTAATTACAATTTTCTCTCCATTTTCATTTAATGCTTCAACTTCAATTTTTATTGGTCTTTTTACTTTTCCCCAAACATCTGGAAAACTCAAACATCCCTCATCAACAATTTGCTCTCCTTCTTCTTTTATAATTTTAGGATTGACAAGTTTTAATAGTCCTTCTCCAACATCAATAACTACTAATTGTTTTAATATTCCAACTTGACAAGCAGATAATCCTCCTCCACATTCAGTATTATACATAGTTTCTACCATATCATCTAATATTAACTTTATTTTATTATCTACTTTTTCTACTATTTTGCTTTTTTTTCTTAATATTTCATCATCAAATGTTCTAATTTTTCTTATTGCCATTTTTAATCCTCCTACTTGATTCTGCTCTCGATTTTCTCACACTTTCATTAAATAAAAAGACTTCTTCTATTTTTTTATGAAATACCTGTGCTATATCATAAGCCAACCAAATAGATGGCTCTGTTTCTTCCTTTTCAATATCAATAATAGCTTGTCTTGATGTTCCTACCATATTTCCTAATTGTTCTTGAGTAAGTCCAAGTTTTTCTCTCAATTCTTTTACTCTATTTTTCATTTTGCCTCCTGTAAGGTTTACCTTACATTATAATACTACTTTTGTTTTTTCTTGTCAATAAAAAATAGCAGTATTTTGTAAATACTACTATTTTATAAATTGTAAGTTGTCGAGATGATTATAACACAAAATATATCCATACTACAAATATCTTGCAATAGTTTTCACTAATCTTGCTGGTAACTCTTTTAAATCTGTAATATCTATATATCTATCATTACCATAAATATCGCAAATAGTTTCTTTATCTTGACCTATTGCAGCTGCCAAAAATGTAATTCCTTTTCGAGTATATTCTTTAATTAATTTCTTCATATCTTGAATAGCAATATTTCCACTATAATCTGGAAGGGCTTTCGGCATACCATCACTAATACTAATTAAAAGTTTTGTGGTGTGTGGTACTTTTACTAATTTTTCTGCTAAAATTCGCATAGCCATTCCATCTCTGTTATTACTAATACTTTTTATACACATTAAGGATGCTGCATCATTTAGTTTTGAATTATTCCAATCAATATAGGAATACATAGACATTTGTTCTTTTGGTGAACGGTCAGCAGTATCTCCATAAATTAGTATTGGAATATTACACTTTTTACAAAATTCATAAACACAAGTAGCTGATTTCTTAGCAATTTCTAACCTACCAAAAGCATTCATTGAAGCTGACTGGTCTATTCTTAAAGCAACTGCAAGTGTTGGCTTTTCATCTGGTGGACTTTTCTTTGAAAAGTATTTAAAATCAGAATAAACTACTTTTTCAGGATGAAAATTATTTCCATACATTTTATTATTTGACTGACTTGCTGCTATCTCATGTTCTAAAATTGGTTTTGTTTTATTTGAAAGTTCTTGAATAATTGGATAAAGCTCTGAAACAACCTTATAATATTCTTTTCTTTCTTCTTCATTTGGCTCTGGTCTATGAACTATCATTTTAATATTTTCATGAATAGAACCTTTTACTGCATTTCTTGCCTCACTATTTAATTTCTTGCGAAAGGACATTTTTTCATCTTGTATTTTTTTATCTTCTTCTTTGCTTAATTCATGGTAAATTGCCTTTCCATCTTCTTCTATATCTATTGTTTTTGTTTGAACAGAACTTTCCAAAGTCTTATTTGATTCACCTTCACTATCTGATCTCCTTCGTAATTCTACAGCAGGCTCTTTATTTTCTTTTTGTAAAGTTTGTTTCGTTTCAAAATTTCCATCTGCTTTTAATTCTAATACTTCTCCATTTGTTTTACCTTTTGGTATAAGAATTTCCTCTAGTTTAGATAAAATTTCTTGCTTTTTTAATGATTGATTTAATATTTCAATTTCTTCTTCATCTGTTGTTATTTTATAGATTACTTTATGATAAAGTGAATCTATCACAGCATTTCCTTCCATTACTGCATCTATCCAATAAAAATAAGAACGCATACCTGCTACACCTTTAATTGCATTTGCTTTTGCTGTTTGATCTAAACATACAATAGTTTGTGCAAATAAATTTAATACTTCCATATTGGTATATCCTGTTTTTTGTATAGCTCTTTCTACCATAACTTGGATAGGTGGTAAATCCATTTTTTCAACATGCCCTATTCTATCACGAAGTGCCTCATTTAATGGTCTGCATCCATTATATCCTCGATTTGTAGTAATTATCGCTATAAAATCAGGATGTCTATGAACGATTCTATCTGGTAAGTTAATACTTCCATCTAGCTCAAGTGCTGAATTAAGTGCCATTAAAACAGCTGCATCTCTAATTACTGTTGGTTCTTGAATTTCTAATAGCCATCCATTTTCATAAGCTCGTACAATTTCAGATGGATAATATTGATATTTTATTGCACTTCCATTTTCTTCGCTTTCAGAAACAGGTAGAATAGCACCTAAAATATCTGATTTATCCATATCTGCAAAACAAGTAATTTTTGTATAAGGTAATCCAAAGTCAGTAGATAATGCTTTTGCAAGCTCTGTTTTTCCAGAGCCTGAATCCCCTTCTAATAAAATATTAGTTAGCTTCATTTCACTTTTATTCCAATTATTCTTTACTGCCTTACATATACGAATTTCAGCTTCACTTGTAATATGAGATATTGGCTTTTTCCAAATTAGTGATTTTTCTTCTTTTGTTAGTTTTCTATTTGGATTTAAAAAATATTTTTGTTCCATTTTAGTACATCTCCAGTTCTTCTATAATTTGTGTTAATACTCGTAATCGTTCTCCTGTTATTTCTCCTAAATTATTCAAAGTTTGTGCAAATTCTTGTATATCTTTATTAATATTAGGGTTTTGCATATAAACTTCAATAGGTAAAGCCTCTCCTTGTATTCCAATTCGTTCTATTGTTGGATTTTCAGGATTATATAGTAAAGGCATACGATATGCTTCTTTAAAATAAAGGAGTGTTCGACTTAAAAATATCATTAAATCAAATATTTGGTGTATTGGAAGTTCTGTATCTATTTCCAATTCTCCTTTTCCATTTTCTTTCCAAATTTGTAAAGCTATTTGCATTATTTTATTTTCTTCTAAATGTGGCTTTCCTAAAGTCAATTTCTTTATTTTAGAATGATAAGCATTTCTTCCATCTACTTTATTATAATTTTCTGCACCTATTACAATATTTTCATTCATTTTCCAATCCTCCTTGCTTGTGGTTTATCTAATAAATATTTTTCTAAAAGTTCTTCCAATTCCTCTGTATAATCATCATTTGGATCTTCATATTTTAAAACTTTTTCTATAGCATATTCAAAGTTATTTTCTCCATATTCTTCCCATAACTTTGAAAGTTCTTTATTTGGATGAAGTTTTGATGATAGTTTAAATCTTTGACTATTAAATTCTTTTTGTAAATCTTTAGAAATACCTACAAATCCATCTCCAGTAATTTTACATTTTATAATAAATACTCCAATTTCAGGATGCCTATTTTTCCATTCGTTTAATAATTCTTTTTTTCTTTTTATATCCATTATTTATCCCCTTTCTATCTTATTTAATATTATTCCTCTCATTTACAATTATAAAAGGCTTTATTAGAATTAACAACCTACTTATCGTAGAGTTAGCAAGAATCAAATAAAGCAAAAAAATAGATGTAAATTTCTTTACACCTATAAAAAATATATTCTATATGACTTTTTTAATCAGTCCATCTCTATTGCAATAAATATATATAACACCTTTTCCTCTCTTTTGAAATCTTGTTTCTGCATTTTGCTCTGGATATAACTTAACAAACTCACATTTATTATCAGTAATATAAGCAATAAATGATATATAATGCTCTTTTGTCATTTCATGATTGATAGAAACATAATATTCATCATCTATTATTTCACAATTTATAATATGTTTGTCATTTTCTAACTCTGCTTCTAATTTTGGTAATGTAACACCACAACAAGCTATAAGTCCTTCTCCTATGGTATGAAAAACATTGCCACATACAGGGCAAACATATAAATTAGATTTACGCATATTACTTGATATATTTTTATTAATAATATGTTCGCCATCCATTAATTCAATAACTGAAACACTTAATGCTTTTGCTAATGATTCTAATAATGAAATATCTGGTAATCCTCGATATGTTTCCCACTTTGAAATAGTTTTATCTGTTACTCCTATTATATTTGCTAATTCTAATTGAGTTAGATTATTCTTCTCTCTTAATTCTTTTATAATTTTACCTGTTACATAGTTATCCATCTTAAGTTCCTCCTATTTAAAATTATAATGTATTTTTTTAGAATTAACAACCTACTTATCGTAGAGTAATAGAAATTGTAATTTAGCGAATAGTAACTTAATTTTCTTTTTTATTAAACATATGGCGTATTTTATCTATTCGATTATTTGGTCTGCGTGATTGAATAACTGGTTCACAAGTAGCAATTTGATAATCTTTTAATTCTGTCAAAAAAACTGCTTGCCCATTTGTATATAGAGTTAAAGTATTACGATATTCATTAATACAACGTACAGGAATATGTCCTGTAAAAATAATTTCATCATTTTTTGATTGACTAGTTTCAATTATTGCACAATGTTTTTGTGCATCATTATATGCACGAGAAAAGTATCCCTGTGGTGTAAAAAGTATAAACGAACGATATGGCTCTAATAATTGCGTTCCCGCTTTTTTCAATGTTTGTTCAAGTACAATTGGGGCAAGAAAGCGAAAATCCGAGGGAGTACTAACAGGGCTATAATAAACACCATATTCAAAACATATTTTACAATCTGTTACTTCCCAACCATACAAACCTTGCTCCAGTCCATAATTAATACCTTCTCTTACTGCATTTTGGAAACTTTGATTTAAATAACCGAGTGAAACTTTGCTTTCGTACTGTATTCCACTGCCAATTGGAAGTGGAGTTATTGATAATCCAATCGATGCCCAAAATGGATTTGGTGGTACTTCAATATGAATAGTATAATCTGCCTTTTGTAATGGCTTTTCCAAATAAATTACGGTTGGATCTTCGATTCTTATGTTTATGTGATATTTTTCAATCAACAGAGAACAGATAACTTCTAACTGCACTGTTCCTAAAAAAGAAATGACGATTTCATGTGTTATCGTATCAACATAATAACGTAAAAGAGGATCAGTATCTGCAATTTCTGTAAGAGCATCCAATAATTTTTCTCTCTCTTCTATTTTTATCGGTTCAATTCTTGTTCGTAGTATTGGTACAGTCTTGTCATTCCATACATTGCATGGCAAAATCTTTTCATTTCCTATAATATCGTTCAATCTTAATGTATTGTTAGGTATAATAAAAATATCTCCAGAACAAACTATTTTTGTCTGTATCATTTCCCCATTTGAAGGAATATATATTTCTGTAAGTTTCACTTTCTTTTTTTCTGGCAATATAATTGTATCTCGTAAGTGTAATGTTCCACTGTAAAGACGCAAATAAACTAATCTTTGCTTATGGTCTGTATATTCAATTTTAAAAACTCTTCCACATAATTCTGAATCATTCTCATTCATTTCAGAACAAAAAAGATTTGAAATAGCTTCGATGAGTTGTTGAGTCCCTATATTATTTTTAGCACTTCCATGGTATATAGGAAACAACGAACCTTTTTTAACACACCTATATTCTTCATACATTAATTCTTGTATAGTCAATTTCTCTCCTACAATATATTTTTCTAAAAGTTTATCATTTTTGGAAATTACAGGATCCCATTCATCTAAATCAATGATATTTTTAATTGATATTTCTGGAGTTAATGTTACATTTTGCATAACAATAATATCATTTGAAAGTTTTTCTTTG
>CATKWX010000026.1 GCA_949840345.1 uncultured Eubacteriales bacterium
AATACTATTAACCCATATTTATTAAGCAATATGTTTTGAACATTATTTGGTAATTCTAATACACGATTTCCATATTTTATTTGTTTTAAGTTATGGCAGCAATAAAATGCACTATCTCCTATGCTTGCTACTCCTTCTGGGATTTCTATTCGGGTTAAGCTACTACACCCATAAAATGCATTATCTCCTATGCTTGTTACTCCTTCTGGGATATGTATTTGGGTTACGCTACTACACCCATAAAATGCATTATCTCCTATGCTTCTTACTCCTTCTGGTATTTCTATTTCAGTTAAATTGATACAGCGAAAAAATGCTTTATCTCCTATGCTTGTTACTCCTTCTGGAATTTCTATTTGTTTTAAGCTATTACACCAAGAAAATGCACTATCACCTATGCTTGTTACTCCCTCTGGGAAATTAAACCTTCCATCAATTATATCTTCGTTTGTTACTTCTAACAAAACGCCATTTTCTATTTTCATTTGTATTTATTATCCTTTCTCTAAATCATTCCATACTCACAAACTAAATTCTTTAAAGTTAAATACACACTACTTATCTTGTTTGTTTTCTTTGCGTTTAATAATGTTCCATTAAAAAATACATTTTCGCTATTTACTAGGTTTATAAACTTATATGCTTTTTTTCTATCTTTTGTATATATGCATACTCCAAAGGCTCTGTCTTCGTTTATTTTTTCTATGCAGTCCTCCATTTCTCCTTTTAATACCTCTACTTGCATTCCATTTGAATTTAATTTTTCTACCTCGCTTTTTACTATATCTGCAAAGTATTCGTCTTCTTGATATATGTACATTTTGTCTGTTTCTAATTTTTCTAAAGTTTTTCCAACTTCAGATATTATAATGTCGAAAGCTTTTAAATCTTCTTCCTTTATTTCTCCTTTTTTTACTATTTGTATTATGTTTTCGTCTATATTAAATTTTTTTAATGCTTCTTGCACTATTAATAAAATCAAATTTTCTATTGAATGTTTATTATAGTTTTCTTCTATTACTACAATTGCATTTCTTGTTCCTACTGCTTTAAATATATTTTCTATTGCTACATAAAAACTGTTTGTTTTTACTGCTATTATTCCTACTGGCACTTGATATTGTGAAAACATAAATTTACTATCTATTTTAGACATTATGTTCGTTTTTTTATAGTCTTTTAAATTCTTTTCTTCTTTATCTAAAATTTCTATTATTTCGCTATAAGTTGTTGCAACTCTATTTATTTCAATTAGTTTTTCTATTTGCTCTTTGTTTATTTTTATTCTTTCTTTTATTAAACTATATATTTTTTCTCCTAGTTTATAGTCTGAATTTAATACATAGTTTTGATATGCATTTTTGGCTTTTAATATTATTTCATTATTATAGTTTTGCTCTTGTTTTTCTATATTTTGAATATTTGTAGTTACTTCGTTTTCTTTTGTATGTACAAATTTCCCTCTTAAATTTTTTAGCCAATTTATAAATTTTGTAAATATATTGCTTTTTACTTCTATTAATTCTTTTGATTCGCTATTTTTCATTTGTATTACTCATCCTTTCCTACAATTATACAAATTTATTATATCATTAATGTGTTTGTTTTTTTATATTGTAATAAAAATTTAATATATTTGTAATAAAAGATGAAATGGCACATGTAGGCGAACGGCTTTTGAAGCCGTTCCCTATAACGTTTGCATTTTTTGCTATATAGCATAAAAACAGAACATAAGGGTCGACACAAGGCCGACCCCTACAACATTTGCAATATGTTTTTTGTTTTTCTATTTCGTGCAATATACCTATTTTTATTGTTTTCCTACTATCATTTTCAGTGCCTTTGGGCGTTCTATGGTTACAATATGCCCACATCCACAGCATTTCAGTTTAAAGTCTACACCAACTCGTGTTAGTTCCCATAGTTTGCTTCCACATGGATGTTGTTTTTTTAATTTCACGATGTCGCCTATATTGTATTCCATTTTTCGCCTCCTAAAAAATATATTTTGGGATATGTCTACGAAGAACGAGCAGGCTTTAACCCTACCCCTATAATGATTATTTATTGTCAATTTGTATATTGCTGAAGTATGTCTTTGGAGACGGAACGACGAGGGCGTCGTTCCCTACAGTGTTTGCAGTATATTTAAATAACGACGCAATATGCTGATTATTTTTTAAACTACTGCATTTTGTATTCTTTTTTCAATTTGTTCCTTACCCAATACTTGCATTATTTCATATAAATCTGGAGTATTTTGTCTTCCAGTAATTGCAACTCTTATTACCATACTTATATCTCCAACGTGTCCTTTATATGCGTCTGGATTTTGCTTATATTCTTTTACTTCTCTTGCATATCCAAATTCTTCTGCTAAATCCTTCATTTTGTCAAACCAAGTTTGTTTATCATCTGATATATCAAAATATTTTTCTATATATAACTTTAAAATTTCGTTTATATCTTCTTTATCTATTGCATCTGGATAAGAATATTCTAGTGAATTCTCATCATACATATATATAATATTATTCTTTACTTCTGACCATTTTGATATATCTTTTCTAGGTTTTTTATTACCTCTTTCTATTGAAAGTACTTTTATTGCATATTCTTTATCTTTTAATAAATTTTCTAACTCAGCATCATATTGTTCAGCCCAAACAACTGCATTTTCATATACTTCCTCTGCTGTCATTTGTGATATAACTATTTTTGATACGTCTAATAGTTTTACCATATCAAATAATGCGCCACTAACACCCATTTTGTTCAATTGAAAATCAAACTCTTCTATTTTTTTATCTGGATTTGCTCTTCTCCAATTTTCAAAATTTGAATTTGCTATATTTAGTAAATATTCTTTTACTGCTAATTCTGGTATTCCCTCTTTTTCATAATAACTTACTGATGCTTCTGGATCTTTTCTCTTACTTAATTTTCTTTTATTGCCTTCATCATTTTTCATAATAGGTGCAATATGTGCATACTTTGGTGGCTTAAATCCTAGTTCATGAAATAATTGTAAATGTAGAGGAACAGAAGATAGCCATTCATCTCCTCTTATTACATGCGTTGTTTTCATTAAGTGATCATCTATTGCATGTGCAAAGTGATATGTAGGAAGCCCATCTGCCTTTATTATAACTATGTCTTGATCATTTTCTGGGAAATCTACATTTCCTTTTATTACATCATGATGTTTTATTTTTTTGTCTTCTCTTCCCCCAGATTTAAATCTTATAATATATTTTTCTCCATTTTTTATTTTTTCTATTGCTTCACCTACTGGTAGATCTCTATATTTTGCCCATACTCCATAATATCCTGGTCTTATCTTTGCAGCTTCTTGTTTTGCTCTTATTTCATCTAATTCTTCTGGTGTACAAAAACATGGATATGCCTTTCCTTGTTCTATTAAGTATTTAGCATAAGCTTGATAGATTTCTTCCCTTTGACTTTGCTTATAAGGTCCATAATTTCCTTTTCCTTCTTCGCTTGATATCATACCTTCATCTGCTTCAAGTCCGAATTTTTTTAGAGAATTTACAATTTCTATTACTCCATTTTCCACTTCTCTTTTTTGATCTGTATCTTCAACTCTTAAAAAGAATACTCCATTTGTTTGCTTAGCTACTTTTATTGCTATTAAAGCTTGATATAATCCCCCTATATGCATATAACCTGTTGGGCTTGGCGCATATCTAGTAACTATAGCTCCTTCAGTTAAATTTCTTTCTGGATATTTTCCTTCGTAATATGATATTTCCTTTGCATTTGGAAATATTAAATCTGCTAATTCTTTATGGCTCATTTATACTTACTCCTTCCTCTTCTCCTAATTTTTTCGAAGTATCCGTTTTAATTTTACTTTTCCTATTTGCATATTCTTTAGATATATTCTTTGCTACATAGGTTACTAATTTCCCAGCAATACCTATTTCCATGCCTATTTTTGATGTTATATTTTGGTCTTGTAAACCTTGTTTTACTCTACGTTCAATATGTGGTATCTCTTCAAGAAATTTATCAAATTTTTCTTTAGGCATACGTCTTAATTCTGACACAATATATGGTGTAACTTGATAATTATCTTGTAAATAATAAGAAGGTTGTGATTTTATGGTTATATCTTCATATAATTTAGTTAGCTTTTCTTTACATTCTTCTACAGTAATTATTTCAGCTTGTTTATTTCCGTATAATATATAGTCTATCGTATCGTCATCAAAACCATATTTACTACTTATAAGACTTTTTCTTTGTTTTTTATCTCCTTGTAATGCAATACCTCTTTCGTTACTTAACAATCTCTGAAAACTATTAAGAATATTTTTTGTATCTTCTATTTGCCCATGATTATACAAAAACGAAATATCTTCTAAACTTACTCCTGATCTATATTTTTTCCACATTTCTTCTGTTCTTTTATAATTTTCTCTACTATCTTTTTGTATTTTGTCTTTTTTTATATCAGACTCTTCACATATTTGTTTCTTTACAAATCCTACTATAAACCTTCCACAGCCAAACTCACTTGCTATTTTAGATATCTTCTTTCCCTCTTGTATATCTCCTTTTATATCTGATATTTTATCTAAAAAATATTCAAATTCTTTTTCTGTCATATATCTAAAATCTGACACTACCTCTTTGCCAATTCCATATTTATTTTTAACTTCCTTATATGTCATACCAGCTTTTAAATCATTATATATGGAAACTAACTTTTCTTTTAATTCTTCTTCGCTTATTATATTTGTAGTAGGTTCAGCCATTTGCTACACCTCCATTATAATTGGCAGTATCATAGGGTTACGTTTTGTTTTTTGGTATACGTGGTCTCTTAGGCTATCTTTTAGGGCAGATTTAATTGTTGCCCAGTCCTTTACATGTTTTTCCCCACATTTTCTTATTTCTTCTCTAACTACTTTTTTTACATCATCCATTAGATTTTCAGATTCTCTAACATATACAAATCCTCTTGAAATTACATCTGGTCCTGCAATAACTTCTCCTGCCTGATCCATTGTTAAAACTATTATTATTAATCCATCTTGAGATAAATGTTGTCTATCTCTTAATACTATATTTCCTACATCTCCAACACCTAGCCCATCTACCATTATTTTTCCAAATGGAACTGTTCCAGTAAGTTTTGCATCATTTTCTCCTAGCTCTAATATTCTTCCATTTGTTAGCATAAATATATTTTCTGGTTCTACTCCAACTGATTTTGCAGTTTCTGAATGAGCAATTAGTTGTCTGTATTCTCCATGAACTGGTATGAAGTATTTTGGTTTGACTAATGATAACAATAGTTTTTGTTCTTCTTGGCAAGCATGCCCTGAAACGTGAATATCTGCTAAAGAACTATATACAACTTCTGCCCCTATTTTCATTAAATCGTCAATTACTTTTGAAACAAATTTTTCATTTCCAGGTATTGGTGTTGCAGAAATTATAACTAAGTCGTTTGGCGTTATTTCAACTTTTTTATGGTCTCCTGTAGCCATTCTAGTTAGCGCTGACATTGGTTCTCCTTGGCTACCTGTTGTTATAATTACTAGTCTTTCGTCTGGATAAGATTTTATCATATCTATGTCTATAAAAATTTCATCTGGTGCTTGAATATAGCCTAATTTTTTTGCTGTTTCTATCATATTTATCATGCTTCTACCACATACTGCTATTTTTCTATTATTTTCTATTGCAGAATTTACTATTTGCTGAACTCTATGAACATTTGAAGCAAATGTTGCAACAACAATTCTTTTAGTGCAATTTACAAAAAGTTTATCGAACACTTGCCCAACAGACCTTTCAGACATCGTATATCCTTTTCTTTCTGAATTTGTGCTATCTGCAAGTAAGGCTAAAACCCCTTTGTTTCCAAGTTCTGCAAGCCTTCCTAAATCCATTCTTTCATCATCTATAGGTGTATAATCTATTTTAAAATCTCCTGAATGTATAACAGTTCCAACTGGTGTATGAATTGCAAACATAACAGAATCTGGTATACTATGGCAACTTCTTATAAATTCTACTTTCATAGAACCCAAATTTATTGTTTGACCTTGTTTTACTGTTTTTAATCTTGTTTTTCTTAATAATTTATGTTCTTCTAATTTGTTTTCTATTAATCCAACAGTTAAAGCTGTAGCATATATTGGCACATCTATTTGCTTTAATAAATATGGTATAGCTCCTATGTGGTCTTCATGTCCGTGAGTAATAACAAGTCCTCTAATTTTATCTTTATTTTTTTCTAAATATGTTATATCTGGTATAACTAAATCTATTCCTAACATATCATCTTCTGGGAATGCTAGTCCGCAGTCAACTATTACTATATCGTTTTCATATTCGAAAACTGTCATGTTCTTTCCTATTTCTAATAATCCACCTAATGGTATAATTTTTAAGTTACTTTTCTTAAATCTAAATTCTTGTTGTTTTTCTGTTCTTTCTTTCCTTTGGCTTGTTCTTTTAGGTGCATTCTCTTTTCTTACATTCGTTTTATTAGTTTGATTAATTTCTTTTTTGTTAGTTCTCCTATTTTCTACTGTCTCCTTTTTATTATTTGTTCTATTTTGCATTTTTCTATAATTATTATTGTATCCTTTCTTTGGTTGTTCTTTTGTATCTAATTTCTCTTCCACTTCTTATCAATTCCTTTCTGTTAGTTACTCTCCATTTATGTTATATTAAAAAAATTAGTTTAAGTAATGATTTAAACTAATGATTCTTTTATTAATTTATATTTTTACAGATTATAATTTTTCCTATGCAATAACAAAAGGACATATCAGTCTTACGTATAGTGGATATTCCATTAAAACGCTGTCCCTACGCACTTTAATATATTTCCCGAACACTAAAAAAATAATACATTTACAATTTTAATATGTAAAATCTGTTAATTTACTAAAAGCAACACACCAAAACGCTTCTAGTATATAAAATAATTTTTCCGAATCACTTAATTTTTATACATAAATCTCTTCTTTACCTTTATTTAGGTAACTAGTGGTATTATTATATTACCAAATTTCAAATTTGTCAATATACAACAAATGAGCATACCAATGGTATGCTCATATAGTAAATATTTATTTTATTCAAAATCTGCCATTTCTATTGAATTATCTTTTTCGCTATTTTGTCTTTCTGATAATTCAATAGCCTTATTAGTATCTATATCCGCTTTAGGTATAAAATTACTTCCATAGGTATTACTTGTTTTATTGTCCCCTTCTTCATAATTCTCTATAAATTCATCAGTTTCATCTTTTTTAGGGTTTCTACTAAATATGCTTTTTACTTTGTTTGCAATTTTTTGGAATATGTTTTGTTTGCTAACTGTAAGTGCAGTTAGATGTCCTTGATAACTAACAGCTTTATCTCCATAATTTTTTCCTTGTAATTCTTCTGAATATTGAATAATATATTTATCTCCGCTAGTATATTTTTGATCTTTTGCTTCATATATTTTTCTTAAATCTGCTATTTTGTCTTTATATTTAGGCAAACCACTATTCTCTTTATTATTCTTTATTTCTTCAAGCTCATTACAGTTGCTAATATCTCCAATTTCATTTAATCTTAGTTCAAGTTCATCTAAATATCTTTTTGTTCTTAGTGCTATATTATCTTGTAATGTATTTTTATAGCCCTTCTTTTGCATAAACTTTACTGCATCATACACTTTTTTGTTTTTCCTTCTTATTTCATCTTCTCCAGAAACCTTACCTCCTGAAAAATTTTCTATATATTCTTGCACTTCAGCAACATATGTCAAATGTTGCAAATCTACTAGTATGTTTCCTATTTTTTTATATTCTTCACTATTTTCCTTTTCTATTTCTTTTTCTTGCATTAATTTTAATGCTCTAAACATTAAAATATTATCTTCTTTCACTTCTGGTGTTGGTTCAAGTTCTTTAGCTAAAATTATTTTATTTTTCTCTACTTGTGCTTCAATTCTTTGTGTAAGTTCTTCGTTATTTTCAAAAGCATCTCTTATTTCTACATATAATTTAGGATTTTCTAAATATGCTACATTATCTTCTAGTTCTTGTTCTGATAAATTTTCCTTTGCTATTCTTACTTGTTCATTAAGAACTACTTTATCTATTAACTTTTGTATTTCTTCACTTCTTCTCATAATTATTATCATTCCTTCCTAAGGCACAAACTAAGTTTAAAAAATAATTTTTCTATATTATTGTTGCACCAATAATTCCAGCATCATTTTTTAATGTAGCCATTAAAATTTCAGGCAAATCATTAGAATTAAACAATGAAACTTCTCTTTCTAATTCTTTTTTTAATTTACAAAGTAAAATATCTTCGTAATGAGTAAAACTTCCACCTATGCATATAACCTCTGGTTTGAAGATACGCACTAAATTTCCAAGTCCTACACTTAAATTATATATAAAAATATTTATTACATCTTCTACTAAATTATATGTATTTTTGTCTTCTAGCAATTTTCTTATTTCTATTCCTGTAACGTTTGAATTCAATTGCAATTTTTGTATTATATCGTTTTTAAATTTTCTCATTGAACAAAGTGTTTCAAAACAACCAACTCTACCACAAGTGCACTTATCTCCATTAATATCAATTACCATATGTCCTATTTCAAATCCACTATCTTTTTTAGGAAGTATCATTTCTCCATCTAAAAAGACAGCTCCACCTACACCTGTTCCTAAAATTAGAAAACATGCACTTTTATAATTCTTCATTGCTCCTACATATTTTTCTGCCAATGCAGCACATTTCCCATCGTTTCTTACTATTGTTTTTATATTAAATTCTTTTTCTAATTCTTTTGCTATACCTAAATTCTTTATTCGCAAATTTGCTGCGCTAATTAGTTTACCATCTTGAATATTTCCAGGGCATGCTATTCCTATTAAATCTACTTCATTTCTATCTATTTTGCTAAATATATCTTTTATTAGCAAAATAATATTATCTAATAAGTATCTTTCTGGATTTTTAGATTCACTTATTTTTATATCCTTTTCGTATTTTTGAAGGAGTTTGTTATTGTCATCTACAATTCCTATTGCAATATGGCTCCCTCCAATATCTAAACCTATCTTCATATAATACTCCTATTATTGTGGATTATCTGTAGGCTCTAATGTATTTACTACTGGTGTTTCTGGTATTTGTGTATTTAAGTTTGCGTCATCTGTACTTACAACTTGTTGCTCACTCTTTATTTGCTCTGGCTCTGGGTTATAGCTTAATTCATCTAAAACCATTGCTATTGCCACTGCTGCTAATGCTAGCATTGCAATTATTGCAAAAACTAATGTTAATAATGTTACACCTTTTTGTTGTTTTAACATAATTAATCACGTTCCTTTCCTATGCTCAAACCGAGTTTGAAAAGAATTAGTATAGTGCAAGGTATTTCTCATTTAAAATAACACCGCAATATACTGATTATTTTTTTCAAACTTTTCTCTCCTTTTATACTATTATTCATTATTAGTATAATTCCTATACTATATAAGTCAATAGTTTTAATACAAATGTCACTCAACTGTAATATGTTTGAAATATTTTATGTATATTTTTTCAAATTTTGCAAATTATAGTATTAAAATAATTTTTGAATGGAGGTAACTATGTCTACTGAAAAACATTTAAGATTAACTGGTATATCTGAAGTATCATGGAAAGATGCTATTGCTAGTACTGTAGCTGAAGCTGCAAAAACTATAGATTATTTAACTTCTCTTACTGTTGTTGAACAAACAGCAAAAATTAATGGAAAGAAAATTGTTGAATATCATGCAACTATAGATTTGTCGTTTACTATTGATAAGGATAGAGATGAGTAAGTTTGAAAAATAATCAGCATATTGCGTAATTTCGGACGACCAATGGTCGCCCCTACAATATATGAATTTTTCAAGTTTTGAAAGGAGGCTATTTATGAAACCGTTAGATACAAAAAAAGATTATCAAAATTATGTTGATAAAAAATCACCAAATTCGCCTATTTTAAAGAATTGTTTTAATGCTTTTTGGGTAGGTGGCCTAATTTGTACTTTAGGACAAATTATAATGGAATTTTGTAAATATAGAGGACTTGATAAGGTATTAAGTTCAACAATAGTTTCCATTATATTAATTTTCATAAGTGCATTTTTAACTGGCCTTAATTTATTTAATAAAATAGGAAAGTTTGCAGGTGCTGGTTCACTTGTTCCTATTACAGGTTTTGCAAATTCTATTGTATCTCCTGCAATGGAATACAAGTCTGAAGGCTATGTAATGGGTGTTGGTGCTAAAATGTTTACAGTTGCAGGTCCCGTATTAGTTTTTGGAATATCTGCATCTATTCTTGTTGGAATAGTTTATTTAATTTTTAATACTCAAAGTATAACTCTAGTTTAGGAGATGATTTAATTGAAAAAAATAGGTACACAAACTATACAGTTTGATAATCCAGTTACTATATTAGAAACAGCATCAATTGTAGGTCCAAAAGAAGCAGATGGACCTATTGCTAAATACTTCGATCAATGTTTAGAAGATGAATTTTGGGGAGAAAAAACTTGGGAAAAGGCTGAAAGTAAAATTATAAGAGAAGCTGTAAATATGGCTATAACAAAATCTAAAATTCCTGCACAAGATATAGATTTCTGTTTTGCAGGAGATTTATTAAATCAATGTATTTCTTCAAGTTTTGGTTTAAGAGAACTAAATATCCCATTTTTGGGAATATTTGGTGCTTGCTCAACCTTTGTTGAAGGCTTGTGTTTAGGTTCTGTATTTATTGATGGAAATGGTGCAAATAATGTTATTTGTGCAGCTTCTAGCCATTTTTGTAGTGCAGAAAAGCAATTCAGATTTCCACTAGAACTTGGTAATCAAAGGCCTCCAACTGCTCAATGGACAGTTACAGGAGCAGGATGTGCATTTTTAACTAAAAATGGTATGGGTCCATATATTACACATATAACTCCCGGAAAAATCGTTGATATGGGTATTAAAGATTCTAATAATATGGGAGCAGCTATGGCTCCTGCAGCACTTGATACTTTAATTACTCACTTTGAAGATACTGGAAGAAAGCCTAGTTATTATGATGCTATAATAACAGGTGATTTAGGTCATGTAGGTAAAGAAATTTTAAATGAATTGGCATTAACTAAAGGATATAATATAAAAGCAAATTATAATGACTGCGGAGTTTTAATTTTTGATAAAGAAAAACAAGATGTTCACTCTGGTGGAAGCGGATGTGGATGTTGTGCTTCTGTTTTTTCAGGATTTTTATTTAATCAATTAAAACAAAAAAAATATAAAAAGATTTTATTAATCGCAACTGGTGCTTTAACTAATGCAACAAGTGCGCAACAAGGTGAGTCTATACCACGGCATTGCTCATGCAGTTTCTATTGAAATTTAAAAAATAAACTTCGTCTTTAAGTTGTTAGTTTATTATTTTGCAAATATATTAAATTTTCAAAAATGCTCGTTCACGTATGCGGAACGACGTTGGTCTGTTCCCTACAGAATTTGTAATATGTTTATCGTAGGGGCGAGCATTGCTCGTCCGTCTCCGAAGAATATACTAAAATAATAATCGAGGTGATTGATTTGGAATTTTTTCAAAATTTGAATTGGATGATGATATTAAAATGTTTTGTTGTTGGTGGATTAATTTGTATAGTTGGACAAATATTAATAGATAAAACAAAATTAACTCCTGCAAGAATTCTAGTTATTTTTGTAACTGCAGGTGCAATTTTAGGAGGACTTGGTTGGTACGAAAAACTAGTTGAATTTGCTGGAGCAGGTGCAACTGTGCCTCTTACTGGTTTTGGTAATACACTTGCAAAAGGTGCTATAGAAGAAGTAGGAAAAAGTGGTTTAGTTGGTGCATTTACTGGTGGAATTAAAGCAGCAGCCGGTGGAATTGCAGCAGCAGTGTTCTTTCGGATACCTTGCTTCATTAATTGCAAAGCCAAAAATGAAAAAAGAATAACGGCAAAAGGGACACGTTCAAATTTAACGTGCCCCCTATTTAATTTTAAACTTATGCTTTTTTTGCAAGTTCTGCAATTTCTGTAAATGCTTTTGCATCTGTAACAGCTATTTCAGCTAACATTTTTCTGTTTATGTTTATGTTTGCTTTTTTCATTCCAGCTATTAATTTGCTGTATGTTGTTCCATTCATTCTTGCTGCTGCATTTATTCTTGTTATCCATAATTTTCTAAAATTACTCTTTTTATCTTTTCTTCCTACATATGCATATTTTAAAGATTTCATAACAGCTTGATTAGCCATTCTAAATCTATAATGTTTTGCTCCATAGTATCCTTTAGCTTGTTTTAATATCTTTTTATGTCTTGCTCTAGTTGTTCTTGCTGTTTTTACTCTTGCCATTTTTATTTCACCTTCCTATTTTATTTATTTATTCCTAGTTACCGTATGGTAATAATTTTTTGATTCCTGCTTCGCAAGTTTTATCAGCATAAGCTGATGGAACTCTTGCAGATTTCTTTTGTCTTTTTGTTTTGTTTGCTAAAAGATGTCTTCTGTTAGAAGCTGTTCTTTTTACTTTTCCTGTAGCTGTATATGAATATCTTTTCTTTGCAGCTTTATTTGTTTTTAATTTTGGCATAATATTTTCCCCTCTCTATAAAATTTATTTTTGTGATAAAATTACAAACATATTTTTGCCTTCTAATACAGGCTTCTTTTCTGCTGTTGCAACATCTGATAATTCTTCTATGAATTTATTAAGTGTTGCTTCTCCAAGTTTTGTATAATTAAGTTCTCTACCTCTAAATTTAACAGTTATTTTAACTTTGCTTCCGCCTTCTATGAATTTTCTTGCATTTTTAGCTTTAAAGTTAAAATCGTGTTCTTCTATTCCTGGTGTAATTCTAACTTCTTTTAATTCAACTATTTTTTGTTTTTTTCTTGACTCTTTTTCTTTTTTAGATTGTTCAAATTTGTACTTACCATAGTTCATTATCTTACAAACTGGTGTATCTGCATTTGATACCATTACTAAATCTAAATTTTTCTCTTCAGCAATTGTTAATGCCTCTTTTGATGACATTATACCTAATTTTTTTCCTTCTTCATCAATTACTTGTACTGAAGCAGCTCTTATTTGTGCATTAATAGGTAATTCTTGTTTTATAAAAAACACCTCCATATATAATAAAAAATTGACTTTTAAAAAAGCCAATCCACTATAAATAAACTAATTATATTTAGTTGTATTTAACCTTTTTTCTTACTTGAATAAGGTGAGAAGTGGATGCTTCTTCTTTAAAACATATATTATAATAGCTTATTTTCTAAAATTTGTCAATAGTTTTTGTTAGAAATTTGTTAAATCTGAAAATAAGTCTTCTACATTTATCTTGTTTGTTTCCTCTATAATCTCATTATTTAAAAATTTATCTAAATCTATTCTTGTCCCATTATAATATAAAATTCCTCTTTCTATATCACTAAAGGTATCATAATCAACCAATTTCTTGCATTTGTTTATTCTCTCTTCTAATTTTTCATTTCCTATATATTTTCCTTTTTTCATTAGGAAGTATGTAGTCATAACATTCTGAATTATCTTAGAACGGTATTTTATATATGATTTTATCTTGTTTTGAGGTATTGAAAAACATTTTCCATGCCAATATACTACTTTGTGTTTATCAAATTCATTGAAATATTTAAAAAAATATTGTGAAAAAACAGATATTGTTTCATTTGAAAAGTTAGAAGCATCATTTGTCATATCTTCTAACACTAATTTTGGATTAGTACAAATAAAGCTTACCTCATCTGAACCAAATATTGCAAAGCAATTATATTTTTCTGTAAAATATTTTACTGTTTTTTCTAATGAATTGGCAAAACTAATATCATTTTCTCTATCTAATAAATCTATTAATTTATTTTTTGTAGCATTTTTTCCATCTAATCTAATTATTAAAGTTTCAGTTTTACTTAGTCTCATACTATATTTTTTCTGTATACTATTAAAATAATTTTTCCACATATAACTTCTCCAATATTTTAGTTTTTTAAGAGGATAAAAAATATCCTCTTAAAATTAGTATGCAATAGCTATTTTTAAAAATAGTTCTCTAATTATATCTTCGTGGCATAAGTGCCAATACATAAATTGCATACCTATGTTTTTAGTATAGCATAAGTTTCGCCTTATTGTAAAGCTGTATATTCTTTATCATTTATAATTCCATTATTTCCTACTAATGAACTAATTTTTATATTATTTTCTTTTATTTTATTTATTACATTTTGAAAACTAGTTTTGCATAACAAATTACTTTCATACATTTCTATATCTTCAAAATCTTGCCTTTTGTATTCATCTGGAATGTCTATCTTGTATCCATTTACATTTATTCCAGAAAAACTCTTCTTCTTTATTTTTACTTTATTATTTACATTAACAACTATTCCGTTTGCTTGGAAGATAATATTTAGCTAATTCCTCTTCTGTAAAATCTAAATTTATAATAACATCAGATTTTAATAAACTTCTTTTTTTATTATTTGTTACTCTTATCATTATTCCAAAGTCATCATATAATTTTTCTTCTATTTGCTTAAACACAGCAATATTTTCTGTTACTATATTTAAAATTTTTGCATTTTTTGCAATGTTTAATATATTTTGAATAAATGTATCTGTTGTTTTGTTAACTAAAACAGATATTTCTGACTTTTCTATTTCTTTATTTTCTTTTGCTAATATGTAATTTATGACATCATATATTAAGTAATTAAATAACCATCTACCATTTAATATGTCTAAGCCTTGAAGTTTATTTATTATTACAGTATTCTTTTTTAACTCGTTAGAAACTACGACATTTTTATATTCATTCACAACAATGGTTTTCTTTAAGGTTTCTCCTATATGCTCCAATACTTTGTCCTTTATTCCATCATAAAAAAACACTTTACATTCTATATTTTCTCCTTGTTTTTGAAAATATACTTTATTTTTGACTAGTCTTCTTTTCATTGATAATGGTAGTTTCCTTTGCCATTTTTTTAATATTTCATCTGCACTTTTTGCTTTTTCTATATATACAATATTCATACTAACACCTCATTTATGGATTTCTTTGGGCACAGTGGTGTCTGCGGAATGACGAGGGCGTCGTTCCCTACATACTATTATTCACTATTAATTATTAACTCTTCATTCTTGCCGTTAGGCAAGCGGTGCCCCTACGTTGTAATTATCAGATATTTATTATTCATTATATTTATGTGTTATTGAATTTATGCATATAGAAACAATTATACTTCTAAACTTTTCCTTATCTCATCTATATTCCTCATTACCGTATCATACCCAGATTTATAGCAATAATCTATCTTTGTAGTTTCTAAAAGTCCTGTTCCATCTGATGGAATTGTTATTATATAATCACTTAAAGCTAAACTTTCTTCAGACACTTTGCTTCCCATTATATCTACCATTTTCATTACAATATCCATTATATTACTGTCCTTTGTTACTGTATCACTATCAAACTTTATAGATATAACCTTATCTGCTCCAAGCTTTTTTACCTCTAATGCTGGTGTATTGTCTAGTGCACCCCCATCTAGAAACATATGATTTTTATAAACACATGGACTAAATACAAGTGGAAAACTTGAACTCGCTCTTACAGCTTTTCCAACACTTATATCTGTTATATATTTTTCTTCTTCACCTTCTGGCAAAACTGATGTAAATACATATTCTTTGGAACTTGATATATCTACTGTTGGTATTACAATTGGCATTTTTATTTGATTAATTTTATTTACTCCCTTTTTTAATGCCAATTTGTCATAAGTTTCCTCTATACTTTCTCCTGTTTTTAATCCATTTATGCTTACCTTTTTATTAATAATGAAATTGCCTATACCTGTTGCAATAGTTGATGTATTTAGTTTTGTAAGTTCATTTGCATATCTTTTAAACAATATGTAAATATAATATGGAGAATATCCTAATGCATATAGAGCTGCAACCAAACTTCCTGAGCTTGTTCCACCAATTATATCTATATTTATATTATTTTCCTCTAATGCTTTTAATGCTCCTGCATGAGCAATTCCTCTAATTCCCCCACCACTTAATGCTAAACCAATTTTCATAATTAATCACCTAATACAATTATTCTCTATTTAATATGTGTCTAATCATTAATTTTTGTGAATATGTTTTTTCGGAAAATTGCACAATTTTGACAATAATTAATCAGAATGGTATAATTATTATGTAACTTTTTATTTAAGTCATCGCTAATCTGGATTTCTTTACAATAATTATTACACTGCATTATGACTGGATTTTTCAGATTCCGATGCAGTAGATTGTTTTGAAGTTGTAGGTGTAGCGTAAAAATTTATTCTTAAAGGAGACTTGCATTATGAAACTTTTTCAAAACTACATCTATCATATACCTATTACGGTATATGAAACGCTTTTAGGCGAAAACATCTTAAACGGACTTAAATTTCCTGGAACAGGTGCTTCTCCTAAAGCAAATCAAGCATTTATCGATTTAGTACACAATTTAGGTTGCTTAGTCGATAATCACGGCTGGAACGGCATAACTGGTCAGTTACATGATCCTCACTTTTGTGACCACATTACTGACTTTTCCGGGCTGGAAAGCTACCTTAATTTGCCCAATG
Organism: uncultured Eubacteriales bacterium; assembly: GCA_949840345.1. Lineage (GTDB taxonomy): Bacteria > Bacillota > Clostridia > TANB77 > CAG-508 > CAKPQL01. The sequence continues at coordinate 16,739 of CATKWX010000026.1, forward strand.
CTTGGAAACTTTCTTCGCATATTGGCACAAGGCCTGAAAAGCTTCCGTGTCGAGAAATTTCTGGACAAGAATTTGACGAAATATTACTGACAAATCTTGAAAAGGTAAGAGAGACAATACTCAAACTTACTGGAAAGAATGCCACTATTTGTGGCGAAGGGCTTTTTCCTTATTACTTTGACCCTAGAACTATAACTCCTTCATTTATAAATCGGACTTTAAAGAGTTCTGGTTTAAAGGGTGGATTAGATGGCTTAGTCCTCGACATATGCCATTCTACCATAGCTGCTAAGTTTATGGAAAAATGCAAAGCTGACGGCTTTTATTCTTTCAATTATTACGTTTCAGAGTTGAACAAAAAACAGATTAAAATAATTCATTTGTCTGGTACAAACAATTTTCTCGACCCAAGCTTTACTAATGATAACCACTTGGATCCACATTTGCGTAGCAAATTCCAGGATTTTCTTACCCTAAAGCGATTATTAAAGATTTGTCCAAATGTTGAACAAATTTCTGACGAAATTGCTTATTCGAAATATTTTGGAAATCCTGTAACCGTGTTTGACTATTGCGCTGAAGCAATCTTAACCTGGTTTACAATTACTAATCCCTCTATCGATATGGAAAGATTAAAACATCTTTCCCATTATCTTAATAACAACCTTCACGAAAGTTGTGATAATCTTTATGAGGTAATTACTACTTGTAAACGTTTTTAGCACATCTTCAAAACAATCAAGCCTAGCGACTCTTGTCGCTGGGCTTTTCTTTGTTATATAGAAAAATCACATTTTTGCTTGATATGTTGCATGTTATAGGGGTTGCATAGCATACAACCCGCATATGAAGAACGGGTCGCATATCATGCGACCCCTACAGAAAACATATTGCAAAATCGTAGGGGCGCATGATTTCGCCCGTATGTTCTCTTGCAAAAATTTATATAGTGATATATAATCTTAAATTATAGATAGGAGTGATTTACTTTGGCTTATATTGAATTTAAGAATGTTAATAAGGAATATAAAATGGGAGAGGTTTGTATCAAAGCTTTAGAAAATACCTCTTTTGAAATAGAAAAAAACGAACTTACTGTAATTGTTGGTCCTAGTGGTGCAGGAAAAACTACTACTTTGAATATTCTTGGTGGTATGGATACCCTGACTTCTGGAAGTGTAATTATTGATGGCAAAGATATTAGTAAGTTAAATAAAAAGGGATTAACTAATTATAGAAGAAATGATATTGGTTTTGTTTTTCAATTTTATAATTTAGTTCAAAATTTAACTGCATTAGAAAATGTTGAGCTTGCTACACAAATTTGTACAAATTCATTAAATCCAAGTGATGTGTTAAAACAAGTTGGACTTGAAAGTAGATTAAACAATTTTCCATCACAATTGTCTGGTGGAGAACAGCAAAGGGTTGCTATTGCTAGAGCTATTGCAAAAAATCCAAAGATTTTATTATGTGATGAGCCAACTCGGTGCTCTAGATTATAACACTGGTAAACAAATTTTAAAGTTATTGCAAAATATGGCAAGAAATGAAAATATGACTGTTATAATTATAACCCACAATTTAAGTATTACTCCTATGGCTGATAAGGTTATTTATTTTAAAAATGGTGGGGTTCAAAAGATTGAAAAAAATCCTAACCCTACCAATATCGATAACATTGAATGGTAAAAATTATTTTAAATGAATAAAAAATATAAAAATATAAGGGCACAGTGGTGTCACGTATAGCGGGTATTCCCACAAACGGTGCCCCTACAACGTTTGCAATGTGTTTTTCGTAGGGGCGACCATTGGTCGTCCGAAATATGCATTATATAAACTATAACGGAGGTTGCATATGCGTTCTAAGCTTATTAAAGATTTTTTTAAAGAGATATATGTAAATAGAAAACGATTTATTTCTATTATTTTAATTGTAATGCTTGGAGTTGGCTTTTTCTCAGGAATTAAAGCTACTACTCCTTCTATGAAATATACTGCTCATAAGTATTTTGAAGATGTTGTTTTTATGGATTTCACAATGAAGTCTACCTTAGGTTTCACTGATTCTTCCATTGATATATTAAAAAATAATGTTGAGGATATAGAAAACATTTATCCAACCTATTCAAAAGATATGATTATAAATTTAAATGATTCGGACAAGGTTATAAAAGTATTTTCTATAAATCATGATGTAAATAAATTAAATCTTGTAGAAGGAAAAATGCCTACTAATTCAGATGAAATTCTAGTTGATGCAAAACTGTCTATTGACTTAGGTGCTATTGTTAATATAGAAAATGATAATTTTCTTAAAAGCACTTCTTTAAAAGTTGTAGGTAAGGTTGAATCCCCTTTATATATTTCTGTTGAAAGAGGCAATTCTAATATAGGCGATGGGAAAATTTCAGGGTTTATATATGTTAGTGAAGATTTAATAAATTCAGATGTCTATACCGATTTATATATTACATTAAAAAATCCAGAAAACTTTTTAACATATAGTAAAGAATATTCAGACTACATTTCTTCTGTAAATTCTAAATTGGAGAATTTATTAGATGAATTAAATGAGGATAGATATAATGACTCTATTAACGGGTCGATGTGGGCATCGATCCCTACGACATATATTTTTACAAGAGCTGATAACATTGGATATTCAGAATATAAGGATAATTCAGAAAAAATAGATGCAATTGGTAAGGTGTTCCCTATTATATTTTTCGTTGTATCTGCATTAGTTTGCTTAACCTCTATGACTAGAATGGTAGAAGAACAAAGATTACAAATAGGAACTTTAAAAGCACTTCGGATATTCTAATTTCTCTATTGCTATGAAATATATATCTTATGCAATACTTGCAACAATTATAGGAAGTATTTTAGGTGTAATTATAGGTGTTAATGTTATTCCTAGAATCATTGCTAACGCTTACTCTATTATGTATAATTTGCCAAAAGTTTCATTATTCTTCAGCTTAGATATTCCAATAAAAGCGGGGCTTGCCTCTTTAGCTTGTACTTTGGTTGCTACTATATATTCTTGTGTTTCAGAAATGAAGCATACTCCATCTGTTTTAATGAGGCCAAAGTCTCCTAAGAAAGGAAAAAGAATATTTTTAGAAAAAATAAACTTTATTTGGAAACATTTAAATTTTAGTAAGAAAGTAACTTGTAGGAATATTTTTAGATATAAAAAGAAATTTTATATGACAATTATAGGTATTGCTGGTTGTACAGCATTAGTTGTAACTGGGTTTGGCATAAAAGACTCTGTTACAGCCCTTGTTCCAAAGCAATTTGACGACATATATAAATTTAATTTGCAAATAGGAATTAAAGAAAATCAAAGTTTAGATAATGTAAATACTATTCTAGAAGAAAATAATGTAAATTACTCTAATGTTAAATTAAACAGTGCTAATGTAAGTGCAAATGAAAATTCAGTTGATTCTTATATTTTAGTTGCAAAAGATTCGGAATCACTTGAAAATATTATTAATTTACAAAATAGAACAACTAAAGAATCTCTTCATTTAGATAGTGATTCTGTTATAATCACAGAAAAACTATCAAAACTTTTAAATGTTTCTATTGGAGATAATATACTAATTCCTCTAGGAGATAAAAGTTTTGAAGTAAAAATAAGCGCCATAGCTGAAAACTATGTTTATCATTATGTTTATATGGATAGCTCTTTATATGAAGATTTAACTGGATTACCTTATGAAAGCAATATGATATTTGCAAATGCTAAAATGGACGAAGTAGCACAAAATGAGCTATCTACTAAGCTTCTAGATGAGCCTTCTGTTTCTGCTGTTGTACAACTAGATAATTCTAGATTTTCTTTAGACAAAACTTTTGATAGCTTAAATGCAATAGTTTGGATATTAATTATTTCAGCTGCAGCCCTTGCATTTGTAGTACTTTACAACTTAAGTAATACTAATATTAGTGAAAGAATTAGAGAAATTGCTACAATTAAAGTTTTAGGTTTTTATGATAAAGAAGTATCTTCTTATATATACAGAGAAAGCACAATTTTAACTGCAATTGGAATTGTTTTAGGTTTAGTTATAGGGTATTTCTTAGAAGGATACGTTATAAAAACTTGCGAAGTAGATTTAATTATGTTTGGAGCAGATATAAAATTTATTAGTTACATCTACGCAATTACAATAACTATACTTTGTACAATTATTGTAAATATATTTATTCATTTTTCTTTGAAAAAAGTTGATATGATAGAGTCTTTAAAAAGTGTGGAATAAGAGTGTCAGTAGGGGCGGAGCATTTTGGCAATTTTTTAAATTGCCAATATGCTC
>CATKWX010000027.1 GCA_949840345.1 uncultured Eubacteriales bacterium
TTCTAATATTTTATTTTTACTAACTTCTATTATTTGTCTATACATTTCATCATCTTTAATTAAATTCTCATATGTATCAACCTTTATAGTTTTATTGTTTATAAATAGAACTTTACTACATTTTTTTACAATTTCAGTATCGTGAGTAATTATTATACATCCTCTTTTCATTTCTATAATATTATTTAAAATATTAATTTTAGTTTTAGTATCTAGTTTTGATAAAGAATCATCGAATATTATAAATTTATTATCTAAAAGTAGAGTTCTTGCAATTGCAATTCTTTGCTTTTGTCCGCCAGATATATTGTTTCCACCTTTTCCAACTAAATAATTTATGTTTTTATCAAATATTTTTATATCATTATATACATCTGCTAATTTGCAAGCATTTATTATTTCTTCATTGCTTACATTTCTTTCAGTAATATCAATATTATTTTTTATGGTATCTGTAAATAAATATGTATCTTGTAAAACAACTCCTATGTAGTCTCTTATACTCTTCTTACTTATATCTCTTATATTGTGTTTTCCAATATAAATATCTCCAGTATATTCATAGAAGCCAATTAAGGTTTTTGCGATTACAGTTTTTCCAGCACCATTATCTCCAATTATTGCAACATTTTCTCCCATACCTATAGTAAAATTAATATTTTCAAGTATTGTATTTTCTCCAATTTTTATACTTACATTTTTAAATACTATATCTCCACTTAAAGCTATATCTGGTTTTGTTTCTACATCTTCTTTGCAATTCATTAAATTAGATAGTTTTCTATACGCTACTATAAATAAATTTATTTCAGCTAATTTTTCAGAACAAATATATATGTTTTTAAATACTTTAGTTGCATAACTTAATAAAATTGATAATATTGCTAATGTTAACTTACCATTTACTACTAAAATTCCTCCATATAGTAATATAAATGGCTCTTTGAAATTTCTTAAAGAGTGTATTGTAATTAAATAAAATCCTTTTATTCTAGCAAATTTTAGTTCTTTTTCCTTATATTTTTTATTCAATTTAATAAAATCTGTTTCTTCGTGAATTTGTCTATTAAAAGCTTTTAACATTTTTGATTCTTCTACATTTGTTGTCGTTTTTTCTATTACCGTTTTATTCATATCAACAATATCTTTAGTTAACTTTTTTGTTGCCTTAAAATACCATATAGATAAAGCAACTATTAAAACGCACACAATTATTATAAATAACCCTATTACAGTATTTAGTTTAACACACTGAATAATTGCAAATACACTTATAAATACAGTATCCAAAATTATATTCACTTGTGAATTAAAGAATTCAGCATAGGTAGTAGCGTCATTATTTACCCTTTGTATAACATTTGCTTTGTCTATATTACTAAATTCTAAGTATTTTAGCTTTGGTATATGCTCTAATATTGTTTCTTTTACATTTCTATTTACTTTTAAATTAAACTTTGTATTCACTTTACTTTTTATATATTCAACAACGAAGATTAACACATTTATAAATAATAATACCAATATAAGTATTATTATTTTTGATATTTTGCTATCAGAATAGAACAATTGTGTAATATATTCTGGAATAACGCCCTCATTACCTAATATAATTCCATCTAGTGCATATTGTATAAACATAGGCATCGCAACTATTAATCTAGAATATACTATGCTTAATATTACTATTGATACTATATATATGCTTGTATTCTTTAACGTTCTACTTAAAAAACTATTTTTCATTCTTATATTCCTTTAATCGATATTTTACTTCAATATTTTATCATTAAACTTTTTATAAATAAAGTGTTTGTGTAATAAAAAATAAAAGGTAGAGATATTCTCCACCTTAGCTTATTTTACATTAATTTTTCTATTTCTTCTTAAATTGTAGGGGCACCGTTTGTGGGAATACCCGTTAGCTTTCGACACCACTGTGCCCTTTTATGTGTAATTTTCATCTTCTTTCCTATTGTTTTTATCTATTATTTCTAATATAAAATGTATATGATTTGGCATTATTTGATAGATATTTATATTAAATTTAGAAAACTTCATTTTTATACTTAACAATTCCTTCTCTACTACTTTTCCTATGTCATTTAATTGCATTTTGTCTTCTCTTATTTCACCTAATAAACATTTTCTATTTTTAATACATATTGTTATAAAATACATTCCTTCTTTTGCATAATTATATTCCTTTAATCTTATAGAATGTCTTTTATTTTTGTTTGAATCGTACATTTGAATACCTCTTTCTAGGGCACAGTGGTGTCACTCCTCACGGGTATTCCCACAAACGGTGCCCCTACAGTATTTTTATAATAAAATAATTGTTTTCAGCAGATTTGCTAAGATTAAAAAATTTTAGAATTAAAAATATTTTGATAAAAAAAGAAAAGAGGGCTAAATAAATTAAATTATTTTCCCCCATTTGTTTTTTATAATATTACATTCCTTACTATTTGTCAATAATTTTTCATCGACAAATTCTGTCATTTTGTGCATTTTCAAATGTGTTCATGGACGACCTTTGGGTCGTCCTACATAAACATATTTTTTATCTTTTCTATAATCTTCATAAATACATTTTGCTTTTTTTCAATTACTACTATATTTGTTTCTTCAGTATTTACAGGTATTTCCCTTCTTTTTTTAAATAAATTACTCGAATCGTAATGCTCTTGCAATTGTTTTTCAATTTCTTCCTCATTTTCTTTCAAATTTTTAAGTTGTTTCTTTAATTCTACTATTTCATCATGGTTAGTCTGAAATAAGTTTTTTAGTTCCAACAATTCGCTAGAATTATCATCAATATTGTTTTCTTTTAGCTTTTCAAGTTTTTTACAAAGTTTCTTATATTCTCTTGCTTTTAAATCTAGCTCCATTGTTAATCCAATTAGCTTTGTTTGATTTAAATTTATTCTCATTTTTCATTACCTCCTCTTTCAAGTTTCTTTTCTTCTCTTTTATAAAGAATATATTGGTCATTTGTCATTGCATCTTGGAATTTATATTCGGGAGGTACTGTAAGTTTTGAGGTTGCCTTTTTAAATTGTTCTACTTGTCTTTTTAATCTGTTATAACCCATTCCAATATTTATTTGTTTCATTGGTGCTTTAGTATTTTGAGCATTATATTCTTGAACAAATGCTTTAAGTCCTCTTAAAAATGATTTGAATATCATATCTCTTTCTTGCTCTTCTTTGCTATCTTTATCAACATTATATCTTCCTGATGAATCTTCATGATTTCTGTACTTTTGATTTAATTCAAAATCATTTATAACTCCATATCCATTTTTCTTATTTACATACATAGTTCCTTTAGAAATTATCTCACCTTTTGAATTCCTAACAACCAGATTTTGAACATCTGATGCTAAAACGCTTGCTTTTGCAATATCTTTTCCGTAAAAACTACTAGTTATTGTTCCACAACAGCTACAAAACAAGCCCATTATACTGTTATGCGGATCGTTTTTACTAAGCCATTCGTATGTAAACTGTTTTTCATATAATTCTTCTATCATTTGTTTTCCGTCTGATAATTCTTGCTCTGTTTCGTTTTTAATTCTTTCAATACTTTCTAAAATTGTTTCTTCTTTTATTGATTTTCCTAATATATGTTCTTCTATTCCTTTAGCTTTTGCCTCTTGCCTTAAACTAGTTGCTCTGTTAAAAACTTCTTGTGATAATCCTTTTCCTCCAAACAATTCTGCAATATCGCTATTTTCATTTGTTACCCCAACATATTTATTACTTGCATAAAACTTCTTTAATGCATTTTCCCAAGGTATTGTTATTGGCTTTCCAGTATCATCTAGTGAAGTTCTATATGATTTTGCCTTTTCAAAATTTGTCATTACCTTTATAAACATACCAGGATTATTAGTTTCCATAGATGTAAGCATATCTAAATTCTCTAACTTTCTTTTAGAACCTTGAACAGATATAAATTTTAAAAATTCTTGGTTTGCCTCAGCATTAATTGGCATTGAATCGAATAATCCATGATATTTACCGTAAGCTCATATCATCTGTTTTAAGTAATTGTGAAAGTAGTGAAGATGCTTTTTGAGCTAAAATCACTTCTGTTTCTTTTCCGTTTTTATCTAATACCTTTTCTGTGCTAAAACACCCTAAAGCACTCGCAAACTTAAAAAAGTCTAATCTTTCTTCTTCAGGAAAATCCAATAGCATATCATTTATTTTAGGTAATTCACTCTTAAAAAATCTAAAATTAGTATCTTCTAATAATGAATTAAGACAATTGTTTTTTACTAATTCACTTCCGATACACATAAGGGATACTAAATTTATTTCTACTTAATGTTTCTGATAATTTATATATATCATCTAATTTTTCTGCTTGCAATAAAATATTATAATCAAATCCTATTAGCGATTTTGTAAGTTTTCCTAATTCAATAATTTCAGCATACTTTTCTTGTTCTTTTGGTAATTGCCTATTAAATACAAGTTCACCTGATTTTAATCTATATGCATATTTAAAACTTAATCCATCAAAAGCTCTTTTTCCAATAGATTTTACACCAGAATGTAAAGTTATTTTATTTATTGCTACACATCCATTAAATGCATCATCTGGTATTTCTGTTTCACTTTTAGGTATTTCAAATTCTACAATTGGCTCTCTTGCCAAATTAAATGCTTCGTTTAGGAAATTACACTCTCCCGTGAAATTTCCACCTCTAGTAGCTGTAAATTTTGGGTTTCCGTTTGTTGTTATATTTCGTACATCTATACCATTAAAAAATCCCCTAACAGTACTATTTTGCCACATAGTACTATTTTCATCATCCTCATTTGGATAAAACGGAATATTTGCAATAATAGCTTCTTCTGCACGTAGGTCGAAATATTTTGCTTTACCATTTCCGTTTGGATTTATGCTTTTAGGCATTTCATCCCAATTTCTTATTACAAACGATATTGGTTCTACATTAACCCATTTTATGGTTCCTGCTTTTCCTGAAAATGTTCCATCGGAATACATTACATCATTGCTATATGGGTTTGAAACAACTCTTGCGTATCTCTTTGCTTGGTATTCAAATTGTGGACTATATTTACCTGCAAAATCCTTATAATCTTCTTTTTGACCATTACCAGTATATAATAACCCTGTTGCTGTTAATTCTTGATTTATATTCCCCTTATTATATAGTAACTCTAAAGTATTAAGTAATTCTTCGTTTACTTTTGTTCCTAAATATTCTCCAATATGTAAAGTATGATATATAACTTTTCCAAATTCATCCTTTACTTCTCTTATATCAAATTCAAAATCTGTACTATCAGTCTGATTTTCTCTCCCATTTAAAAATCCTAACGCACTTCGTGCGGAGATGTTCGATGGAAGATTATAATGCAAAGACGGGCACAGCCCAACATTTCTATAACTAGTCTACCTGCAATAATAGTCGCCGTCGCCATCAACAGAGTGAACATTGTACCTATCATAGGCGGAGCGGAGCCACACAGGACTTGTCTTTTTGCCAGTTCGTGAAGTGTAATTATCATATGTAAAAGCATAATTCATTTTAGCATAATCAGTAGAAGACATTCGTCTATCAGCATAACTCAGTTTGCCGTTAAATTGTTCTTCATAACTATCTAAATAAATTAAATCTTCAGTATTAAACGCCTTACTTCCTTTTTCTTGATTTTCATCTGTATTATGTATTTTAGTAGGAATAATTTGACTTCTTAAATCTATACCTTTCATATTAACTCCTTCAAATAGAACTCTATTACATTTAATTCCATTTTATACCATAAAAAAATAAAAATAAATACTTTTTTACAATTTATTTATAATTTTTAATTTTCTATATAAACTCTTTGCATTAGAGCGCTTTATGTGTGCCTCAAAAGCATTTAATCTTTTGTTAATATAATCATCATCTACTGAATTTCTAGCCTTTAATTTTGACAATAATTTCATTTGCTTTTTTAACTTTATTTTTGCTTGGCTTCTTAAAAGCCTTAAAACCTTTCCATTAGCAGTTAGAATATGCCTAAACCCTAAGAAGTCTATTCCTTGCTTTAAACTATTTATTTGAGTTTTATTATTAAGTTCAAGTTTTAGATTATTATTAGCACATTTTTCTATTTGGTCTTTGCAATATTTTAAGTATTCTTTATCATTATGTATTAAAATCATATCATCCATATATCTAACATAGTATTTAATTCTTAATTTTTCTTTTATTAATCTATCTATTTCATCAAGATAATAAAGTCCAAACCATTGACTTGTTTGATTTCCAAGTGGCAACCCGACCCCTGTATCTTTATTTTTACTATCTAGCACAAGTTTTAAAATCCATAATTCATCTGTATCAAAATTTTCCTTTTTTAATTTGTTGAATAATATTGTATGATTTATATTTTGAAAATATTTTTTTACATCACATTTTAGAAAATATCCTTCATTTCCATATTTTTTATAATACTCATGTAAAAACTTTTCTAATCTCTTTATTCCAAAATCTGTTCCTTTTCCTTTTCTACAAGCTACATTGTCATATATCAGCCTTTTCTCAAGCTTTGGCTCTATAATATTATTACATATTGCCATTACAAATACTCTGTCTTTATATGGAAGTGCTTCTATTAGCCTTTCTTTAGGCTCATATATTTTAAATTGTTTATACGATTTTATATTATATTTTTTATTTACTATTTCATTTGACATATTCACTAAATTCTGACTTAAGTTAACCTCAAAATTTATTGTTTCTCTTTTATGCTGTTTAGAACATCTACATTTCTTATGTACATCTAATAACTTTTCAAAATTAAATGAATCTTCTAACATATTTCCTCCATATTTAACAACAAACTACCCTCCTATTTCTAGGTAAACTCCCAAAGTTTTTTACGTTGGTCGTCAGGGTAGTTATTTTCTTTTGGTTCTTTAAAAGAACTCAAAAAAGAGTAAGATTCCTTTGCCTTAAGCACTCAATTATTCCACTTGGAATAATTACTTCTGGCTATGTATAAAGGATATTTATTTTTCCTTTTAAAGGCAAATCGGGCACAGCCCAACATTTCTATTACTAGTCTATTTGTTATAATAGTCGCCGTCGCCATTTACATAGTTTACATTGTATCTATTATAGGCGGAGCGGAGCCACACAGGACAGCTAAAACCTTCAGCAGCACACACCAGCAGAATAATCTTACCTTAATGAAAGCGTTTCCGCATAACATCCTTAATTATTTTCTATTAGCATCACTTTTTCTCCAAGCCACCAATAAGTTAATGCAATCTGAAATTTGCAAAGATATTTGTTTATATTGTTTTTTCAATATACATTCATTTTCTAATGCCAAAAATGATACATATCCTAGTAGTTTTAGCTTCAAAAATGCAACTCGTTGACATTCTCGTCTTCTTTCCTTATTTTTTATGCTATCCATTTTTATCGAATTTGCCTCTATTAAGTTTTCTAGGCAATCTAGGCAATAATTTTGCATCCTATTTACAAAAACAGCTCTAAACCTTTTTGGAGACTTTTCCGTTATTGTTATAACATAAGCTGCTAATTTCTTTGCTTTGGTTATTACTATAAGTTCACTTGAATCATATGGTGTTTTTGTATCTTCATCTGTATCTAAAAGTTCTTCTACTATTTCTTCTTTAAAAATCTTCTCTTGCGCTTCTGCTACAGCTTTTGCAACTTCTAATTTTTCATCATAAGATTCTTTATTATTTTTCACATTTGGAATCTCATTTGGAATTCTTAGTCCATTTTTTCTACTTATATTTTCACTCATTTGTAACTCCTATTTCTACATATATTCTACATTTACTCTAACATATCTTTGCTCCTATTTTTATACCTAGTATTTAAATTATGTGCTTATATTATCACAAAGGCATATAATATGCAACAAAAATAAAGCAACCATATTTTATAATTGCTTTACTTTTTATATTCCGATGTTAAAATTTTAAATTTTCATCGACAAATTCTGTCATTTTGTGCTAGTATTATATATTCTCTTATCCCTTCAAAAATTCTTCATTTATCTCTATTTTTGCATTATCTGAATCAATTTTTAAATTTACTCCTATAGGTATGATGCTATTTACTATTCTGTGTCCGAAATCATTGCATTTTATTATTGGAAAATTGTATTCTTTTGTATAATCTAACAAAATATCTTCCATTTGTGGATACACATCGCCGTTTTTCTGCAAATCGTAATTATACCCTACTACTATTCCCTTTACCTTATCAAACATTCCATATTGCTTTAAATGTGCGAATCTTCTTTGGCATTCGTTAGGTGATGTCACATAACTTTCTATTAACAAAATTTTATCTTGCATATCTGGTAAATACTCTGTTCCTAAAAGATACATCATACAAGCTAAATTAGTACCTATAATTTTTCCTTCTACATTACCTTTTCTTATTACTTTTTTATTACCATTAATAAATTTATCTATTCTTTTATTTACAAATGCATTTTCAAACTCTTTATATTTTTCTTCTCCATCATCCTCTCCAAAACATACAAAAGCTGGTCCAGAAAAAGTTACAAGTCCAGTTTTATTGTATATTGTTTGTAATAATACTGTTATATCGCTATATCCTGTAATAATTTTGGGATTTTGTTTTATTACATCATAATCTAACAAATCTATAAATGTATTACAATTTTGACCCCCTTCTAAGCACACAATAGCTTTTACTTCTTCATCTTTAAACATATTCATCATGTCTTCAGCTTTTTGTTCTCTAGTTCCTGCTGTACCATAATAATCTTCTAATACATATTTACCTCTTTTTACTTTAAAGCCTTTGCTTTGGAAAAGCTTTTCTGCCCTATAAAAATCTTCATATCTATTATATAGCTCTAAACTGTTGGCTACTCCTACAACTCCTATTGTATCTCCGTAATTTAATTTATTTGCTAGCATATCTAACCCCATCCTTAATTTAAAAAATATTTCTCCATAATTTACTATTACTTATTTCTAACCCCTTTTCATATTCATAATAGCTACTTCTATCTTCTTCTGTTGCTTTAACAATTTTTATTATATATGACATTTGTAGCATTCCTATTGCATTTACAATGTCAAAAAATATTGGAAATACTTGTTTTTCGTATTCTGTTAGTTTACTGTATTTTTCATATTCTTCTATTAACATTTTAATATTTAAAGCAGTTTTAGGCATATCTTCCAATTCTAAGCATAAATCACAAGCACTTACTACTAAATCTATTATCCTAGGTAAGTAGTTTGATACCCCAAAATCTATTAACCATAACTTATTATTTTCATCCTTTATTATATTACTAGTTATAATGTCTCCATGTATAAAACTATGTGGAAGTTTTAGAATATCTATTTTTTCATAATCTTCCTCTAATTCTTCAAAATAAGATAAATATTTATTATCTAAGTACTTTGCCTTCTCTTTAAATTCTTGTTTTAAATTTTGTCCATTCATCATATATATAATTTGGTTTTTGATTAGTTTTATGGATATTAACCATTTGCCTTACAATTTCTTTTATTTCTTCTGAATTTGGTTTCATTTCTAAATCATAAAAACTCTTTCCTTTAATATACTCTGTTACACATAATCTATATTTTGTATTTTTAAATTTAATGGTAAATAAATAGTCTTTTTCATTTGAATTATATATTCTAGGTGTATTTATATCAAGAGTTGATGCAAGTTTAATTCTATCTACATATTGTCTACACTCTTTATCTGTTCTTTTTATATTAAATATCTTTACACAATATTTTCCAGATGAAGTTTCTAAAATATAATTAAAATCTTCATATCCAATTTCAATAATTGTATCTGAAATATACTGTCCTAAATTATATTCATTACATATTTCTTTTGAAATATTATCTAGATTTGTATTTAGATTGATTCTTTTAGCAAACTCCCTCAACATATCTTTGCTCCTAATTTTATATTTAGTTACCTTAAATTTTGAAATTATCTTATCATACAACTATAAAATATGCAATAATAAGAGCAGCAAATAAAAATCAACCATATCGCAAGATACAGTTGATTTTATACATTGTCACTTCAATACTTTGCAATGCTAATGTATTGGTTAAGCAATGTTTTTGCATCTCCGCCACATCCTCCAAACGGATTACTCCTTAATGTCTTCTCGATTTCAATAACTTCGCTAAATTTGGACTTTCTATAGTCAATAATTTTTGCAGTTATTTCATCTATAGACATTTCTTTAATATTTCCAAGAGTAATCATTTTTGGATCTTCAAGCCAGAACCAAGCACATGACAAACCTGTTTTCTCATCTACAATAACATCATTTGTATTGGTTATATGCATTGCAGAAATAGTTGCAGGGCATACCGGAATTTGGTAGTTTACTCCATACTTTTGATTAATGTAATTTCTTAAATCAAGTAATTTTTCTTGTTTAAGTTCCATTTTCTCAAAAATATTTGAGCATTTTCCAGCATTTTCAAGTTGACCCAAGAGTGGAAAAATTTTGTGTTCCATACAAAAATCAATAATCTGATATACATCATCATAATTAACTTTTGTTGGTACAATTGAAGCGCCTAAGTTAGTAGTGTCATCGCTTATTTTGCAAGCTTCTAATAATCTTTGATAGTTCCTTAAAATAGTTTCGCCCCTATCTTGACCATATAAAAAAGCCATTTTTTGCTTGTCAAAGCTATCAAGCTTGAATAACACATTTAATGTGCCCTCAGCAATATAGTTTAACAATTCATCATCTAAATTAACGATGTTGCTAAAAACCGAAACTTTGGCTCCGCTTCTCTTACAGATAGATAATATCTGCTTGAAAGTTTCCACATTTCCCGGTGCTGTTGGTTCTCCCAGTCCGCATGCATATACCCACTCAATATTACCACTACTGATAATTTTATCAAGTGAAGTTATATCCAACGAACAAGGTGAATGATACTTTGGAGTATCGCAGTAGACGCAATTCAGATTACAAGCTCCTCCTAATTGCACATCTAAAATTGGCAATGTTTCAGAAGAAATCGCAAGTATCCGATTTAAGACCTTCGTTGACCACGGCGTATATTCATACATAACCGTTCCTCCTTTTCTAATTTTTGGTAATTGCCAGTCTCTTTTTTTATTATAACATATTTTACATAATTTTAAAATACTTCACACTATTTTTTCTTCTTCTATAGCCTTTTGCAATTTTATTGAATCACTTGCAAATAAAATTAAAAATACTGCAAATACAATAATAATTATATTTGAATTAGTGTATGCCATTAAGATAAACATACAACTACTTACAATTCTTGCAATAACAAGGCTAGTTTCTGTTGTTAACCAATATTCAACCTTATACTCTTCTCTTATTTCTTTAATATTACATAAGTTAGATTGATTTTTTCCATTTATTAAAGTTACTGTATTCTTTGATATTGTTTGAAATAAGTTAAACAATATTATTGTAATAGCATTACACCTAAAAATCATTAAAAACAAGAATAAAACTGTTAATACCATAGAAATTTTTATAATAGATACATAATGTTTTTCTTTTATATATCTTGCAAATAAAATTCCAATAATACAAGTAATTGCACTAAATATTGATGTAAAAACTCCTAAACTAAAGCTATTTGAAAATACTTTTATTATATAAATTGTAACAATATATGAAAAAGCAGCTTCTGAATATAGCATACC
This sequence comes from uncultured Eubacteriales bacterium, assembly GCA_949840345.1. Lineage (GTDB taxonomy): Bacteria > Bacillota > Clostridia > TANB77 > CAG-508 > CAKPQL01. The sequence goes on from CATKWX010000027.1 coordinate 11,741, forward strand.
ATTAAAAAACTCAACTTTGTATAATTGCTTAAATCTTTTATCATTTTTAGTTAATTCGAAATATTTCTTCAAATTCGCTTTTTTACACTTTGGGATATTTTCGTCTTTAAACATAAATGATAATATTATTCTTAATACTACAATTACTAGAACGATTATTAAACTTTTCAAGAAGCCTGTAGCATATATTAAGCTTCCAAATACCAATGGAAATACAATAGACAAAATTGCTTTTGTGGCAGTATATGAGCCTTGAAATCTTGCTCTTTGACTATTTTTAACCCCATCTGATTCAAGCATATTGTAAACTGAATAGTAGAAGCCCTCCTCTAAACCATATAATAAACCGTACCCAATATATGTAATCGATTATTTTATCTTTTAATAAAATAATCGTTAAAAAATATACAAAATCTAGTACAATTCCTAATCTCATTAGATTAACTCTATGTTTTGACTTAGCCAAATTTCTTGCTAAAAATATTATACTATAAATAGTTATTACTGACACCAGTTTATAAATTCCTAGTGGCAAAATATTACTATCTGAAACTTCTAAAAAATATAATACCAAAAAGCTATCTACAAAATCTGATAATATACTTTTTAATACTCTAAAACTAAATAGTACCTTATAATTATTCATTAGTTCCTCCAACTACTGCATCTATTGCTTCTAAACTTTAATTTTCAAACATATCTGCTAATTTTTCGCCTATTTCATAACCCTTTTTATAAAACTCATCTAAACTCATTTTTAAATAGTCGTATCTATAACATAACTCTAATGTAATTGGTCCATTATAATTGCATTCTTTAAGTTTTAATATTAATTCTTTCCAATTTATAGTTCCTTCAAATGGCATTAAATGCAAATCGTCTGATTTATCGTTATCGTGTAAGTGCACTGCAAATATTTTATCTTTAAATAACTTAAAATTAAATTCGTCATTAAAATGTATGTGATAATGCCCCGAATCAAAGCAAATTCCTACATTTTCTTCTTCTATATTTTCTATTATATATTCTAAATATCCTTTTATTTTTGTGTTTTCAAAGGCCACTTTTATATTTAGTTTCTTTGCGTATTCTACAATTTTTCTAATTCTATTTAGTCCTATTTCATTATACATTGGTGCTGTTTTACTTCTTGTTAAATGCATTACCACCATTGGAATATTGTTTTCTTTACAGTTTTTAATATCCTTTTTATATCTTTCTACTAGTTTATCTCCTTCTAGCCCTTCTTCCCAAATTGCATTTATATTTTGATATCCTAAATGTGCAAATATAATATTAAAACCTAATTCTTTACATATTTTTATTTGTTCGTCTTGAGAGTATTTCCAATTTTCGTCATACCACTGAACAAATACGTTTTTGAAATTAGTATTTTTAATAGAATTTATTGTTTCTACAATACTTACATTTTCATTTTCATTTTGAACACAAATTGCTAATTCTCTCATTTGCACCTCCACTTTTATTCGTCTAGCATTAGTTTAGTCTTTTTATCTTTTAATCTAGTTAGTTGTTCTTTCTCCAATTGTTTAATACTTTTTTTCTGGTCTTGGTAAATCTTCGGGCATAGTTCCACCAATATCTTCTATTGCTTTCCTAACTTTTGAGCCTACTTCATAATGTGTCGCAGTTGCTTCTACAAGCATTTGATTCCATTGCTTTATATCTCCGCGAATTACTAATCTTTTATTATCTTCATCTAATTGATTAAAGTAGTCTGCAACTTCTTGTCTTCGTGTTTGAATTGCAAAGTAAGTTTGACCTAAAGCAATTACTTCTTTTCTTGGATCTCCATTTTGTACAATTAAATAACAAGCATATCTTGAAAGCTCGTAATCTAATAGCTCTTTTGTTGCATTTTTAGGCATTTCTATCGTTTTCCTGACCTCAGGAAAATGATAGGCAATTTCTTGCCCACTATTTCTACAAGCTAATCTCGCTCTATCTATAACTTTAGCAAAATTTTCCCATTTTTTATACTGTAAAGTTCCACTTAAGTCTCTTGCGCTCCAATACTCTGTTCCATCTTCTCTAATTCTCTTAATTTCTTCAAAATTTTTATATTCTTCTGCTTGCAAATTACTCAATACTACCATCTCCAATTTTTATATTTTGGCACATTATATCAAACATTTGTTTATATGGCAAGTATTTTTTAGATTTTTATAATATTTTTTGTTTTACTCCTATTTCTTCGTCAATTCATAACTTTGCTCAATTAGTTCTTTCACAAGGCTTTCATCAACGTTGTCATCTATAATAATTGTATTCCAGTGCTCTTTGTTCATATGGTATGCTGGAATTATGTATTCGTAAGTGTTTCTTAATATATCTGAATAATCTGGTTTTGTTTTTACATTAAGATATAGTTTGCCTTTTACTTTCATTATAAGTGCAAACCATTTGTTATTACTAGTATGTTTTATTGTAACTGAAAAATCGTCGTCTGGAAAAGGATAATCTTCGTAGGTGTTTGGTAATTCTAAACAATATTCTATTATTTGCTGTTTGTTCATAATATTCTCCTTTTTTTGCATTATTTATATCATAAAGAGGGCACAGTGGTGTCACGTATATGGGGTATTCCCACAAACGGTGCCCCTACATTATTTTATCAATTATTCTGCGTTTTCGCTTAAATAGTATTGTGTCCTTTTTAAATAGATAGCAGACAATATTAGGAAGAACATTAGTATAGAAACACAAATTGATAATATATTTACATCATAAAAATAATTGTATAGTATAAATACTAGACTGTAACTAATTACCTGACCTATTGCCATATAAATATTAAAGGTAAATATATGCTCCTTTTTGTATTCTAGTAAATTATCTGTTCTAATAACTGCATAAACCATACTGCAAGATTCAGATTCTATAATACTTCCTAAAGAATTCATTAATATATAGTACACAAGTAATGTTATAAAGCTTGCATTGAAAACAACTATTAATGAAGATAAAAATATTATAATTGCAAAACACGGATAAAATCCCTTTTTAATCTTTCTATTATTTATTATTTTTAATAATTGCAAAGATACTATTGAAATTATTGCAAATATAGAGTTATATGCTCCTAAATTTAATTCTGTTCCTATTCTTAAAAATAGTATTATTGGTAGTAGTTCTACAATAGCACCTTGTGAAGATATTCTTCTATAAAACATACATTTATAAATATCTTTTATTTGCTTTTTATTTTTAGTTATATTAAAAAACTTTTTCAATTCTAATTTCTTATCACTAATTGTAAAATCTTTTATTTTAAATGATACCCATATAATAACTAATACCTCTACTGCTAGAATAATAAATAACATATAGTATGAAAATTTATCTATTATAAAGCCTGAAAAAATTGGTGTTAGAATAGTTGCAATAGCAGTTAGTATACTTAAGTTTGCAATGTAGCTACTCATAGTTTTATTGTTATTTGAGCCAATTATCATTAGCTCATATGGGCTCGCATAGGAAGCCTCAGCAAGTATTTCTATAGTTTTGAAAACGTATATATAATTAACTATTTTTTCTTTAAATACTAATAATATGCCTATACTTAATACTAATAAAACAAAACTTGATTTATATATTATTTTAGCATTTCTAGAATTTATAAACTTTAAAACTATATAACACATTATAAGGTTCAGTATTACTCCAAATACTGTATATTTTATAATAAAACTCAAATCGTTATTTACTATTTTTAATATATATATATTAAAAAACAATGTAAAGAAAACTCTTATAAATTTTCTTAAAAATGAAATTATAGCTATGTATTTTCTATTTTCTTGTTCCATTTAATTTATCTCCAAATTATATTTACTTATAATATATTATCATAAGAAAATGGCACAGTGGTGTCACGTATATGGGGTATTCCCACAAACGGTGCCCCTACAACGTTTGCAATATGTTTTTTGTAGTGGCGAGCATTGCTCGTCCGAAATACGCATTATATCAACAAAAAATTTGATTTTTTTATATTATTTTACAAAGTAGTTGTAGATATTCATTAAATCTTTTTTCTCTTTAAACCTATTCTCCATAGGGCACATACCAGTTTTATCATTATTTTGAATGAAGTCTACTTTTTTGTTATATTCATATTTTATATTGTTTTCTTCCAAAACTGGTATTGCAAATTTGCTTATTGTATCTGCATATATTGCCTCTACCTTAGCTACCGCTAAAAGGCTCCCTGCAACTTTTCCTATTACTTTATCTGCTATTGTCGCACCATTTAGTGCATCTTTATTTTCCTTTAATATAGTCACAATATCTTCAACTCGTCTATGGTAATATTCTTTACATTCTCCGTTCTTGAATAACACCACTAGACTTGCATTTGTTTTATATAGTTTTTCTTTTACAATTTCTAAGTTAGTCATTTTTTAAATTTAACCTTTCGTTCATAATCTTTGCAATTATAGGAACACAAGCTAATTGAATTATTATTCCCGGTATTCCTACTTTAATTGATTCTATTACAGATATTCCATAAGTAGGTAATCTTAAAGCATTTATTGCTACAAATAATACTCCTGCATATAAAATTCTTCCTAATATAATTGTTACTACTAAAGAAATATAGCTGTTGAATTTTTTATTAAATATTCCTAAAAGAATAGCATAGATTACAAGTTCTATTAACATATATGGTAATCGTGCAAGTGTAGGCATACCTGTTAATAAATAGCTACAAACAATAGAGCTTCCAGCAACTATTGTACTACTTGTAATTCCAAATGTTAATGCTGCTATTAAAACTGCAATATGCATTGGCAAGAATGTTGCCCCAGCTGTACTTCCTGCAATTATGTGAAATACTCTAGGTATAGCAATTCCTATTATACTTAAAAGTGTTGTTCCAACTATATATTTAACCTTTTTGCTTGATAAACTTTCTGTTAATTTTTTTGAATTTTCTATCTTTTCCATAATATTTTCCTTTCTCGGACGAGCAATGCTCGCCCCTACATCAAAAATTATTCACTATTCGTTATTAACTATTCACTCGGCATATTCTTCGTAGCACGGGCGATTAAAATCGCCCCTACAATTTTTCGGGTCGTCGAGACGCCGCCCCCCTATAATAATAATTATTCATTTTAATCTAAATTTATCAATTCGTATTCTTTTGTTCCGACTCCTAGTTCTGCTGCTACATCTATTGTATGTGTGCCATTTCTTGAATTAACTCTTTCTAAAAAGTGCTCTTTTCCTGCATCATTTGAACTTTTTACTAAATCTATACAAGCCTCATCTATTGCAACTGGATCTAATGAAGCTAAAATTCCTATATCCTTAATGCAAGGCGCTTCTGCCTTCTCGCAGCAGTCACAGTCAACAGACATATTACACATAACATTTATATATACAATATTTCCTTTAAAATACTCAACTACTGATAAAGCTGAATCTGCCATTGATTCTAAAAATTTGTCGTGGTCAGATGTCCAGATTTCTTCTGGGTTTCCAGCACCGTGAATATAAGCTTTACCGAAAGATGAAGCACATCCTATAGATAATTGCTTTAATGCTCCACCATAACCTCCCATTGGATGGCCTTTAAAGTGTGATAATACTAGCATTGAATCGTAATTTTTAATGTTCTTTCCTAAAAAGTTTTTCTTAATTACTGTCCCATTTGGAATTTCTATTTCCAAATCTGGTCCTTCTGCGTCCATTAAATCTACATTAAAATGTTCACTCCAACCGTGATTTTTTAATAGTTTTATATGTTTTTCTGTTGTATCTCTTTGTCCCTCATAAGCAGTGTTACATTCAACTATAGTTCCATTAATATATTCTACTATTGGTTTCATAAATTCTGGTCGAAGATAATTTTTATTTCCTTCCTCTCCAGAGTGTACCTTTACAGCAATTTTACCCTCTAGTTTTTTACCAACAGCTTCATACATTTTAATCATATTCTCTGGTGTTATGTTTTTTGTAAAATAAACTTTTGCTTTTTCCATTTTAAATCATTCCTTTCTTTATAAATAACTTACTATCTCTTCAAATGTATCATATCCCATTTCAGCATTTATGTGTCCTGCATTCGGCATTATAATTTGTTTTGTTGTAACTGCATCTGCAAATTCTTTTTCTGCTTCATATTTTACATATGGGTCATTATCTGAATAAAAACAAATTATTTCATTTGCATATTGTTTTACATCTTGTAAATTATCAAAATACATACTTTCATTAACTGCATCATAATCTTTGTCTATTCCTAAATAATTATTAAATCCACAAACAAAAATCAACTTTTTAACCTTTACTTTGTTTTCTGTTAAAAACTTTGATACAAATACTGGTGCAATACTATGTGCAATAATTGTTGTATTTTCATTTATTAAACCTAAATTTAAATAAACCTTAAATAGATTACTCCAATTTTCATAATTTTGATATCCTACCCCAGTAGGAAAATCTGGTGTATATACTTGCTTTCCATCTGTTTCTAGAAAATCATGTAACCAACTAAACCAATTTGAAAACGGGCTACCAAATGAACCGTGTATTATAAAATAATTATCCATAAAAACCTCCCTGTATTATTCTAATAATTTATATAATGTATTATTTATATCATAAATAAATGAATTTTCATAGTTTAAATTGAACATATTTTATTTGCTAATTCCTTTAGTTTACTTTCTCTACCTTGACTAACATCAATAAACGGTAAATTATACTTTTTACATTCTTCTTCAAGCCATTTACTAATTTCTATGTAATCTTTTATATGAGTTTTTACAATTTCATCATCTCTTTTACTTGTCCAATCATATTCTGTATCGAACTTTCGTATTTCTTTAAACTTTTCTTCTAAAGAAATATTTGGATACCCCAAAAAGTATATATCACAGCAATTCTTATCTATATTTTCACTATATTCTTGTGGTGTTATATGATATATATCAAACGCAAGCCTATATGGAAGTTTATCATATGTACATGTTGAAGAAACTTTTTTTATAAAATTAATCAAATCTTTACTCGTTTTTAAGAAATCCCATCTATCAGTATGCACTACCCCTGTTTTTGGGAAAGCATACTGTATTCCCTTAACTACAGCATCCATAGTTAAATGTTGGTATTTAAGCGATTTTGCAAGATACGAGCATAGTGTTGTTTTCCCTGCTCTTGGCACTCCTGCTATAATTATATGTTTTCTACTTGTATTCATTTTTACATCTCCTATACTCTATTTATACTATTTAATATAAATTCAATTACATTATCTGTATTATCTTTTTTCTTATATTGCTTTTTGTCTTCTTCTGTTAATTCTGTAAAATATTTATTAAATTCTGGCATTATACTAATAGAATCTAATGGATATCCTTCAATTCTTGTTTGACAAGGCTTGTCCACAAAATAGAAATGGTCTTTTTCCCATTTATATTGTTCTACTCCATTATCACTACATATTACCATACCATATACCCATTTTGCTGTTAGTTTTTCTCCATATTCTTTTACTAGATTTGTATAGTATTCTATCATTTCATCATCACTTAATTGTTTTCCATTTACTCTTCTTACATGAGTTCCTGGCTGCTTTTCTTCTGGCAATTCTTCTATAAATAAATTATTGTCCATTCCTATAGTTGGTATCTTAGTAACATCATAATATGCCTTTGCCTTTATATACGCATTTTCAATTGCGTTTTTACCATTTTCTTCTATACTTAACTTAAAGTTTAAGTCATTTATTGTAATTAGCTCTATTCCATTTTCTTCTAATGCTTCTTTATATTTCCCAACCTTTGCTGGATTTGTTGTTGCAAATAATACTTTCATTTTTACTTATCTCCTAGTTTAATAAAATATCACTCAATTTATATTAATTAAATTTTTTCTTTCAATTCCTTAATAATCTCTTCATAATTGTCATACATTTTTGTAACATTATCTATGGTTTCTATATCTCCACTAGTGAAATTTCTTAAGAATACAGTTTCAAATCCCATAAATTCTCCTATGCTTTCAAAATATTCTTTTATATTTCTAGCAATTTCTTCATTTTCTTCTTCACTCATTTGTCCTACAGTTATTAAATATATAGTTTTTCCACTCAATAAATCACTATGCCAAGAAAATGGATTAAACCTATCTATCACATTTTTTAATAACCCAGTTATATGATTCATATAAATTGGACTAGCTATTATTATTTTATCTGTTTTTAATATTTCCTTATATATTTCTTCCATATCATCTTCTATAATACAATATTCGCTTAAATCATTTTTACAAGCATTACATCCCAAACAATAATTAATGTTCTTTCTTGATAAAGAAATTAATTTATCATCTTTGTCCATAATATCTTTCAAAATCCTATAACAGTTTTTCTCTTGATTACTACCATTTATATATAAATTCATATTATCACCCCACTAATTTACTTGTTTTTTTTCAATCTTATTCCAATTAAATGCTCCATAAGTGTCACTAATTAATAAAGCAAGTGGTTCAATTATCATAGGAATCAATAATAAGTTTCCTGCAATTACTGGTAATACCCACAGTATAATTGATATAATATCATTTAATAAATAAAATATAAAGCAATATTTACTTCTTCTTACCAACAAGTATACTGCTAATAAACTAGCTATCATTGAGAAAGTTGATACTATCAATTCATTAGTGTTAAAGTATTTTAGCAAATTATATAATCCTATAAAAGCAGCTATAGTTACAAATGCTATCAAGAGCCACTCTCTTAAATTTATCTTATTAACTTCAACTGTATGCGTTTTCTCACTTTTGTGTGTCATCCACGAAATTATTCCTCCTATAGACATAGGAAGCATTATAAGCAAGTAAAATATAACTTCTCCATAATATTTGTTACCATAAGATATATATGAATATAATCCGCAAACTATTATACTAAAAAATTGACTTTCTACCTTTCCTTTAGCTTGTAATATAGCGGTTATAATACAAACTACTGAACAAGTAATTATTACAATTTTACTCTTAAAGATAATTCCTAATATTACCGTAGAAATAATACTTGTTAACATCCATATTATTTCAAACTTATTATATGATTTAAAATATTCCTTTATCATAT
>CATKWX010000028.1 GCA_949840345.1 uncultured Eubacteriales bacterium
TATTTTTGATTTTATATATATTATTTCTATACAAATAAGCTCTACTTCATATTTTATACTATCTATAAATACGCTTATTTCTAGTGTTTTTCTGCATTAATTCATATACCACTTTTTTATTTACTTTTGATTTATCTCCTGTATTCCGCTATTCTCTAGGTTGTGTTTTAAAAATCTATTTAAAATTGCTTTGTTTTTAGGCATATAATTTCATTTTTATTTTTATAAAACGTCTTAAAACCGATTTTAGTTCTTCGTTTTTTTAAAAATAATTTTTATAAATTTAATTTATGTATGTACATTATTGTAAACTTGTGATAAAATATTGTTATTATTATTATGGGAGGCGAATTTTCTTGAAAAACGACGAATCAATTCTTATTTTAGACTTTTATGGTCAATATAATCAACTAATAGCGAGAAGAGTTAGAGAATGTAATGTATATTCTGAAATTGTTCCTTATAATATTTCAATAGATAAAATTAAGGAAAAAAATCCAAAGGGTATAATCTTTACGGGAGGACCAGCTAGCGTATTTGCTGAGGATGCGCCAAAATGTGATCCTAAAATTTTTGAATTAGGTATTCCGATTTTAGGTATTTGCTATGGTATGCAACTTATGGCAGATACTCTTGGTGGTGAAGTATCTAGAGCTAATAAAAGAGAATATGGAGAAACAAAGGTTAATATATCTCCTTCTCCAATATTTGAAGGATTTACTGATAATAACGTTTGCTTAATGAGCCATACAAACTTTGTTTCCGTAGTACCAGAAGGATTTAACGTAATAGGATACACTGATAGTTGTCCTGTTGCAGCTATGGAAAATAGAGTAAAAAAACTTTATGGTATTCAATTTCACCCTGAAGTAAATCATACTGTTAATGGTACACAAATTATTAAAAACTTTTTATTCAATGTTTGTAAATGCTCTGGTAATTGGAAAATGTCTTCTTTCGTAGAAGAATCTATCAAGGCTTTAAAAGAACGTATTGGAGATAAAAAGGCATTATGTGCTTTATCTGGAGGTGTAGACTCTTCTGTTGCTGCAGTTTTACTACATAAGGCAATTGGAAAGAACCTTACTTGTATATTTGTAGACCACGGGCTTTTAAGAAAAAATGAGGGAGATGAAGTAGAAAATATCTTTAGAAATCAATTTGATATTAATTTAATTAGAGTAAATGCGAAAGATAGATTCCTTGGAAAGCTTGCGGGAATAAGCGATCCAGAAACCAAAAGAAAAATAATCGGAGAAGAATTTATTAGAGTTTTCGAAGAGGAAGCTAAGAAAATTGGTACAGTTGATTATCTTGTTCAAGGTACTATTTATCCAGATGTTATAGAAAGCGGTTTAGGAAAAGGAGAAACTATTAAGAGTCATCACAATGTAGGTGGACTTCCAGACTATGTTGATTTTAAGGAGATAGTTGAACCTTTACGTGATTTATTTAAAGACGAGGTAAGAAAAACAGGTTTAGAGCTTGGTATTCCTGAAGATTTAGTGTTTAGACAACCTTTCCCAGGTCCTGGTTTAGCTATTAGAATTATTGGAGATATTACTGAAGATAAACTAGATATTTTAAAGGATGCTGATGCAATATTTAGAGAAGAAATTAAATTAGCTAATTTAGAAAAAGATTTAAATCAATACTTTGCTGTTCTTACAAACTTAAAAAGCGTTGGTGTTATGGGCGATGAAAGGACTTACGATTATACTGTTGCTTTACGTTCTGTAACAACTTCTGACTTCATGACAGCAACTTGGAGTAAAATTCCTTATGATATATTGGAAAAGGTCTCTAGCAGGATTGTAAACGAAATTAAGCATGTAAATCGTGTAGTTTATGATATAACAAATAAACCACCTGCAACAATTGAATGGGAATAAATAAAAAAGCTTCGCAATAGCGAAGCTTTTTTATTATAATTTTTTATCTAATTCTTTTAATATTACGTCGTGTGCGCTACCTTCTTGTATACTTATATTTGATACTAAAGTTAACCTCGCCTTTTTATGTAATTCCTCAATTGTTATAGAACCACAATTACACATTGTTGATTTTATTTTGCTTATTGTTACTTGTAAATTATCTTTTAAAGGTCCTGCATATGGAATATATGAATCAACACCTTCTTCAAATGACAATTTATCTTTATCTTCTCCTAAGTCGTATCTTTGCCAGTTTTTAGCTCTATTTGAACCTTCTCCCCAATATTCTTTTACATAGTTATTTCCCATTTTTACAACTCTTGTTGGGCTTTCATCAAATCTTGCAAAATATCTTCCCATCATAACAAAATCTGCTCCAAATGCTAATGATAGAGTTATATGATAGTCATGAACGATTCCTCCATCTGAACATATTGGAATATATATTCCAGTTTCAGCATAGTATTCATTTCTTGCATTTACTACATCAATTAAAGCACTTGCTTGTCCTCTTCCTATTCCTTTTTGCTCACGTGTTATACAGATTGAACCTCCTCCAACACCTACTTTTATAAAGTCTGCTCCGGCTTCTGCAAGATATCTAAATCCCTCTGCATCTACTACATTTCCAGCGCCTATTTTTACATCTTCTCCATATTTTTCTCTTACGAAATCTATTGTGTTTTTTTGCCATACAGAATATCCATCTGATGAATCTATACAAAGAACATCAACTCCAGCATCAACTAATGCAGGAATTCTATCTTTATAATCTCTTGTATTAATTCCAGCTCCAACTAAATATCTTTTTTCCTCATCTAATAAAGAGTTTGGATTATTCTTTCTTTCTTCATAATCTTTTCTAAATACTAAATATGCTAGTCTTCCCTCGTCATCTATTACTGGCAAACAATTTATTTTATTTTCCCATATTATATCATTTGCTTCACTAAGTGTTACACCTTTTTTAGCACATACTAATTTCTCTACGGGTGTCATATATTTATTAATTTCGTCATCTAAATCTGCTTTTGAGATTCTATAATCCTTATCTGTAACTAAGCCTATTAATTTTCCTCTTGCAGTACCATCATCTGTTATTGTTACTGTTGAGTGACCTGTTTTTTTCACAAGGTCTACAACTTCTCTTAATGTAGCACCTGTTTTTACGTTTGAATCACTTCTTACAAAACCTGCTTTATGTTTTTTAACATTTCTTACCATTTCTGCTTGTGTTTCAATAGACTGAGAGCCAAATATAAATGATAATCCACCTTCTCTGGCTAGTGCAATCGCCATTTTTTCGCCAGATACAGATTGCATAATAGCTGATACAAATGGTACATTTAAACTGAATTTTGGTTCTTCTCCTTTTTTATATTTTGTAAGTGGTGTTCTTAATGATACATTCGTTGGAATGCATTGTTCCGTAGTTAAATTTGGTAATAATAAATATTCACTAAAGGTTCTTGATATATCTTCTAAAATTTTTGCCATTTTTTCTCTCTCCTATCTATATAAAATTATGCATTATATTATATAACAATATTATTTCTTTTTCAATACTTTATGTTAATTATGTTAAAAATTTTACATTTCTCTCCATTTTTGATATAATATATGTATAAGATTTTCTTATTCATTACTTTGGCGAATTGCCATAATTTAGGAGGGTTCTTTTATGAACAATACTTCGTCTACTTCCGCATCAAGTACCCCTAACGCAACAGCACTGACAAAAGAAAATAAAAACCAAGAAAAGCCTTCTAAGGGTAAATGGAACCGCAAAGTTGCACAACTGTTTAAATCTTTAGCTTTTAACGGTCGGCGGTTAGTCCTCTTGCTAAAGCCTATTGCTAAAACATTAGAAAAAATCTTAGTATTTGCAGTTATATTCTTTGTTTTGGCTTCTTTCACTCCTTTAAGAGACATTATGCCAAACTTCTACGTTTTAGTAGACGGCACCCTTGAATGTTTTGACGCTTTCTGCTCTTTCATTTTATGGTTGTTTGGTACCATATTTACTTTCCTTTTTGGCCTTTTTGGTTAAATATCTGTCTTTGCTACCGAAAAAAACCGATGGGTGTTACTCACCTATCGGTTTTCTATGTTATTTAAAACAAAAACTATAAATTATAATGAATAGTGAAAAGTGAAGAGTGAATAATTAAAAGTACAAACTTGCTTTTAAGTTTTACCCTTAAATATGCTCAATACTATTAACTCTTCACTCTTATCTCTTAACTCTTGCCTTTAGGCAAGTTTGGCGGAAGCGAGAGGATTTGGCAAGCCGCGTCGTAAAAACTGTCCACGGGACAGTTTTTGTCTACGCTCTAGCTCGGCTTTAACCTCGCTATAGCTTGACCACTCCTTTTCAAATCCTCTCATTATATAAACTTAAAAGCTAACACAATGTGTTAGCTTTTTTTGGCGGAAGCGAGAGGATTTGAACCTCCGCGGCCCTTACGAACCCTAGCAGTTTAGCAAACTGCCCCCTTCAACCACTTGGGTACGCCTCCGTATATATATTAAAATGGCGGAGAGGGTGGGATTCGAACCCACGGTAGGCTACAAACCTACGCCAATTTTCAAGACTGGTGCCTTAAACCAACTCGACCACCTCTCCGTTTAGGACAATTACTAGTTTACCACGCGAAACTATAAATGTCAATATTTTATTGATATTTTTTGGTGTAAACTTTTACCAAATCTAATGTTTTGCCTAAATCCGTAAGCATAAACAAATATTTAGGTAATTTATTTATGCTTACAGATTTAGGTCTAGGCTCCTATAATGTTTGCAATATATTTAATTGCTTAATAAACCCAAACTTTCTTATTACATAAAAATAAACTTTTTTTATTGTTTTTGCATAGCCTTATCTATTGCAATTTGCTCTTCTTCAGATATTGTATATTTAGATTTTCCGTTTTGCACTGGTTTTGCATAAATATTTGAATTTTCTGCAGAATATATTCCATTTAAAACTACTCCATTATTATTATCGTCTAATAATGCAAGAGCAAAGCTTAAATCGCTTCCCATATCCTTAAATGCACTATATCTTACTATTCCTACTTTTTTTATACATTTGTCTATTTCTTTATTTAGGCTATCACAATATACTTCTATATTTTTATTACTTTTATCCACTTGTTCTACTTTTTCCATATATTCTTTTAGCATCTCTTCTATATTATTGCTTCTTCCTAGTTTTTTTATTAATGTTTTATATGTTTTTTTCGAATTATTTAGTGTTATTGTACTTATTACGAACATTAGTAATAACAATATATTTATTACTAATATACCTAAGTTAAAATATTCACTTTTACAAAATTGTAATATTGTTTCCATCTGTGTTTCCTCCTCAAATCTCGAAGAGATTTGTACTCTTCACTATTCATTATTTACTGTTCACTCAGGCTTTGCTCCGGAGCACGGGCGGACACAAGGCCCGCCTCTACAGACCGATTACGTACATAAATGTCACCTGAGCCTTTATATTTATTTTATTAGTCCTAATATTCTTTCTAAATCATCATTTGATGAATATTCTATTATTATTTTACCACTTCTTTGCTTTGCATCTACTTTTACTTTTGTTCCGAAAAATCCTCTAAATGTATCCTCTATATCCCTATATATTGCTTCATATTTCTCATCTTTTTTCTTCATATTTTTTCTTGTTTTCATTTTGTTTTCAGCATCTCTAACACTAGAACCATTTTGTATCATATGTAAAGCCATAGTATATTGTTTATCGTTATCTTGAATAGCCATTAAAGCTCTACAATGTCCTTCCGTTAACTTACCTTCTAATGCTAATTCTATAACTCTTTCATCTAAGTTTAATATTCTTACAGTATTTGCTATTGCACTTCTGCTAAATCCTAACTTATCTGCAACTTCTTGTTGTGTAAAATTATAATCATCCATTAACTTTTTTATTCCTCTTGCTTTTTCTATAGGATTTAAGTCTTTTCTTTGTATGTTTTCTATTAATGCTATTTCTGAATTCTGTTTTTCATCATAATCTCTTACTATAACTGGAAGCTCTGCTAAGCCTGCTTTTTTAGCTGCTCTCCATCTTCTTTCTCCTGCAACTATTTGGTAATAATCGTCCTTTTTTGTAACAATTATTGGTTGAATAACACCATATTCTTTTATAGAATTAGCTAATTCTTCTAACGCTTCTTCATCAAATATTTTTCTTGGTTGTTCTCTATTTGGTTCTATATTTATTAATTTTATTTTTTGAATTACTTCACCTTCTTGTATTTTTTCCTCTTCATCAACTACTAATTTCGTTGAAAATAATGCATCAAGGCCTTTCCCTAAACCTGTTTTTTTTGCCATTTTAGCAACCTCCTTTATTTCATATGTTTTGCTTTTATATCATTTGCCTTTAATATCTCTTTTGCTAATTTTTCATAGCACCTAGCTCCTTTAGATCTTGGATCATATACTGTAATGGGCATTCCAAAGCTTGGAGCTTCACTTAATTTTACATTTCTTGGTATTACTGTTTTATAAACTTTGTTTTCAAAGTATTTGTTAACTTCTTTTACTACTTGATTAGATAGATTTGTTCTCGCATCATACATTGTAAGAACAGCCCCTTCTATCTCTAATTTTTTATTCATAACTTTTTTCACTATGTTTATTGTATTTATTAACTGTCCTAACCCCTCTAAAGCGTAGTATTCGCATTGTACTGGTATTAATACAGAATCTGAAGCTGTAAATGAATTTAATGTAATTAGTCCTAATGATGGTGGACAATCTATTATGACATAATCGTACTCCTCTTTTATTTCATCTAATTTTCTCTTTAATCTAAATTCTCTTTCTTCTGCAGATACTAATTCTACCTCTGCACCAGCTAAATTTATTGTTGATGGACATACTTTCAAGTTTTTAATTTGTGTTTCTTGAAGTGTTTCTTCTATAGATGTATCTCCTATTAATATGTCATAAGTAGAAAGTTCTACATTCTTATCTATACCTAAACCACTAGTAGCATTACCTTGTGGATCTGCATCTATCATTAATGTTTTCTTTCCTTTTTTAGCAAGTATAGTGCTTATATTGACTGCGGTTGTAGTCTTTCCGACTCCTCCCTTTTGGTTTGCAATTGCTATTATTTTTCCCACTGTCATCCCTCCAAATTTGATAATCTTCACCTATTAATAATATAAAATTATTAACAATATGTCAATGAATTTTAGCAATATTTATTTATTTTTTTGTTGTTTTTTGATATTCTTGATTTATTTTTTAGAAAAAAAAGGCACAGTGGTGTCTGCGAAACGACGTTGGTCTGTTTCCTACATACTCTTATTCACTATTCACTCTTGCCGTTAGGCAAGCGGTGCCCCTACGATTAATTATTTTTTTTGATAATTATTTATTGTTTATGTTTTCCAGTTTTTTGTGAAACAAAACGCCGGAAACATTTTGTCTGCTAGTATAAATTGCTGTTTATGACACATTTGTTCTGTTCTTTATATTACTGGATTTTTTGCTGCCGTTCCAGCTTTTCTAGGATATTTTTTAGGCGTGTTTGCAATTTTCCTTACTATTATTATATTTCTAGTTGCATCAGTATTTGGTAATTGTAGTTTTTTTATCTCTTCTATCTCTCCACCTAATTCTTTTAATACCTTTTTAGACTTGTTTACTTCCTCACTAACATTCATTCCCTTCATACAAATGCACTTTCCACCTAGCTTTACAAATGGAAGTAGATATTCTAATAATACGGGCAAATTAGCTACAGCTCTTGATACTGCTACGTCGTAGCTTTCTCTCTTTTCTTTTTTGCTTGCTTCATCTTCAGCTCTTGAATGTATGGTTGTTATTCTTTTTAATTCCAATTTGTTTATTACCTCATTTAAGAAGTTGACTCTTTTATTTAAAGAATCTAACAAATCTATTTTCAAGCTATCTCTTGCTATTTTTAGTGGTATTCCAGGAAACCCAGCACCTGTTCCTACATCAATTATACTCTCATTATCTCCTATATATTGACTTATTGTTAAAGAATCGACGAAATGCTTGTCTATGACCTCGCCTCTTTCGACAATAGCTGTTAAATTTATTTTTTCATTCCATTCGATTAATATTTCCACATATGTGTAAAAATCCCTTATTTTGGATTCTGATAGTTGCATATTGATACAAGCGAGTTTCTCCATAAGCTTTAATTTAAATTCTTCATATTCCATATTTTTTATTTCCTTTTAATTTATTTTTTTCGGGTATTCCTTTGAGGAGGAACGACGAGGGCGTCGTTCCCTACAATAATTCTTCACTATTCATTCGGCGCATTCTTCGTAGCTAATCTCCCGTTTCGTTGTTCCATAAATACTAGTAATACCCCAATATCTGCTGGAGATATTCCAGATATTCTTGATGCTTGGCCTACTGATGTTGGCTTGAATTTGTTTAGTTTTTGCCTTGCTTCTAGGCTTATTCCGTTTACTGTATTGTAGTCTATTTCTTGCGGTAACTTCTTGTTTTCTAGCTTCTTAAAGTTTTCTACTTGTACTTTTTGCATTTTTATATAGCCTTCATATTTTATCTGTATTTGTACTTGTTCAGCTTCTGCTCTTGTTAATACTGGCCTTTCAGAGTCTATTTTAGCTAATTCATTGTAGGTTAATTCTGTTCTTTTTAACAACTCTGAAAGCTTTATTCCTACTGATATTTCAGAAGAATTGTGCTCCTTTAGGAATTCATTTACTTCTTTTGTAGGTCTTATTGTTTTCTTTTTTACTCTTTCTATTTCTCTTTCTACATTTTCTTTTTTAGTTAAAAACTTCTGATATCTTTCCTCTGTTATTAAACCTATATTATGACCAATTTCAGTTAACCTTAAATCTGCATTATCTTGCCTCAATAAAAGCCTATATTCTGCACGAGATGTCATCATTCTATATGGCTCATTTGTGCTCTTAGTAACTATATCATCTATTAGTACACCTATATACGCATCTGACCTATGTAGTATTATTGGTTCTTTTCCTTCTAATTTTAATGCTGCATTTATTCCTGCCATTATTCCTTGTGCTGCAGCTTCTTCATATCCTGATGTTCCGTTTATTTGTCCCGCAAAAAACATTCCCTCTATTTTTTTGTGTTCTAATGATAATTTTAATTCTGCAGGGTCTATACAATCATATTCTATAGCATATGCTGGTCTTGTAAATTCTACATTTTCTAGCCCCGGAATTGTTCTATACATTGCTATTTGCACTTCTTCAGGTAGAGATGAACTCATTCCTTGTACATACATCTCGTCTGTATCTAATCCCATTGGTTCAATAAATACTTGATGTCTTTCCTTATCTGCAAATCTTACGACTTTATCCTCTATAGAAGGGCAATATCTAGGTCCTGTTCCTTCTATTTTTCCGGCATATAAAGGAGATCTATGTAAGTTTTCCCTTATTATTTTATGTGTCTTCTCGTTTGTGTATGTAAGGAAACAAGGTACTTGCTCTATGTCTATTCTTTTATCTTCAAAAGAAAACGGTACAATTTCTTCGTCTCCTAATTGTATTTCCATTTTAGAAAAGTCTAAGGAGTTTTTGTTTACTCTTGCTGGTGTTCCTGTCTTAAATCTTATTAGATCTATTCCATTTTGTTTTAAACATTCAGATAATTTATTAGCTGGAAATACTCCATCTGGTCCACTTTCGAAGCTTGATTCTCCTATAAATATCTTTCCTTTTAAATATGTACCTGTTGCAAGTATTACCTCTTTAACTTTATACACTGCCCCTATATTAGTTTCAACAGAACAAACTTGGTTGTTTTCTACACCTATATTCACAATCTCTGCTTGTTTTATATATAAATTTTCCTGTTTTTCTAATGTATGTTTCATTTCTCTTTGGTATTTTTTTCTGTCGGCTTGTGCTCTTAACGAATATACCGCAGGTCCTTTTGACGTATTTAACATTCTTGACTGTATTAAAGTCTTGTCAATGTTTTTTCCCATTTCTCCACCTAGAGCATCTATTTCTCTTACTAAATGTCCCTTCGATGTTCCTCCTATATTAGGGTTACACGGCATATTTGCCACAACCTCTAAGCTTATTGAAAACAATAAGGTTTTATGTCCTTTCCTTGCACACGCAAGTGCGGCTTCACACCCAGCATGTCCTGCTCCAATTACTGCAACTTCGTAAACTCCTGCATCATAGCTCATTTATTTCATCTCCTATTTTTTTGTTTGGTATTCCCTTTGGACACGGGCGGACACAAGACCCGCCCCTACAAAAATATATTGCAAATATTGTAGGGGTCGGCAGCCTTAGGCGACCCGCATTATATCATTAAATTTTCTCGTTGTTTGTGAAACAGAAATCTCTGTTCTCTAAACCAATTTGTCAATTATATTATTTTCCTAAACAGAATTTTTTAAATATTTCTTTTATTATATCTTCTGAAACGCTATCTCCCGTAATTTTTCCTAATTCTTCTAGGGCATCTTTTATATCTATTGATATTATATCTATTGGCATATTGTCAAGTATAGTTTTCTTTGATTTTTCCAATTTCTTTATTGAATTCTTTATAGAATTTTTATGTCTTACATTTGTTATAAATTGTCCATCTTCTAGCTGTAGCTTGTTTATATTAAACAACTTTGAAATTTCCTCATATAAATCTTCTATTCCTGTCTTTTTTAATGCGGATATTTTTATTACTTTTTTGTTCGTATTTATTATTTCGCTTTTATTTTCTAATACATTATTGTTTAAATCTTCTTTATTTAAAACTATTATGGCATTTCTATCTTTTATCATTTCTAATATTTCAATATCTTCTTGCTTTAATTCTTTGGTAGTGTCAAAAATTGCAATTATTAAATCGCTATTTTTTATATGTTCTTTTGATTTTTCAATTCCTATTTTTTCTACTTCATCTTTAGCCTGTCTTATTCCTGCTGTATCTATTAGTTTTAATGGTATTCCTTTTATTGTTACAAATTCTTCTATTGTATCTCTAGTAGTACCTTCTATTTCAGTAACAATTGCCCTATCTTCATCTAATATTGTATTTAATAAAGATGATTTTCCTGCATTTGGTGTACCTATTATAGCTGTTTTTATGCCTTCTTTTATTATTTTTCCATCTTCAAAACTGTCCTCTAATTTTTTTAAATCTTTTAGAACTTCGTCTATGCTCTTTATTGCTTTTTCATTTGTAACTTCTTCTACATCATATTCTGGATAATCTATAGATGCTTCTATATCAACCATTATATCTATTAGCTTCTTTTTTATTGTATTTATTTTCTGTGATAAGCTACCACTAAGTTGTTTCATAGATGCCTTAGCTTCTATGTTACTCTTTGCATTTATAACATCTATTACAGCCTCTGCTTGAGATAAATCTATTCTACCATTTAAAAATGCTCTCTTCGTAAATTCGCCCGGTTCCGCTAATGTTGCTCCGTTTTTTAAGCATTCATTTAATATTTTGTTCATAACAATTATCCCACCATGCGAATTGATTTCACACATATTTTCTGTTGTGTAGCTTTTAGGAGAAACAAAATATGAAACAAGTACTTCATCTATCTCTTCATTTTTCTCTGTATCTATTATTTTTCCATATTTTATCCTATATGATTCTATTTTTGTTTTATTTTTAGGGACAAATATTTTATCTAATATTTCAAAACATTCATCTCCACTCATTCTTATTATTCCTATTCCTCCAACTCCTGGTGCAGTTGATATAGCTACTATTGTTGACATTTTTGATCTCCTTTTTATATTGTTATGGTATTCCTTTGAAACACGGGGCGTTGAGGACGCCGTCCCCTACATACCATTATTCACTATCCGCCTTCAAAAAAACAATAACTTTCCTCTTATAAAATAAGGCGGATACACATGTCCGCCTCCTACCTATTTTTTTATATCTACTATTATCTTTCTGTATGGTTCCTCACCCTTGCTAAATGTGGTTATTTTATTGTTTCCTTGTAACGCACTATGAATTATCTTTCTTTCATATGCAGTCATAGGTTCTAAAGCTATTGATTTTCCTGTTCTTAATACTGTTTTTGATACTTTTAAAGCTAAGTCCTCTAATGTTTTTATTCTTTTTTGTCTATAACCATTTATATCTACATGTACTCTTATTTTTTCTGAATGTTCCTTATTTATTATTGATGATATAACAGTTTGTAGTGCATTTAAAGTTTCTCCTCTATATCCTATTAAATAACTTATTTCATTTCCACCATTTATATTTATTTCTATATCAAATCCATTTTGTTTTACTTCCCATTCAATTTCTTTTATAGGCTGCTTGTCTATAAATTCTTTTAAAAAGATTTTTATTTTTTCTATTTCTTCTTTTATCTCTTCCTCATTCTCATTTGCTTTTCTTTTATTTTCTTTTATGGCATATGTCTCTTTATCTTCTTTTACTGTTAATTGTACCTTTACAACCCTTGGTGTTAATATACTAAAAAAACTTTTCTTTTCTTCGTCTATAACTTTTATATCTACCATATTTTTTGAAACATTTAGTTGTTTTAAGCCGTTTTCTATAGCTTCTGTTGTTGTTTTTCCTTCCGCTATTATATTTCTTGACATTTCCTATTCCTCCTCATTTTTAAAGAACTTGTCTACGCATAATCTTTCTATAATTGTTAGTATATTATTTGTTAACCAATATAAAGCTAAACCTAAAGGTGCAACCATTGCAATCATTACAGACATTATTGGCATTACAAATGACATATTTTTATTCATTTGTGTTGCTAAATCTACTTCTGTTTGTTCTCCATCTTTTGTTTCCTCTTTTGGCTTCCTTGTTGACTTTGTTGAAATTCTTATTGATATAATCGATGTAAGTACATATAACGCCGGAATAATATATACTTTTATATTATCTAATGCTCCAGATGGAACATTGCTTAAATCAAGACCTAAGAAGTTCATATTTATATATACTCTTTCATCTTGTGGACCTTTTTGTCTTATAACATTAATTTGTGGATACATTGTATTTTTATCTATATTTTCTGTTTTTATTTCATTTATATAACTTTCAACTAATTGATTATCTACTTTCCTCATAAATGTTAATGGCTGACTTACTAAATAAAATACTGCTAATAATAGTATTATTTGTACTATTCCACTAAAACATCCGCTACATGGACTCATTTTTTCTTGTTTATATAAATCTAATGTTTCTTGATTAATTTTTTCCTGATTTCCTTTATATTTATCTTGTATTTTTCTAACTTGTTCTTGTATTTTTGCTGTTTTTTTCATAGTTTTTTGTTGTTTTATAGTTATAGGTAATAATATTACTTTAATTAAGATTGTAAAAATTATTATTGCTACACCATAGTTTCTTATAAAATCAATATTATATATCCAGTTCAATATATATCCAAACATATTTGAAAAAAAGCCTAATATTCCTGCCATAAATATTTCCCATTCCTTTCTATACACAAACTTAGTTCTGAAAAGAATTAGTATAGTGCTAGGATTTTCGGACGAGAAATACCGGAGATGTACTGGTGTACGCTGAGGATTTTCTCATTCGAAATATCGAAGCAATATGCTGATTATTTTTCAAACTTTATTTTAGTGGGTCGTATCCTCCTTTTGAAAAAGGATTACATCTTAAAATTCTTTTTATTCCTTTAAACGTCCCTCTTATTAATCCATACTTTTCTATTGCTTGTTTTGTATATTCTGAACAAGTTGGATAATATTTGCATCTTATACCTTTTGAGTAAAATATTGGTGATATATGTTTTTGGTAAAATTTTATTAATCTTATACCTATTTTTTTCATATCTACCTTCTTTAAATAGGGGATATAAAGCCCCTAAATATTTATATTGTGTTTATAATTTTTAGCATGTCTTGTTTTATATTAAAAAAATTTGCTTCTTTTATATTTCTATTTTTTTTCCATAATATAACGAAACTATTTCCTATATTTATTTCATTTTCTATTAATCTATAATTTTCTCTTATTAATCTTTTTATTTTGTTTCTATTAACACTGTTTGCAATTTTACTGCTAACTGCTATACCTAATTTGTTTTCGTTTAAATTATTTCTTTTTATATATATATCTATGTATTTGCCACTATATCTTTTTCCTCTATCTAATACATATTTAAATTCATAATTTTTTTTCAACATTGTAGTTTTTTTCATTTTATTCTTTTACTCTTTTCTTCATCATAAAGGGCAGGTTTTATATAAACCTGCCCCTACATAATTAAATAGGCAGTTTCCTACATTCTATGCAGTAAGTTTTTTTCTTCCTTTTAATTTTCTTCTTTTTAAAACATTTCTTCCAGCTCTAGTTTTCATTCTTTTTAAAAAACCATGTTCTTTTTTTTCCTGTCTGTTTTTTGGTTGATATGTTCTTTTCATTTTGCACCTCCTAAATTTAAATAACAAGTAGAATGATTATACAACAAAATAGTATATTTTGTCAACACGTTTTTAACATTTAGGGAAATATAGGGTTTAGCTTTTTCGTTATGACTTTATTTCCTAAAATTAAATTATTTTTTTGTTTTTTATTGCTTATTTGTTTTTTTTTTGATATTATATGAAAATAATAGGGGAATAAGACTTTTAGGAATATAAGAGAGAGGATGTTTGATTTCAATGCAAAATGATTTAGAATCCATTTTAAATGAAGCAAAAGAATTATTAAAAAAAGAAATAACAAAAATTTCTTATGATACTTGGATAAAGATATTAAATATAGATAGCATGCAAGATAATAATATAGTATTATCTGTAAATGATCCATTTAAAATAGATATTGTAAAAAATCGTTATGGTTCTTTAATAAATAACACTTTTAATTATATTTTAAATAAAAATTGTACAGTTTCTTTTGTTTTATCATCAGAAGAAAAAGCTTCTGAATCTATAAAAAAAGAAACTATTGATTTAAATTACGGATATTCTAATTCTTCATTAAATCCAAAATATACTTTCGATACTTTTGTCGTTGGAGATAACAATAGATTTGCTCACGCTGCTTCTCTTGCAGTTGCTGAAGCTCCTGCTACTGCATATAATCCTTTGTTTTTGTATGGGGGAGTAGGGTTAGGAAAAACTCACTTAATGCATTCTATAGGTAATGAAGTTCAAAGGAGAAATAAAAATTTAAATGTTCTTTATGTCACATCTGAGAAATTTACTAATGAATTTATAAATGCAATAAAAGATAATACTAATGAAAAATTCAGAAATAAATACAGAAATATAGATATTTTATTAATAGATGATATTCAATTTATAGCAGGTAAAGAAAGAATTCAAGAAGAATTTTTCCATACTTTTAACAGTTTACACGAAAGTGGAAAACAAATAATAATTTCTAGCGATAGACCTCCTCGTGACATTCCTTTACTAGAAGATAGATTAAAATCACGTTTTGAATGGGGATTAATTGCTGACATATCTATGGCAGATTATGAAACACGTCTTGCTATTTTAAGAAAGAAAACAGATGAAAGTAAAGTTATCATATCTGATGATATTTTATCTAATATTGCTACAAAAATTGATTCAAATATTAGAGAATTAGAAGGTGTATTTAACAAACTGGTTGCTAATTCAACTTTAACTCATGCACAAATAACTATGGAAATGTCTGAAAAAGCAATTAACGATATTATTAGACAAAAGGAAAATATAATTTCTATTGATTATATTCAAGAAGTAGTATGTAAATATTTCAACATTTCTATGGACGATTTAAAAAGTTCAAAAAGGTCAAATGATGTTGCATTTCCAAGACAAATTGCAATGTATTTATGTAGAACAATTATCCATGAATCTTTTCCAAACATAGGAAAAGATTTTGGAAAAAGAGACCATTCGACAGTAATGCATGCATATAACAAAATAGAAGAAGATATAAAGAATAATTCTCAAACAAAATTAATTGTGGATAGTGTGAAAAATATCATAATTAATAAAGATAACATATAAACCAATACTTTTAAAAAATTCATCTACAAAAAATTTGTTTTTATTTATGTATTAAATGTATTCTTACGGAACTAACACATTAGTTATTCACAGCAATTTCAAAAAATATGTTGATAAGCTGTTGAAATGTTATTTATAAACATCTATAATTTATAACTGTGAATAAATTTATATTTTTTCCATAGAGTTATAAACAGTCTTAAATTTAAGGATAATAAACATTTCATTAGTTTTCCACATAATTCACAATACATAATACTATTAATACTATAATTATTTAAATATATATAAGGGAGAGGTGCATATGAATTTTACTTGTGAAAAGAATAAAATCCTAAAAGCTATTAATTCCGTAGTAAAAGGAGTTGCTAGCAAAACAACAATGCCTATCTTAGAAGGTATACTAATTCAAACAAATGATAATGAAATAAAATTAACAACCTATGATTTAGAAATAGGTATAGAATATATTATAGAAAGTGAAGTAGCAGAACAAGGAAGTACAGTAGTAAATGCAATAATGTTTAGTGAAATAATAAGGAAATTACCAGATACTGAAATTAATTTCAAAATAAATGAAAATAATTTATTAGTAATTGAATGTGAAGGTTCTTTATATAAACTAGCTACAATGAATCCAGAAGAATTTCCAGAATTACCTAGAATAGATGTAGAAAATTCTATTGAATTAGAACAAAAAACATTAAAAAATATGATAAGAAAAACAATTTTTGCGGTAAGTAACGAAGAAAATAGACCAATTTTTACAGGTTGTTTATTTGAAGTCGTTAATAATAAAATAAATGTTGTTGCAATAGATGGATTTAGACTTGGTTGGGTAAGTAATTTCTTAAATAAAGAATATAGTGATTTTACTGCAGTTATACCAGGTAAAACATTAAATGAAGTTAATAAAATAGTTACAGATTCATTTGAAATGATAAAAATAGGAGTTGCTAAAAATCAAGCACTTTTTGAAATGGAAAATTGTAAAATTGTTACAAGATTATTAGATGGTGAATTTTTAAATTATTCGAATGTTGTTCCAAAAACATGGGAAACAAGAATAAGAGTAAATAAAAGTATTTTCCAAAATTGTTTTGAAAGAATTAGTTTAATATCTGCATCAAGTATAGAAAAAGAGAAAAAATATCCTGTAAAAATAGATATAGATATTGGAAAAGTAACAATTTCTTGTACAAATCAAACAGGAGATGCAAAAGAAGAAATGTTTATAGCAACAGAAGGTAAAAATCTAGAAATAGGGGTTAATCCAAAATATTTTTTAGATGCATTAAAAGCTATAGAAGATGAGGAAGTTTTTGTCGATTTTGGTACAAGTATATCACCATGCGTAATAAGACCAATAGATAATGAAGATTATACATATATGATTCTTCCAATAAGAATGAAGGAATAAATTATTAAAAAAATAAACTTCGTATTGCGTTGTTAAATTCAATTTAATGATCCTCAATGTACACCAGTACATTTCCGGTTATTAAATTGAATTTGCCTAGCACTACTTGTTTCTTTTTTTAATAAAAGAAGTGAGTTTATGAATGTTAAAAGAATTAAATTAAATAATTTTAGAAATTATGAAGAACAAGAAATATTATTAAATAAAGATATTAATATAATTTATGGAAATAATGGTGAAGGAAAAACGAATATACTAGAATCTATATTTGTTTCAGGTCTTCGGTAAATCTTTTAGAACAAATAAGGATAAAGAGTTAATAAAAATAGGAAAAAATTTTGCAAAAACAGATATAGATTTTGAAAAAGAAGATAGAACAGGAAATATAAAAATAAATATAGAAGATAAAAAAAGTATTTTTTTAAATGGTGTAAAGCTAAATAAAATTAGTGAATTGTTAGGAAATATATACGTTGTTTTATTTAATCCAAATGACATAAATATATTAAAACAAGGACCAGCTAATAGAAGAAAATTTTTAAATATTATGATAAGTCAATTAAGACCTAATTATATTTATATATTAAATAATTATGTAAAAATATTAGAACAAAGAAATGCTTATTTAAGACAAATAAAATATGAAAATAAAAATATGGAATTATTA
>CATKWX010000029.1 GCA_949840345.1 uncultured Eubacteriales bacterium
AGATTTTGTAGAAGAGTTAATTGAAAGAGAAAATATTTATATAGAAAAGTGTGAAATGCCAAAAGAATTTAGAGATAAATATGCAAATGAACTTTTATATACAAGTCAAGAAATAAGTAGAAATTTAACTAGAATATATAAATTAAAAAACTATGAAGATGATTTTTCAAGTGAAGCTTTAATGTATATATTTCAAAACAGAGGGGATATAGTAAAAAATGCACAAAATGAGGAAAAAGCATTAACTTCCATAAAACGCTATATTATTACATATCTAAAATATAGATGTTTAAAGCAATTGAATCCTAAAAGTCAAATATCTTTAGATGACTATATAAGGGACCGTGGACTTTATTTTTCAAGAAAAATGGAAAGGTACGAGATAATAGGTGATGAAAGTATAAATATAGAAGACGAAGTTGAACACATATTAGAAAAAAATGATAGTGCTCAAATAACTGAAAGAATGAGAGAGTGTTATGATAAAGGAATGAACAGTGTACAAGCAATAAAGATTATAACTGAGGAATATGGAATAGGGAAAGAAGAGTTATTACAAATTTTAGAAGAAGAACTAATCAAAAAAAGAAAAAGTGGCAAAACAGCAATTGATAGTATTTATTCGGGGGAGGAACTAGAATGAGAGTATTTGATTCACACGCACATTATGACGACGAAAGGTTTGAAATAGATAGAGATAATATAATACAAGAAATACATAGAAGCGGAGTAGAAAAAATAATAAGTGCTGGATATAGCTTAGAGGCTTCTAAAAAAGCTATTGAATTGGCTAAAAAGTACGATTTTATATATGCAACTTGTGGAATATCACCTAACGACATAGAAGGTATAGAAACAGAAGATTTAGAGCAAATACGCACATTAGCAAAAGAAAACAAGAACTTTGTAGGGGCGACCATTGGTCGTCCGATAGTAGTAGCAATAGGCGAAATCGGGTTAGATTATTACTGGAATAAAGAAAACAAAGAAAAGCAAAAAGATATTTTTATAAAGCAAATAGAAATAGCAAATGAATTAGACTTACCAATAGTAATACATACAAGAGAAGCCATAATGGATACAATAGATATTCTAAAAAACAAAATAACTTGTAATAAGAAAGGTGTATTTCATTGCTGTCCGCAAAACATAGAATTAGTAAAAGAAGCATTAAAACTAGGTTTTTACATATCAATGGCAGGACCGATTACTTTTAAAAATTCTAAAAATGCAGATGAGATAATAAAATATGTTCCACTTGATAAAATCTTAATAGAAACAGATTCACCATATTTAGCGCCAGAGCCAGTTAGAGGAACTAGAAACAATTCAAGCAATTTAAAATACATAGTTCAAAAAATTGCAAATACAAAAGCAATAACAGAAAATGAGGTTGAAACGGCTACATATAGCAACACATGTAGGTTATTTGGAATAAATTGACATAATATAGATAATTTGATATAATGTAAGCCGAAGGTTCACTTTTGAACGCCTTCCGAATATAGATTTATCGGGAGGTATTCCTCCTAGAAGCTGTATTCGAAATAAATCACTTTTTAGGGAGGAATGCATATGACGCTGCAGCAAAAGTATCGGACAATGCTTGGAGAAGCGGAGAGAGCTTTTCACAAAAGGGAAAAAGAACTTGAGGATTACAGGGAAGAAACTGCTAGAGCAATTTGCGAATATTTAGTTCGTATTTTTAGCGGTCGAATCGAAGAGGCTCTTAACCTCAAAAAAATCGAAGATGGAACAATAACGGAAATCAAAAAAACTTTCATTTTAGGGTGTTCTATTCAATCAAATGAATTTAACATCAATGAAGTTGATGAGTCTAAAACAAGATTAACTTACTTTACATTGAATCCTTACAATCTTAAAGGTAACTTAATGAAAGAGTTTTTAAAACGCTTGAGGGAAAAACTGTATGAAAAAGGAATTGAAGTTAATATTGATGATAAGGCTTACACAGATTTCCAAGTTGTTGTAACTTTATCCAGCGAAAGCTAACAGTGTCAAAACGAAGCTGCTCTTTTTAGAGCAGCTGCTATTTAAATTGAACTAATAATGGAGGATTTATGAAATATAAAAAAATTTTAGTAAGCATTATTTTCTTATCTACAATATTTAGCCTAATACCAAATGTAAAAGCACAAGAAAATCAATATAATTACGCAGAGGCTTTACAATTGTCTTTATATTTTTATGATGCAAATAGATGTGGAAGCGGAATTTCTGGGTCAGCAATAACTTGGAGAAAAGATTGCCATACATATGATGCAAGATTACCTTTAGATACACAAAATACAAATTTGCCACAAGATTTTATAGATAAATATAAAAATATATTAGATTCAGATGGAGATGGGTTAATAGACGTAAGCGGAGGCTTTCACGACGCAGGAGACCATATAAAATGTGCTCAAACTAATGGCTTTTCTCTTGCAACTCTAAATTTAGGCTTATATGAATTTAAAAGTGCATATAGTGATACAAAAACTCTAAACCATTTAGAAGCAATATTAAAAAATTTTTGTGACTATATA
The DNA here is from genome assembly GCA_949840345.1 of uncultured Eubacteriales bacterium. Classification (GTDB taxonomy): domain Bacteria; phylum Bacillota; class Clostridia; order TANB77; family CAG-508; genus CAKPQL01. The sequence goes on from CATKWX010000029.1 coordinate 2,550, forward strand.
ATGAAATGTACATATATTAACGAAAATGGAGAAGTTATAGCTTTTTGTTACCAAGTAGGAGATGAAAGTGACCATTGGTCTTGGGAAGCACCAGAAGGGCAAACAATAAAAAGACCTGCGTTTTTTGCATATGAGAAAAATTTTGGAACAGAGCAAGCTATGCAATGTGCAGCAGGACTTGCAGGAACTGCATTTAATCTAAAAGATATAGATAAAGAATATTCAGATAAATGTTTAAAATATGCAAAAGCATTATATAACTTCGGAATGAAATATAAAGGAAGCACTGCAAATCATAATGGATACTTTTATGCCTCTACAAATGGGTATGATGATGATATCGCTTGGGCACAAGTTTGGATGTATATAGCAACAGGGGAACAAGCTTATTTAGAACAAGCCAAAAATGCAAATATAAATGACGGTTGGATTCATTCTTGGGATAAGGTTTGGGGTGGATATGTAGCATTAATGGCAGATGTAACAAGAGACGAATTGTATATAAACATATTATCTCAAAACATTGAAAATCTAATGAATTCATATAAAACACCAGCAGGATTTATATGTATTGGAGACTGGGGAAGTGCTAGAAATAACTCAGCTTGGCAAATATATGCATTAATGTACACTAAAATAACCAGTAACACAAAATATCTACAAGAATGTGAAAAGCAAATGCAATATATATTAGGAAATAATCCAATGAAAAGAAGTTATTTAATAGGGTATTCTACAAATTTCGCAGAACATCCACATCATAGAGGAGTATCTTGTCAAAAGAATGGGACTAAATTAATTGGTGCATTGGTAGGGGGACCAAATTCGAATGATTACCATAACGATTCTCAAGACGACTATCAACAAAATGAAGTTGCACTAGATTACAATGCACCATTTGTAACAGCAACTGCAGGGCTATATAGTTTAGTTGGTAAGTCAAAAGGAAACTCACCAGTAATAATAAACAGGGCAGAGATAAATTCAAATTATTACGAAGATGAAAAAATAGATATAGGCATATCTACAAATTATAAAATTGACAATAATAAGATATATGCAATACCAAGAAACACAAGTATAAGTGAATTTTTAGGAAATATAAATACTAATTTAAAAATAGAGATATATGATAAAAACGATATTATAAAAACAGAGAGAAATGAATTAATAAAAACAAATATGAAAGCTAAAATAGGAGATAAAACTTATACGCTAGTAGTATTAGGAGATATAAACGGAGATGGAAGAATAAGTGTAACAGATGTAGTTAAAATGAAATTATATAATGTTCATATAATTAATTTAAGCGAAATAGAAATAATTGCAGGAGATATGAACTATGATAATAAAATAACATTAACAGATGTGGTTAAGATAACATTAATGCTAGTTGGAATAAAATAACTTTCGCATTGCAAACAATGTAGGGGCACCGTTTGTGGGAATACTCGCTATACTTAGGTACCACTATGCCCTTACGATATAAAGAAGAAAAGCCCTCAAATTGACATAATATGGACAATTTGGTATAATATAAATGAAGGTTCATTTTGAACGCCTTCCGAATATAGATTTATCGGGAGGTATTCCTCCTAGAATCTGTATTCAAAATAAATTATTTTTTTAGGAGGATGCTATATGACATTTCAGAAAAAATATGTAGAAGACTTCAAGAAAGCTAAAGAGGCTTTGGCGAAGAAGCAGGAGGAGAATTTAGAACCTTTTGTAGATAGGGCCGTTAATGAAATCTGCAAAAAATTTGATGAAGTAATTCAGAATACGTTCAGTATTAAGCGGATTGAAGCAGGCGAAGTAAACGAAGTTCCTAATCAGGTTCGTTTGTATCTGGACATCAATGAGACAGGCATAATTATTGCTGATTCAAGCTGTGGGAAGAAGAAAGATATTAAACAAATCGATTTTTCACCTTTGAAGCTTTATGGAGACTCAAAAACAAGATGTGCGGACCTCTTGAATGAAAAATTAAAAGAGGTTGGTGCTGAGCTGCTTAAGTTAAATGGCTACGCTATCTATCAGTATTCGGTGAGCGTATCGTTCGAAAGCAAGTCCGACAGCTGAGATGTCAAAAAACAAGCTATCCTTTTTGGGTAGCTTTGTTTTTTTTATTTTAAATTCCTTATAGCTTCAATTCTATCCGCAATTGGTGGGTGGGTAGAAAATAAGCTACTTGATTTTTTCTTTTTATTTTTTAATGGACACACAATATACATATGTGCAGTAGAAGAATTTGCAACTTCTAATTCGTCTGGGTCTGAATCTAGTTTTGAAAGAGCAGATATTAATCCATCTGGATTTCTAGTAAACTCAATGGCTGTAGCATCTGCTAAATATTCTCTTCTTCTAGATATTGCAAGTTGCATTAATTTACCGAAAATTGGTGCAAATATAAGTAAAACAAATCCAACTATCATAAGTATTCCATTTGCCTTATTATCGCTATCCTTTTTGCTTGAACGGAAGGCCCATCTAGAGAACATATCTGATAACATAACAATTAGTCCTAACATAACAGTAACTACAGCAGATAGTCTAATATCATAATTTTTTATATGTGACATTTCGTGTGCTATTACACCTTCTAATTCATAGTAATTTAATTTTTCTAAAAGTCCAGTTGTTACACAAATTACGGAATGTTCTGGATCTCTTCCTGTTGCAAAAGCATTAGGTTGAGAGTCTTCTACAACATATAGCTTAGGTTTATGCTCAAGACCACTTGAAATCATAAGCGTATCTAATATATTTACTATTTTTTGGTCCTCTTCGTGGGTTGCAGGTCTAGCCTTACTCATAGATAAAATAATTTTATCTGAGTTATAATAACTAGCGTATGCAGATATTATTGAAAAGGTAAGTGCAAAATAAACAGAAAATACACCTAAATCGAATGCCATACAAATAAAATATATAATTAAAGTAACCATTAGAATAAATCCAAAAACTACAACTCCGCTTTTCATTTTATTATTTTTTATATCTTCGTACATAAATTATCTCCTTATATAAGAAACGGACGAGCAATGCTCGCCCCTACGATTTTTGTGGGCAAACATTGATGCCCATTTTATTAATTATTGAAATCTACTTTTACATTTTTTCTAGCATCTTCAGAATCTACTTTAAACATATCTTCTGGTTTGAAACCAAATATAGCAGCAACAATGTTTGAAGGTATTACTTGTAGTTTTGTATTGTATCTTGTTACTGTGTCATTGTAGAATTGACGAGATGCAGCTATTTTATTTTCTGTAGCTCTTAGTTCTTCTTGTAATTCAGAGAAGTTTTGGTTAGCTTTTAAATCTGGATAATTTTCAGAAACAGCCATTATTGTTTTTAATGTTCCAGAAAGTTGATTATCTAATTCAGATTTTTCAGCAACTGTTGTTGCATTAGCCCAAGATGTTCTTAAAGCTGTAACTTTCTCTAAAACTTCACTTTCATGTTTCATATATCCTTTTACAGTATCAACTAAATTAGGAATTAAATCAAATCTTCTTTGAAGTTGTACATCCATTTGAGCAAATGCGTTTCTAGCTCTTTGTCTTAATGTAACTAATGAATTATACATACTAATAATAGCTAAAATTAAAAGAATAACTATTGCAAGTATAACATATCCCATATATTTTTCCTCCCTTTTAAATTTATAAATGAAGTATATCATAAATAAAATCTATTTGCAATAGAAAATGTAGCAAATCAAAAGCACCTAAAATAATAGGTGCTTTTGCGTAAGGTTAGTGTTCTAAATCAGCAAATTTGCTTTCGCCTTTGCCTTCGCTTTCGTCTTTGTGGTCGGAATCGCCGGAATCGTCAGAGCAGTTGCCATTAGCAACAAAGACAATAATAGAACTTATTGTTCCGCTAATAAACGAGGGGAATATAAATTCTACAATAGCTATATGCCTTAAAGTTCCTACGAATAGAACAACAAGAAATAGGCTTAAACCACAAAACAACGACACTAACATCCGTTTTTTCATAATGAATCCTCCTTTGCTAAATAGCGTTGAAAAAATTTTATACGGATACAAATAAATTATACTATAATTTGACATAAAATGCAATTGACTAATGTAGAAATAATTTATATAATATGAAACGTAGGGGCGATTTTAATCGCCCGTTCCTTAAATGTTAATGTTATAAAAGGAGGGGTTATATGGGACTTAAGCTTATATATGGTAGAGCCGGAAGCGGAAAAAGCAAATACTGCTTTGATAGAATAAAAGAAAATATAGATAATACTTACCCAATATATGTTATAACCCCAGAACAGTTTTCTTTTACAGCAGAACAAAAATTATTGGAAACAACCAGTATATGTAGGGAACTAGACCAACGTCGTTCCGTTATAAATGCAGAAGTAATAACTTTTAACCGTATGGCAGATAGAATTTTTACAGAAGTAGGTGGAGCAAATAGTATCCATTTAACAAAAGCCGGAAAATCAATGCTTATATATAGCATATTAAAAAAGCAAAAGAAAAACTTAAAATTTTTAGGTAATACAGACGAAAATGTAGATGTTGTATCAAGAACTTTTAAAGACTTCAAAAAGCATAATGTAACTAAAGAACGTTTAAAAGAAACTACAGATAAAATAGAAGACAAGTATTTATTGGCTAAATTAAAAGATATAAACTTAATATATAATTTGTATGAGGAAAATTTAAAAGGAAATTATATAGACGAAGACGATGTATTAACTCTATTAGCTAAAAATTTAGAGCAAAGCGAAATGTTTAAAGATGCATTAATTTATATAGATGAATTTGCAGGTTTTACAACTCAAGAATATACACTAATACAGAGTTTATTAAAAATTGCAAAAGAGGTAAATGTAACTATATGTACAGATGTTTTGGAAGAGCCAAACTTACCAGATACAGATATATTTTATTCAAATAAAGTAACTGCAAAAAGACTAATGGAATGTGCAAAAGGGGTAAATGTAGAAATTTTAACCCCACATAATTGCACAAAAAATAAAACTGCAAACACCGTAGGGAACGACGCCCCCGTCGTTCCGCATTGCACCTACGATAGATTTAAATCAAATGAACTGAAACACCTAGAACAAAATTTATACAATATAAGCTACAAAAAATATACCAAAAACAATGAAGATATAAGCTTAATTTTAGCAACGAATCCATATGCAGAAATTGAATATGTTGCAAAGAATATAATTAAATTAGTAAGAGATAAAAAAATGAGATATAGGGATATTGCGGTTATTACTAAAAACACAGAAAACTATTCATCACTTGTAAAAGCAATTTTTAAAAAATACAAAATACCTGTATTTATGGATGAAGAAAAAGATTTAAGCCAAAATATATTGGTAAAATATATTTTATCTATAATAGATATTTTCTCTAACAACTGGTCTTATGAAAGTATGTTTAACTACATAAAAACAGGCTTTTTAAATATAGATAAAAATGATATTTTTAAACTAGAAAATTACTGCATAAAATATGGAATTAAAGGTAAAAAGTGGTATGAGGAAGATTTTAAATATGGAGAAGATGAAGAAATATTAAACTTAAATGAATTAAGACTAAAAATAGTTACACCTTTAGTAGAATTAAAAAATAACATTAGTAAAAATAAAACAGTAAGCCAAATAAGCAAAGAATTATATATGTTTTTAATAAATAATAAAATTTTTGAAGAGATATATAAAAAACAAGAATATTTGCGCTCAATAGAAGAAATAGATACAGCAAATGAGTATGAAGCAAGTATACAAACAGTTATAAATTTGTTAGACGAAATTGTTCTAATATTTAAAGACGAACAAATTACGTTTGATAACTATAAAGAACTACTAAAAATAGGTTTCTTAAATAGCAGTTTAAAGAATATACCTGCTACTTTAGATCAAGTAATTGTTGGAGATGTAGATAGGTCTAGAAGTCATAAAGTAAAAGCAATATTTATTATAGGTTTAAACGATGGTGCGTTTCCTAGTGTTAACAAAGACGAGGGTTTTTTAAATGATGAGGATAGAGAAGTTTTAAAACAAAATAATTTAGAAATAGCAAAGGGGACAACAGAACAGCTTTATGAAGACCAATTTAACATATATAAAGCTTTTACAACTGCAGAAGAGAAATTGTTTTTATCATATCCATCAACAGATAGGGATTCTAAAGCATTAAGACCATCAATTTTAATTTCTAAAATAAAAAAAATTAATCCTAATTTAGTTGAAATTAGTGATTTGAACTTGGAACATAAAGACATTCTTACAGCTTCAGATACTTTTGATGAATTATTAGCAAATATTAGAAAGTACAATGATGGAGAAGAAATAGACGATATATGGTTTAATGTCTACAATTCATATAATGAAAGTAAACAGTGGAAAAGTCTTTTAAATGAAGCAGTAAAGGGATTAAAATACACAAATAAAGCAGAAAATATAAGAAAAGAGTATATAGAAAAACTATATGGAACTACTCTAAGAACAAGTGTATCGAGATTAGAACAGTATAAAAAATGTCCATTTTCATTTTATTTAAAATATGGATTAAATGTATCTGAAAAAGACACAGGAAAAATTCAGGCAATAGACACAGGCTCATTTATGCATGAAGTTATTGACGAATTTTTTGATACAGTAAAGCAAAGAGATATAATATTAAAGGATATAACAAAAGACGAAATAAAACAAATTGTAAATAAAATTATTGAGGAAAAATTGAGCTTAAAGAGAAATTACATATTTACAAGTACACCTAAATTTATAGTGTTAACAAACAAATTAAAGAAGGTAATTTTACAGTCTATCCAATACATTGTATATCAATTATCTGTAAGCAATTTTGAAATATTAGGTAATGAAATGTCTTTTTCAGATGGAGGAGAATACCCAGCAATAACTTTAGATTTAGAAGATGGAAGAAAGATTGAAATAACAGGAAAAATAGATAGAGTAGATATTGCAAAAATGAATGATGGGAAGTATATAAGAATAATAGATTATAAATCTTCTGCTAAGAACATAGAATTAAATCAAGTTGTAGCAGGGTTGCAAATTCAATTACTTACATATATGGATGCAATAACGAGAGCTCAAGATGTGCTTCCTGCGGGAGTTTTGTATTTTAATTTATTAGAGCCTTTTATTAAAAAGGATAAAAACCTTACAGATGAGCAGATAGAAGAAGAAATAAAAAAACAATTCAAAATGAAGGGATTAGTTTTAGCAGATATAAATATAATTAAAATGATGGATAATAAGCTAGACAAAGGCTATTCGAATATATTACCAGTATATATAGATAAAGAGGGAAGTATAAGCGAGAATAGGTCTAGCATTGCAAACAAAGAAGATTTTGAAAAAATGCAAAAATACATAAATAGATTAATAAAGCAAATATCTAAAGAAATTCTTAGTGGAAAAATAGAAATAAAACCTTGTTATGACTCAAAAACAAAAAACACACCTTGTGCATATTGCAAATACAAATCAATTTGCAAATTTAATACAAACGAAAATGAGTACGAGTACATAGGCAATATTTCTAAAGATGAATGCATGCGGAAAAATGGAATTATAATTAATTATATTTTAACTTGTATCTAATATATTGCAAACATTGTAGGGAACGGTGCCCTCGCCGTTCCGTACTACGAAGGCAAACTAAAATAAATAAAAGGGGAATTTTTAATGAATTTATCTAATGAAAATATAATTCACATTAAGGAAAATGGCTTAGAATACATACAGTTTCGAAAGTTACTAGAATACGAAGATATTCTAACTCACTGCTTCACATTAAAGCCATTAGACTTTGGTGACAACGGAAATTTTAAAGATGAAAAAGATATTGTAGAAAATAATTATAAACTAATATGCAACGAATTAAATATAGACTATAGAAATATAATAAGACCATATCAAACTCATACAAACAATGTAAAAGAAGTTGGCAATAACAATGGGATATTTTTAGAGGAATACACTGATATAGATGGACTAATAACAAATAAACACAAAAAAATATTAAGCTTAACCTTTGCAGACTGCACACCAATATATTTATTTGATCCAAATAAAAAAGCTATAGGAAATATACATTCCGGTTGGCAAGGAACCGTAAAACAAATAGTAAAAAACGCGATAGAAAAAATGATTAGCACATATGGGAGTAATCCAAAAGATATAATTTGTGCAATAGGACCAACAATTAGGAAATGCCATTTTGAAGTTGAAAACGATGTAAAAGAAATGTTTTTAAACCAATTTAATCAAATGAGTGATATAATATCTGCAGGAGAAGTAAAACAAGGTAAACAAAAATATTATATAGACACAGTAAAAATTAATAAAAATATGCTAATAGAAATGGGCTTATTAGAGGAAAACATAATAGATAGTGGAATTTGCACAGTATGCAATAGCAATTTAATTCATTCATACAGAAAAGAAGGAAAGAGCGCGGGAAGGAATACAGCATTAATAATGCTAAAATAAATTGAGTGCCCGACCGGAAATTACATATATATTATTTTTTAATAAAACCTTCGAGGTTTAACGGGTAATCCGGCAGCCGTGCTGCTCAGGCTTTTATTAAAAAATAATATATATGTAATTTCCTAATAAAATCAATTGTATAATCGTAGGGGCGAGCATTGCTCGTCCGAATAGGAGGAAAAAAAATATGTTACCAAATAAATTACAAAAAGGTGATACAATAGGAATTGTTGCACCATCAGACCCAATAACTGAAAAATCAATGCCAGATATAAACAATTCAATAAAGCTATTAGAGGAAAACGGGTATAAAGTAAAATTTGGAAAATATGCCTTAAATAACGAATATGGATATAGTGCATCTGTTGATAGTAAAGCAAAAGATATAAATGAAATGTTTTTAGATAAAAATATAAAGATGCTATTTTGTGCAACAGGGGGATTTAATTCTAATTCCATTTTTGATTATTTAGATTATGAAGCTATAAAAAATAATCCTAAAATAATATGTGGTTTTAGTGATACAACAAGCATATTAAATGCGATACATGAAAAAACAGGACTTGTTACTTTCCACGGACCAACTTTAAAATCACTAACAACTTGGGAAACAGACTACGGATTCAGAGAGGTTTTAAAGAGATTTGAAACAGATAGTTTAGAATTAGGGACAAGCAAAGACGAGTATAAAACTATAAAAGAAGGAAAATGTACAGGAGAACTAGTTGGTGGAAATTTAAGTTTAATATCTAGGATGGTGTGCGGAAAATATAGCATAAACTTTAAGAACAAAATACTATTCATAGAAGATTTAGGAGTAGAATCCCCACCCGGAATGATTTGCAATTATTTATATTATATGAAGCAAAATGGAGTATTCGACGAAATCTTAGGCATATGGGTACGGAAATTACGAAACAGAATACGGAATAAGTTTAGAAGAAATTTTATTACAAGTATTAGGAAATAAATACAATTTTCCAATAATAAAATCTAACAACTTTGGTCACACAGATAAAAAAGCAGTAATACCTATAGGTGGGATAGCAGAGATTAACACAGAAGATAAAATAAAAATAAAATTAACAACCCCTTGCATACAAACGAAAGACTAGATAAAAATAATGAATACTAGATAACAAAAAATAAAAAAATAAAAACATCTCGGCTACATTACAAAATTTAAGAAATTCTAAATTGATTTTATGGCACCCTTTCAAGGCAAGCTTGAACATTTTCCATAAAATCTGCTTAAGAATTTCTAAAATTTTTTCATTTGCATTCGTTGTTTTATTTTTTGTATTTTTTGTTATTTAAAATTAATAAAATGATAAATATAATTGTAAATAAGGAGAAACGAAATGTACGATAATTGGGAAGAATTAGAAGAAGCATGCAAGAATTGTAAAAAATGCAAACTATGCAACAATAGAACAAATGTAGTAATTGGAACAGGAAATAGGAACGCAGATTTAATGTTCATTGGAGAAGGACCTCGGAGCAGACGAGGATAGAGAGGGCATACCTTTCGTTGGAAAAGCTGGAAAACTTATGAACGAGGCATTTAAAGGTATTGGAATAAACAGAGAGGAAGTGTACATAGCCAATATCGTAAAATGTAGACCACCAGGAAATAGAAATCCGGAAAAAGACGAAGCGGTTGCTTGCCTAGATTATTTAAGAAGTCAAGTAATGTTAGTACAACCAAAAATAATTGTACTACTTGGAAGTGTTGCTCTAAAAAACATTTTAGGTGAAGAATATGGAATTACAGCAAGTAGAGGAAAATGGATAGAACAAAAACAAATAAAATATATGCCAACTTGGCACCCAGCAGCATTATTAAGAGATGAAAATAAAAAAATAGACTTTTGGAAAGATTTAAAAGAAGTGGTAAGAGTTATTTCGGGCGATTAAAATCGCCCCTACAAAAAACATATTGCAAATATTGTAGGGGCGGACGGGAGATTAGCTACGAAGTGGGTGCCGAGTGAATAGCGAATAATGAATAATGAATAATGCTTGTAGGGGTCGATGCCCACATTGACCCTCGAAAAAAGACACAATTTGTCGATAAAAAAAGATTGAAAAATAAGGAATAATATTATATAAATAAATTAATTTTTATATCAATAAATTATTATCTAAGGCAGATCTGCCTAAAATTTTTCCCAAAAAATAAATTGTAAACAATGTAGGGGCACCGTTTGTGGGAATACCCGTGAGACGTGACACCACTGTGCCATATATAAACATTTGCAATAAAAAATCCAAAACGAAAGAAGTGGTGCATATAGAAGAACTATTAGATCCAAAAAATGATTACGTATTTAAAAGAATATTCGGACGAACTGGAAATGAAGAAATAACAAAACAACTATTAGACACGATAATAAAAGAAGAAATAAACGAAATAACGGTAGATGAAAATCCAATATTAGAAAAAGATTTAATGGATGACAAACTAGGAATAATAGATATACATGCAAAAATAAACAAAGAAATAGATGTAGATATAGAAATGCAAATAATAGATAAACACAATGCAGAAAAAAGAATAATATTTTATTGGAGTATGCTATATACAAAGCAAATAAAAGCAGGAGAAGACTATATGAAATTAAATAAAACAATAGCAGTATTAATAGCAGACTTTGAATTAAAAAATCTACAAAACATACCAAAAAGCTTCACAAAATGGCAAATACGAGAAGAAGAATATTCTACTGTCATATTGACAGATGTATTAGAAATATGTATAATAGAATTACCGAAGGCAAAGAGAAACACAATAAAAACAGAGCAAGAATTAAAACCGTGGATAGTATTTTTAGAAAATCCAAAGGAAGTGGTAGAAATGAGTAAAGCAAATACAGTAGCAATAGAAAAAGCAAAAGAAGTATTAAAAGAAATAAGTGAAGATGAACACGAAAGATACCTAGCATTCTTAAGACAAAAATACATAATGGATCAAAAAGCAACAGAACAAGCTGGCTACTATAAGGGTTTAAAAGCCGGAAAAGAAGAACGGAATGCAGCAACGGAATACAAAAGCGGAAAAGAACAGCGGTATACAAGAAGTAGCAAAACAACTATTAAATCAAGGAATAGATATAAAAATCATATCAAAAACAACAGGCATATCCGAAAAGGATTTGGTAAAGTTAAAATAAATTCAATTCAAAAATAAATTATTGGTATAAAAATTCTAAGAGCGCATCATTGGTGCGCTCTATTTTGATGTAAATAATTAATTCTTCTCATTAATTCCTACTGTATCTCGTTTATTAATAGAGAATAATTTTCCAATTTTTTGAAAAATTCTTTTTAATAAATTAAATATTCCACTTGAATTATCAACTACTGTAAGGCTTTTGTTTGTGCTTCTATATTCAACCATGTTTCCGTTGTTTTCTAAAAATTCTCTTACTGATTCTAGTGCAATCATTGTGTTACAATAGAATTCATTATAGAAATTATAGTCGTCTGTGTAGCATAAAACATTTTTAAAATTATATAATTTACTTTGAAATTCTTTTACATCTTCTAAAGTTGTTATTGCATTAAATTGGTTTGTAAAGCAATTTTGAATAATTAAGTTTTGTGTTTCAAAAAATACTTTTCTAATTGCATTTTTTCTATTATTTATAAGTCTATTTAGTAATTTTAAATCTCTTGCATTTGAAGCATTTTCAAGTTCAACAGAGAAGTAATATAAGTCATCTTCTAATTTCAATAATTTATCTAAATTTAGTTCAATTTTATTATATGTTTTCTTATCTGAATATGAAATAAATGTATTTTTAAATATATCGTTTGAATTTAATGTACTTTGATATAATGGGTAAGTTCCTGTAAAATATACCATTTCAGTAAGTAATGCACATTGTAAAGGGTAACAGTCTGGACTTGTTGTGTTTATATATATATCGTAATATTTTACATTATCAAAATCTACTCCTTGAGCAGTAGATGCCATAAGTTGAACAGCGGCTTCGTTAATTGCAACTCCAGTATTACCTAATTCATATAAGCCAAGTCTTGTTAATTTTCCTTTTACATCTGTTTGAGTTTGTAAAAAATGTAAACACTCGTGAAGAGCAAATATTGAATTTTCAGCTATGGATAAGTCTATACTATCGTTAAAGTATATAGAGTTGTTCTTATATAAATACTTAGCAACAGCAGAACCTGCAGGCATTTTTGCTAAATACATATTAATTCTAGATATAGAAGAAAATAAATCTTCGTAATTTAGCAAATGCTCTGAAAAATAATTACTAATCTTATCAGTAATATTTTTAGAAATTCTATTAACTTCAAGTACATTTAATTCTCTAACAATTGATATTCCTTCTTTTTTTAAAATAGAATTAATAGACATTTTTATCCTCCGTATATGATATATGGTATATTATACAATAATTTTATGTAAATTCTATTTCAATTGCATTAAGAATATATTACATTTATATTACACGTCTTGTAAGTCAAAAATGTAACACAAATATAATAATCCTAAATTTTATTATATCCGTAATTATCAGCAAGTATTGCCCAAAACAAGGTATTGATAAATATATTATTTTATTTATATAATTTAAATGAATATTAAATTTAGGAGGAACTAATGAGAAAACGTAATATCGTAAAAAGGATTTTTTATATTACTTTTATTCTTATATTCATTTTACAAATTAAATCTTTTGGAGCTAATATAGAAGATGTAATTAAAAAGGTAGAATATACAAAAGAATATACAGAATGGTTAAACTTACCGAAAGAAGAACAAGAAAAAACATTAATGCCAAGAATGTATGAAATAGAAACTTTTAATAATACTACTAATAATACAAGAAATAAAAGATTAAGAAGTTCGTTAATTTCCTCTAAATTAATGATTTCTAATAATGAAAGTTATGATTTAAGAGAAAATATAAATGTTAGAGTTAATGACCAAGGAGCTACGGGTCAGTGTTGGGCAATTTCAACCAATAGCGCAATTGAAACAAACATAGAAAAAACAACAGCTAAAACATCACCATTGTTTTCTGCAAGATATACAGAATATGCAACTTCAAAAACATTTTTAGATAAAACAAATCCAAATGCATATAATAGAGAATTAGGAGTTGGAGGCTTTGCAGAGATTGCATTAGGACTATATACTAGCGGACGTGGACCAGTTTTAGAAGATGACTTACCTTTTGAAAATAATGAAAATAAAATAAATTTTTCAGAAATAGAAAATTTAGAAACACAAAAGCAAATAGAAGAATATGTAAGATTTCCGGGAATATATAAAACATACCTTAATGGAAAAGTTGTATATATGGATGGTTCAAATAAAACTTATACACAGGACCAAGTAAAGGAAATAAGAAATGAAATAAAAGAACATATAATAAAATATGGCGCAGTTGTTTCCCAAACATATGGTGTAGGTGGAGCAACTGGACTTGCAAGACAATATTATAATAATACAGAACAAGTTATGAAATCAACAGCATATTTTTGTAATAAACCATCTGTAATGGCAGACCACCAAATTGCAATTATTGGTTGGGACGATAATTATGAAGTAACTAATTTTAATTCAAGTTGTAGACCAACTACTCCTGGAGCATATATCGTATTAAATTCTTGGGGAGAAGGTTTTGGAGAAAACGGAGCTTATTATATTTCATATGAAGATTGCCTAATAGAAAGGTCAATTTTAGGAATTAAGTCAACTAAAGATATTAATTATGACAATATATATCAATATGATGAATTAGGAAACAACTATGTTATAGCAGTTTCTGGAGATATATATGGGGCAAATGTATTCACAAGAAATGATTCAACTAAAAAAGAATTGCTAACTGAGATAAGTCTTTCTTGCTTAGTAGATACTAAATGCGATTTATATGTAAATTCGGACGATGGAGAATTAAAATCTGAAAAATTGAAAAAAGTTAAAAGTAATTTAGAATTAAAGAATGGATATCATACAATAAAATTTGAAGAGCCAATTGAATTAACAGGAGATAAATTTGTAATAGCTCTAAAGTATATTTCAGATGAATTTGGGGCATCATACATAGCATTAGAATATCCGGACACTGCTTATTGGGCTACTGCAACAGCACAAAGAGGGCAAAGTTATATGTCTATGGATCTAGAAAATTGGGAAGATATGATAGATTTATCAACTGATACTATAATACCTCAAAATTCTAACTTATGTATAAAGGCATTTACTGTGGAAGATGAAAAGAGTCAAGAGGATAAGTTTTTTAGAGTGGATAATTACGAAATAGATAATGAATATATTTACAAAATATCTCCAAATACAAATTTTAACGAATTTACTAATAATATTTATACAAATATGGAATACTATGTATATGATAAGGAAGATAATATAATATCAGACGAAAAGGTAATTTCAACGGGAATGAAGCTAAAAGTAGAAGATAAGATTTATAAAATAGCTGTAAAAGGGGATCTAAACGGAGACGGAAAAATAACAATAACAGATGTTGTGAAAGCAAAATTGCATTCTGTAGGTATAAAACTTTTAGAAAATGAGATTTTAAAGTCAGCAGATGTAAATGGAGATGGAAAGATAAGTATTACAGATATAGTAATTATAAATTTGACTGTTGTGAATTTAAGAAAATTATAACTTTGAAAAAAATAAAAAAAA
>CATKWX010000030.1 GCA_949840345.1 uncultured Eubacteriales bacterium
CTTACCACTTGGAGTTGGGTTGCTTCCACTTGGATCCGGTTTACCACTTGGAGCTGGTTTACCACTTGGAGTTGGGTTGCTTCCACTTGGTTCTGGTTTACCACTTGGAGCTGGTTTACCACTTGGAGTTGGGTTGCTTCCACTTGGATCCGGTTTACCACTTGGAGCTGGTTTACCACTTGGAGTTGGGTTACCTGACTTTGGCTCTGGGTTTTTATCGTTCGAATCTTCTCTAGTTGATGTATCCCCACCTTTTGCTACTTCTTCTTTGTACCCTTCATCCATATCATATTCGTTGCCAACAATATCTTGCATTTTATCAATATTTTTCATGAAGTTTTGTAATTTTTTATTTAATGATGATAATTGTTTTGTCATCTTACTTATTTCTTTAATTATTTTATCTATTCTTTTTTGTAAGTCCATTAAATCACTTTTCAATGCACCTTTTTCATCTATTTTATCTGTTTGATCTATCTTTGCTTTTATCTCTTCTTGTTTTCCTTCTAAGCTATGTTTTTCAGCCTCTAACCCATTAATTTTGCTCTCTAAATTTAATATTTGTTTTTCCATTCTTATACGTTTTGCAATTAACGGATTTGCTGCTTTATATATTTTATTCTCTTGAGCTTCTCTTTTTTCATCTAACTTATTTATATCTTCAGATAATTTAATTACCCTTTTAGTGTCTTTTCCATATTCTTTTTTCCATTCTTTTTGTGATGCTTTATCTGTTCTTTTAGCAAGTTCATTCATTTTTTGTGCATTTGCTTTTGCTCTATCGTCTATTGCTTTTACTAATTTATCTTTTTTATACATTCTTCTATCTAAAGATTCTATTTTCTTTGTTGCAAGATACGCTGGTATGTATCCTCTATATCCTATAATATTAACCATAAAATTACTCCTTTTTATATTATATTTATTCTTATTTTATTTATGAAATCTTTTGTACTCATTGTTTATTTTACCATAGATTACATAAAATGTAAATATTTTTTAGAATTACCTTAACCTCGTACTAGGTATTATTGGTTTTGGCTCTACTTTTTGTGGTATTCTAATATTAATTCCATCAACTTTTACTCTTTCATGCAGTCTTGGTGGTTTTTCTTCTGGTTTTTTATCCTCTTGTGGTTTTTTATCTAGTTCGCTTTGTGGTTTTATATCTTCCTTTGTTTTTTTATCTTCACCTTCATTTTCTTGTTTATCAACTTTAGTTTGTTTTAGGTTATTATTTTCTATAGGTTTTACACTTGGCTGTATTGGTTTGGATAGGTTTTGGGGATTTTCTTTTGGTTTACTAACGCTTGTAGTAGTATTTCCAACTAATCTTATTAATTCTTGTAATCCCTTATTTTGTTTTGCTACAGATGTTTTTTTCTCTTGTGTCGCATCTCCACTTACTGTTGGCTTTATTGTATCTCCTCTAGATTTTGCTTCTTGTTTTTGTCTTAACTGTTCTAATTTTTCTTTTATTTCATTCAATCGTCTTTTCGCTTTATCAAACTCGTCCCTTAGTATTCTCATTTCAGTGTTATCTTCTTTTGCTCCTTCAAATACTAATTTATGTATTCTTCTTACTTCCTTTTCAGCTTTTTCTTTTTCATCTAATAGTCTACTTATTTTTTTACTATCTTTCATATAATTATACTATGTTATCTTTTGCAAGTTAACATTTCTCCTTTCTTTTACGTAATTATAAAAGACTAGATTATATTTGTATATTTATTCAAAAGTATTAGTATCAATTTCTTTTCTTTCTATTTTATTTGGCACTTTCCTTTTTGTTGTTGGAACTGCTTCTACTGCCCTTTTTACATCTTGGCTAACACCTATTGTTAACTTAAATGGATTTGCTTTTATTGGATCTTTCGTTGGCTCTCCTACAACTACTCCTTTTACTGATTCTTGTGAATTCATTTCATTTGCTTTTTCTTGTATTGCATCTCTACATTCATCTACAAAAGTGCTTCCTTCATTGCTTTGTGTTTCTGCTACTTTGTTTCCTTCTTTTGGCTTAAATATAGATTTAATTCTTCTTACTGCTAATATCGTTAATCCTACAACCTTTCCAGCCGCTCTTGCTGCTTTTATTTTTAAAAACTGTGTTAGCTGCTTGAATGTAGTCATTTCTTCTGAATATGTTATTAATTCATTTCTTTCTTTATCATCTAATTCTCTATATGGTAAATTTGATTCTCCTTGGTTTGATTTTACAAAATACTTTTCTTGCTCAAATTCTCTTCTCTCCCTATTCTCTTCGTCAATCTTACCTATTACTTCTTGTATTTTTTTATTTTTATCTATAGTAACAACACCTAAAATCCAGTCATCTTCTCTCATGAATTCTTCAGGAATGCTTTTAGGTCTTTTATTATTTAACTCATCCATTTGTTTTTTATATTCTGTTATTTTTTCATTATATATATCAATAGCTTCTCTAATGTTTTCTATATCTTTTGCATCTTGGTTAGACTTTCTTATTTTAGTCATAGCAATTTTTGCATTTATAGTTCTTAAAATCAATGAGCGTTTTACCATTTCATTTTGTATTTTCCATTCTTCTGCTTTTTGTGATACTTCATCATATTCTTCATCTTCTGATAACAAGTTAATCCTATTTATTTTTACTCTTAAATCTTTTATTTTCTGTATTTCTTCTTCTCTTTTAAATTCCAACATTCCTAATTTTTCATCAAGTTCTTTTGATTTTGTTCCTTTTCTTGATATAGCTTCATCTCTTTCTTCTTTTGCTTTTTTTGCATCTTGAATCAATTTTTGAGCATCATAGCTTCCATCTAAATGGGAAATCATCTCTTCAATATCAGCTTCTAACTCATCACATTTATTCTTTAATTTACTATATTCTTCACTTTGCTTATCCGTCATCATTCTTAATTTTGAGCCCATTCCTGCTAATATATCTCTTTTAGTATCTATATCCTTCCATATTTGATATTTAATTTTATCACTCATATTTATCTTTTTAGTTTTATTTCCCATTTAAATTCCCTCCAAGGCAAATTAAATAACTACCTATCACTTCCATTTTAACATAATATTGTAAAAAAGTAAACTATAAAGCAATAAAAAAGGATATAGTTTCCTATATCCTCCATGAATTCATTATTTATTTAAATTCTCTTATTTTTTATTAACTAAATCTTTTAATGCTTTACCAGCTTTGAATACTGGAGCTTTTGATGCAGGTATTTTGATTTCTTCTTTAGTTTGTGGGTTTCTTCCTTTTCTAGCTGCTCTTTTTCTTACTTCAAAAGAACCGAATCCTACTAATTGTATTTTATCTCCTTTTGTTAATGCTGTTGTAACTACGTCTACGAATGCATTAACTGATGCTTCAGCACTTTTCTTTGTTTCTCCTGTTTTTGCAGCTATTGCTGCGATTAATTCAGCTTTGTTCATTTAATATTACCTCCTAATAAGATTTTGTTATATGTAGATTTATATCCACATTACAATATTTATTCGCCAAAGTTAGCCAAAATCCTTCTTTTTTTTATTATTTTTTTATAAACTTGTTTATTCCCTAAGCTTTTAAGTTTTGTGAATCTTGAATTTACTTATTTTTGGGCATTTTTATTTTTTAAAATTTAATTATATATTTTTAGTTTATTTAGTAATTTATATATTTTATTTCCTAATGGAAGCATTAAAATTTCTTCTTTTGTTAATATTTTTAATGTTGCTATAGAAAGTCCATATGTTATTACTGCAACTATTAATGATATTATTGTTGCTAGCTTGTTTCCTATTATATTTATTATATTAATATACAATCCATAAGATATTATTCCCATAATAAGTGAAGCTAGTAATGGTTTTATTACAAATTTACTTAGTTTCGTTTCTATTTTTATACTTCTTTTTAAAACAATGAATGCTATTAAATCAGCTACTACATAACAAAGTACGGAACCTATTGCTGCCCCATTTATTCCAAAGTTTGGATTTGGTACTAATGTAATGTTGCAAATAAATTTTATTATTACTCCTATTGTTAGTGCTATTGCAGGTACATTAACTCTTCCAATTCCCTGCAAAGCTGCATTTATTGTTTGAACTAATGCTATTGATATTATTGTTAATGATGTTATTTGTAATACAAGTGTTCCTTCTGGTTGCATTGGAAATAATAATTTTAATATTGGTCCGGCAAAGATAATCATTCCAACTGTAGCGGGCAATCCTAAAAGAATTGTAGCAAGCAATGTAAATGAAATTTTTTCTGATGCAACTTTTTTATTTCTCATTGCTACTGCTGATGCAACTGCTGGCACTAATGCACTCGAAAATGCTACGTTAAAGGATAATGGCAATGTGGTTAGTGTATCCACTTTACCGCTAATTATACCATATAGTTCTTTTGCTCTATTTTCGTCTGTAATAAATGTTTTTAATCCTCCAACAACAGTAAAAGAGTCAATGTTTTTATTTACTGTTGAAAGCAACGCCGTTATTGTTATTGGAATTGATACTATTAGTATAGTTTTTAAAACGTCTTTTACACTTTCTCTAGTATTGCTTACATATGTACTCTCAGTGTTTTTTATATTCTTTTTGGTTGATTTATAATATAGGTATAGATATCCAAAACTTAAAAATGTTGCAAGTGTGGTAGCAATAGTTGCACCTGCTGCCATTAGTGTGGTGTTTGCATTTGTAAACATTGCTATTAATTCAACGAATAGTAATGTAAAAAATGTTTTGAATACTTGCTCTAGTGTTTGTGAATTTGCTGTTGCCTTCATTGTATGCATTCCATTAAAGTATCCTCTTATTACTGAGGCTATCGCTACGAAGAATATTGCAGGTGCTAGTGCAACCATTGTTAATTCTGCCTCTGGTATTTGTAGCATTACATTTGATATGTATCTAGCTCCAAAGAACATTATGCATGTTCCAAATAATCCTACTAATCCAAATGTTACTAGTGATATTTTAAAAATTCTATGTGCTCCTCTATTATCACCAACTGCTGCTTTTTCAGAAATCATTTTTGCAATTGCACCCGGAACTCCTATGGATGATAAGGTAAGCAATAATGCATATATTTGATATCCGCTTCCATATATTGCATTCCCTGCATCTCCAAAGCCTTCTCTGTTAGTTAGATATAGTTTATATACTAGACCTAATAGCTTTATTATTACTTGTGAGAATAATAGTGCTAGTATGCCTTGTACGAAGGTTTCCTTTTTTACTACTTTTTTTACTTTTTGCATTTGTTTTTTATCCTCTCTTTTTTGTATTTATATATTATATTAATATTATTTATATAATTCAAGTATGCGTAAAGATTTTTTTATTTTTTTGTGTGAATAAATTATGGGGTATTTGCGGGCGGGCACAAGACCCGCCCCTACAATGTTTGCAATATGTTTTCGTATGTATTTATTTGCGGAACGGCGAGGGCGCCGTTCCCTACAGTGTGTGCAATAGGTTTTGCACAATTATCATATTTATATATAATTATGTAGATTTTTTTGCCAAAGTACTTGATTTTTTGCCTATTTTATAAGATAATAGATATGTATAGTTATGTTTAATTGAAAGTGGTGAAGCAATTGAAGTATATAGATAAATTATTAAAAGTTTTAAAAACTGATAGAAATACATTTTTTACATATATACTATCTCTTATTACTTTGTATATATGTGTTGATAGATTTATGGAAATGTGCTTTATATTTTTTACAGGAGTTCCAGTTACATACTGGGGTCCTATTAAGTATACTATAGCAATGGCATTTCCTGTATTTGCTTTTGTACTTTCTTATGGTTCTAAATTTGTGCACTCAAATAATAATTTAAAGGTAACCTTCTTTTATGTTTATTGTGTTGCACTATATATAATAGGAATATCTATGGTAGTTACTTGGTTAAATGAGGCTTGTTGGTTATTTATGTTTTCTTTGCCTAATTATTCAGAAATTATTATGAATTTTTCTGATTTAATACCACCAGCATTAACTTCAATAGCATTATACATACCACTTACTACTTTTTACCCTATATTTAAGTTTTTATTCTTCACAGTTAACGACACTTTGGAAATCAAGAAATCTATTTGGGATTACAAAGGAATTAGCTTAGCTGATAATAGCGAAAAAGTTGGTCCATATACTTGTGAAATTAAAATATGTACAGATAGGCTTACAAATAAAGCTGTAAAAATTCCAGAATGTAGAAGATTTGAAGCAACTCTTATTATTGGTGTATCTGGTACAGGAAAAACATCAATGGTTTTTGAACCTATGATGGCAAGAGATTTAGAAAGAAAGTTCTTCTTTAGGGAAGCTGCTAAAGAAATGGCATATACTGCTTTAAAAACTGGTATAGCATCTTTAAGCTGTCCTTATGATAATGATTATATAAATAATAATTTCGAATTAACAATGCTTACTCCAAATCCATATAAAGAAAAGCTATATAAAACATATATGCATAAATTAATTTATGATGCAAATGGAACGAGTATAACTTATAAGAATTTAGGATTTACTGCAATTTCTCCTGATTATGAGTCAACTAGTCATGTTGTGGAAGTTGCTAACAACTTTAATATTCCAGTAAATATAATTGACCCAGCAAACCCTAATTCAATAGGTTTAAACCCATTTATACATGCTCATGCACCTAGAACTGCAATATTAATTTCTTCTATATTAAAAGGAATGTATGCAACAACTCATCCTCACGAGGAAGAAACATTTATGGAAAATGTTACAACTCAAGCAGTAGAAAATTTGGTATTATTATTAAAGGTAATGTATCCAATACTTCATGATGGTCTACTTCCAAACTTAGAAGATTTACTTAAAATGTTAAATGACTTTGATTTAGTTGAAGAAATGTGCGAACAATTGAAGGCTATTCCAGAACTTGCAGAGGAATATAGTTTACAAATTGGATATTTTGAGAAAAACTTTTATAGAAGTAGTGAAGGCAGAAAAGATACTGAACGTTTCGTGTATTCTGCTATAACAGAGTTAGATAACTTACTTCGTTATCCTGGTGTAAAAAATATATTATGTAATAGAACTAATAATATTGATTTTGATACTGTATTGGAAAAAGGTCAAATAAATTTAGTATGTACACGTCGTGGAGACTTAGGAGCAACAGCTCACAAGGCTTTTGGATTATTCTGTTTATTATTAATGCAATATTCTGTACTTAATAGACCTGGTGTTGAAAAAACAAGAATTCCTCATTTCTTATATATTGATGAATTCCCTGATTTTGCTTGTAGGTCAACAGAAGCTCTATTTACTTTATATAGAAAGTATAGAGTTGGTACTATAGTTTCAGCTCAAAACATCAGTCAATTTGGTAATGAAAATTCGACATTTAGGCAGATACTTCTTGCAAATTGTACAACAAAAATGGTATTTGGAAACAACACTCCTGAGGATAATGCTTGGTGGTCTAAAGAAATTGGTGACCATAGAGAGTGGAAATTTACAAATGATTATCATACAGACCAAACAAGTTACGATGCAAATTACAAGAGTGTTGAATGGCGTTGGAAGGAAAACTTAAAACCTGGTCAAATTCAAGCATTGAAGTTTAAACAATGTGCTTATAAAACAAAAGATTTAGGCGGAAAGAATATTGCTAATGGTGGTTTTGTTGATTTCCTTGAAGCTAAATATAAAGAGAAAAAAGATATTAAAAAATATAACTTTTCTAAATTTAATGATGAAGACACAAGCTCAGATTCAACAGAAGATACTGATATTAAGAAATATAAATTTAACCCTAAAGATATAGATTTTGATACTGCAGGAGACATGAATGTAGATCCAATTCAAACAGACACAACAGATTCAAGATATTTCTTTGACAATGAAGATGCAATTAGTTTTAACTTGGGTAAGCCAAATAGTGATAATTAAAAAAGCAATATATTTTTTGTAGGGTCACGCCATCGGCGTGACCCTTATCTTGCATCTATTTCTTTATTTGCATCCCTTTGGCTTCCTTTAACTATAGGTTTAGCCATTCCTAGCCATATCTCTTCTAATTTCTTATCCTGTGGCTCATATTTAGTATAAGTATCTTCCATATATCCTATTTTTACTACTGCTAGAAAGTTATCCTCGTTATCTAAGATATGGTATCCATACAATATATCAAACGCAACTCTCAAATCTTGTAATTGCTTTTGTGGTTCTGTTTGTAAATATGCATCACATAAAAATTCTTTTGTAGTATCTTCTCCTATTGGTAAGTTAACTGCATCTGTTTCAATCATTTTCTTTACAATTTGTTGTCTTAAATCGTTTGATACTTCTAAATTTAAATTATCCCCTACTTTTGCATATTCATTTACTGATTTTCCAATTATATCTTCTTGTTTTTTATTATAGTATTCAATACTTGGTAAAACTTCACAAGTAATTTTTCTATATGCGTTTGCTATTTCAATTGCTTCTTCTTTATTTGTTATACTACTAGCTTTAGGTATGAGCTCGTTATATAAATTTTGTATTTCTTCTATTGAATATATTTTTTCTTCTTGTTCTTTTAAGTCTACCTTTATACTATTTCTAAAGTTTCTTTTTCTTGAATTATAAATATACTTTAATTCTTTTTCATTTGCAGAGTCTAGAGCCTTTTGTTGTGCTTCTACACTGTATTTTTCTTTTAATTCTTCTATTGTTTCATTAGGATTTAAAAAACTTTTTATATATTCAGAAGGCACTTCTAAAGAGCTTTTCCCCCTATAAAATAAATCTCCCACAATCCTTCTATGCAATTTATATGGTTCTTGCATATCTAAAGAATTAAACATTACAATTTCTCCATTTAAAAAAACTCCTAAGCAAACTTCTGTAGGGTCAACTATAAGTGTTGTATTTTCCTCTTTTAAATCAATTAATACTACTAAATGATTACCATACATATTATCAATTAAATTTCGAGCGTCTAAAATTCCATTTTCGTGTAAATCAACAATTGCATTATTTATCGTTTTAATCATTGGCATTTTATTTATTTTAGACACATTTTCAGATGATTTTATACTATTTTTTTGTATATCTACTCTTTCTAAATTGCATCCTTCTGATTTTACCATAATGGATCTCGCATTGTATTTAGAATCTATAGCATTAAGCTTATTCATAATATCATTTGCCATATTTCTACATACGCCCATTCCATCTTCTTGAGCCATATCTGCACCTTCGTATCCAAAAATATCTAAAGAAGGTGTTCCATATCCTTTTATTGAGTTATGCATATCTGCTTGAAGCTTCATAAAAATTTCTAAATCCGTCAGACCCATAGCTTTTATATTTTCTGCATATTCTTTCACTCCATCCTCATAATCTTTAATTATTTCTTCATATTTTGCTTTTTCTTCACTTTTTAGTTGTTCAGATTGATATATCGCAGTTCCAAGTGCAAGCGTTCCTGCGCCACTTAACATACCTGTACCTATTAGCAAAGCTCCGAATGCTGATTTTACTCTGGTTTTAATTTTATTTCCGATAGCTTTTGCACTTCTTTTTCCATATACTTCTTCGATTTCTCGTTGCTTTGCTTCATTTAGTAAACGATTATACTGACTCTTACCATATCTTAAATAAATGTCTTCGAATTTTCCTTCTCTTTTTAGTTTTTTTATGTCTTGCTTTTTATATTTTCTACTAACGTTTTTGGAAAACTGTTTCTGCCCAAATTGTTTAAAAATCTCGCCATAGTTTTCTTCTTTTTTTAATTTTTTCAATATATCTTTTTCTTCTTTAGTCATTTTACTTCTTCCTTAATAAATCTTACTAAAATATTGCGTTTTATTACGGAACGGCTAGGGCGCCGTTCCCTACAATTTATGGTTTTATCCTAATTATTTACCCTATGTGTTACCATTGGTGTGTCTTCTGTAATTCTAGCAAATGTATATCCATTTTCAATTCCGTAATCTATTATAGCTTCTAATGCATTTAGTGTTTTTGTATTTCCATTGAAGTCGTGCATTAATACTACATTCATTCTTGATTTACTTAAGTTTTTTGTAACATTGTTATATACATCTTCTGAAGTTTTTGCTCCTCCTGCATCTCCTGATGATACATTCCAATCAAAATATTTATATCCTCTATCTACAACTTCTTTTGTTAATATTGTCATTATTCCGGGATTGAATTTGCTAACTGTGTTAGAGCTTCCTCCTGGAAATCTTGTTATTGTGGCATTGTAGCCTGTGGAGTTTTTTATTCTGTTTTGTAGCATTGTTATGTTTTGCATATATGCATCAACTGACCTGTATATTGTGTTGTAATTGTGAGAATATCCATGAATTGCAACAGTGTGCCCTTCTTCTACTTCTCTTTTTACAACTTGTTCTCCTGCATCACTGTAATTTAATATGAAAAATGTTGCCTTTACATTTTTCTTTTTTAGAATATCTAATATTTGAGGAGTTATAGTAGTGGTTGGTCCATCGTCAAAGGTTAAGTAAATTACTCCTTTTTCTCCGTCTGTTCCTTGTTTTGCCTTAGCTGGCTCATTTGTTACTACAACTGTTCTTGTTTTTGTAGCTATGTTTCCGCTTTTATCTGTTACTTTATATGTTATTGTATATTCTCCTATTTTTGATGTATCAACTGTTCCTTCTATTTTTATGTTTTTTGTTAAGTCTCCATCTTTATCGTCTTTAGCTTTTGCACCTTGCTCTTTATACTCATTTCCTACAACTATGGCAATTTTGGGAGTTCCATTTAGTGTTATAGTTGGTGGGTTATCGTCTACAAGATTTACTGTTCTTTTTTTAACGCTTGTGTTTCCTGAAGAATCTGAAACTGTATATATTATTTCTAATGTATTTTCATCTATTTTGCTCTCTTCTGTAGTAACACTTCCTGTTATATCACCATCATAATTATCTATTGCCTTAAATCCTAATTCTTGGTACTTAATTCTATTTGATTGAGTTATAACCTCCCCACCTTCTAATGTAATTTCTGGTGGAGTTGTATCAACTATTTTTATAATTTGCTTTTGAGTATATGTTTTAAATAGCATTGGAACGGCATATTCTATTTCATATTCACCTATTTTTTTGTATTCTATGTTGCCTGATATTTCTACGTTATTTGTTACATCACGGTACATATATGTTGTTTTGGGTGGCTTTATTTCATCTATGCTACTAACTTCTATTTGTATTATTTCATTAACTTCCATTTTTGGGTTTTCTAAGGCTAGTGTAAGAAATATTGCTATGAATAAAATTATTATTGTTAGTATTGAAAATATTATGACCTTTTTAGGAGACCTTTTACATAACCCTATAAGAATTCCTGTTATTGTTAGAATTGCAATAATCATTTCAATTATAATAATCAATTTTACCATCTCTTTTTTTATGTTTTTTCTACAAAATATGACTTGTATATTACTATGATAACACATAGGAATATGCAAGTCAATTGCTATATTAATTGCTATATTATGGTAATTGTGCATTATTATTTCATTTCATCTAGAGGTACAACTTTCAGTGTATATCCCATAGGATATAGCAATTTTATAAGAGTATTTGTTTGAGGAGAATTTACACATTTTTCTATTCTAGCAATTACTGACTGTGTAATTCCTGTTTTTTTACTTAAATCTCTTTGTGTAAGATTACTTCTCCTTCTCGCCTCTATTGTTGCCTTTATAATATCCATTTCAAGTCTGATTTCCATTTCTTGCTCTGGTGTGATGTTTAATTCTTTTTCAAAATCTTTCCATTCTGTAAATTTTTCACCCATTACAATCCACTCCTCTCTCTGTAATCTTTTAATAATCTTTTTGCTTTTTCAATTTCATTTCTAGGCGTTTTTTGAGTTTTTTTCGCAAATATACTTAACAATATAAATCTATTATTATTCCAATATGTAAAAAGTATTCTATCCTTTAATGGTCTCAATTCCCAAATTTCATTATTAAGATATTTTATATATGGTTCACCTATTGATAATCCATTTTCACTTAATAATCTCATATATGAAATTATTTTATTGAATTTTATTTTACTGTCTTTACTTTGATTTTGCTGTAGACTTCGAATATAATCCTTTATTTCACTTTTCCCGTATTTATCTTCGTATATTTTAATGCTATACATATAGATACTCCTTTCTTATGATAGCATATTTGCTATCATAAATCAATATTTATTACTATTTTTTGAATTTTTTAGCAGAATTACTAGATTAAAAATTTTTTTGATTTAAAAATATTTTGATAAAGAAAAAAGGGCGAAATAAATAAACAAATTTATTTATCGGCCCTTTTTACAAAAATTTTTGATTTTTGTATTATTCACTATTCATTATTCATTCTTGCTGTTAGGCAAGCTTTCCCCCTAGTGTGCACTAAGCTTCTAACAATTTTAATTCTATTTGTTCTAATTTGTATTTACCTGTTGTTTCGTCCATTTTGAATTCTGTCAAGCTTTTTGATATGCTTTCACTATTTTGCTTTAAGTCTGTTGTAAATAATAAGTTCATTCCTGGTATTTCTAGTTGCTTTGTTACTATTTCTTTGAATACTTCTACTGTA
Source organism: uncultured Eubacteriales bacterium (assembly GCA_949840345.1). GTDB lineage: Bacteria > Bacillota > Clostridia > TANB77 > CAG-508 > CAKPQL01. The sequence goes on from CATKWX010000030.1 coordinate 12,583, forward strand.
TGCTTATCGTCTTCACAAACTATTATTAGTTGTGGTTTTGTTTCATATCCTGAATCGAATTGTACAAAGCTTTCATAGAAGTCTTTATATAGCTTCATTTTCTCTACTAAGCTTTTTTGCCAGTCTTCTTCTCTTCTAACTACTTCAAATATTAATTCTATTGATTTTTTGTTTTTTGTTAATTTTATTCCTGCTGCTCCTCTAAATACTTTTCCAGCTTTTTTAGCAGTTAAAGATGGTTTTACTTTGTATTCGTCATATGATTTTACTTTTCTTAAGTATGCTAATATTATTTGGTTTCCTGCTAGTCTTTTCTTTATTAATGCTACTGGTTTTGTATTGTCTGTTGGTTGCCACTTTGTTTCTATTTCTTTTGAATCTAGTAAGTATTTTCCCATTTTTTCTAAGCAGTAAACTCTGTATATACATTTTCCTTCTTCTGATGTGAAGTAATATCTTGTTAATATTTTAGATTTTACTAATTGCTCTAATTTGTTGTTTAGCTTGTCTTGTGATTTTGCATCTACTCCTCTGTATTCTAATAGTTGATATATTTGTCTTGATGTTATAAATTCAAATTCATTAACTATTTCTAGTATCTTAAAATGTATGTCTGTAATATGTCCTACATTTATTTTATGTATAATTTGATTAATAGATACATATCCGTCCTTTCCATCGAATGTTTTTACTTCGCCTTCTCTTACTGCAAATGGCGAAACTTGAGCTTTGATTTCACTGTCTTCTACCATAATTTTTCCTCCTATTATTAAATAATTTTATTTTATATAATAAATATAAATTTAACAATTTGCTATTTTTAGCTATATTGTTAATTTATACAATTACTAACTTTACTTTTTTCTTTTCTGGTATTATCTTTTTTATGTATACGTTAACTGGTTTTCCATATTCTATATTTTCTTTGTATTCTGCAAGTCCTACTAAATTTGGTTTTAACTCTACAAATATTCCGTTTTTTGATTTTTCTACGTCTCTTACTATTCCTGTAACGGTTTTACCTTCTTGATATTCTTTTATATTGTCTTCCCAAGTTCCCAACAACTCTTTATATGTTAGTATTACTCTTTTTAAATTTCTGTCTATTGATTTTATCATAACTTTTACTTTTTGTCCAACATTAAATCTTTCATTTGGACTTTTTATTCTCGCAATAGATATATCTTCTATATGTAGTAGTCCTACTATTCCTCCACCAATTTCAACAAATACTCCATATGGTCTTATGTTTTTTATTATTCCATTTACTATGTCTCCGGCTTGTAGTTCATTGTTTATCCATTTTATTACTTCGTTTCCTACGCTTTTTCTAGATAATATAACTTTATCTTCTGTTACATCTTTTATTTTAAATTGAACATACTGATTTACTTTGTTTATGCATATGTTTGGTCTAGGAAAGCCAATGTTATCTGTATTTATAGCTTCTACTTCTTCCCTTGGGATAATTCCTTCTATATTGTTTCCCAAGTTTACGTGTAAGTTATAGCTAGAATCGCATTTTGTGACTTTCGCTTGCATTATTTTTCCTGTTTGCCAAGCATTGTCTATTTCGCCTAAGGTTACAGTCGTTTCAATATTATTCCAACCTTCTGGTAATATTCTTTGGTAATTCATATGTTTTTCTCCTTCTTTTGTGGTATAAACCCTCCGTCGCTTCGCGCCACCTCCCTTAAATAAGGGAGGCAAGGGCTTCTGATAATATTCTTGGCTCCCTTATTTAAGGGAGCTGTCTGCTTTAGCAGACTGAGGGTTATTCGCCTAAAATTTGTTTTACTTCTTTGTCGTTTAAGTATCTCCATTTTCCTAATGGAATGTCTTTTACGTCTATATTGCCTATTTTGCTTCTGTGTAGTGCTATTACTTTTTTACCTATTGCCTCACACATTTTTCTAACTTGTCTATTTTTCCCTTCATGTATTGTTATTACTAATCTTGTTTGCTTCTTTTCTGGATTATACTGTATTCTTTTTACTTTTGCAATTGATGTTGTATAATCTTCTATTTTTACCCCTTGCCTTAATTTTTCTATTTCTTCATCTAATACTTCTCCATGTACTGTAGCAATGTATGTTTTTTCTATTTCGTGTTTTGGATGTGTAACTTTATAAACAAAGTCTCCATCATCTGTTAGTATTAGTGCTCCTGATGTATACATATCAAGTCTACCAACAGGTACAAGCCTTCTATTTGTTTTTATTAAGTCTAAAACTTTTTCTCTTCCAAATTGTTCTTTAGTTGTAGTTACATATCCTATTGGTTTATTTAGTAGTATGTATACTTTTTTGTTATTTTCTTTTTTTATAAGCTTGTCTTCGAAATATATTTTGTCTGCACTTTCATTTACTTTTACGCCTAGCTCTGTTACAGTTTCTCCATTTACTTTTACTTTTCCTTCCAGAATGTATTCTTCACATTTTCTTCTGGAAGCTATTCCAGCTTCTGCTAGGTATTTTTGTAATCTTTCTTCCATAATAAAATCCCTTCTAAAAATGGGCACAGTGGTGTCACGAGTTACGGGTATTCCCGCAAACGGTGCCCCTACAGTTTGCAATGTGTTTTGTAGTGTAGTACGAATTTGTGTCCTATATTGTGTCAATTTTTTAAAGTTTACATATTATATTATGTAGTTTTTAATCCTCTTTTACGGTTTTCGTAAAAGGTTTATATAGATTCTCCGGTACTTTTTTGTACCGGATTTGTTTAATTCTTCTCTAGTCTGTCTAATACATCTTTAAAATATTTCGGTATTGGAGCTTCAAAGATAACTTTTTTGTTTGTTTTTGGATGAGTGAATTCTATTTTCTTTGAGTGTAGCATTTGCCCTACAACATTAAATGGGTTTTTTCCATTTGAATATATATAGTCTCCAATTACAGGATGTCCAATTTCTGCCATATGTACTCTTATTTGATGAGTTCTTCCTGTATCTATTTTTAATTCGAGTAATGTATATTCTTCAAATCTTTTTAATACTTTAAAATGCGTTATTGCCTCTTTTCCATCTTTTCTTACTGCCATCTTCTTTCTATCTTTTAAACTTCTGCCTATTGGCATATTTATAGTTGCTTCTTCTTCCTTAATTATTCCTCTTACTAATGCTATATATTTTTTAGAAGTTTCTCTATTTTTTATTTGATTGCTTATATCTATATGTGCTTTATCGTTTTTAGCTATTACTATTACACCAGATGTGTCTTTGTCTAATCTATGTATTATACCAGGTCTGATTTCTCCTCCTATACCTGATAGTGTATCTCCACATAAACCCATTACAGCATTTGCAAGTGTGCCGTCCGGATTACCATTACCCGGATGTACAACCATTCCTTTTGGTTTATTTATTACTAAAATATCTTCATCTTCATATATGATTTCAATAGGGATATCTTGTGCTATAATATGTGATTCCTTTGGTACTTCTTCTTCTATTTCTATTATATCTCCTACTTTGACCTCGTACGAAGGCTTTTCCTTTCTTCCATTTACGGTTATTTTTTTTTCTTCTATTAGCCTTTTTACAGATGTTCTTGATATTGTATCATCTAAAATACTTATTATTTTATCCAGTCTATTTTTTTCTTCATTATTAGTTATTGTATACTGCTTCAAGAACTCTCCTCCTTATTTGCTTGTTATTTTTACTTCCTTACACCAATATATTGCTATGCATACAAATAGCATAATCCATCCAACTACTATATATATATCTGCTATATTAAATACTGGAAATTCAAAATAGTTTGTTATGTCTATATAGTCAACAACATATCCCCAAACAATTCTATCTATTAAGTTACTAAAACCTCCTGCTAATATTAATGTAAAACTAAGCAATGTTTTTCTATCTACTCTATCTCTTTGAGAATATATGAATTTAATTATTATTCCTAAAACTACTGTATTAACTAATATGAAAAATACTGTACTGTTTCCACCTATTCCAAAAGCTCCTCCAAAGTTTTGTATATATTCTATTTTTATATTTGATGATATCTCTATATCGTTATTAAGAATAACTCCCTTTATTACTTGGTCTATCATTATTAATATTAAAATTACGAGACTCATTTTAAGATATCTTTTTTTCATTCCTTTATCCCTTCTATAAGTGTTTTATACAACGAAGTTTTAACCGTTTTAATAGATAAAATCTATCATTTGTTTTATTATATGCATATTATATTATATTTAACATTAATAACTATATCACATTAATCTTTTAGTTACAATATAACTATGAAATTTATTTTTTATATATTTTACTTGCTTTTATATTGACTTTTAGTATTTTTTTTGTTATTATATTAATACTTGATTTTTTGCGGGAATAGCTCAGTTGATAGAGCGATGCCTTGCCAAGGCATAGGTCGCGGGTTTGAGCCCCGTTTCCCGCTCCATAAGTGCGAATTTAGCAATTCGCAATGAATAGTTAAAAGTTAATAATAAATAGTGAATAATTTTATTTAGATAATAAGAGCACTTATGTACTATTCATTATTAACTATTCATTTTTCACTATTCACATATAATATTTAATTTTTAGGTTCACTTTTTAATTTTTACTGCATATATTATTATATAATATATCTCTATGGCGCTATAGCCAAGTGGTAAGGCACGAGTCTGCAAAACTCTGATTCCCCGGTTCAAATCCGGGTGGCGCCTCCATAACGCAGAAAAACAATGGAATTTCATTATTTTCCATTGTTTTTTATTATGTGTTTATTATTTAGCAGTATCAAGGCTTTCAAGAGATAATTCATTTTTTTAATTTTCTTATTTTTCTCATTATTTTCTATTATTTTTCATTATATTATTAAATAATTGCATACAAATCGCATACAAAAATCATTTTAATTGCATACAAAAAATGTAATGTTTTAATTCTTTT
>CATKWX010000031.1 GCA_949840345.1 uncultured Eubacteriales bacterium
ATAAATAAAAATATTAATTTTATTAATAAAGAATTAAAAGAAGAATATAAAAAAATAGCAGAAAAAATATAAAGTAAATAAATTATTCGCATATTTAAAAATTAATTGTAGGGGTCGGTCTTGACCGGACTAAAAAATAAAAAAATAAATAAAAGCAAGGAGGAAAAAGATATGGAACTTTCATTAGCAGAACAAACAATTAGAGACATTGATTTAAAAGGAGCAATTGGAAAATTACAAAATGATTTTTTTCAAACAAATTGGGGACAAGCAATAAATAAAGGAATAGACTTTGGGTTAAAAGCAATTTTACCTAATTTTATAGAAAATGAAATAATAGAAATAAAAAATGCATTTATTAAAGAGGGATTAATTGAAGGAATAAAAACAGCAATAGAAGTTACTATTAATAAAGGCAAAGAATTAATAGGTATGTTTACTGGCGATTTAGAAAATATGAGTCAGGCAGAAGCAATAGCAAAAAACGGTGACCTTATAAAAAATGTAGCAAAAACATTAGATAATGTAGTAGATAAATGTGTAAAAAATGATTTAATAAAAGAAGGATTAGGAGCATTAATAAAAGAGGGAAAAAACAGTATGTTAGATTATGCTAAAGATAATATAGACAAAGTAAATAAAGAACAAGTAAAGAAAATACAAGAAATGGATGAATTCATAAAGGACTGGGAGGAGGCGTTTGAAAATCAAGATTTTAAAAAAATGAATAATGCATATATAAAAATAAATAGAAGAATGGAAAGTGTACTTCCAATAAAAGAAACATTAGAAAAAGCAGAAGTAGTAGAAAACTTACATAACCTAATAAAAAATAATGGGAAGGACTTTAATTTATCAGAAGAACAATTAGAATTAGCAAAACAGTTAATATAGAAGTATAGTGCTTGCGGAAATAGTAGTTAGATGCAATTTGGACGCATTTTCTTATTGAATAGGAAAATCGGCTTTTTGCTTGATATATTGCAGAATTGTAGGAGCACCGTTTGTAGGAATACCCATTATATGTGACACCACCTAAGCCCTTATATTCCAATATAAAACAAAAATGTAATTAAAAAGAAATATAAAAATAATATTTGTATGTAATAAGTATCCGTAGTATAAATTTACCATAGCTAGAATCTCCTTAAATATCAGTATTTACAATCAGATTAGGAAATAATAGAATATATATAATGTAATAAAAGGGGAAATGATATGAGGTTCAAAATAAAGAAGATAAGCATAATAAGTTCAATTGCAATTATATTAATTATTTTAACTAGTTTGTTTATGTTACATATAAATGAAGTAGCAAAGTTAAATGTAACCAAAAATATAGAAAAGCTTGCTATAGAAGAAAACGCATTATATAAAGATTTAAAAAAAGAAATTGCAGACAGTACAAATTGCCAGTATGATACAATTGATAATGGAAACATTATAATAACTGAATATTATGGAAATAAAGAGTGTGTAATAATTCCAGAAGAGATAAATGGAATAAAAGTAGAAAAAATTTCTAAAAATGCATTTCTAATTAGTGAAAATCTAGAGTTAATAGAAATTCCTATAGATATATTTGAAAACAATTGTGAAATAGATGGATTTGAAAAAGATGAAGAATTATCAGACGAAGAGAAAATAATATTTAAAACAACAAATGAATATACAGATAGTTTTTTATGGTATAGAAATCTTAGTGATGAAGAAAGAAAAACAGTAACAGTAATTCCAAGGAAATTTAAAGAAACAAGAAAAGAGATAAAACAGCAAACAACTTTAACAAAGTTTAATGCAAATAGCCATGATGCAAGTGCAACTTTACCAACAAGTTTTGATTTAAGAAGAAAAATTCAAATTCCAATTGAAAATCAAGGAGAATTAGGAATTTGTTATGCATATGCAATAAATAAATCACTAGAAACTAATATAGCACTAAAGTATGGAGAGAGAGTAAATTTATCTGAAATAGATTTAGCAATGAGATCAGGAGAGCTTTATGGTGGAACATTTTCTACAGCTAATTATATATATTTAAAACCAGGAATTGGACCAATAAGAGAGCGTACAGGCACTATATTAAGTCAGAGTTATATAAATAGTTACAGATTTAGTGATGTTTATGCAAGTGCTATATGGGATGCGTGTGTTAGACAAAGAACAGATGGAACATTAACAAGTATAGAAGAACAAGCCGTACAAAGATTAGCTAGCATTGGTGGAAATCCTGAGTATTATGTTATGGATTATATGATGTTTGACTATATTAATGGGAATCAAAAAAGAACTGATTTAGCTCGAGTAGAAAAGAATAGAAGCAAATTAAAAGAACATATAATGAACTATGGTTCTGCTTACACTTTTATAATGATGGATCCGAGTAGATATATGTATTATAATGGAAAAATGGTTATGAATTGTACAGGAAGCGAAACCATAGGGGCGCATGCCGTAAGTATAATAGGGTGGGATGATAATTTTAGTAGATACAATTTCCCATCAAGTTTAGGAGTTACACAAGATGGTGCATGGCTTGTTTTAAATAGTTGGGGAAGTACATGGGGAAATGGAGATGGTACATTTTGGATATCATATCAAGATGCTTTTGTAGAAACAGATAATTATGTAATAACAGAAATTTCGAAGGAAAAAGTTGATATAAGTGATACAAATAAAATAAATGTTAAGTTATTATACAATTCAGAGAGTGCATATAATGGAACAGCAAAAACACCAAATACTGTAGTAACGTATAATAGTTATACATTACTAGTAAAGGATATAGACTACACAGTAACATATAGCAATAATGTAAATGCAGGAACTGCAACAGTAATTATAACAGGAAAGGGAAGATTTAAAGGAACTGTAACTCAAACATTTGAAATAACACCTATAAATATAGAGACATCAACAGTAACATTAGCAACAACTTCATATATATATGATGGAACAGCAAAAAAACCAAATGTAACAGTAAAAAATGGAGATAAAATCTTAACATTAGGAAAAGATTATACAGTAACATATAGTAATAATATAAATGCAGGAACTGCAACAGTAACAATAAATGGGATAGGTAATTATAAGTGGAAAAAAACAGAGAAGTTCACAATAAAACAAATGAGTTTAATAAATAAAGCAACAATAACAATAGAGACAACAACATATACTTATGATGGACTAGAAAAAAAGCCAACTATTACAGTAAAGATTGGAGATAAAATTTTAACAAAAGGAGAAGACTATACAGTAGGATATTCAAATAATATAAATGCAGGAACCGCTAAGATAGACATAATAGCTGTAGGGACAATAACAGGAAAAGGAAATTATATAGGGCATATAGAAAGACAATTTGAAATAACAGCAAAAAATATAAATATAGCAACAGTAGAATTAGAAGCAACAACATATACATATGATGGAACAGCAAAGATACCAGCAGTAACAGTAAAAGATGGAGATAAAACATTAACAATAAATAAAGATTATACTGTAGAATATTCAAATAATATAAATATGGGAAAAGCAACGACAACAATAACGGGAAAGGGAAATTATATAGGGCATATAGAAAAACAATTTGAAATAACAGCAAAAAATATAAATATAGCAACAGTAGAATTAGAAGCAACAACATATACATATGACGGAACAGCAAAGATACCAGCAGTAACAGTAAAAGAAGGAAATGCAACATTAACAAAGGATACAGATTATACAATAACGTATAGTAATAATACAAATGTGGGAACAGCAACAATACTAATAACAGGAAAAGGTAACTATACAGGAAGCGTAACAAAGACTTTTGGAATAACGGCAAAAAATATAAACACTGCAACAGTAACATTAGAATCAACATCATATACTTATGATGGAACAGCAAAGATACCAGCAGTAACAGTAAAAGATGGAAATAGAACATTAACAAAGGATACAGATTATACAGTAACGTATAATAATAATACAAATGTGGGAACAGCAACAATACTAATAACGGGAAAAGGTAACTATACAGGAACTGTAACAAAGACTTTTGGAATAACAGCAAAAAATATAAACACTGCAACAGTAACATTAGAAGTAAGAACATATACATATGACGGAACAGCAAAGATACCAACAGTAACAGTAAAAGAAGGAAATGCAACATTAACAAAGGATACAGATTATACAATAACGTATAGTAATAATACAAATGTGGGAACAGCGACAGTAACAATAACAGGTATAGGAAACTATACAGGAGAAGAAGAGATTAGTTTTGAAATACAAAAAGGAGAGTATCCTTATACAATTCCTTCTGGGTTAACAGCAATTTATAATTCAGCTTTAAGGGATATAAAACTTCCAAAAGGATTTAACTGGGAGGACGATTTAGATACAAAGGTAGGAGAAGCGGGATATAATACATTTAAATGCACATATACACCAGAAGACACTATTAACTATAATATTGTAACTGGAATAGAAGTTATAATAGAAGTAAAAGAAAAACTAAAAGTAGATATTGAAGAATATAAAACAGAATTTGGGGAAGATAATAAAATAACATATTTAAAAGGAATAGAAATTGGAAAAAATTTAGAAGATATAGGAAGCAAAATAAATACCAATGGAATAGTTGAGATTTTTGAAAAGAATGGAACTAAAGTTACAGATAAAAATAAAATTTCTAAAACTGGAATGAAGTTAAAAATAACAAAAGAAAAAGAGAGTGTTGAATATATAATTGTTGTAGCAGGAGATAATAATGGAGATGGAAAAATAACTATAACAGATGTTGTTAGAGCTAATTTATATTTAACACATATAAAGAATCTACAAGGAGAATTTGCAAAAGCAGTAGATATAAACAATGATGGAAGAGTAACTATAACTGATATAGTTAAAGTAAAACTAAAATCAGTACATATGTAATATTAAAAAAGGATTAAAATTAATTTTTAATCCTTTTTTAGTATAAAAAAACTTGCATATTTTCTTACGGTTTAGTATAATACGTATAGATTTATAATATATGAAAAGAGGTAGAAAAATGGATAGACCAGAAGAAAATATAATACAAAGAGACATTGAAAATGAAATGAAAACAGCATACATTGACTACGCAATGAGTGTTATTGTATCACGTGCATTACCTGACGTTAGAGATGGTTTAAAACCAGTACATAGAAGAATTTTATATGCAATGCACGAAGATGGAATAACAGCGGACAAGCCATACAGAAAATGTGCTAATACAGTTGGTTCAGTTTTAGGAAGATACCATCCACATGGAGATGCATCTGTATATGATGCTATGGTAAGAATGGCACAAGACTTTTCAATGAGATATCAACTTATTGATGGACACGGAAACTTTGGTTCAATAGATGGAGATTCGCCAGCTGCAATGAGGTACACAGAAGCAAGAATGGCAAAAATATCTGATTATATGTTAGCAGATATTGAAAAAAATACAGTAAACTTTATGCCAAACTATGATGATAGATTACAAGAACCAACAGTACTTCCAGCAAGAATACCAGCATTATTAATAAATGGTTCTTCTGGAATAGCAGTAGGAATGGCAACAAATATACCTCCACATAACCTAAATGAAGTTATAGACGGAATTATAAAAATTATAGATGAAGACGATGTAACTGATGAGCAATTAATGGAAATAATAAAAGGACCAGACTTCCCAACAGAAGGTGTAATTGTAGGTAGAGAAGGAATAAGACAAGCATATACTACAGGAAGAGGAAAAATAACAGTTAGAGCAGAAGCTGAAATTGAAGAAATGAGTGGAAATAGACATAGAATAATTATTACATCTTTACCATATCAAGTAAACAAAGCTCGTCTGCACGAAGCTATATCAGCATTAGCAAGAGATAAAAAAATAGAAGGAATATCTGAAACAAGAGATGAATCAGACAGAATTGATAAAGTTAGAATGGTAATAGAGCTAAAAAGAGATGCTAACCCACAAGTTGTATTAAATCAATTATATAAAAACACACAAATGCAAGATACATTTGGAATTATTATGTTAGCATTAGTAAATGGTGAACCTAAAATATTAACTTTAAGACAATGTTTAGACCACTATTTAGAACATAGAAAAGAAGTAGTATTAAGAAGAACAAAATTTGATTTAGATAAAGCAGAAGCAAGAGCACATATATTAGAAGGATTAAAAATTGCAATTGATAATATAGACGAGGTTATAAATATAATTCGTTCTTCTTATGACGATGCAAAAGAAAAATTAATGGCAAGATTTGGTCTAACAGAAATTCAAGCTCAAGCTATTCTAGATATGCAATTAAAACGTTTATCTGGATTACAAAGAGAAAAAATTGAAGAAGAATATAATGAATTAATGAAATTAATTGCATACTATAAAGAAGTTTTATCTAGTGAAACATTAGTATTTAATATAATAAAAACTGAATTATTAGAAATAAAAGAAAAATTCGGAGATGAGAGAAGAACTAAAATTGTTGCAGCAGAAGGAGAATTTGAAGTAGAAGACTTAATAAAGGAAGAGCAAACAGTTATAGCTTTAACTCACTTTGGATATATAAAGAGAATGCCTATAGATACATATAAGAGCCAAAAACGTGGAGGAAAAGGTATTACAGGAATTGCAACAAGAGAAGAAGATTTTGTAAAACAAATATTTACAGCTTCAACACACGATACTATATTATTCTTTAGTAACAAAGGTAAGTTATATAGATTACGTGGATATGAAGTTCCAGAAGCAGGAAGAACTGCAAAGGGAACAGCTATAGTAAATATGTTAAGCCTAGATCCAGGAGAAAAAATATCTGCAATAATACCTATTCAAAACTTTGCAGAAGGAAAATATTTATTATTTGCAACACGTGATGGAATAATAAAGAAAACAGCACTTAGTGAATATAACTCTGCAAGAAAAACAGGACTTCAAGCAATAACTCTAAAAGAGGAAGACGAATTAATAGGTGTTAGACTTACAGATGGTGAAGATAATGTAGTATTAGTTACAACAAAAGGAATGTGTATTACATTTGATGAAAAAGATGTAAGACCAATAGGTAGAGTTTCACAAGGTGTAATAGGAATAAGATTAGATGATGATGACTTTGTTATAGGAATGGAATCAATTATATCTGGAAGCGAATCTACATTACTTGCAATTACAGAAAATGGATTTGGAAAAAGAACAGAATTAGACGAATATAGAGTACAAATAAGAGGTGGAAAAGGAGTAATAACTTACAAAATAACACCTAAAACAGGAAACATTGTAGGAATAAGAATAGTAGATGAAAATGACGATATAATGATGATTACAGATACTGGAACAATAATAAGATTAAACGTTTCTGAAGTAAGTATCCTAGGAAGAGCAACACAAGGTGTAACATTAATGAGAACAAATGAAGGAAAAGTTGTAAGTATAGAAAAAATAACAGACGAAGAAAAAGAGAGTGAAGTAGAAGAATAACGAACTTGCCTGAAGGGAAGAGAGAAGAGTTAATAGTGAAGAGTGAAAAATTATTTGTAAGGGCGTAATCGGTAACGCACGCCTGTTAGGAATACCAAATTACGCCCTTACCCCAAAGGAATACCCTAGCGCTGTAGGGAACGACGCCTCGTCGTTCCGTTACAATAAAGGCGAGCAATGCTCGTCTATTTTTATGCCATATCCATTTACAAATTGCAATAATTATGGTATCATAATTAACGTTAAAAAATTTAGGAGTTGATAAGATGTTAAACGCAAATGGAGTTACCGTAAGATTTGGTAAAAGAGTATTATTTGAAGATGTAAATATAAAATTTAATAAAGGGAGTTGTTATGGATTAATTGGTGCTAATGGTGCTGGGAAGTCAACCTTTTTAAAGGTTTTATCTGGAGAAATTGAACCAAGTAAAGGTGAAGTAACAAAAGAAAAAACAGAAAGATTATCTGTATTAAAACAAGACCACTTTGCATACGAGGATTATACCCTTATAGATACAGTAATTATGGGAAATGAAGAACTATATAAAATAATGAAAGAAAAAGATGCTATATATGCAAAGCCTGATTTTTCTGAAGAAGATGGTATGAAGGCTGCTAAACTAGAAGAAAGATTTGCAGAACTAGATGGATGGAATGCAGAATCTGATGCAGCAATTTTATTAAATGACTTAGGAATAGCTGCAGAAAATCATTATAAATATATGAGAGAAATTGAAGCAAAAGAAAAAGTTAAGGTTTTACTTGCACAAGCACTTTTTGGAAATCCAGATATATTATTACTAGACGAGCCTACTAATGACTTAGATTTAAAAAGTATAAATTGGCTACAAGAATTTTTAATAAATTTTGAAAACACAGTTATAGTTGTTTCTCACGATAGATATTTCTTAAATAAAGTATGTACACATATTGCTGATGTTGATTTTGGAAAAATTAAAGTGTATCCAGGAAATTATGATTTCTGGTATGAATCTAGTCAATTGGCACTAAAGCAAGCAAAAGAAGCTAATAAGAAAAAAGAAGAAAAAATAAAAGAACTACAAGAATTTATTGCAAGATTTAGTGCTAATGCTTCAAAGTCAAAACAAGCAACTTCAAGAAAAAAATCTTTAGAGAAAATAGAATTAGAAGAAATAACACCATCAAACAGAAAATATCCATATATAGATTTTAAACCTGATAGAGAAGTGGGAAAAGAAGTACTACAAGTAAATAAGCTATCTAAAACAATAAATGGAGAAAAGGTTTTAGATAATGTAACATTCACAGTAAAAAAAGACGATAAAATAGCATTCTTAGCTGATAATGAAATTGCAAAAACAGTTTTATTCCAAATACTAGCTGGAGAAATGGAACCAGATGAAGGAGAAATAATTTGGGGAACTACACTTTCAAATGCATATTTCCCTAAGGACAACAATTATTTATTCGATACAGATATGACCATTGTAGATTGGTTGAGACAATTTTCAAAAGATCCAGATGAAACATTTGTAAGAGGATTCTTAGGAAGAATGTTGTTCTCAGGAGAAGAGGCATTAAAGAAAGTAAATGTATTATCTGGTGGAGAAAAGGTAAGATGTGTATTATCTAAAATGATGTTGTCTGGTGCAAATCTAATAATATTTGATGAGCCTACAAACCATTTAGATATGGAGGCTATAACATCTCTAAACGAAGGAATGAAAAAGTTCCCAGGAGTAATATTGTTTACATCTCACGACCATCAATTAACTCAAACTGTGGCAAATAAGGTTATAGATATAAAGAACGACCAAACAATAGTAAGAGAGTGTTCATATAACGAATATTTAGGAGTAGAATAAAATTAAATATATTATAGAGGTACAGTATTGTGAAGTGTACCTCTAATTTTTTTAGAATAACATGTGAGTAAATAGTAAAATATTGACAAATTCTAAAAAAACGAATATAATGTTATTATAAAGTAAATAATATGTAATAAATATTAAAATATAATAACAAAAGGAGATAAATCTCATGAATATTTGTAAATTAGTTTTAGAATATATTGGGCAGTATCCAGAAGATGAGCCAATATTTATTGAAGATATAAAAAAATATATTATACAGCAATGTGAAAACGATAACAAACAAGAAAATATATTAAAAAATATAAATGTTATTTTAAATAGATTAAAAAATGAAGGTATTATAAAAGCCGAATATAAAGGAGTATATTATAAGCCAATTATCAGTATGTTCGGAGAAGTTCCATTAAATACAGATAAATTAAGAAAATTAAAGTATATAGAAGATAAAGATGGAAATATAAAAGGTTATATAGTAGGTGCAAAATTATTTAATAAATTAGGTCTAACAACATTAGTTCCAAATGTAACAGATGTAGTAACAAATGAATGTAAATACCATAAACAATATGATGAAAGATTAAGAACTTATATAACAAAACCAAAAATAGAAATAACAAATGAAAATTATAAATATTTGCAGTTTATAGATATTTTAGATAATAAAGACAATATTCATATTGAAGCCCAAAATGCAGATGAAATTATATATAGCATTATACAGGAATGCAATTTAGATTTCGAAAAAATTATAAAATATGCTAGAGAAACAAATAATAGAAAAGTATTGGATAAATTATTTGTACTAGCAAGATAGGAGATATAATGTTATTACATTTAAATAAATTCGAATTTGAAAATTTTATAGAAATTATTAAAGAGAGAGAAGATGTAGATAAGGATATAATAGAAAAAGACTATTATGTATGTTTAGTTCTTAAAGAATTAGCCAAAAAGCAAGATTATTTAAAAGCCTATTTTAAAGGTGGTACATCCGTATATAAAATTTTAGATACAATGAATCGTTTTTCAGAAGATATTGATTTAACTATAAAAGTTTTGCCAGAAGAATCTAATACAAGAAACAAGAAGAGATTAAAAGAATCAGCTTTAGGCTATGAAATAGAAGGTTTAAAATTAATAAAAGATGAGTGTGTAGATAATAAAGGTAGTGTTATAGGAGTTTACCAATATACATCAGTATATGCAGATAGTGAAATACCACTGCAAAGAGCTGGGAAAATACAAGTAGAATCGACTTCTTTTACTGTAAGCGAACCAACTGAAAAATACTATATAGAGCCTTTAATATATAAACTTGCAAATGATAAAGAAAAGAAAATTTTAGAAGAGCAATTTGAAATTACAAAAATAGAAATTGAAATAATAAAACTAGAGAGAATGTTTATAGATAAAATATTTGCAGCAGAGTTTTATTATATAAGAAATATGTATATGGATACAGCAAAGCATTTATACGATATATCAGTATTGTTTAATAACGATAAAATTCAAAAGTTATTAAATAATAAAGAAGAATTAAATAAGCTGATAGATTACAAAAGGCAAGAAGAGAAAGTACGAATTGGAGGTATAGATCAAAAAACAGCAATCAAAGATTTTAGTTATTTTAAATTAGAGTTTAGTGATGTACTAATAAAAGAATTTGAAAATATGCAAAATAAATATGTTTTAAATGATAAATATAAATTTTCTATTCCTCAAGTCAAGGAGATTTTAAATAGGATACATAGGGAAATGTAAAGGATACAATTAATTATTGGGTTGAAAAAATAAGAACATCTAGTAGTGCTAAAACATTATTAGATGTTCTTATTTACGTAAACCTATTGACATTGTTCCAAAAATAGAATAAAATAAGAATATGTAATATATTATTCTGAAACAAGAATAATATAAAAGGAGAAAGGTTATGGGATATTTAACAGCAAAACAATTTTCAAAAATATGGGGAATAACAGAAAGAAGAATAATAAAACTATGCAAGGAAGAGAGAATAAGTGGAGCTAGAAAAAATGGAATGGTATGGGAAATTCCAGAAGAAACGTTAAAACCATCTGATAAGAGAAGCAATATTTATAAATACATAAATATAGAAAAAAGAATAATGATTGTAAACGTAAAAGAAGAATTAAAAGAATATTTATCAGATTTATTAAACAAAGAAGGATATGTATCAGAATTTCAAAATTTTAATTGGATTAAAGACAATTTAGATAATGTATCTAAATATTATGAAGGTTTAATATATTTTCCTATAAAAAATATAGATAAATTTGAAGAAGCGTTTATAACGAATTTTTCTAATAAGTTAAATTCAGAATGTAGTATAGTAATTGTTGATTATAACAAGCCAAAGAGAAACGAAATAGAAAAGAAATTAGCTGTTAAATTAAAAAATGAAATTGGATTAAAAATAAATACATTAGTTTTAGATATAAATGAAAACAAAGATAATTTAATTAACTATAATGAAATTGCTGAAGATATATTAACATTATTACTTAAACTAAAAAATACAACAGGAACTGAAATAATAACTAATGGGGGAAAGATAGAATTTAACAAAAGGGCAAGGACTGAAGATTTAGAAATAGGAGAATTTTATAAAGCAATAAATAATTGTTTTAAAAAATTAAATAAAGAATCGCATTTATGGTGTGCATCAAAAATGTTAGAAGATGAATGGACAGAATCTCCACAAGAAATGAAGTTTAGGTTAATAAATTTAGAAGCAGCAAATAGAGGAGTTAATGTAGAAAGAATATTTATATTTAGTAGAGATAAAATTAAAGAATTTAAAAAAAATAAAACTTTAAAAATTTATATGCAAAGTAATATAAAAACACTATTTGTAGATTACGACGAAATAAAACTAAAGAACCCAAAACTACTAAAGATACTTGATAATGGTTGGGATGGAATAGATAAAAATATTCTAATTGCAGACTTACCAGAAGAAAGTAACAAAAGAGGATATATTTCAAAGAATTCAAAAGAGGTTTTGAAAGCATATGAATGTTTTCGAGAATTAAAGAAATATTCGCAAGATTTAAAGGAGGTTTTAAAGTGAAACAAAAAGAAGAATTCTTTAATAGGATAAAAAATGTTACTAATCCTGAAATTGAAAAAGCTATAAACAGTGGAGATCCATACGAAATATGTGATTTGCTTGAAAGAACAAAGGGAGGACCTAATAGTATTTATCTAAAAGAATTAGAAGATGCAATTATTAAAACAAAAGATATAGTTCAGATATATGAGTTTATGTTTTTAGCGGTAGATATGAATATTACTGAATTTGATAGAGATAGGTTTGAAGGAATTATTAGAGAGAGTAACAATCCAAAACTTATGTGTTATTGTATGGAGTTTGTACCAGGTACTAATATTAAAGAAATGCTTAGAGCTTTGCAACAAACAAAAAATGCTAAATATATGGAATTGTTAATAAATAATGAAGAGTATAGTGATGTTTTAGAAGAAGTTAAGAAAATTAACCCAAATTATGAAGAGGATGTAGAAGAAGCAAAAAAATTTAATTATTATCCAGAATCTTTAAAGGCATTTGGGGATTTGAAAGAAGATATAACACAATTAAAAAATGATGTTGTTTCTACAAAAAATTCACATTTTATTACGGAACTGGCAAATTACATAGAATACTTAAATGAATATAAAGGGCAAAATTATGATATACAAGATTTAGTTATTGCCCAAGAAGAAAGTAAAGACCCAATGCAAGCTTATGAATTTTTGGCATCAGTTAATGTGGAAAATAAAAGTGGGTTAATACAGTCAGTTGTAAATTCTAATAGAGTAAAATTTATGTATTACGTATATGCATACGTACCAGAATTAACTGAACAAGAAAAACAAAAACTACAAAACAATATAGTAAAGAAAGATTTGAACGGAAAATATAAGAAGATGGTTGAAGACGAAATGAATTTAAATAGTAACGAAAAAGAATACAATAATTAAAGGGAGGATAATTTTATGAATGATTTTAAGAATAGTATACAAGTAAGAGTTGAAGGAATAAATAAAGTATATGAAATTAGAGATGTCTATTTACGAGAAAACCATAATACTGGAGAATGTATGGCATATTCTACAAAAAATAGTGAAAAAGTAGACGATACATCAATTGAAGTATTTCTTGCAAATATAGAAGATGAAAGTGATATAATTTCATATAAAATTTTATGTTTGCCAGGAGGACGTTCAAAGCGTATAAATGAACAAAAAGATGAATTTAATTTATATAATTTTGGAAACGTATTTGAAGCATTGTCAGGAGAATCACTTTCAAGTTATGACAAGATAACAAAGAGTCAAATTGATAAACTTATTGAGCGATATCGCTCAGAGAAACCACTAATGAAATATTTTGAATTAGAAATGGTAACCTTTTTTGGAGAAGATGCTTATATAGGTAAATATTTAGAACAAGGACGACGTGGAGAAGAAGAATTATTTGGTAATGTACTTTCTAAAATTGACTTAGAAAATATAAAGAATCAAAAAAGTCAAGTAATAATAACTAATGAACATTTACAAGATTTCAAATCGCAAGATTGCACGTTGAAATTTACAGCTAGGGCATTGCAGAATATAATAGAAAAAGATAAAAATAGAGGAAAGTAGTATGAATAATTTAGTTTATAAAAAGATTAAAGAAACTGATAAAGAGCAAGTATTTAATCTTATACAAACGGTATTAGATGGGTTAGAAAATAAGAAATGGTTTATTCCTTATGAGCAATGGGAATTAGATAATATGTTTGACGATAAAAACTATGCACCATTATATGGAGCTTATGATGGGAATAAACTTGTTCGGAATGGCTCAATTATATGTTTCGCAAGATATGCTCGCAGATAAAAAGAGGGAACTCGAGTTAGAAGATTATACTGTATGTGAGTTAGGTGGCATTTTAGTTTTACCTGAGTATAGGGGAAATGGAATAGCAACAGCACTTCAAAAGATAGAAATAGAATTAGCTTTAGAACTGGAATTTGATTATGTAATTTCTATGGCACATCCAGACAATATAGGTAGTCAAAAGACTCTTGAGAAAGTAGAGCTAAATTTTATAAAAGAAACTAGATTATCTAATGGTTTTTTAAGAAAGCTATATATGAAAAAAATTAAATAATATTTAGGGGGAATTAATTTGTGGAGTTTAACATACATATTATCACAAGTTTTTACAATTATTAATTATGCATTATTAGGGGTAACTTATTATGCCAAAGATAGAAAGAAAATTTTAGTAATAGGATTTTTATCAATTATTGCAAATGCTATAGCATATATATTATTAAATGCCTGGACGGGTGTAGCAATGTGTGTAGTTGCATTAATAAGAAATATAATTTTTTGGATAGATGAAAAGAAGAATGGAAAGAGAGAAACAATTAATAAAAAGGATATTATTATATTGGTAATTTTATATTCAACAATAGTTGTTTCTACAATATTTACCTATGATGGATTTTTAAGTTTACTTTCTGTATTTGCAACAAGCACATATACATTTTCTGTATGGCAAAAGAAAACTAATGTATATAAATTATTAGGCATTCCTGTAGGAATATTGTGGATATTATATAATATTTATGTAAAATCTATATTTGGAATAATTTTAGAATCGATATTATTAATATGTTCTATTAGTGGATATTTGTTA
>CATKWX010000032.1 GCA_949840345.1 uncultured Eubacteriales bacterium
TTTCCTTGAATTTCTTTGTCCACTTTTACCATCCCTTTTACAAAATTTATTCTTCATCTATTTCTTCTTTTGTATTATTTTTGCATGCTTTTACCCACATAATTCTTTTATCCTCGTATTCCTCTATTTTATAAGTAACATCTTTTGTTTCTATAACTGTATCATTTTCATCTTCTGGCAATTTGCCCAACAATTCTAAAAGATAACCAGATAATGTTTCATAGTCTCCTTCTGGAATTTCTACATCTAATATCTTCCCTAATTCGTGTAAACTAACACTTCCATTTATTAAATAAGTGTTATCATCTATTTTTTCATAATCTTTTCTTTCTTCATCATATTCATCAAATATATTTCCAACAAGTTCTTCTAATATATCTTCCATTGTTATTAATCCTGCTGTTCCACCATATTCGTCAATTACTATTGCCATATGCTTTTGATTCATTTGTAGATCCTTAAATATTTCATTTATTGGCTTAGATTCTGGAACAAAGTAAGCTTCTCTTATTAAAGATTTTATTTTTACTTGTTTTTTTGCTGCAAATGCTTTTAATAAATCTTTTACATATAATACACCTATTATATTATCTATTGTTTCTTCATACACTGGTATTCTACTATATTTATATTCGTCTAACTCATTTAGCTCTTCTACTATATCTGCTGTTACATCTACAGCAAATATATCTGTCCTGTGTGTCATTATTTCTGATGCAATTGTATCATTGAACTCAAACACATTGTTTATCATTTCTCTTTCTTCTTCTTCAATTGTTCCTTTCTCTTCCCCTTCATCTACCATAAGTTTTATTTCTTCTTCAGTTACTATCTCCTCTTCATTTTCTGAA
The DNA here is from genome assembly GCA_949840345.1 of uncultured Eubacteriales bacterium. Classification (GTDB taxonomy): domain Bacteria; phylum Bacillota; class Clostridia; order TANB77; family CAG-508; genus CAKPQL01. Next base: position 852 of record CATKWX010000032.1, read on the forward strand.
ACTCCGAAAATTTTTGAAACTATATTAGTTGAGAAAGTTAACAATTTAACAAAAGGGGCTGTAACAATTGATATTACTCTTATTATTCCAATTGTAGCATATGAAATTTTTTCATAATATTTCATTGCTAATCTCTTTGGCACTAATTCTCCAAATACCAATGTGAAAAATGATAATATAATTGTTATTATAATAATTGCTATTGCATTCCAAGTTCCAATACTTAACGCTGGTATTAATTTATTTAACACTGGTGCTAGCATATCTGCAAAAGTGTTTGATGCAAACGCACTTGATAAAAATCCTGCAAGTGTGATTCCTATTTGTATTGTTGCTAGAAATTTACTAGGGGATTTTAGCATTTTCAAAATTTGCTTTGCTTTCTTATTTCCTTCCCTTGCCTGTTTTTCAACTTTTGCGTCATTTAAAGTTATAAACGCTATTTCTGTTGCTGCAAAATATGCATTTAACAAAATGAGTATTATTAATACTATAATTTGTGATAACATCTTTAATTCCTCTCCTATTTCTTACTTCACATTCCTTATTCCAACATCATTTACTAAATTTGAAACATTATACAAAAATAGTGTTTCTGTTATGTTATTGTTATCTATATAATCTGAAATAGATAATCTGTAATATCTTGGGTCTATAAAATGTATCTCTTCGTAGTTTTGGCATAAAAACTGTGCCATTATATGGGCATATGAATCTTTTATTACTAATAATTTTTTTCCATTTTGCACTTTTGTTTTTATAACTACTTTTGAGTTATTTCCATTTAAAAAATATGAATACTTATCTTTAACATTTAGATAATGCTCATTAAATATACTTTTAGTAGTCTCATTATCATACTCTGCAGAAGTTATATTAGTATTTACATCGTTTTTATATACAACAATTTCATCCTCTTTTTGATTTAAAATTTGTGCTTTTGAATCAAACGTTCCTAAAAAGCTATCACTCACAACTTCTCTTGTAAATTCTTCTTTTCTAGTAGGATTTACTCCTAATTCTTCACAATATTTTTTATATATTAAATAAGTACCATCGCTAGTCATATGATGATCTGTTTTGAAAAAAATATATTCATCTTTGTTTTCTTTCAAAATATTAGTTACATCAATTGTTTTTGTGTATTCCATATTTTCATACATATTATTTATTATTTGTTCTTGATTTTCTACATATACATCACTTGGCAATTTATCTTGATTTATATATATAGAATTTGGCACAAGAATAAAATATACTGGAATCTTTACACTTTTTGAAAAATTTTCTATTCTATCTATTGCAGTATTTATATTTTTTTCATTAAAATCAAACTTTTCAAACAAATATCCATCTTTTCCAATATATATATCATTAACTTCTTTTTTTTGCAATACTAATTCCATTCCAGAATTAACTTTTAGCCAACCATCTCTAAATATAAAATGGTCATTTATATAATTATCTAAACTTGATGAATACTCTCCACTTACAAGTTTTTCTATTGAAAACTCTGGAACTTTAGCTAACATTCTATTTTCCTGTTCTGAAAAAGTTTTATTCGTTTTAAATATATTTAATATTATTAGTATTGCCCATATTAGTATAAATGAAATAAAAAAGATTTTATTTTTCATTTTATTTTTCTCCAATTTTTAAAATTTGTTCAACGTTTGCAATATGTTTTTTGTATAGAAATTATAATAATATTTTTTATTGTAGTGGTCGTTTAGGTCAAGCGACCCTTCCTTCGAAGAACGGAACGACGAGGGCGTCGTTCCCTACAAGTTTTAAAAATAATCAGCATATTGCTGTATTATTTTTAAAACTCTAAAATCTAAAATATAAGAACGGATTATACGTATCACTAACCAAACTTGCAGTTGATAGTAGGAATAATCCTATATAAATTATGCTTGAAAACACCGCATTTATATTTTCGTTTTTTATCTTTATCTTTTTAAATATTGGTATTGAACATATAACTCCAATTAATATTATTACAAAATAATTTTTAAAATAATATACAGCTTCTGAGTTTATTAGAGTAGTATTCCCTACTCCAAACATTATTTTAATGTAATTTATTACACTATCTAAATCTGTAAAGGCAAATATTGCCCAACTTACTAGTATTAGTAAAACTGCATATATATGGCTAAATATCTTTGGAATTTTCTCTAATACTTTTAGTAAAATCATCTTTTCTAATATTAATATAACTCCAAAATATACTCCCCATAATATAAAATTCCACGAAGCTCCATGCCAAGCACCAGTTAAAAACCACACAATTAAAATATTCCTTATTTGTTTTGGAAAGCCTTTTCTATTTCCTCCTAGTGGTATGTATATATAATCTCTAAACCAACTACCTAAAGTTATATGCCATCTTCTCCAAAATTCTGTAATACTCTTTGATATATATGGATAATTAAAGTTCTCATCAAACTTCATTCCAAAAATCTCAGCTAAACCAATAGCCATATCTGAATATCCACTAAAATCGAAATATATTTGAAGTGCAAATGCAATTATACCTGTCCAAGCAAGTAAAGTAGTCATTTGAGTATAACTTCCCGCTTCTATAAGAGCCCATAATTTCCCAACATTGTTTGCTATTAACACCTTTTTAGCTAGTCCAACAATAAACCTTTTCATACCAGTTGAGAAGTTATCCATACTGATATTTTTTACTTCTAATTCTTCGTCTACAGTTTCATACCTTACTATTGGCCCTGCTATAATTTGAGGGAACAATGTTGTATATGCTAAATAGTTATAAAAGCTCTTTTCGCATTTTACAGTTCCTCTATATACATCTATTATGTATGACAAGGATTGAAATGTATTAAAAGATACTCCTATTGGAAGTGGAATATTAAGCAAAGGTATCTTTAGCCCAGTAGCTAAATTTATATTTTCAATTATAAAATCTGAATATTTAAAGAAAAACAGAATTAATAAATTAATCCCAACATCTATAAATAAATATATTTTTTTCTTTTTATTATTAAAATTTTTATCTATATTTCTTCCACAAATAAAATCCATTACTGCTAATATTAGCATTATAAATATGTACCTAATTTCTCCCCATGCAAAAAATATAAGACTTGCAAGTATCATTATTGCATTTTTAAATTTATTAGGAACTATAAAATAAATAATCAACATTATTGGTAGGAAAATATATAAAAATACAATACTGCTAAATACCATAAATTACCTCTAATTTTTTATATAAATAATAACCCGTACAGAATTAAATATATATTATCTTTTAATAAAACCTTCGAGGTTTCACGGGTTATCCTTGAGCCGTGCTGCTCAGGCTTTTATTAAAAGATAATATATATTTATTCTGTACTACTCTACTAGTTTAAGATTTATAATATCGAATATTAACAATATTTGCACGTTAGAATTAAACGTGCAAATATTTGTAAATTATTATTCTTTAACTATGTTCTCTAATTTTCCTGAATCTTCAGCAATTATTAAATATACGTAATCTCCTATTACATCAAATTTTCTGTTTTGTACATATTCGTATTGATCAGGTAAATATCTTGACCATAATTCTTCATATCCTTTTAGGAATTCGTTAAGGTCTTCTTTTACTTCATTTGCTTTTCCTTCTTTTGCTTGTATTATAACATATAAGCTAGAATGTACATTCATTAAAGGTACTTTTCCTACAACTTTTTCTACGTTTTCTGTATTAACTTGGAAATAGTTCTTTAAAGTGTCTGTTGAAATATCTTCTGTTGCCATTTCTTTAAAAGCACTATTTTCAGTAATCTTGTTGCTTACTTCTTCTAAATTAATTTCCTTTTTAGTTTCTTCTTTTGGCATAACTAAAACTACTACTGCAATAATAAGTGCAATTACAATTGCTACTATACCTATTATTAAAGGTAATTTGTTTTTCATATTCTTTTCCTCCTTAGTTTTTTATTTATACAAGTATTATATTTTATTTAATATTTTTTTACAATAGTTTTTCAATATGTTTTTTGTAGGGGCGAGCATTGCTCGTCCGGAATATGCATTATATCAAGCAAAAATCGAATTTTCTTATTACAAAAAAAGTAATCGGGCTGCTACAAATGTAACAGCCCTTTGGATTAAAAGAGTCTTATTTCGAATCGTAGTCAATTATACTATATTCAAAGCTTTTAGTTCTTCGTTTCTTTTAATTTTATTTGTTGTAGTTTTTATTAATGGCTCTTTTGTTAAAATCATATTTTTTATATATTTATATTGTGGTAAGGTTTTGTTTACTTCTTTAATTTTAGCCCATATTATTTTGTGAAGCTCTGCTTCTTCTATATCTCCATATTTTTCTTTTACAGCTAGTTCGTTTATTACAACTTTTACTGATATTTTAAAATCATTTTTATCTTCTTTTTCTGGCATACCATAGACAAAGCATTCCTCAACTTCTGGCAATTTATTTATTAATATTTCTAATTCTTCTGGGAAAACTTTTTTTCCGTTTTTTAGAACTATCATATCTTTTTGTCTTCCTGTAATAAATATAAATCCTTCATTATCTATATATGCCAAATCTCCTGTATAAAACCATCCGTCTTTTAAAACTTCTTTTGTTCTTTCCTCATCTTCGTAATAACCTAACATTACATTAGGTCCTTTTACTCTAATTTCCCCAATTCCATTTTCGTCCTTATTTACTATTTCTAATTCAACGTGCTTCATAGGTCTTCCTATTGAACCGGGTTTTACAAAGTCATCTCCTTCTGCTGCTATTACAGGAGAAGTTTCAGTTAAACCATAACCTTGAACTACGTGCATTCCAAATTCAGAAAATCTTTTTGCAACTTCCTTATCTAATGGTGCTCCACCAGATATAATAAATCTCATTTTTCCGCCTAGTCCATCTATTATACTTTTAAAAATTTTTCTTCTAATATCTATATGAAATTTAAGCAAGAAGTTACTAATTTTTATTCCTAAATTTACTACTTTTTCTTTTCCTTGCTTTTCTATTTCTTTATACACATTTTCATATATTTTATCTATTAATACTGGCACACCTATAAATACTGATACTCCATACTCTTTTAAATTCTTTTTAACATATTTAAGTCCATCTGGAAATACTGTTTTTACACCACACGCTAACATAACTAACATTCCAGTTGATCCAAACACGTGATGAAATGGTAAAAATGCAATATTTACATCATTGCTATAAAAAGTTTCTACCAATTGCATATCATATATATTGGTAGCAATTCCTCTTTGAGATAACATTACTGCTTTTGAAAGTGATGTGGTTCCAGAAGTAAATAATAATATTCCCATTTTGTCTGAATCAATTTGTTTATTTATATAAGTATTATTTCCTTCTTCTATTATCTTTCTTCCTTTTTCTATTAGATTATTAACATTTTCAAAACCTTCTAATTCACCCATTGAAATATAGTATTTTATATTTGTTTTGCCATTTTCTTTAATTTTCTCTATATTTTCTTTATGCTTTTCGTCAAATACTATTGCTTCTACTTTACTTCTTATTAAAGAATTTTCTAATTCTTCTAATTGTAGCCCTTTATCTAATGGCACTGACACAATTCCACCCAATAAGTTACCAAGATGTGCAACTACCCATTCATACCTGTTCTTTCCAACTACAGCAACTCTTGATTCCTCTAAACCTAAATCATATAATGCTGTTCCAAAGCAGTTAACATCTTCTAGTAATTCCTTATATGAGGTTTCTTTATATTTAATCTCTTCTCCTACTTTTATTTTTGTTGTAAATGCAATGTTTTTTGAATATTCTTTCGCAGAATTATATATTATCTCTTTTACATTATTAAACATTTTTATATCTTTTTTCATAATTGGTCTCCTTTATTCTTACAAGAAAAATGTCTTCACCTAGGCGGACGTGCAATGCACGCCCCTACGATTTTGCAATATATTAAACAAAAAGTCGATTTTCTCTTGTTAATTTCAAATTTAACGCCGTAATATGCTGATTATTTTGAATCAAATCTAGTATTCGATACTAGATTATCACATACTAAATACTTTGTCAACTATTTGACTATACCGTCAACATATGATATTATTATACTCGTAAGGAGTGAAAATTATGAGTGAAACAGCGGATTCAACACTTATTGATATTGCTAAATTTCATATTCCTAGATGGGAAGAATTACCTAATATTGCTTTATATTTAGACCAACTTGTTACTTTATTAGAAGATTATTTATCAAATTATATACAAGATGATAATAATAAAGAAAATAAAATTATAACTAAAACTATGATTAATAACTATGTAAAACAAGGAATTTTAGATTCTCCAAATGGAAAAAAATATAATAAAACTCATATTGCAAAGCTTTTTGTTATATGCATTTTAAAACAAGTATATAGTATTAATGATATTAATCAATTAATTAAGCTTGCAATAAAAACAGTTCCTGTTGAAAAGGCTTATAATAGATTTTGCATAGAACTGGAACGTGCTATATATACTACATTTTGCGTTGAGCCAAGCAACGACAAGAAAAAAGTTACTAAAGAACATTATATTTTAATAAATGTAGTTAAATCTTTTGCAAATAAACTATATGTAGAGAAAATATTTTTGAAGAAATAAGTCGCCACACGGAACGACGAGGGCGTCGTTCCCTACAATGTTTGCAGTATATTTATTACAAGCAATTAAATACCATTATATCAAAACCTTTTCATATATATATACTTTTTCTTTTGGCATTTCTCCTTTTTCTATATATGTTTCATATATTCTTTTACAATTATTTACTTCATAAAACTTCCAATTACAGCTATCACCCGTATCAATAGATATATTTTTAAGATTATTGTTCTTTGCCATTTTACATATTTCATTAAATAATTTATTTCCTATTCCTTTTCCTCTATAATCATTTCTTGTTATTAACATTATTAATTCCCCATCAAACTTTTCATTCAATGTGCTTGGCGTATAATCATAAGCAGAATAGTATTCCTTTAACCTATCTTTATATTTTATTTTGTGGCTATGAAACATAATTCTTCTTATAATAGTAAGGAAACTTTTCTTAAAAAAATTTCCTTTATCATTATATTTATCATATGCTGCAAAGCCAATAACCTTTTCGTTATCTAAACATACAATTATTTCTGTACTATATATTAAAATTTCCAACATATAAATTCTAGCGCTTATATTTCCCTTAACCTCTGCTGAAGTCTTTCCTAAATCCCATTCTTTATCCAAAATATTTATACATTCTTTATAATACTTAAATTTGAATTTTTCTAATTTAATACCCATACTACTCCTTTAATGATTATCTTTTTTCTCATCTATTATTTTAAACATATTCGTAAACTTTTTCAACATCTTTTTAATTTATTATTGTATCTGTAATTGTTCTTGTAAAATTATGTAAATTATGCTATAATTGTTAGGTAAACCTTAGCAACTTAAATTTTGAATTAATTTTAAGGAGGACTGTTGCATGTACAAATTTTTTAGCAAAACTTTTCGGCAACTGCGTAAGTTCCTAAATGTTACTTTAAAAATAACACTTAGGCTCTTGCCAATAATGTTAATTTTATGGTTATTCAACAATTATAGAATTAACCGGAAATTACAAAATGAGCTTAAAGCTCAGAAAAAGAGGCAATCCACTTGGCAAATGGGAAACATCGCGGCTTGGACATGTGGAACTATTCGTGACACCAATACGGTTATCGTACTCACTCCAGAGTATTATGAAGACTTTTACACAGAGAAACGGATAGCAGCTTATACTGTTGATAAACGTGCTAATTATGTTCTAACTGCCTTTAAACGTGGTTTTACGAATCCATTTTTAGTGGCAAAGGACATAAGTTACCTTGTAAAAGATCTTTGTAAAACTTATTCTTCTGTCATTATTGTTGGTCATAGCAAAAGCTCCACGATAAACCTTGCAATGCTTAACTATTTATCAGATAATGATTATTCTAAAATGGTAAATATAAGCTCGCCATATAGTGGCACAATTCTTGCAAGCCCAAAAAAAATGTATGAGTTTCTTTCCCCTAAGAAAATATTTAATTGGGAATACGGAAAGGCCTTTTACAATTTCTATCGTGGCATACTTGACGGAGATGTGGCAGACCAAATTATACAGGAAGACTCTCTCTTTTTAAAGCAACTTGATTATAGTAAAATTGATAAAGATAAGTTTATTAATATTACTGCAAAATCAGGATTCATAACTTTTCTGTATGATTTCTGGAATTTCGATCCTGAAGGAATGGCATTACCACTTTTAGATTCCTTCCTTGACTTAGATGGTGACGGATTTGTTCCTTTAAAGTCGCAACAAGCAAATATGCCTAAAGGCATTAAAACCATTCACTTAAAAGCTTCGCATAAGTCTTCTTATGCAATTGGCATAAAAAAAGTTCTAAAAGATTTAGAAAAGTGACAAAAAACTGCAGGGAATTTTCCTTGCAGTTCTTTTATGTTATGATAATACTTGCAAAAGCCAACCGAAAATATTCCGGTTGGCTTTTGTTTGCTTAAAGTACTCCCCAATGGTCCATAAGCTTTTTCGCTTCTGGAGCGTGATTTTCTAACATATACCTTGCTCCGTCAAGCATATCAAATATGCTCTGTGTAGCTAAATCCTCCAAATTATATTTTTCAAATAAATCTAGAAAATCTTTGCTATACTGCCAAAACAAATTCTGAATTGCCGTTATTTTTCTCTCAAACTCTTCGTAATTCTTTACAAGTCCGAAAGCTTCAGATAAACGTCCATTCATTAACTGATTCGTTCCAAACTGACCTTGTTTTGAATCAATCAATGCTAAAGCAATATAGTTCGCTTCTGCCTTTTCGTTCGGGAAAAACCTTGTCAGCATAATAGCATAAAGTTTATAAAGATTAATCATCTCTTTTATCTGTGCCTCTGCTGATGTTCTTTTCTTTACCACTGGTCTGTAAATAAAAATAATGTATCAACCCAATTGCACAAATATTCTATACCTTTCTCATTTAGATGTGGCTTTCTGTCAATGATTATAAATCTACAATCCATTTTTGCTGGTTTTTCAATTCTTTCATTAACACCTATTTTTGCCATAACCCTTCCTGTATTTAAGGAATACCAATCAGTTGTTTTTTCTATTTCATAATATTGATGTAAGCCTTCTTTTACTCCATCAATTTTGCACCAATCTCTATCAACATCTAACTCATCGCTATCACCACTATTTATTTTTCCATCTAAAGACATAAGCATAAACAAAGTATTTATTGGTCTCTTTGATGCTTCCATTGTATTCACTCCTTATAAAATTTTAATGTATTAGAACTTAAATTTATATAATTTCATAATTATTCTGTTTTAAAACCTCTATTGCTTTTTCTAATTTATTTGCTTTTAACAAAATATAATCTGTATTGTACGTAGAAATTGCAAATATAGCAATTTCAGCTTGTGCAAGTATTGTACTTATTCGTGATAATATTCCTATTAAAGAAAAATCCAATGTTCCTACAATTTTCATTGCTCTCCAATTATATTCTATAATATCACTTTGAATATCTATATCTTCATCTACTACAATAGATAACTCTTCATTAGTTTTTGTAATAGAATAAAACTCTTGTTTAAATACTATTTCAGGTACTGCTTCATTTGCATTTAATTTTATTACTTTTAATTTATTATCTAATATTTCTAATTGCATCTCTTGCCCTCCTATTATCTCTATATTATAATTTCTCCATTTGATAATGAGTTTCTGTTTCGTTATAAACTTTAAAACCTAATTTTTCATATAACTTCTTTGTCGGATTATTTTTAAATACTTGTAATATCGTTCTTGTCCCTTTATTTTCTTTAAGCTGTTTACTAATTATATTAGTACCTATTCCTTTGTTTTGATATTCTTTTAGTATACTTATTTCATTTATAAATAAGTCACCATTTTCTGTAAAATGCGTAACATATACGCCTATCGATTTATCATCTAATAATATAATCTTTTTATGGTCTAAATGTTTTTTTAAATCTTCTTTTAATCTGTTTTTCTGTTCTTCTTCGTTCCATCCCCAAATTTCTTCTATATATCTCCTAAAATTATCTTTTTTTAGCATAAATAAAAAGTCAAAATCGTCTAATACACAAGGTCTAAAAGTATATTTCATAGCTTATCCTCTATTTTTAAATTTTCTTCCTAATCATCAAAAAATCAAAAGTATCTTTATAAATATCTTTAACTATTTGTTCATATGAAAAAGTAATATCTGTTTGCGTATCTCCTTCTATATAAGGATTAGATATATAAAACTCATTATTGTTTTTATTTAGGCTAGTTATAACAATATAATGACCTACTTTTGAAAATGCATTTTCGTTTGGTCCAACATTTACAATTGCCATATAACCGTCCTTTATCATGCTCAACACCTTATCTTTCATATGCTCTGGATTATCATAATTTATTTTTACAATTTCATATTCTATTTTAAAATTATAATGATTTATAAGTTCATTCAAACAATAAATCATAGATACCCCATTTACACCATCATAATATCCATTAGATAAAAAACCAAATTCATTAAATAACATTTTCTGAGCAACTGTTATTGGTGTTTCATTATATCCAAAACTAGCTAATATTGTTGCAATAGCCGTAGGACCACATCCATGTTCTGAAATTAGCCATTCTGTTTGTTCTATTGGGTCAGTATATTCATATTGTTTAAATCTTACTGTATAACGTCTTCCTAATTCATTTGGACTTATTATTTCATATTTATTGTTTTGCATTTTACTGTATCCTTCCTAGTAATATTTATATATCATATAAACAAATCTTTTACTTCACATATCTTGTATCTTCATTTTTATCTACGATATTATGAGCATATCTCATTTCTTCTGGTGTATTTATATATATAATTTTATATTTTCCTGATGTAGTATTTTTTATATAATCATGATGTATTTCTAAAATATGTGCTAGTCCCCAATATAACCATTTTCCATCTATATTTTCTACTAAGAAATTTCTTACAGGAGGTCTATGGTATATTCTTATATTAGGCTTATCTTTAAATTCAAATACTCTATCTTTAAAATCTTCTGCCTTATATGGTGTTATTTTATGTTTTTCGTAATCTAATTCTTTAGGAAAGCCTTGTTCTCTTGTTATTTGTAAAGTATCATTCATTTCTATATATGATCCCATAACATCCCCCATTTCTTCTATTTGCTATATTTTACCATATTAATTTGATATTTAAAATAGTTTTCGTGAAATTCCGTTTGATAAAATTTGACTTTCCTATGAAATAAAAAGCTACCTTAACATATAATATGTTAAAGTAGCTAGCTCGCACTTAGTAATCAATTACTACATTGTAATTATCTGCGAATTCTAAGACCTGCTCTCCATACTCTATCATTCTTACAAGAGTTTTGCCATTATCTTGCTTAGAAAGGAAATAAATTAAAGGAGGATAATATTTATCTCCAATAGTTGCTTCCTCTCCAACCCATTTTTCATATTCGCCATTCTCTTCTGTGTCTTGGTGAATGTATGGGTCTTGTTTTGTTCTCTCGTATGCAGAAGCAGTAAGTTTTGCACCTGTAACCTTTCCTAAGTTTTTTTCTAATTCGTCAAACCTTTCCAAGAAGTAATCAATTGCACTGTACCGTTCTTTAGGAACAGTAATTCTTACTATATCCTTCATTTTTTACCTCCTTGTACTACTCGGAGGTATACCCTCCAAGACTATTACTTGCCATTTTATGTAAATTATGATATAATATTTTTGTAATTCCTTTAGGAATTAGCCTTTCGTTATTTCGGAGGGCTTTCCCTCCGAATACAAAATTTTATTGCTAAATGATAGGAGGTAAATAATTATGAGTGCTAGTTATCGAATTGAAATCAGCGAAGATTACAAATGCGCTATGATTACCAGAAAGGGTGATGATACTGGAAAGATAACCCTGTTCGATTGCAAACTCGGCGACCCTATTCAAATTGAAAATTTAAAGGAATTTAGAAGAATTCACGGAAATCAACTTGAAAAAGGGATATACGCAGGTCTTCAATGCACTGAAACACCTGGAAAACCTGAGCCGACATATTGGCTTCCGATTGTCGAAAAATCCGAGCGCATATTCGATGCCCCCTTTAAAATGGGACAATGTATTGTGTATATGGACTAGCATATCAAAGAGAGCCCTAGATTTTATCTAGGACTCTCTGCGTTTATATGGCACTTTGGACTTAGAGCCCAACTCCCTCTAGCATCAAACTTATTGTTTAGTCTTTGACTTACGCAAATTTTCCCCTTACGGATCGCCTAAATCCGCCAACCCCTACATCAAAAATCGAAGATTTTTGTATTATTCATTTTTGTGGGTCGGTCAAGACCGACCCCTACAATAATTATTCACTCTTCACTCTTCATTATTCATTAAGGGTCGCATACCATGCGACCCCTACGATAACACCGATAGGTCATATTTATTATTACTCTCATTGTTGGACTCGGCAAGCCGCGTCGGTAAAACTGTCTACTAGACAGTTTTAGCCTGCGTCTATGGCTTGCTTTGCAATCTCATAGACTTGGCAACCTCCTTTTCGAGCCCAACTGTATATATAATAAAAAAGAACAGATATCAAAGATATCTGTTCTTTTTTATTGGCTCTCCAAGTTGGACTCGAACCAACGACCTATCGGTTAACAGCCGAGCGCTCTACCAACTGAGCTATTGGAGAATATAAACTGGCGACAACCTATTTTCCCAACAAGGTAACTCGTAAGTATCTTCGGCATATATAAGCTTAACTTCTGTGTTCGGCATGGGTACAGGTGTTTCCCTATATATCATAATCACCAGAAATGTTTATATCAATAAGTATACATTTTAATGTGTACTTAATAATATTACAAATTTAATTTTCAACTGCTTTTGCATTATACTATAGTATTTTCCAATTTGCAATAGATAATACAAAATTTTTTAAATATTTTAACAACACACTGAAAAATATATAGATAAAAAAGTAAACAAATATATCATGTGGTTAAGCCCTCGATATATTAGTATTGGTCAGCTTAATACATTACTGTACTTACACCTCCAACCTATCAACCACGTAG
>CATKWX010000033.1 GCA_949840345.1 uncultured Eubacteriales bacterium
TTTCCTTCATTCCATTCCTTTAGCTTTTCTTCTAACAATTTAAAATCAACAGTATTTTTAATATAGCCTATATCTATATTTTTAATTTTCTGATTGTATACTATTTTTGCATATTTTATAATTTTAGAAGCGTTACTATTTATGTATCTTAATTCTCCAAGTATAACTTCTTTATACTTGGAGTCTGCTTCATTTGATATCATATATGGCTCCAATTCTGTTATTGATATTACTTATTCTTAAAGTTCCATATAATCGATTTCCATCATGAATTCTTATTATAGTTTTGGTATCACTTCTAATTATTTTTTTATCATAATCTAAATAATCTGATTTTTTAGGAGAAGACATTGGAATGTAGTAATTGTATTCATTTACCGTTAAAACAACTCCTAAATATTTTCTTTCGTGAGTTCTCATATCTTCTTTATTATCATAAATTTTATTATCAAATTGTCTTAAATACTTTATATATTTATCACTTACACTATATAAATTTAACTTCATATTATTCCTCCGTTTATAAAATAAGAGAAGAATATCACTTTGGATACCTTCTCTTGATTTTAACTTTCTCATTTTAAAGGCTGTGAAACACCCGATTTATAACTTTCTCATTTTGGTATGGCTGTGAAACACCACGATTTTCTTGTATTCATTATACTATTTTTATACTGATACTGTCAAGTAGTATAATATAATAAATACACTATAGCTTATGATTTATTACAAAATTTTATACTAATTTTGGTTGGATTTTTTTATCAAATTTGGTTCGCATTATAGAAGTTTTGTGTAAATAGGAGTAGGAATAATAATTGTAGGGGTCGGTCTTGTGTCGACCCGCTATGTATTGCCACTGCAGTATTATATTCATTATTTGCCTTATTTTTTAACAACTATATTACTTATTTATAAAAACGTCTTAAAATTGATTCTAATGCATTGTTTTTTCTCATTATATTCATATTATGTTTGGTTATATTTTTTTACATTATTGTAACCTTATTGCTCTAAATATTTTATGATTTTATAGTAACGGGTCGATGTGGGCATCGACCCCTACAAATCATTATTTTTCAATATTTACGCCATTTTTCAGACAACAAACTGTAGAATTTATTATAGAAATGTCTTAAAAACGATTTTAATGCGTTTGTAATATATAATTATAATACAATTTAATAATGTAAATTTATAATCTGATTATTAAAAAATTTTTAAATTAACTTATAAATATTTATATTAAATTATTGTTTAAGTTAAAAATAGCATTTAACAAATGTTCGCTTTTTGTTTTTATAATATTACCCACTCCTGTTTATTTATATTTTCAATTAATATGTATAAAAAATCCAAAAAATTATACATATTTTAAAAACATGTATAATTTAGTGTGTCTATTATAAAAGTTCTGCAAATTTTCCTTTTATATCCTCTTTTTTATCATAAAAAATTACTTCTTTTATTTTTCCTGAACCTAAAACTGTACTAGATATTTTGCTTCCATTTTTAGCTATTATTATGATTGGTATATCCAATCTTACTGCCTCTTGCAGTTCCATTCCCTGCCCAGTAGATGGACTGCTCATTTCTGCAATTACTATATCTGTATTTTGTAGTCTTTTCATCACTCGTTCATACATTTCCTTGTTAGTTCCTTTAAATTTAATTGTATCAATAGGTGAATATATATTATCTGAATATAAAGATAATTCTTCTACTAAAATTTTATATATTTCCAAACTCTCTTCCTTTGCAGTTGTAATTGTTCCTGTAATCATTATATTTTTATATTTAGACATTCTATAACCTCCTATTTATCTGTTATCACTTAAAACGTCTTCAGCTTTTTTAGCATAATAATTTTCATTCTTTATCTGTAAATTTAAGTTTTTAATTATATTTTTCATATAATCTAAAGATTCGTATTTCTTGCCTGTGTGCTCACATTTTTCCTCAATTTCTATATAAATTCTGTCATTAACAAATTGTAAAGCAAGCTCATCTCCATTATCTTTTATATATATACTAACATGGTCGCTAATCTTCATAAGGTCTGTATACCCTATTAATTTAAGCATATTATATGCATCATTTATATTCTTAATTTCTACATTAGCGTTTATTTGATTCAAAATATTACCATTATTATCTATATGTTTTTGTTTGTATGTTATTAATTTTCTAATGTTTGATTCTTCTAAGAAATCTCTTATTAAAATAGAATTATTTAAAAGTTCACTATATATTTTGCAATTTTTAAATTCTTCCTTTACTAAGTAAATATCATTGATGTCATATTCCTTTTCTAATTTAAAACCGTTATCACAAATTGCTCTAATTGTGTTTTCTCTTGTATCTAAAACTTCAACTGTTATTTCATTTTCTAATTTCATAGTTCTATCTATCTTTACCTTCTCTTTCTAATATTGGTTTATCCAATATTTCAATTATATCTTTAAAAGTATATATTTACCTAATATTTAACCATTTTCTATTTCACCTTTTACTGATTCTTTGCTTACTTCACTTCGTTCTTCAAATGTTCCAATTGTACTTTGGTCATAAATTTTATTATTAGGATTAAGTTTGTCTAAAAATGAATTTCTTGTTTTATGGTTATTGTTTATAGTAGAGTTTGTAGTATTATTCGCTATAGCATCGGGTAATGCAATAGTACCATCATTTCTATGAACAAGATTTCTAAAAAGGGTTTTTAATTTATTTAATAAGTTTTCTTTATTTTCAATACATTCTTCACTTACAAATGTAAAACTTGTTTCTTCATCATATTTTTTAATATCTGCTAAGTTAATTCCTAAGTCTATTTGATTTATTGTACCTTTATAAATTCTAGAAGTTTCATAACTCCTAGAACAAATTTCAGATGTACCATCAGAATTAATAATCATAAAAGCCTCAGCAACACCATTATTACCAATATAATAGATGTCAGCATTTTTCCAATCAACACCAAAATCTTTATAAATTGAACTATCTTCATCATATTTTGATACACGTGTCGATGATGAACTAATAGGTATTCCATCTTGCAAAACTACATCTAAATTATAAAAATTAGGTAAATCTTTCACTTGTATACGAGTATATTTTTCTAAATCTAAGTTTTTATTGTGAAAAGTTGATAGTTCCATAATATGAATTTCTGTAGAATTCGATAAAGAACTTTCCTTGCTATTTTTAACTGGATAGAATTCTACTGGTGAATATTCAAATTCTTCTATTTTAGATAAATCTATTCCTTTTTGTTTTGCCATATCCACAATATCATTATATTTGCTTCTATAATAAGTTTCAAAAGTATTATCACCACTAATTCTACCTATATAATATTCAAAATTTTTTAATTCAGTCATATAATTAACTATATCTTCTTCGGTTTCTACATTCAATCTCTTTTTGTCAAAGGCTTTTGTTAATAGCATTTTTTGTGCTTCTTTAAAGTATCTCATTGTTTTCTTTTCGTTTTTATTTAGTACAAGCATTTTTGCTCTATGACTTAAATATATTAACAAATCTTTCCCATACATTTCTCTAAATTTATTTAAGAAAATATCAAAATTTCCATTTACTAATGCTTCATCTTCCATTTGAGGATCTACTAATTGTCCCATTTGTCTATATATGATTTGTTCTAATTGATAGGTAGATTTTCCTGAGAAATTTATGTGTACTTTGGTATCTCCTATAGATATGCTATGAGAAGTTTTATCACCATATTTGCTTTCACAAATTTTAGCTGTACCACCTTCTATTAATCCTATAAATTTTTCTGCATTGTTTTTTATATAACCATTTCTATTAGTTAATTTATGAATTGATTCATGTAATTTTGAATCTTTTAGATATTCTTCATCATTACGATAATTTAGACATATTTGGTGATTAAGACTATTATAAAATCCTCCTTGACGATTTGGCAATCCCAAAAAATATATTCCACTATCATCATCTAGCACATTCATTGTATCTTCATATGAAATATCTGGATATAATTCATTAATAATTTTAGAAACACTGTCATATACTTCATATTCTTCTTCTGAATTAAGTCTCTCTATCTTTCCAAATATATCCTTTATATCTGATATATCTGATATACCTCTAGATAGTAGCATACCCATTCTAATTTTTATTAAATCTTTATCCAATTTTTTATAGATAATATTTGTATTAATTTCTAACTTTTCTTTAATCTTTTTTAGATATTTTTTATTTTCTATAGGTATATAAGTATTTTCTTCATAAAAGCAATACTTATCGCCAATGTCTGTTTCAAAATGATATACTGTTCCAAATGAAAATTCATCATCATATATATCTATTAAATAATATTCAATTCCATCAAAGTTCTTTCTTACAATTTCCATACTTATATATCAATCTCCTTTATAGCTTGTAAAATATTTACATTTATATCATATCACATTAATAAATATAATCAATTATTGTAATTAAATTGTAAAATACTTTTTATAATTCTGTCATAATTTATTTACAAATTCTCGAAAATTAGTATATAATAAGTTTTGAAGATATATTCTAATTACTTTACATTAAAACAAGGAGGTAAAAAATGATTGATAAACTTAAAAATCCAGAATTTTTAAATTCATTTCTAGACTATTCTAGTGTTATTTTAAATAAATCTCCTAATACAATAAAAGAATATAATTACGATTTAGTTAATTTTTTAAAGTTTATTAAGCACCATTTAGGCTTAACATCTGAAACTGATCTTAAAGTTATAGATATAACAGATATAACAATTGAAGATATAAAGAAAATAAAGCTAAATGATTTGCACTCATATTTAGCATATTTAAGAGATTTTCATAATGCAAAACCTGCAACTAGAGCTAGAAAGGCAGCTTGTATAAAAACATTTTTTAATTACTTAACCGTTAAAACAAATCAGTTAGAAATAAACCCTGCTCAAAATTTGGAATCTCCAAAGCTAGATAAACGTATTCCAAAATACTTATCACTAGATGAAAGTAAAGATTTGTTAAATGTTGTTCAAAATGAAGATAATAGAAATAATGAAAGAGATTATGCAATAATAACTATATTTTTGAATTGCGGTATTCGTTTAGCAGAACTTGTAAATATAAATATATCAGATATAAATTTTAGTGATTATAAACTTAATGTTATTGGAAAAGGTAATAAAGAACGTACTATTTACTTAAATAAAGCTTGTATAAAAGCTATTGAAGATTATATTAAAATTAGACCAAAAGATAGTGTAAAATACGATTCTCGCGATGCATTATTCTTAAGCGAACGTCGTGAAAGAATTAGTAGAAGAACTGTACAATATGTGGTTAAACGCGAGCTTCAAAAAGCTGGTCTAGATATAACTAAATATTCAGTACATAAGTTAAGACATACTGCAGCAACATTAATGTATAAATATGGAAATGTAGATATAAGAGCTTTACAAGAATTATTAGGACACGAAAGTATTTCTACAACTGAAATATATACTCACGTTGATAATAGCCAAGTACGAGCTGCTGTTGAAAGCAACCCATTAGCAAATATGTGATATTGATATGCGGAACGACTTTGGAAGTCGTTCCCTACATTTTACATTTAATTAACCCTAACTAATAATTCTTGTCCTTCACATAAAGTTGAACTTTCTAGCTTGTTAGTATTCTTTATACTGTATACAATTTCTCTTATATCTTTATTTTTATAATAATCATTATTTCTTTGCTCATTTTCTGCAATTTCCCATAATGTTTCTCCATTTGATACGCATATAGTTTTATAGCTTTTGTTATTTTTTTCATTAAAAGAAAGTGTTGCTTTGCAAGCAAATAATGACATTATTGCTATAATTATTAATAAACCTCTTATAAATTTTTTCCTATTTTTTATTCTCATAATAAATACCTCCATACGAACATATTTTCTATTTATGAGAATATTATAATACGAACATTTTTTCTTGTCAATACTTTTTTTAAGAAAAATTGTTCGTATTTGTAAAATATTAAAAGGGCACAGTGGTGTAAGCGGAACGACTTTGGAAGTCGTTCCCTACAATTGTATTTTCTTTAAACGTGCTACCCTATTTATTTTTTAATAAATACGCTTAGAATTTTGCTAACTGCTGATACAATTTTAGTTGTATACTTTTGTGCTATTCCCTTTCCTATTGCTTTTCCTCCTACTGTAATTGAAGCAACTAATGCACTTAACAAAAATTGAATATTAAAATCTAAAGTATATATACTGCTTATTTTTAAAGCAATTAAGGCACTTATTGCTCCACTTAAAACTCCTGCTATATCCCCTATAACATCAGCACAGATATTAGCTACCTTTGCTGAATTTCTAATTAGTTTTATAGCACATTTAGAGCCTTTTACTTTTTTAGTTGCCATTGCGTGAAACTCTTTTTCATCTGCAACAGTTACTGCAACTCCTATAATATCAAACAAAATCCCAAGTGCTATTACAAGAATAAGCACAAATGTTGCAGGAATTATATCTAAATTAGATATTGCACCTGTAGAAATATAGTTAAAAAATAAAGATAAAATAAAAGTAGTTATAAAAACTGTTATTAACCACCTAATTTTAGAATCTGTATTTTTCTTATCCTTCATATAAAAAATTCACCTACTATTAAAATTAAATAGGTGGTTGAAATTTAAGTAAATTTTACGGTATAGGTCTAGTCGAATTTCTCTATTTCCTACTAAACATTACTGTTTAGCTGTTTCCATTTAAAGAAAATAATCTTTTAATAAAAAAGATTACCAGATTACCACTTAAATCCGTACCTTAATCCCTAAACTTCATTGTTTCTTGGTTGAAACAAACATTCTAGAAGTTTTCCTTAATGCACTGCAACCTATTATTAGTCTTTTTTGCAATAATCATTTCATAATCGTAAGCAAAAGTAGTATGGCCATACTATTTTTACTCTTATAATTAATCCCAAAATTATCACTCGAGACAGGCTACACTATATATTGTGTCTTGGCACTTTATATAGGTTATACTTGAAAATAGAATCTATTCAAGCCTCCGCGAAAATAGGGTGTTGATATGTATGCCATTACATACTTCCCTAAATTCTTACTCCCTGAACACACACATTACTGGGCGTAACGCGCACAAACAAGAAACTTCAACGATGTGCCTTTTAGTGGATTTTTAGCCCCACCCTCATAATAGACAGTACAACTAGAATAATGCACCACCATTTTGTATTTTAACATATTAGGAAAAAATATGCAAATTACATTTCAAATTCATAATAATATTGGTTGTATCTGTTCTCTATCTAAAGCCTTCTTAACAGTATCAACTATATAATTAGGATCAAATACCAATGAACGTGGCTTTGTTATTGGATTATCCTGTCTAAATGGAACAAAATATAAATGTTTTCTATTTAATAACTTACCAATACTTTCTGCACTACCTGATAAGCCATCATTTGTAGAAATAGCAATAACTAATGGGTTTTCATTTCTTAAATGTGATTTTGCTGCCATTAATACTGGAGTATCAGTTATTCCATTAGCCATTTTTCCCATTGTATTTCCACTACAAGGTGCAATAACCATTACATCTGTTAAATGTTTAGGTCCAATTGGTTCTGCTCCATCTATAGTATGAATAATTTCGTTTTTTGTTATTTCTTTAATTTGTTTTATAAACTCCTCTGCTTTGCCAAATTTCGTATCCATATTGTGAGCGTTAAAAGACATTATAGGTATAACCTCTGCCCCTTCTTCTATTAATTTGGTCATTTGAGGTATAGTATTACTAAATGTACAAAAAGAACCTGTAAGCGCGAACCCTACTTTTTTTCCTTCAAGCAACATACTTCTTAACTCCTCCCTTCTTTTGTATATACTATATATTATGAAATTATGTTAAGTTTTGTACGTTACTTAAAGAAGTTATTTATTAATTTAAATAATACACATCGCATTCATTTAATTTCTTTATGTGTTCACAATTTTCAAATCCTGTAGATTTTTTTACTACATCTATAATATAATCGTTATTTTGATTTATATTTATGAAAATTGCTATTCCTCTAGAAATATCTTTTCCTTGTAAAATATTTGAAACATTTTCTTCAGTATATTCTATATCTTTTGCGATGTATGATTCATCTATAATTGAGAATAACAATATATCATCTAAAAATCTATTGCTTCCTGAACTAAAGAAGTATACTGTTGGAACATTTAATTCATTCTTAAATTTACTTACTACATCTTTTCTATTGCTATACATTACTTCTGGTTCAATTTTAAAGCATATTGGTGCAAGTAGAATTACTACAAAAACAATAATAGTCACTATATTTTTCGTTTTTTCTGTGAATATACTTTGTAATATTTTGTATAAATAATATATTATAATTACAAATACTAAGCCACAAATTGGCATTATATATCTTAATTCTATCCAAGGAGAAGCGAGAGAAACTAGTATAAAGTAAAATAAAGTAGGAAGTTCAATTATCTTCATAAATTTGCTTCTTTTCTCGCCTGCATTTTGTGTATATAATTTTCTATAAGTAAAGAATACTACCATAAGTGCAATAATAACAAATAATACATTATTAAAAGCGAAATCGTCTATTTTACAGAAATATAATCTTATGCTATTAGCAAATTTAGATATATCTGTTAAATTGCTTATTACTCCTTGTCCTCTATAACCGAAAAACATATGTTGTATTGAATATGGGAATATTAATAATGAGCTAATTCCTGCAATAGCCATAGATATTGTATATGCTATTAACATCTTTATCTTTTTATTTTTAATATATATTATTGCAAAAATTATGTACATCATTGCTAAATAGAATAAATAATAGTAATGTGTTAGAGAGCCTACAAGTGCTGATATTCCTATAAATACTAATAGTTTAATATCTAGCTTTTCAGCTTCTAGTAATTTCATATGTAAAAACGTTGTTATTAATATGTTTAATGTAGCTAATGCGTACATTCTAATATATATTACATTTGATAATGATGCCATTGTTATTGCAGATATAAAGCTTAATATTATTGCTTTTTCTTTTACTCTTGTTTGATTTTCAAGTAGTTTTTGTATTATTAAATACATAAATACTGTTATACCCATATATATTACAATATTTAAAATTATACCTGTCCACATAGAAAAATGATTTCTACTAAAGCCCATTGAGAATCTTAATAATAAGTAATATAAAGGTGGATGTACATCATTTTTTTGATTTTCATAAACTTGACTATACTTTCCTATTTCATCATCTTCTACAGATAAATAATCTTCATAATATCCATTATTATGCCAATTATCATAGAAGTCTTCGTTATCTTGTATTTCTGTTTTATCATAACTTGCAAGCCCCAACGAATATGCCTCATCCATATGTATATAAGATTTATTCATACCACATATTACAAAAACAATACTTTGTATTATTAGAACAATTGCTATTATTAATACTTCCCTTTTTCTATTTTCCATTTAACCTTATCCCCTTTTCTTTTGAGCAATATTTTTTACACATATATATTATCATTATTCTCTAAAAAAGTATATGTTTTTATCAATTTTTTGCAACAATTGACATTATTAACATAAATTGACTTTTATGTTAATATGTGATATAATTCCCTCAACTGCTTATAGCAGAATTTTTTACTGAAAGGAGTTGTAGCTTTATGGCTAACAACGAAAACATGCGGAAGGTAACTTGTGAGTTTCCGCCTCACGCTGAACACAATGGTAACGACAACTGGGAGGCTGTTAATACAGCTTGGAAAGCATTAAAAGGCAAAAGTTGCGCTGGCGCAGAAATGACAGACTGGCTCCATTGGCCGGAGAAGTATTTGAATTCTGCCGAATACAATATGCTTAAGAAAACAATTGAGGAAATTTACCGCAAATATGAAGCAATTGTATTCGTAGGAATCGGCGGGTCATATCTTACCGGAAAAATGTTTACCGACATAAAAGGTGGAGAACTGTACAATTCTTTGTATGGTGGCCCTAAATGCTATTTTTTGGGATATGATATGGACGCAAGCAATTTGGAAGATGTACTCTCTGAGCTTGAGAATTGTAAAGATTGGGCAATAGTATACATCTCAAAAAGTGGCGGTACTTTTGAACCGGCGGCTGCTTTCAACATACTGTATTCCAACCTTTTGAAGGACTTCAGCGGCAACAAAGGAGAAGCAAATAAACGTGTATATGCCATAACCGATGCTGAAAAAGGCATTTTGAAAAATATGGCGAACGAAAACGGATGGACAAGTTTCGTTATTCCCGATGGAATCGGCGGTCGTTTTTCAGGGCTTACACCTGTAGGTCTTATGCCTTTTGGTCTTGTTAATGGTGTTGGTGAAATGGAAGAGCTTTTGCTTGGTGCTCAAGAGGCTACCTACGATTGCTATTCTGACGCCAAAGCTTTTGCGTTCCAGTATGCAGAATGGCGGCTTCGCCATAATCATGCTGTTGAATACTTGGCTACAAATTCAGCAAGGCTTACATATCTTGTTGAATGGATGAAACAACTCTTCGGAGAAACCGAAGGAAAAGAAGGAAAAGGAATTTTTCCCACAAGTGGAGTATTTCCTCGTGATTTACATTCACTTGGTCAGTTCCTTCAGGAGGGCTTAAGAGGCTTAATTTTCGAGACGCAGATAATTTCTCCTTTTGCAGAAACCAATGAGGGAGATTATGTGCTCGAACAAATTCCCGGCTTAAAGGATGGTCTTGATAAGTTCTACGGAAGAACACTTGCAGAAGCAGGAGAAGCTGCAATGCACGGAGCTTATGTTGCTCATACTAAGGGTGGTAACCCTTGCGGTATTATCCGCTTTGACGCGCACGACTCACGTGCACTTGGCTACTTTATGCAGAGTATGTTCATTTCAGCGGCTATCTGTGCTATCGTTTTGGGTGTTAATCCTTTTGACCAGCCCGGTGTTGAGTTGCACAAGCAGGTTATGAAGGAAACCCTTGCAAACCTCGGAAACGAATAAACAAAACACTTTTTTAGCAAATAACTTTCAGAAGAAAAGGAAGCCTTTAACTAGGCTTCCTTTTTCTGTTTATAAGCTTCCGGCTGAGCCGGTAGGGACGTAGGCTTAAGCTTTGTGACAAAGCAACTCCCTTCATGATATAATATCAATATGTTTCGACGCATAATTGATAAATAAAATGAAGGGAGTTGCGTATCATGAATAGTATATTCAATAAGAAAAATAAAACTGAAAATACTACATATGATGATATATCAAGTTTATCACATACAAAGTGGAATTGTAAATATCATATTGTATTCACGCCTAAATATAGAAGAAAAATTTTTTATGGACAGAAAAGGATGGAAATAGGAAAAATATTGAGAGACCTTTGTGATTGGAATGAGGTGAAAATTATAGAGGCTGAAGTTTGCCCAGAGCATGTGCATATGTTTGTATCAATACCACCAAAATTATCAGTTTCAAAATTTATGGGAATATTAAAGGGCAAAAGCAGCCTCATAATTTTCCAGAGGTGGTCAAATTTGAAATACAAATTTGGCCAGCGAAGTTTTTGGTGCCGTGGCTACTATGTAGACACGGTAGGTAAAAATGCAAAAAGAATAGCAGAATATGTAAGAAATCAATTAAAAGAAGATATGATGTATGATCAAATATCAATAAAAGAATATAAAGACCCGTTTAACGGGTCATAAGAGACGCATGCGTCGGAACAGCTATGAGCCTTGAGGCTCTGCTTGTAACATAGCCTTTTAGGCGTTACAAGTAAAAAGCCCCCGGCTCAGCCGGGGGATAATTACTATGTTTGGGTATTTCTTTGGAGTGTGGAACGACGAGGGCGTCGTTCCCTACAATAAATTATTTTGGTGGCATAAAGTATATGTCTCTATCTCCATCTATTGTGTGACGTTTAATTAATGTATATGTGCTATAATGGTATTCAATTGTTCCACCATCTTTTAACATTATAGCATTATCTCCAAAATCTCTATTAGCTTTTGCTATAATTTCCTCCATTGTAATTTTATTATTAAGTAAAGCGTCTCTTAGGCTCATTGTTTTACCGTCTATAACGATATTTACTATCCCATATGATGAATATACACTATAATCATATTTACTTATTTCTCCTTTTGTTATTATAGGTATTATAGGTATATATTTTATATTAGTTTGTGGCGATTTATCGTGAAATATAATTTCAAAGCTATCTGTTGATTTTAATTCTATGTTTATTACATCAATTTGTGCAGGATATGTTTCTCTTATAAAACCTGTATATGTTACTTTAATATTAGTTCCAACTACATATAAGCAATCATTATTTTCACCTAATGAAATGTAAATCTTATCTGAACTTTTTCTTATTTC
This sequence comes from uncultured Eubacteriales bacterium, assembly GCA_949840345.1. GTDB lineage: Bacteria > Bacillota > Clostridia > TANB77 > CAG-508 > CAKPQL01. The sequence goes on from CATKWX010000033.1 coordinate 12,432, forward strand.
TTCGTTTTCAAAAGGCTCTACTATAATATAATTAGAATCACTTTCTATAACCTTTGCAAAAAATGTAGGATTATTTTCAGATTCTCCTCTATTTTTATCTTCTTCCATTCCACTAATTACATTATCCTTCTCTTTTATTTTATTGTCAAAATTAATATTCTTT
>CATKWX010000034.1 GCA_949840345.1 uncultured Eubacteriales bacterium
TATTAAACATCTCTAATATTTTACAAAATTCTTTTCCATAACTTTCTTTTAATATTTTATTATCCTCATGAATACTATAGTCTATCGCATTAATACCTTGTATTTCTTCATATTTTAATCCATGATACTCTTCTGATTTTAATGTTGAAGTTAATATTACTTGTTTATTTGTTTTAATATAATTTTCCAACATAATTCTTTCTTTTCCTGTAGATACCTCTCCATCTCTAAAGGAATCAACGATTAATGGAAAACTATGGTTGAAATAATCATTTATAGCAAGTATTTTACAATAATAAAATACCTGTTCCTCACTACCCGAATATGTTACATTACTTTTTGTAAATAAATCATCAAATACAATACTACTATGTGGGTCTAATTCTTTTAATCTATAATTCATCATTTCTAATATTTTTTCCATCATAATCTTATTCATTTTAATCGCTTCTCTATTTTGTTCACTAATCTCCCCTTTACTTTTCTCTAAATCATCAATTTCATGCATTAATTCAGAAATTTTATCTCCACATTCTTTGCTTGAAAGTATTTCTTCTGAATATATTAAAATGTTTTTTAAATCTACATTAATAGTTTTTTGCTTTTCATTTAGCTTATTTTGCCATATCTCTATATTTCCTTCATATTCTTCTACTAAAAAGTTTTCAGTATTCATTTGCTTTTCTATTGATTCCATAATCTCATTTCTAACAAAAGAATTTGATACATCAAAAGAAATGTCTCCATTTGAATATGATATATTTTTACTGCCACAATCTAAACAAGTTACACTTCCTTTTTTTACATTAATAGTAATCGCTCGTAACTCTGCTAATAGTGTTTCTAATTGTAATTTTCTAGCATATGCTCTATTTCTCTTTTTTTTATATTCTAATATATTCTCTAAAATATCCTTTAATTCGCTTTTTAAGATTTGAAAATTTTCCTTATTTACTCCTGTATTAGTAAAATCTGCAATTTTCGGATTTTCCTTAAGAAATTTCATTGTTTTCTTTAATGTTTTTATCTCTATTTTTTTATCTCTTATCTTGTCATCTATCTCTTTCTCATATTTATTTATATCTATTAATGGATAACCATTTTCACTATATAGCATATTTAAAAAATCTTTTTTATTGTATTGCCCATTATTAAATATATTTGAAGAATTTCTCTTGTCTTGACCAATGAAGAACATTTGATAATATAACATTAAATCTACTATAATTTCTTTATCATCTTTCAATATTTTCGGCAATTTAAATAAATTCTCATTGGTAAATCTTTTAAATTCAGATATACTATTGCAAACATTAAGTTTATTATCGATAATTGTCACAATTGAATTATTTTTTCGTAAAAATTTAATATTTTTATCATTAATATAAGCTTCTGTATAAAAATAATACTTATTTACAGGAAATCCACTTGGAAAGATTGCTTCATTTCCCATTGCAAATAAAATTGTTTGCATTAAAAGTGTTTTTCCTTTATTGTTATCATCACTATATATAACATTTACTCCATCTTTTAAATTTGATTCAATAAAAGCCTCTTGTTTATTTCCAAAGCCTACTCTAACTATTTTCATTAATAAACCCCTCTTTCAATAATGCAATGAAAAATTTAATACTTATTTCATCTAATGATTTTATTTTATTTATTTTCTCTATTGGTATTTTTCTATATATTTCACCAAGAGTATAATTGGGATATTTTCTAATTAAGTAATATATAATTTCAAAAAACTTCCAAAAGTTTTTCTTATTATTATTATTAAACATCATTAAACTTATATTACTATTGCACTGTTGTATTATATCTCTCACTGAATCTTCATCTACATTTAACTTTTTTAACTCGTTATAAAAACTAATTGGTATATTATTAGCCCTAAATATGTCATTACCAATTATTCTATTAATTAATAGCATTTCTATTTCATTTCTCTTTATATGTTTGTTAAAATTTAATACTTCTTTAATTTCTGTAATTTCCTTTTTATGTATAGACATATTTTTTAAAACACTTTGTTTATCTCTAATCTCATTAAAAATACTATTAAAAAATTCATCATCCTTATTGATTTCTTTCTTGAACTTTATTAGGTTCTTTATATACTTACATTTATCTTCATCCGCTATAACAAAATTTACAATTTCTATAAATAGTTGTATTTGTTCCATAACATGCTGTGTTATTAATTCATGTCTATTTATATACTCTTGTTGTAAGCCTTCAACTATCTTCTGTATATATTCCTGTTTAAAATTTTCTATTTTAAACACTTGAATTTTACTATCTAATATATATCTATCATTTACCTTTGGAAAAAATAGTAAGTAAAAAGAAAAATTTATGTCTGATAAAAAATTTTCGAATAATGTAATCAATGACTCTCCTATTTTTTTAGGAGTTAAAGTCTTTATTCCTTTAGATTGCATATCCCATAATTTATTATAATTTGCATTCATGCCTGTAACATCATTAAAACAATCTACAAGAAAATAATCTATTTCTTCACTATCTTTTCTCATAGACATTAAATATAATAAAGATTTTGTTTCAAATTCAGATGCTTTTTCATTTGTTTGTTCAGTATATAAAAATTTATACATAGCATCTACTCCTAAAATATTCTTATATAATAACTCAATAAATTGCTTTATATATATTATCACATTTTGTCAGATTTTGGAAGAGGTATTTTTTGTCGAATATTGTCGTTATTGTATTTTTATTAGTTTTTAATTTTTTAAACATAAACGCATGTGGTTATAAATTTATTGTTAAATATATTACAATAATTATAGTAATAATAAAAAATTTTCCATACTCGGAGTAGAGATTTTATCTTTAAATGTATTATGATAATTATAATAATTAATTTTTTTATTTTCCCGTAGTAGATAAAGTTAGTTGTTATTTTATATAATTATTATAATAATTAAACTTTTTGCTATATCCGTTATAGATAAGATTAATTATTACATTGTATAATTATAATAGTAATAGCTTTGTTGCTATTCATTAATAGGCGAAAAAATAGGCGAATTATAATCAAAAGGAGGTGCTTAGAAAATGAATACTACAAATGCAGATATTAGGTTATGGGCTTTTCAAAACAATATTAAGATGTACAAGATTGCAGAAAAGCTCCATATCCATTATGCTACTTTAAATAGTAAGCTTAGGAAAGAACTTTCTACAGAAGAAAAAAGAAAAATTTTTAGCATTATTGATGAATTAAAGGAGGAATAATAAAATGCAAGATAATCATAGAGAAATTCTAAATATAAAAGAATTAAGCAACTGGATTCATATAAGTAATAGTAAAATTAGACAATTAATATATAATAATGAGATTCCAGTATTTAAACTTGGTAACCGCTATTTTTTCAAAAGAGATATCATTGAGCAATGGTTACTTAATAAACACAACATCACAAATATAGGAGGTTTTAAAGATGCACTTGAATGAATTTATAACAAAATTTAATGGAGTAAAAACAATAGGCAAAAATAAATATATGGCTAAATGTCCATGCCATACTGATAAAATAGCTTCTTTATCAGTAACTGAAGAAAACAATCAAATATTAATGCATTGTTTTGCCGGTTGTGATAATAAAGATATTATTAGCAAAATAGGTTTAAAAGAAAAAGATTTATTTAATAATGAAGGGAGCAATTATATGAACACAATTGATAAAGAATACATTTATACAGATGAAGAAAATAGAATTTTATATAAGGTAATTAGATTTTTTCCAAAAAGATTTCAACAAGCCAAATGGGAAAACGGAAAATGGCATAATAATATGGAGAATGTAAGAAGAGTCCCCTACAACCTTCCTAACATTTTAAAATCTGAAGAAATATATTTCGTAGAAGGTGAAAAGGACGCAGATAATCTGAACGATATCGGATTATCTGCGACCACAACAGTAGGTGGAGCTTTAAGTTTTACTAAATATCAAAAAGAATATATTAAATATTTTAAAAATAAAACCATATATATTATACCTGACAATGACGATTCAGGTCAAAAATATGCTAGAGATATTTATAACACTCTAAGCAAGATAACCAATAGAATTAAAATTTTAAATCTAAAAGATGAATTACTAGATTTAAAAGAAAAAGCTGATATTTCAGATGTAATATATCAGTATGGAAAAGACAAGACATTAGAAATTTTAGAAAATTTAAAATCAAATGATAACTTGTTCGAACTTTCAGGACAAGTACTATCAAAAGAATTGTTAGAAAATATTTTAGCAAGTTTAAATATAAAAGTTGGATATAACGAAATTACAAAAGACATAGACGTAGAAGGTTTACCAAAAGAATATTCTAAAGAAAATTCAGAAACTATTTTGCCTATATTCTTAAAAGAATTCCTTAACAAGTATAAAATTAAAGGAAATAAAAAAGATATCGAAGATTTATTAATATTAATTTTTGATTCACATAGATATAATCCTATCATTGATATGTTTAAAAATAATGAATGGGATAAAAAGGATAGATTTAATACATTGTTTGAAATTATGAATATAACAGATGAATTTGAAAAAATCTTAATTAGAAAATGGTTTTGGCAAACAGTATCTATTGCCTTTAATGGTTACGTCGGAAAGCCTTATGGAATAGCAGGTGTCCTAACACTTCAAGGTTTACAAGATTCTGGAAAAACTAGATTTTGTAGAAATATTTCTTTAAACACAGACTGGTTTACAGAAGGAGCTAGCATTAACATGAAAGATAAAGATTCAAAAATATTAGCATCAAAAGGTTGGATTGTTGAACTTGGAGAAGCCGATTCTACTACAAAAAAGAAACAATCAGACATAAAAGCGTTTTTGTCTAATACAACAGATGATATTCGTGTTCCTTATGGAAGAAAGAGTATCAAAAAGCCTAGGCGCACAAGTTTCTGTGCGACTGTAAATCCGATTGAATTTTTAACTGATGATACTCGGTAATCGTAGATACTGGGTAATTAAGGTAAAAAATATTAACAATAATAAGCTTGAAGAATTAGGAGAATTATGGATAAGGCAACTTTGGTTACAAGCATATGCTGAAACAAAAGATAATTTTCAAAAATTTAGATTAGATAGCAAAGAAACGGCATTATTAAACAAAAGAAATTATGAATTTAATGAGCTCTCTCCTTGTGAGGAAGAACTAACTTTGAATATGGATTTTTCCGGTAATACTCGTGAATTATGGAATTCTGTTGAAATAAATGAAACACTTTTAAATAATAAATATTCTTCACCTATAATCGGTAAAGCTATTGCAAAACTAAAAATAAAATTTCCTGATTTAATTAATGTAAAGTCAGGTAATACAGGAAAAATTTATACTTTACCAATTAAAAAAAGTGATGGAAGTGAAAGGAAAAATAAATAATAATAATTTTATTTTATTAATTAACTAGTATGTATTTATATAAAATTGAAAAAATTGTTATAACTATCATCACTTACTAATATATGGGGGGACTTATTTCCTTACTGCATAAGGGTCTCCCCTAGCAATTTTTTATACTATAAAAGGCTCAAACTAATAAATCTAGTTTAGCCTTTATTTTTTATATTCCATAATATCTTCTATATTGCAATTTAAAATATTACAAAAAATTTTCAAATATTCCACATTAATTAAAGTTACATTGCTTTTGCAATAGTTGCATATTGTATCATAACGTATATTTGTAATTCTTGATAACTTATATTTAGTTATATTATTTTTATCTAACATTTCTTGTAACTTAAAAACAATTTTTCCATCTACTTTTATTAAATTATTCCCTATGCTATCTAAATCAAATTTACTCATTCTATACCTCGTTTTTGTTTTTAGTATAATTCAAATATAACGGTTTGACATTATACGTTCGAAACGGTATAATAAGATATATTATTTACTAATTTATAGTAATTTATCACAAAATACGACTTTTATTCAGTTTAGGAGGTGAATTTAATGGCTTTAATAAATTGCAAAGAATGCGGGAAAGAAATATCAAGTAAAGCTTCTACTTGTCCTAATTGTGGTGCAAAAAATACTAACAATACTGAAACAGCTTCATTAGGAACAGAAATCATATGCTTTTTATTTCCTATAATAGGAATAATAATATTTGCAGTTAATATATCAAGTAAACCTAAATTTGCTAAGCGGTTGTTTAATAGCATCTTTTTTACCTATTTGTGGAATTTTAATAGCTTTAGCAACTTGTTTAATTGCTCTTAGTGCAAACTAATTATAAAACTAATGATTTATTGGAGGATAATATGGAAAAGAAAAATAGTAAAAAAATAATTAAAATAATATCAATATCTATTGTAGTTATTATATTATTAATTATATCAATTTTTATTGTAATAAAAAATATACTTCCTAGGAAATATATTTCTAATATAAACAGTAATTATGATACAAAGCAATATAAAAAAGTTGCAGAATATAATTCAAAACTTGAATTGATAAAAGAATATCTAGGTGATAATTATGATGAATACAAACTTATTAAATACAAAGTGCAATACTCTAATGCTATGGCATTATTTGAACAAGGTGAATATGATAAATCTTTAACTAATTTGCAAAAAATTGAACCACTAGATGAAAATATTCAAAACTTAATCAATAATTGTAAGTATGAATTAGTAAAGAAATATATTAATGAGACTAAATATAATGATGCTTTGGAATTATTAAAAGATGTAATAAACAAAGAAGATATATTAGATTTAGAAGATAAAATACATTATAATCTAGCATTTGAATACTTAAATGAAAAAGATTACAAAAATGCACTTGAAGAAATATCAAAGGTACAAAATAAAGATTATGAAAATTTAAATAATGCAATGAAACAAATCCATTATGAATATGGAAAATGTTTTTTAGAGCAGAGAGACTATACTAGTGCTATAATTCAATTAGAACAAGCAAAAGAATTCGAAGATGCGAACACTCTTATTAATAATTCATATATTGAACAAGCAGAAAATTATTTAAAAGATGGTAATGCTAAAGAAGCAAAAGAAATATATAATCAACTATCAGATGAATTTGAATATAACGGAATAAAAGTTCTAGATAGAAAAAATCAATTAAATAAATTCGCACAATTAATAGAATCCACTGGAAAAAAATATGCCACAAAAAGTTATTGTGAATCTAGAAATGTTTGGAAATATGATGGAAGATGGGAAAATTGGTATTTAGATACACCTAATTCTCGTGAATATATTGATACTAGTTTAATGTTAAATGATGATGGAACTGTCACTTTAAGTGGAACTGTATATTTTTATGCATTTGATAACTTTTCAAGTTTACAACGCTATTGTAATGCAAAAATAGTATCAAGAGATATAAAAATATATAATATAACTTCTATACCTTCTACATATGATTTAGACTCAAATACAAAATTATTATATTCAAATGGAACATTTAGCATTAAGTATAGTAAAAAAGATGATTATTCAACAAACTTTTATAATTTATATACTTCATCAGTTACATACTAAGTACAAAAAAGATAAACAAATTTTAGAAGAAAGAATCAATATTATCTAGGAGGTAAAAATGGGAAGTCTTTTATATTTAATAGTATTTATTATATCTTTTGTACTAATGTTTAATGGCAGTTTTTTGGGTGGATTTATATTGCTTATTGTCTCAAGTATAATATATGTTTATTTAACAGATAGTATCTCTACTGAAGATAAGAGAAGGGCTGAAATATATAATAGTTTATCTCCCGAAGAACAAAAAGCATATAATGAAATTCAAAAAAAAGAAGCATTAAAAACAGAAATAGATTATACTATTTTAGTTAGTGGAGATACAAAAAAATCTGTTGGAAGTGCTGTAGTAAGAGGTGCCGTTGGAAGTGCATTGTTAGGACCTGTAGGATTAATTGGTGGAGCAATAAGCGGAAAGAATAAATCTGAAACTACATTTACAGTTATTTATAAAGATGGTCATAGAGAAGTACATACTGTAAGTAATGATAGTTCGGAATTCCAAAAATATGCAAGTTATTTAAGATAATTATATATTTTAAACAATTATCTAAGTTACTTATAGAAAACATACCACAATATAATATGTATAAGCACTTACTAACACTATTTACTAAAATATACAAACAAAATCATTTTAAAAATCATACTACATTTTTAGCAAAGTTATAATGTTTTACAAATAAGGTATAAATCTATAAAGTCTTACATATAACGGATATACAACGATTTCTGTATATCTGTTATTTTTTTGCATCAAACACCTACCTCGAGCTTGTAAATTAATGTTACAGAAATTTTATTAAATTTGTTATTTGGGTCGACTAAGTCCACCTACACTACAATCATATATCCGTTATATTCAAAAATACCGCTACTTTTCATTATTTTCTAATGATATGTAACGGTATCTTTTATATACTTACTGTCTCCTATTCTCTTCTTAAATTTGCTAAAGGCGAATATCTTTGATATTTTTTTCTTATATCCTCATCTTCAAAATCTAAATAGCTTTTTTCTGTTACTTTTACTGAACTATGTCCTAAAATTTTTGATAAAGTGTATATATCCCCTCCACTCATTAGAAATCTTTTTGCAAAGTTGTTTCTTATTCCATGTGGACTACATTCCTCTATTCCAACTCTATCACAATATTTCTTATAGTTCTTTTCAAAATTATTTACAAGAAGCGGTTTATCTCTTAATTGAACTGGAAATAATAAATTTGATTCTATGTATCTATCTTTAAATTTAATCCATCTTTTTAACACTTCACACATCTTTACGGAAAAGAATACAGCTCTTGCTATATTTGCTTTTGTCACCTCAGCTCTTAAATAAATAGCTCTGTTTTCTAAGTCTAAATCTGTAGTTATATCTATTAAAAGCGTTTCCCCTATTCTCATTCCTGTATCAAATATTAGTTGAATTATAACATAATCTCTATATTCTGCATATTTTGTGGTATCTAAACATTTTAGCAATTTGTGAAATTTCTCATCTGTTATAAATGCTTTTTTCTCTCTTTGAGATTTTAAAAACTTAACTTTATCAAAAGGATTAGCGTTTATAATATAGTTATCTTGCATAAAATTAAAATATACTTTTAAATTCCTTATGTAATTGTTTATAGTAACGTTTTTTATTGGTTTCGAATAATCTGTTCTGTTATATGGTTTGTTCCATTCTCGACTATTCTCATTTGAAATAATAGTATATTTCCCTCTTTCTCTTAAGTAAACAATATAATCTCTTACCGCTTCTTTCGTTACTTCTTTTGAACTACAAACTCCCTTTTCTTCTTCTAAATATTTTGCAAATAGCTTCAATGTTTGTTCGTAGCTCCTCATACTCTTTTTAGACAATCCTTTTGACTGGCAATAACACATAAAATCTTCAATTTCATAATCAAACTTTGTCATAAAAAAATACCTCCTATTTATTAATTTTTCAATCAATAAATAAAAGGTGTTTATTGGTTTTTGTATTTCATATTTATTGCTATAAAAATGCATTTATCGGCATAAAAATATGAATTTTTGTTCTTTGCAAGTTTATGTACTTATTCATTTATACAACTTACGCACTCTTTAGTTCTAGTCTTAATTTATCAGCTATCATTGCGATAAATTCACTATTTGTTGGCTTTCCTTTACTTGCTGATACAGTATAACCAAATATACTTTCTACTGTTTCATTTTGTCCTCTTGCCCAAGCCACT
>CATKWX010000035.1 GCA_949840345.1 uncultured Eubacteriales bacterium
TTTTAACAATAATTTATCAAAATCTTCTGCCGTTCCATTAAATACATTTACATCTATTCTCTTTTCTTTCCCATCATAACCGTTTAATCTAACTTTATCTGTGAATTGCCAAAATGTCCAATTTCTATTATCTTTTAATTTTGGAGTAAAATATACATCTCCAATTTTATATTTCATTACTTCTTCAAAAGGATCCATAAACTTATCCCTCCACTAATATAATTGATTTATACATTAGTTCCTCCATATAAAAATAACCAAGTCACGAAAGACTTGGTTTAAATGTGGTTGCGGGGGGTAGACTCGAACTACCGACCTTTGGGTTATGAGCCCAACGAGCTGCCAACTGCTCCACCCCGCGATGTGCAAGTATTATTATACTTTTTTATAGTAGTTATGTCAATACTTTTTAAGAAAATTTCCTAAAAATGTATATCGTCATATAAATATATTATGAAAAAATCATAAAAATATGCATAAAAAATACAATATTAAATAAATTTATAATATATTTATTTAATATTATGGAGGTTATATGATTAAAAAAATAGAACTGCCCTATCCTATAAACGCACTAGAGCCATATTATAGTGCTGAAACCTTATCGATACATTATAACACACTATACACTGGATATGTAGATAATACTAATAAAGTTATGGAAAAACTGCAAAATGCAAGAAATACTGGAAATTTTGCAAACATTAAATGTTTAGAAAAAGATTTAAGTTTCTATGGTTCTGGAGCTATATTGCACCAATTATTTTTCGAAAATATGGGTCCTGCAATACCAACAAGCCCAAGTATTGAACTAATGAATAGAATAAACTTAGACTTTGGAAGTTACGATACTTTTAAAAAGCAATTTACCGAGGCAAGCAAGGCTGTTGAAGCGTCTGGTTGGGGATTATTGGTTTGGGTACATAATTTTAATAAACTAGAAATCTTACAATGTGAAAAACATCAAAACTTAACACTTTGGGGATGCACACCGATACTTGTTTTAGATATGTGGGAACATTCATATTTCTTGCAATACAAAGCAAATCGTGCAGATTATATAAATGCTTTTTGGAATATAGTTAATTGGAACATCGCAAATAAAAGATTTGAAAATATTAACATTGCTAATAAATAACATATACGCATAAACAGCAGTCTTGAATGACTGCTGTTTGTGCTCTTAAAATTTATTGCTTTTAAGAATAGGAGTCTTTGAAATAGGGTCTAACTGAATGTACCGCAATTTAACCTTTTCGTTAGCTATACTTAACAAATAATCATACCATTCGTTAACATCTTTAGGAATTTTTCCAGAAATTAATCTGTGTGGTACTCCGCATAATGTCATATAAAATGGCACATTTTGATTTACGCACGCTCTTACCACGTGCTCCGTAGCATCACAAGGCTCTTGTGCTATAACATAGTCATATACTGATAAGTCAAATTCTTTGTAATTGAATTTTCCTTTAATACATTCTATGTTGTTGCCACTTATTAACTCTAGCTTTGGGTCAATACAGGTCATTTTAAATCCTTTTTCGTTAAGAAATCTTGAAAGTCTTCCGGTTCTTCCGCCACCAACCTCTAAAATTTTCACGCCTTCTCTTTGAGATAGCTTTTTTGCCATAAATGTAGCAAAGCTCTCTTGTCTTGAAGGATAACCCATACACCAAAGTTTAAAATCAAACCGTTCGTCTGATATTATTCCAGGCTTATGGTGCTTAATTTCCCGCTCTAATTCTATAAATTGTTGTGTGGTCAGCTCATTTGGATTTAAGCTTTTGTATTGCTGAATCCGTTGCATTTCATCAAGCATATACTGCCTCCTTTTTAAGTTTAATGTATATATTATATCTTGATTTTATTTTTATGTCAACTTAAGTCGACTATATAAGGCACTATACCTCTATCATATCTTTTATACTATTAAATTTCGCGTCTCCTATTCCCGGAACTTCTTTAATTTCTTCTATAGATTTAAATTTTCCATGTTCTTCTCTATAATTAATTATCTTTAGCGCAGTTGACGGCCCAATTCCAGATAAACTTTCTAGCTCTGTTTGTGTAGCTGTGTTTATATTAATCATATTACTCTTTCCTCCATATTTATCATCTACTATTACATTTTCTCCATTATTTACTGTAATATACTCCGTATCTTCTTTATCGTATATGCTTGGTATGTATATTTTTTGCGCATCTTTAACAATATAAGCTAAATTCACTTTTGAAATATCAGCTTCCTCTGTAACTCCTCCTGAAGCTTCAATTACATCTATTATTCTTGCGCCTTCATTAACTTCAACAACACCCTGTTTTTTTATACAACCTGTAATATGCACTATAATTCGTTTTGTTTCCTCGTTGTTTTCTATAGAATTGTCATTCGAAGTTGTCTCTATATTTTCTATTATCTCTGTATTGTCATTTTTGTTATTATTAAAAAACACAAATAATATTATTATAAATATTATCGATACAATTATTATTAACTTTTTATCTTTAATTTTATTTACCATAAATAATCACATTCCTTTCTAAATTGATTTTGAAAAAATTGTTGAAAATTAGCACAGATTGAGATATACTATACGAGTTAATACAAGAATAAACGGATCGATGTGGGCATCGACCCCTACAATGTTTGCAATATGTTTTGTGTAGGGGCGAGTCTTGTGCCCGCCCGCATTATATCAACGAAAAAGGCGATTTTTCCTATGTAATAAAAGGAGCAAAAAATGAAATTAAAAAAAATAGTATTTATTATATTTTTTTGTATTAGTATTTTATTTAGTAATTATTCTTATGGTGCTGAGTTTAATGCAGAGTCACCATCTGTTATATTATTTAATACTAATACTGGAAAAATATTATATGAAAAAAATGCTTATGAAAAAATGTACCCAGCAAGTACTACAAAAATTATGACAGCTATCTTAGTATTAGAAAATTGTGATTTAAACACTACCATAACTGTTAGTAGAAATTTGCCAAAACTACCAGCAGACTATATTACTGCATCATTAACCACTGGGGAAGAAATCTCTATTAATGATTTATTACATTTATTATTATTAATGTCTGCAAACGATGCTGCCATTGTTTTAGCTGAGCATATTTCTGGCTCTACTAATGCTTTTGCCAATTTGATGAACGAAAAAGCAAAGGAAATTGGTTGTTTAAATACACATTTTGTTAACCCTAATGGAGTTCACAATGTTAATCATTATTCAACAGCTTACGACTTATGTTTAATGGCAAATTATGCTATGAAAAATGATACATTTAGAAAAATAGTTCCTACTATTTCCTATACAGTACCTGCTACAAATAAATCTCAAGAAAGAACCATTTATAATACTAACAAACTTTTGCATAAATCTAATATAAAAACTAATGCAGAAAATCCATATTATTATGAATATACAACTGGTATTAAAACTGGTTATACAGATTTTGCTAAAAATTGTTTAGTCGCTTCTGCTAAAAAAGACGATATAGAATATATTGCAGTCATATTAGGAGCCAATGGACATGAAACTGATGATTATAGCCAGAGATACTCAGACATAAAAAACCTATTCGAAATTGCATTCCAAAATTATTCTTTATCTCCTATAAAAAAAGCTAACGATGTTGTAACAAATGTTAAAATATCTAATGGGGATTTTATAAGAAAAAATTTGAATTTAGTATTAGAAAAAAATATAACGACTTTAGTTGAAAATGAAAACATAAAAACAGACATACCTTATGAAATCAATTTGTATGAAGATAAACTTCAAGCTCCTATAACTAAAGGAGATACTATGGGAACAGTAACATACACTTATGATGGTATTTCATACACAGAAAATCTTTTAGCTGCAAACAATGTTGGTACAAAAGAACAAATGAATAATTATTTAATAATTATAGCAGGAATACTTTTAGTTCTTCTTACCTTTGTAATATTCTGATTTTTAATGTAGGGGCACGTTGTAACGTGCCCTATATTTTATCACATTTTTTGTTGATATAACAGACATTTCGGACAACCAATGGTCGCCCCTACAAAAAATATATTGCAAACGTTGTAGGGGCGATTTTAATCGCCCGTTTATTCTTTACATATGCAAACCCTATAAAATTATTTTTAACAATATATTATTATTATACATCATTTTTCCTATCATAGAGCTATTTATAGCATCAATTATTGAGCCATTTGCAAGTACTGGCACAATTATTGAGATTACTGCAAGTATTAAGTATACTCTTACAATACCACTAGCAACTCCATAAATTATTCCTCCAGCTTTATTAAATTGCTTTATTAAAGGAATCTTTCCTAGTATATCTGCTAATGCTTTTACAAAAATTAATGCAAATTTTGTACCAATAAATAATACTATTGCAACACCAATGTTTACAATCATTATTGATAGATTTTCTGCAAGAACTTCTGCAACATTATCTGTAGCTCCTTTAGTTAAATCATTAATATAATCTCTAACTACCTCTGGTGAATTACTATTATTTTCATCTAATTTTAAATCCTCTGCACTTACATTATTAAAATCTATTTTTTCTAATATTGTTGATTTTATATTATCATCTATTTTCGTGTTATTTATAATTAAATTAGATATAGGAGTAGTTAATAAAATAACAACTAAAATTGCTATAAAAAATGATAACACATTTATTGCACACTTTATTAATCCTCTTTTATATCCTATAAATATTGATAATGCAACTAATGCAAGTATAATTAAATCCACTACAAATCCCATAAATTCACCTCCTTATAATTTTACTATTTCTATTTTATTTTTATATACAATTCCAGCTATTCCATTTGCCAAAATAATATTTTGTACCTCTTGGCTAGATTTATATCTTTTTGATAACCAACCACTTGTTTTTACAAATACTACTTCAGCGCCTAAGTTTATCGCTGTTATATCTTTATATGAACAAACAGATTTTGGTATTCCACCTATTTCATATGAGTTTGTACTATTATTTATTATATTAGTAAACTTTATTTCTGAATTTGAAACTAATGAATCTGTTGATATTTTTTCTATATGAGCAATTGTAGAATTTAAATTAATATCCATAAATAAAGTATTTTTATAATCGTATTTAATTAATTCCTTATCGTTATTGTTCTCTATAATATGTATAGAATCATCATACATACATAATAATCTATTTTTTTCTTGGTATTCTACATTTACAATTAATTTATTTGCCTCTGCTTTGTAAGTATAACTATCATTTTCATTAGCAATAGCCTTTTCAATAGAAATTATTTCTATGCTGGATTGAATTAACGTACCTGAAAAATTTGCTTCAGCTATCGCTAAATATTTGTTATCTTCAGAAATTGACACATCTACTGCATAATTTACAGCTAGTGCCTTCTTAAATAAGAACTTTCCATTTGAATCATATGTAATAACCTCTGTTTTATATCCTGTATTGTTTACAACTACTGACACATATCCATTTTTATTCACTGTTATATTTATAATGTCTCCTGTAACACTTTCTTGCCATAAAATATTATTATCAGATATTACGTATAATTTTTGTCCGTTAGTCTCTGCAATTACCAAAAACTTATCTACTGATATAAAAATTGGATTTGCTATTTCTACGTTCAAACTATTTTCCTTTTTACCTGAAGAATTATATATATTTAAAGTATGCTTATTCAATACCACTATATTTTTTCCAAAAGCATACGAATAATTATTATCATCTTCTGTTAAATCTATTTTAGGTAGGTTGTTTTCATATACTTCTTTTCTAAAAATATATTTATCAAAAAAATCTCTAACCTTTACATTCGTAATATATAAAACTATCATTGCAGTAATAAATATTACGATTGATGTAACAATAATTACTATCTTTAATTTCTTTTTATCTAGTTGCTTTTTTGGCTCTGGATTATTTTCTGGTACCAAATTATTCAACATTTCGAAATCCATTTTTCAATCACATTCCTTTCCAAAGCACAAAATTAATTCTTTATATATTTATATCAGTTTAACTCGATTTTTTCAAGGATTTTTTAATATATTTTATCTCTTGAAAAAAATATATATTATTTGCAATAATCCTAAATATCCAAATATAGGATACATTGTATTTACTAAGCTTGAAAAGCCAAATTTACTTACAAAAATAGAAGTAATGCATAAAATAAAACAAACAACTTTATACTGTTTTCTCGTTTTAGTTGTATTCTCTAAAAAAGCATATCCCGAAGAAATTGCAGAAGTAAAAATTGCAGACAGAATTACAAGTCCGTATATGTATTTGTATATTTTTCCAAGTTTTCCTGCAACAAAAACTAAAGGCATTTCTACATTATTTATCTGACTTCCCGCAATAAAAAGTAAGCGATATATTATAATAGCTAATGCCCCAACAATAATTCCTGAAAGACAAGAAATCATTTTAATTTGATGTTTATTTTTTATCTCTTTTTTTAACGAAACTAATATAGGTATTAATACAACACTATTATAACTTGTATAAATTAAGCTACTTAACAACCAATTTTTAGTAATATTATTTTTAATATTTAATTGTATATTTGTATCAATTTGATTATTAAATTTAATTCCTATAAAAATTATAAAAAATATTAATACTGGAATTAATATTGTATTTATTTTAATTACTCCATCTAA
>CATKWX010000036.1 GCA_949840345.1 uncultured Eubacteriales bacterium
ATTCAATATAGAAACAATTAAAAAAAATAAAGAATATAATAAATTTTTTGAAGACATAAAGAATAGTTTAATAGATATTTCAGATGGAATTCAAAAGACAATTATATTAATAAAAGATAAAAATAAAAAAGGATATATAACAAATATATCCTCAGCAACACTAAGAAAAAGAAAGAGTGCGCCCAATGGAGAATGAATAATCGTCTGTAGGGGCACCGGCGGTAGATTAGCTACGAAGTGGGTTCCGAATGAATAATTAATAGTGAATAGTGAAGAATTATTTGTAGGGGTCGGCGTCCCCGACGACCCGTCCCCAAAGGACTACCCTAGAAAATATTAATAAATAATAATTATAATTAGGAGGAAGAAGCATGGAAAAGTTTGAACATAAGTATGGAGCAGATCAAATTCAAGTATTAGAAGGACTTGAAGCAGTAAGAAAAAGACCAGGTATGTACATTGGAAGTGTATCTGTAAGAGGGTTACATCATCTAGTATACGAAATTGTTGATAATGCAGTAGATGAAGCTTTAGCTGGATATTGTACAAATATAAATATCACAATTGAACCAGGAAATATAATTTGTGTTGAAGACAATGGAAGAGGAATTCCAGTAGATATACATCCTAAAACAGGCTTATCTGCAGCAGAAACTGTTTATACAGTACTACACGCAGGAGGAAAATTTGGTGGAGATAGCGGATATAAAGTTTCAGGTGGATTACACGGAGTTGGTTCTTCTGTAGTAAATGCACTATCTGAATGGACAGAGGTTACAATTCAAAGAGATGGTGGAATATACCAAATGAAGTTTGAAAAGGGAAAAACAGTAATGCCTTTAACAAAAATTGGTACATCAGATAAGACTGGAACAAAAGTAAGATTTTTTGCAGATGGTAGTATATTTGAAACATTAGAATATGAATATGAAGTATTAGAAAATAGATTTAGAGAAATGGCATTTTTGACAAAAGGACTTCGTATAAATGTTCAAGATACAAGAGGAGAACAAGTTAAAAAAGCAGAATTTTGTTTTGAAGGTGGTCTAGTTTCTTTTGTTGAATATTTAAATAATGGAAAAGAAAAATTACATACAACTCCAATATATATAGAAAAAAATGGAGAAGTTCCTGTAGAAATTGCAATACAATATACATCAGCTTATTCAGAAAACATATATACTTTTGTTAACAATATAAACACAGTAGAGGGAGGAACTCATTTAGAAGGATTTAAAAGAGCATTAACAAAAATATTTAATGACTACGCAAGAAGCCATAATATATTAAAAGAAAAAGATGCTAACCTACAAGGAGAAGATATAAGAGAAGGAATTACAGCAGTAATTTCAGTTAAAGTAAAAGAACCTCAATTTGAAGGACAAACAAAAACAAAACTAGGAAATAGCGAAGTTACAGGTATTGTTGTAAGTATGATGAATGAAGCTTTATCGGCATTCTTAGAAGAAAATCCTGCAGTTGCAAAAGCAATATTAGAAAAATGTATAAGTGCGTCACGTGCTAGGGAAGCTGCAAGAAAAGCAAGAGAATTAGTAAGAAAGAAAAGCTCATTAGAAACATCTACTCTTCCAGGAAAATTAGCAGATTGCAGTAGTAAAAATGCAGATGAATGCGAGGTATTCATTGTTGAGGGAGATTCAGCAGGAGGAAGTGCAAAACAAGGAAGAGACAGAAAATTCCAAGCAATATTACCTCTTTGGGGAAAAATGCTAAATGTAGAAAAATCAAGAGCTGATAAAATATATGGAAACGATAAATTAAATCCAGTAATAGTAGCTGTAGGCGCCGGTATTGGTGCAGATTTTGACATTACAAAAATTAGATATGGAAAAGTAATTATAATGGCCGATGCCGATGTTGATGGTGCACATATTAGAACATTATTATTAACCTTCTTCTTTAGATATATGAGACCGCTTATTGAAAATGGAAATGTTTATTTAGCTCAACCACCATTATACAAATTGTCAAAAAAAGGAATGAAAGATATTTATTGCTACACTGATGATGATTTAACAAACGCATATAAAGAACTTGAAGAAAAGGGAATTCAAAGAGACCAATTAGGATTACAAAGATATAAAGGTCTTGGAGAAATGAACCCAGAACAATTATGGGAAACAACAATGAATCCAGAAACTAGAATACTAATAAAAGTTAAATTAGATGATGCAATAGAAGCAGATAAAACATTTAATATGCTAATGGGGGATGAAGTTGGACCACGTAGAGATTTCATAATTGAAAATGCAAAATTTGTAAAGAATTTAGACATATAGCAGATAAATATTGTAGGGAACGACTGTGCCCTATGAATAATTATACATATTTAATAGCTCGGAATTAACATCCGAGCTATTAATCGATAAAACCTATATTAATCTTCAGTTAAGACTAATATATATAATTTTTTCACCTAATATATATTACTATATAAATAAGCAATAAACCACATATATTAATCAGTCACTCAACTACAAGAACACTAGTAAAAACTATATTCATCCATATTGCAGGACTAATAATAAACCTTACGTAATATTAATGTAGTCTTAACCCAGCTATAATATTTATAATTTAACCATATATTAAAATAGAAAAAGATATAGCTTGCATATAGATATTATAACCTTCGGCTCAAACTAATTATAACCTAATATAAAGCTATAATTAATCTTTCGCTCGAATATTAAAAATCTTTTAAATAAAAAACCTTTAATACTCTTAGTTCAACTAATATAAATCTTATGATATTATTATGTACAAAAAAAATATATTTATGCAAAAAAATAAAAATAATGTCGAATAATAACGATAAAAAAATCTTGACAAAATTATTATATGAATATAATATAAATACAATAAATTTTTATCTTAAAAAAATCAAAGGGTGAAAAAAATGGAAAAAATAAATTCTGTACAAAAATGGGTACCTTTTGATAAATTTCTTAATAATGGAATTATAAAATTAAAAAATAATTCATATATTAAAATAATAAAAATAATTCCAATAAATTTTAATTTAAAATCAGATTTAGAAAAAGAAGCAATTTTAAATTCTTATAAAATTTTTCTAAAAACATTTAATTCCGATATTCAAATTTTAATTCAAAGTAGTAAAGAAAATTTATCAAAACATATTTCCCAAATAAAAGAAAAAAATATTAATCAGAATAACAAAAACATTTTAGAGCTTTCTAATAATTATATTCAATTTATAGAAAATTTTAATCAAACAAAAAAATCTTCAACAAAAAATTTTTATATCATATTAAAAAAATTCCCAGAAAATAAAAATAAAGAAATTAATGAATTAATAGAAAAAAATTTAATTAATAATTTAAACGACGAATATTTTATTTTAAAAGAATGTATTATGCGTTGTGGAAATAGAGTTGTAGAAATAAATGAAAAAGAAGAAAGTAAAAAAATAATAAAATCATTTTTATTGAATAGGAAAAATCGACATTTTGATTGATATAATGCTAATTTCAAAGGACCTTGCCTCCCTTACGTAAGGGAGGTGGCACGAAGTGCCGGAGGGTTTTAGAATATAATGTAAGAACCCTCAGTCTGCTGGCGCAGACTGCTCCCTTGAATAAGGGAGCCAAGCGTGGCGAAGCAACTTTTCTTATTAAAAAAAGAAAAAAACAATAAAAAAAATATTAAATAAAAAAGGAGAAGGTATGATAAATAAATCATTAAAAATAAAAGAATTAATACCATACAAAAATGGAGTATTTACACAAAAAGACGAAATATCTCCAGCTTATATAAATTTAAAAAATCCTAAATTTATAGAAATAGATAACACATATTATTCAGGAATAATAATAGTAAATTATTATAGAGAATATAGTGAATTAATTTTAAAGAAATTAATAGATACAAATATTAATATGAATATTTCTATTTTTTATGAAAAACAAGATACATATAAAACAATTAGAGATTTAACATATAATATTGGAAATGTGGGAGTTAGTCTTAAAGACACAGATAATAGTAGACAAGATATGGAAATTGCAGCATTTACTTATAGTGATGCAAAATATATAAGAAAAGAAATGCAAATAAATAATGAAGAATTATATTTTTTATACATATATATAACTGTTTATAGTGACAATGTTTCAGAATTAAATTATTATTTAAATAAAATAGAAGGTCTGTTAGAAAGCATAGGCTTACAAACAAAACGTGCAAACTTTAGACAAGAAGAAGTAATGCTTGCATGCTTACCCACCACAGAAAATAATTATATTATAAAAAATGCTGCAAAAAGAAATGTATTAACAAATGGACTCGTAAGCACATATCCATTTATAACATCTTCGATATTTGATGAAGAAGGAATCTTTATAGGAACTAATATATATAATGACTCTTTAATATTTATAGATAGATATAATTCAGAAAAATATAAAAATGCAAATATATGTGTATTTGGAACTAGTGGTTCCCGGAAAATCATTTTATTCAAAATTATTAATATTAAGATATGCTGTTTTGGGGCTAGAACAATATGTTATTGACCCAGAAAGAGAATATATAAATATTGCGGAATACTTAAATGGAACAATATTAAAAATTGGTGCAAATTCTAATACCTTTATTAATGTAATGGATATACGAGAAGAAAGTATTGAAGAAACTAAAGGATACCTTGCTACAAAAATAAGTAAATTAATAGGATTTTTTAATTTAATATTTGGAGAAATAAATGAAGAGGAAAAAGGGATATTAGAAGAAAAAATAATAGAATGCTATAAACAAAAAGGAATAACATTTGATGATAAAACACTTTATAGAAATACATCTGGAGAAAATATACATTTAAAACCTATTTTTAAAGAGTCAACAGATATGCCAATTTTAGAAGATTTATATGAAATATTAAAAAAAGACAATAAGACAAAGAAATTCTATACAAAATTAATTCCTTTCATAAAAGGTTCACTTAGTTTTTTTAATAATTATACAAATGTAGAATTAAATAATAAATTAATAATAGCAGATGTTTATGACTTAGGGGAAGAAAATTTAAAATTTGGTATGTATTTATTTACGGAATTATTTTGGGACAAAATAAAACAAAATCGAAATGAAAAAAAGGCAATATATTTAGATGAAGCGTGGAGGTTAATAGGGGTAACGTCAAACAAAGACGTTGCAAGCTTTATATACAAAATATTTAAAACAATAAGAAAATATGGAGGAAGTGCTATAGCAATAACGCAAGACGTTTCAGATTTGTTTAGCTTAGAAGAAGGAATATATGGAAAAAGTATTTTAAATAATTCTAGCATAAAATCGTTTTTTTCAATGGAGGAGGAAAATATAAAAGTACTTGCAGAATTTACAAATTTAACAGAAAAGGAAAAAATAGAAATTAAATCATTAAAAAGAGGAGAGTGTTTAATGTTCGTTGGAGATGAACACATTTTGGCAAAAATTAATTCCTCAAAATTGGAAGAAGAAATAATTCAATAATGTAAAGTAGTATATAAAAAGGATTCGTAGGGGTCTAGACCTAAATCGACCCGCATTTCGGAGAATCACTAAAAAAATAATTGAGGAGATGATATAATTTGAAAAAAATAATAACTGCAATAGGAAATAGTTTAATTAATGAAGAATTAAAAAATAAAGAAAAATATATAATACAAACTCCAGACATTCAATTTGAAGAAGATTTAATTGAAGCATTAAAAAATAAAGAAGATACAGAAATATTAATATTAAATTTAGAAATTATAAAAAAAGAAAATTTATATAATTATATAAATAAAATAAAAGAAATAAATAAATTTAT
>CATKWX010000037.1 GCA_949840345.1 uncultured Eubacteriales bacterium
AAACAAATAGTAGAAAATATATTCAAAGAATACAAACCACAAATAGTAGTAAATCTAGCAGCACAAGCAGGAGTACGTTATAGTATAACAAATCCTGATGCATATATAGAAGCAAACTTGATAGGTTTTTATAATATATTAGAAGGATGTCGTCATTATCCAGTAGAACATCTAGTATATGCATCAAGTTCATCTGTATATGGTTCAAATAAAAAAGTACCATATTCAACAGAAGATAAAGTGGACAACCCAGTATCATTATATGCAGCAACAAAAAAGTCAAATGAATTATTAGCACATAGTTATTCAAAATTGTACAATATACCTTCAACAGGGTTAAGATTTTTTACAGTATATGGACCAGCAGGACGACCTGACATGGCATATTTTGGATTTACAAATAAATTATTAGCAGGAGAAACAATAAAAATATTTAACTATGGAAATTGTAAAAGAGATTTCACCTATATTGACGATATTGTAGAAGGTGTTTATAGAGTAATGAAAAAAGCACCAGAGAAAAAAGAAGGGGAAGATGGATTACCAATACCACCATATGCAGTATATAACATAGGAAATAGTAACCCAGAGAATTTATTAGATTTTGTAAACATCTTACAAGAAGAATTAATTAGAGCAGGAGTTTTACCACAAGATTATGATTTCGAGAGTCATAAAGAACTAGTAGCAATGCAACCAGGAGATGTACCAATCACTTATGCAGATACTATGCCACTAGAAAGAGATTTTGGATTTAAGCCAAATACATCATTAAGAGAGGGATTAAGAAAATTTGCTGAGTGGTATAAAGAATTTTATATGTAATAATTATATAATTGGAAAAATTAAAGGACTAATTATGAGAAAAAAAGAAATAGATGTTTATGAAAAAGAATTAAGCGAAAAAATAAGTGAAGACGTAGAAGGAGGATTACTTGAATGTATTAAAACAGCAATAGACACGATAGGAGAAGCTACTGGAAATGAAATAGTAAAGAAAATACCAATAGTAAATATTGTTTTAGCAGCAATACATACTATTGAAGGAGTTCATAATAAAAACTTAGTAAAGCAGACTTTTGCTTTCTTGGAGAATTTTAATAATCAACAAATAAGTGCGGAGAAATTACAAAAATATAGAAAAAAATTTCTAAACAATGATAAAAAACAAAAAGAAGAACTAGAAAGAGTATTATTATATTTAGAAAGAAATATAGAAGTAGAAAAATCAAAATTATTAACTAATTTCTTTGTTGCGTATATAAATGAAGAAATAAATTGGGATAGATTTTGCGAATTTGCTACAGTAATAGATCGAATGTATGTAAGTGATCTAAAAACACTATATGAAATGTATAAGAGTGATGAAGATGTAAAAGTAGTTACATACGAAACGCATCAAATTGGAAGACTTATTGCAAATGGTTTGTTAAGCAATTATAGTGGAGCTGTGTCAGTTCAAGAGATGTCTGGCGCAAAATCAGGAGTTAGGAAAATATATGAAAAAAATCCATTTGGAGAAAAATTTGTAAAAATAGCTAAAAGAAATGAAGAATTGTTACTAAACGAATAAAAATTAATAAATTTGAAAAATAAATAAAAGGAGTGACAACAAAATGAAAATCGCAGTTGCAGGAACAGGATATGTAGGGCTATCATTAGCCACACTATTAAGTCAAAAAAACGAAGTAATAGCATTAGACGTAATACCAGAAAAAGTAGAAAAAATAAACAATAGAATTTCACCAATACAAGACAAAGAAATAGAAGAATACTTCAAAACAAAAAAGCTAAACTTAAAAGCAACACTAGACTACAAAGAAGCATTTGAAGGAGCAAAATATATAATAATAAGCACACCAACAAACTATGACGACCAAAAGAACTATTTTGACACATCAAGTGTAGAAGACATAATACAAAAAGTAATAAGTATGAAAATAGACACAACAATGGTAGTAAAATCAACAATACCAGTAGGCTTCATAAAGTCAATGAAAGAAAAATACAATATTGACAATATAATGTTCAGTCCAGAATTTTTAAGAGAAGGACGAGCTTTATATGATAATTTATATCCTTCAAGAATAATAGTTGGCGAAAAATCTAAAAGAGCAGAACAATTTGCTGAATTACTAAAACAAGGAGCATTAAAGGAAGATATTGAAGTTAAATTTATGGACTCAACAGAAGCAGAAGCTGTAAAATTATTTGCCAACACATATTTAGCACTAAGAGTAGCATATTTCAACGAATTAGATACTTATGCAGAATTAAAAGGTTTAAATACTAAAGACATAATTGATGGTGTTTGTTTAGATCCAAGAATTGGTTCACATTATAATAATCCTTCATTTGGATATGGCGGATATTGCTTACCGAAAGACACAAAACAATTAAAGGCAAACTATAAAGACGTTCCAGAAAACTTAATAAGTGCCATAGTTGAAAGTAATAGAACAAGAAAAGACCATATAGCAGACGAAATTATAAGTAAACATCCTAAAATTGTTGGAGTATATAGATTAACAATGAAAAGTGGTTCAGACAATTTTAGAGCTAGTGCAATTCAAGGAATTATGAAAAGAATAAAAGCAAAAGGCATAGAAGTTGTTGTATATGAGCCAACACTTAAAGAAGATAACTTCTTTAATAGTAGAGTTATTAAAGAGTTAGAAGAATTTAAGAAAATGAGTGATGTTATTATTGTAAATCGTATTAATGAAGAATTAAGCGACGTAAATGACAAAATATATACACGTGATTTATTTGCAAGAGACTAAATAAATGTATATAAAAGTATCTAAAATCAAGTTTAATGTTCGAAATAAGAAAAAAATTTTCTTAAATCGAGAATTAAATTTGATTTTTTGCATATTATATAGTATAATATAGAAAAAAGTTAAAAGGAGGCCATGCTATGCTATGTCAGTTTACATTTAAAAATTATGGATCATATAAGGATGAAACTACAATAGAAATGCAAGCAGAAAATATAAAGGAATTTGAAGACACTCTATTAAAGAGCAGTAAAGATGAAAAAAAGTATTTGCCACTTTCTGTAATTTATGGACCAAATGGAGGCGGAAAAAGTAATGCATTAGAAGCACTAGTTTGTTTAATTGGAAATGTTCTCGCGCCAATAGCTTTAGTAAAAGACGGAAGAAAAGTAGAAAGTATTCCAGTGTCACCATATAAATTTACAGAAGATAAATTACAAAATACAACAGACTTTGAAATATTTTACAGAATAGATAAAAATGAATATCGCTATAATATTTCATATTTAAAAGGAAAAATTATGTATGAAAGCCTATATATATTAACTGAAAATGCAAGAAAACCTACAAAGATATTTATAAGAAGAGAAAATGAAATAGAATTAGGAGAAGAATTACAGAAAGAAAAAGTAAATACTAATAATAACTTAAACATTCCATTTATATCTTTTTTAGTAATTTCGTATAATATAGAAACCATAAATAAAGCGATTAACTTCTTTACCAACATATCATTAATAAATTGCAGTAGTGAAGAATTTGAAACACAATTTATGCCCCTTATGTTTGAAAATGATGATGTGAAGAAAATATTTATAAAGTTATTGAACATTATGGATATAGATATTTCAGACTATAGAATAGAAGAATTACCAGATGTTAAAGATGGAATAAAGATATTTACTAAACACATTATTAATGGTAAAGAATATGAGTTAAACCTGCTGGAAGAATCAAGTGGAACTCAGAAGCTATTTGCATTATTACCAAGAATTATTTTTGCATTAAGAAATGGAAATTTAACAGCCGTAGATGAAATGGATGCAAAATTGCACCCAAAATTACTTAGATTCATAATTGAATTGTACAAAGATAAAGAAATAAATGAAAAGGGAGCACAAATTATTTTTACATCACATGATTTAACAACTATGACTAAAGATGTATTTAGAAGGGATGAGATTTTATTTGCTTGTAAAAATATAGAAAATTCAAGTGAGATATATTCTCTATATGAAATAAGAGATACAAATGGAGAACACATCAAAACTACAACAGCATATAACAAACAGTATATGGAAGGAAGATATGGTGCTGATCCATATTTACAAAAAATTTTGGAGTGGGAGGTGTAAAGTTTGGCGCACTCAAATAATACTGAATGGTATACCAAAAAGAGAAATAAAGAGAGATTAATTTTACCAGAGAATCATTTAATTCTATGTGAAGGTAAAGAGACAGAGCCAAATTATTTCCAAGAGATAGCAAATAGAATAAATAATAGATATAGAAGAGAAAAGATAACTGTTGAATCCACTAAAAAAGGAAGACTAGAGTTACTTGAGTTTGCTCAAAACAGAGTTAAAAAAGTAAAAAATGATTACAATCATGTATGGTTAGTATATGATAAGGATGATTTCAATAAAGATGAATTCGACAATACTGTGTATAAAATAGAGGCTTTGAATAAGAAAAGTAAAATTAAATATCATGCACTTTGGTCAAATCAATGTATAGAGGCTTGGTTTTTATTACATTTTATAGATTTGAAGGTAGATGTATCAAGAGAGGATTATATAAATAAGATTAATGAAAATTGGAAAAAAGAAGGAATTGAAGGTACATATGCTAAAAATGATAAAGAAATATATAATAAATTAGAGAAATATCAAGATATAGCTATTAAAAGAGCTAAAAATATAATTGAAGAAAATGAAGGAAAATCTCCTTCTAAAATAGCACCTGGAAGTAGAGTGTATGAGATAATAGAAGAGCTAAAAGCCTATATTTAAGCCTTTTAGCCACGCCCATAATTTACCAAAAAAATTAATAGAAAAATAAGAAAAAAGTATTGCATATCAAAAATAATAATGATATAATCAGGGAAGAATATGCAAAAGAAAGGGAGAATGAAAAATGAAAAAAGTATTAACAATAGCAACACTATGTGTAATGTTAGTAATGACATTTGCAACAATTGTAAATGCAGCAACATCAGCAGAATTAGCTGACAAATTATATGCAAAAGGAGCAAAATATGGAATGACAACAGCAGATAAAGTAAGAGTAGAAAGATACTTATCTGAAAATCCAGTAACAGATGCTCAAGCAGATGCAATACTAGCAAAAGCTGACGAAGCAATAGCCGTAATGGAAAAAGCAGGAGTAACAGATTACACAAAATTAACAGCAGCACAAAAAAATGAAATAAAAGCAATTGCACAATCAGCAGCAGAACTAATAGATGTTAAATTAGTTTTCAAAAAAGGAACAGTAGAAATATACAATAAAGATGGAAAACTAATAGAAACAGTAACACTAAATGGCGGAAAACTAGCATACACAGGAAACAGCGTAAACACAGTTGTAGGTGTTTCTGTAGTAGCAATAATTGCCCTTGCTATCGGTGTAGTAACAAAAAAAAGAATAGCAAATGCAAAATAATAAATTAACACGAGCAGTAAAAGCAACTATTAGTAGTATAATAGTTGCTTTATTTATTACAGGGGCACTAATACTTGTAATATACCTATTTTTAGGGCAAGAAATAGGAGAAATTTTTTCATTAGTAAATAAAGTATCAATAACAATAAACGAAAACA
>CATKWX010000038.1 GCA_949840345.1 uncultured Eubacteriales bacterium
ATACATCTTCTTCAAAATCCATTTTATCTGTAAAATAAATATTATCCATATCACCATAATTATCATATTTATCTCTATCAATTAGAGCAACAGCTTTTATTCCAAATTCATTATATATTTTCATGCAGTTTCTTACACTATCTGCCCCATCAAGTTTTATTATTCCAATTCCATAAAGATCTAAATCTACATCTAATCTACTTGCAAATACTGGCATAGCACCAAATTCAGTATCTCCTTCAACTAATATAACTCCTTTACTGAACATAGCTTCTTTAAGATATAAGTAATTATGCAATAAATGTTTATAACTTTTATCTTTTAATTCTATATTACATCCTGAAATAATCTTAACATTTGATGATTCTTTGTATACTCTTATAAACTGATCATATTCATTCAATAATATATTGGGGGAATGAGTAGCAATAAAAATTTGCCCTATAATTCCATCTATTTCAAATAACCCTTTTAATAAATTTAAAAATTCTTTATTATTATTTTGGATAATATTATTAATTTCTTTTATTAATGCCCTCTGTCTATAAGGATGTTGATGAATTTCTGGTTCATCAAGTATAAGAAATATAGGAAATAATTTTTTTCCATCGCTGTCTGTAACTAATCTTTCTAAAAATTCTTCTGGCTTTTTAGTTCTCTTGACATTATATATACATTCTAATATCTGCAATATTATATTAAATGCATATTGTATTCCTTCTCCTAAATTGTTAATATTTCTTCCATTTTGATCTCCCAATTCTAACATTCTACTAATAATTTTATTTGAGTCATTATTAATGTAAGCTTTTATATCATCCCCTGATAATAATTTTAAATTATCAATTTGATTATTTAAGCTTTCTAAAACAATATCTAATTTTTCCTTCTTTAATATATCTTCTTCCTTAATTTCATTAGTAGCTAAACTATATTCTATTAAAAAATTTAACACTTTACCAGATCCTTGATTCTTTCTAAAATCCACTTCTTTGCTTGGCAATCTTTGTGCATAATAATATAATACATTTAACCTTCTAATTGCAGATATACTAATTGAATTAAGCATTGGTGTATTATGATAATATTCTATTCTACTATCAACATTATCTTGTATTATTTTTAATGATATTTTATTTTCATCTTCAACATCAAAATTGCTTTCAAAAAAACCTAATTCATAATTTGAATATTTTAAATCTAATTCAATTTCTATAGGTTTTGTTATATCATAAAAGTCTTTTTCTTCAAATTTTCCTACAGAAAAAATAGTATTTATTAGTTCTAATATATTTGTCTTTCCAATATTATTTTCCCCTATTAGAAAGTTAACTTGTTTTTCAAACTTTATTGTATTTCCATTTAAATTACGATAGTTTTCTATCTTCTTTATTTCATTTATATACATCTTATGTCCTCCCAACGCTCTTAATTATATCAAATCATCTCATTATTCTCAACACTTTGGCAAAATGTTACATTATATTACAAAATTCGACAAATAAATTTTATATTACATTTTATTTAGTTTTTTATTGTAATTTTTGTGACACATAAAAATTACATAAATTCCACTAGTAATCATCAAAATTTAGATGTATAATAAACACAATTAAATAATCTCTCTCCCACCCATAGGCATACCTGAAAGGGGGTGAAAAAGGTAATGGCTGAGAGTATTGAAAAAAGGGGAAAAGATAGTTACAGATTGGTCTGTACTAGTGGATACGACTTACAATGAAGACCTATTAAACATACTAAAGCGATTCATGGAACTAAAAAAGATACTGAAATGGAACTTGCTAAATTTGTTGCAGATGTTCAAAATGGTTTAGTTATTGATGGTAAATCTCTTAGGTTCTCTGAATTTACTGAAATATGGAAAAGAGATTATAGTTCGAAAGGACTTGCTCCATCCACTTATAAAGGATATTGTAGTCTTTTAGACTCAAGAATTCTACCGTATTTAGGTCATTTTTATATTAACAAAATTAAACCAACATACATTATGCAATTCTATGATTTGCTTAGTAGAGAGTTAGGTTAAAAGGTAATAATGGAGCATAAACTCTTAAACCTTTATCTAGAAAAACTATATTGGAGCATCATATACTAATTAGAGCAATGCTACACAAGGCTGTTTATTGGCAACTACTTGTATCTAATCCTGCAGAACGTGTTCAATCTCCAAAAGCTAGAAAATCAAAAAGAAAAATACAATGATGATGAGCAATGCAAAGTATTATTATCAAATTTAAATAATCTCGATAAAGATCATATAAAATACAAAGCTGCTATCATTCTAACAGTATTTACTGATGTAAAACTTGGTGAGTTAATGGATTTAGAATGAAATGACATTGATTTTTCATAATTTTCAAGAGATTCTTTAATTAAAATAATCTCATTTTTTAATTAATTAGTTAATTTAGATTCCTTTTAAATGTTAAAAATCTAACATTTGTGAATGTTTTTTATATAAATTTTAATTCACTAAAAATGATATTTCTTTTAAATATTCTTTTACTTTATTTAAAACTTTTTCAACTGCCATGCTCGAAGTATTAATATCTTCTTTTAAAAGTTTTAATATTTTAACTTCTATTTTTAGTCCCTAGGTCTTTCATTTTCTTCCTCTCTTATAGTAATTTCTATAATTTCATTATTTATAGCATCTTTCAATATTTCTATATTTATACAGTTCTCATTATAACTTAGCATTATTTATCACTGCTTATCTTGATATCTAAATTTAAATCTATGCAATAGTATTAGGTACTTTCTTTATTTCATTATCTATATTTTATATTCTTTTTTATTAACAATACCTTTTCATTATTTATAATAAATGTAGTATTTTCTTCTACTTCTATTATTTTTTTTACTAATTCAGTTTCAACACTAATATTTTCTCCAATTGTAAATTCTAGAGCTTGTTCATCAGTTTCATATTTTACAGTGAATGTTCCTTGTAATTCTTGCATATCTTTAGTGCTGTATGTAATCAATTTTTTCGAATTGCTTTTTATATAATTATTACCGTTTTCGTATCTCTCATAATTTTTACAATGCGAACTTCCAAAACAACTGCCTAAATTTTTAAGACAATCTCCTTTATCATAAAACTTACAACTTCTCTTATCTCTTCTAGGATCATCATCTTCTTTTCTTAAAAAATCAGTATGCCGAGAAAATCCAGATAAATAACCGTTTGCCATTATTTACCTCCCATGTATCTTAAATAACTCTATTTTATATCATAAATCGACATATTTCTCAACTAATTGGTAAATATTTATGAATTTATTTTCCTACATTTTTCGACATCATATTCCATTCACTTGTGTACATACTTCCGCCTTCTTATTCAAAAATTTCCCTACGAATCCCTCCATCCTACTTCTTCCTAGCCTTAAAGCTTGTTGCCTCTAGTTCAAAGTTATCTTCTATCCTTCCATTTATTCTATAAAACCTAGGCTTATCTAAATATATCTCACCAACCCTATAAATATAATATTGCCCATTATATTTGTTTGAAGCTTCGATTTCGTTTATTGATATATCAAATGGCTCATTTACACTTTTGCTTGTTCCCTTTACTTCTATATAAATTTCTACATACTCTCCATCTCTTTTTTCATAAGACCTTATATCATAGCCTGCTCCATCGCCATTTTCTTCAGATTCCCAAACTACACTTTCCGCTAGGTCTTCTCTATTCTCTTTTTTTAATCTTTCCTTTTCTAAATCATATATCAGTTTTTCACTGTCTTTTCCTACTTTTTCTTTTGACAAATTTATTTTATTATAATCTGCCTTGCTTCTTTTCGTTTGGGTTCTATTTTTATTACTTTTCTTCCCTTTTACTGCAACATCTTCAAAATCAACTTCAATTATACTCTCGTCATCCTCTTTTGTGTCTAACTCTATACTTTCCCACTTATCCGTTGTTTCACAATACTTATCAAGCTCATCTGCATCTCCACAATACATAATCTCTCCATTGTTTAATCTAATAACAGTTAGTGCATAAAAGTATGCTTGTCCTGTCATTTTTGCAATCTCGATCATATTTAACTCTTTTATATTGGTATAACTTAATTCCTCTAATAACTTCTTGCCACTTTTTGTTATCTTGTATGTTAAAAAATCTATCTCAGATATAAACCCATTCTGTTTTAATAATTCTGCACATAAATATGCTCTAATATATACATCCTTCGCGGTTGTAGCTTTTTCTAGTTCTAAGCCTTCTCTCTCACCATTTGTTAGTTTCCAAAACTCTTTTAATAAATATCTTTCCCCATCACTTATGTATCTTAAAATATCATATGTGTGCTTTTCAAAATTGAATATTCCCGTTCTTTTTAGTATATTATAGGCTTCATCCATATCTTGGTCAACTGCTTTTGCTACTAACTCCCCTATATGCTCATACCAAATCGAATCTATAATTTTAAATCCAAATCTCTTTCGCATTATATATATATATTCTGCGCCAATTTCAAATAAATCAGCGATTTGGTCTGGCATTTTACCTTGTATTATTTCCATAGTATATAAATTTTCTTTTGTAAGATTACTAATATTTACTTTCCCATCTTTATTTTTTATGTCTAATAACTTTTCATAAACGTTCATATTAGGAACATCTTTAACTTTCATTTGAGGTTTTATTTGCTTCAAATTTTTAATGTATTCTTTTAACTCCTTGCAAATTTTTAATTTATTAGCACCTTTTTTATTAAATTCTTCTATTTTATCTAACACATATTTATCCTTTGAAATATGCTTTATATACGCAACTGTTTCCTCTTCACTCTGTTTATCATTAACTGGATAATCTATTTTTAATGCATATAATTTTAACAAATCTTCTAAGCTCCATTCACGATTATTTCCTGCATATTGATAATACCATTCATATGTTTCCCTTCTAGCTGCATATGTTGTAACTTTTACTTTTTCATCTATATCTCTTATTTTTTCTGAATCATATATTTTTACTCCATAATTCTCTATGTAATAGTCTAATTCTGTTGGATTATTTTTTCTTTTATCAAATTGACATATTGTCCAAAACAATACAGAAATGTTATTTTTATGTGCATATTCTTCTACAATCTTAAATTTTTTATCTATATCTCGTATTCTTACGTCGCATAGAAAACAAAATGATGGTGTATCTTTATTTTCATCATTTTTACCCCACACATATTTATCAAAAGCATATACTCTTTCTATTTCTAATCCTGTTAATTTAGTAAGCTCATCTTTTACTTTTAAGCCCAATTTGATTTTTTCATCTGTTATTTTCTTTGTTTTATAAATTCCCATATATTCCAATACTTTTTTATCAATTTTTGATACATATTCTTCTTTCATTTTTTATCATC
>CATKWX010000039.1 GCA_949840345.1 uncultured Eubacteriales bacterium
TCCTACCGTGCTTTGTAGTATATATTCCCTTAAGGTTATTATATAATGAAAATGCTTTAAGCTCAAGGCTTTCATTCCTATGTGTGCCTTAGAGCGAAGCGAGAAAGGAATGGATTATTTTATGAATAAATTAAATAAAAAACAAAAAATGATTGTAATAGCAATTTCGGTAATTGTGATAGTAAGTATTGGATACTATGTATATGGTAGAAGTGGAACTTTTGCAGTGGGCGAAAGTTTAGAGATAAACCAAGAAGAGAAAGATATTGCACAAGACAATAACACCAAAGACGAAACAAAAATTGATAAGCAAATGATAAAGGTTCATGTATCTGGAGCAGTTAATAATGAAGGGTTAGTAGAATTAGAAGAAAACAGTAGAATTGCAGATGCAGTAGAGAAAGCTGGTGGATTAAAGGAAAATGCTTGTATGGAAGACGTAAATTTAGCTTATTTATTAGAAGACGGTATGAAAGTAAAAATTCCAACAAAAGAAGAAGTGCAAGCACAAAAAAATAATAACTCAGAAAGCTCAAGTGAATCAATAGAGATTATAAAATCTAATAATGTGGATATTGAAAAGAACGCTAAAAGTAAAGATTTTGTAAACTCTAAGAAGAATAATTCTAAAGTTAATATAAATACTGCAAATCAAACAGAACTAGAGACTTTGCCAGGAATTGGTACAGCCACAGCTTTAAAAATTATTAATTATAGAAAAGAAAATGGTAAATTTAAAAATGTAGAAGATATTAAAAATGTTAAAGGTATTGGCGATAGTAAGTTTAATAATATCAAGGACTTAATTATTATATAATTTTTAGGTGGAATGCAAAGTGTGATGTTCAAATAAATAAAAGAAAAAGACCAACGTAAAGTTAGTCTGTTTAATATAGATATAATGTATCTTCAATAACGTATGATACAGGTAAAACTTCATCTGTATCGGTTGTAACTGTAAAATATGGCTGTCCAGTTTTATCTTTATAAACAGTAACTGTCACCGTTCCACATTTGTTGCCATGTTCATCATCGTTTTGCATAAATTTTCACCCCTATTGATATTTTTTTAAACAACAGCAACTAGTATATTACACTTTTAATGATAGTTGGTAAGTTTATATGTTAACCAAACAAAACAATTTGTAAAAATATGGAAAACGGTTTTCATAAAATAAATTGGTTTGTAAATAAAGCTAGTTTTGCCTAAATTGTTGAATAAATTTACTATTGTCTAGTTGATTGGATATAAAAATAAGAGATTTGTATGTTTTACAAATCTCTTGCTATGAATTGGTTGCGGGGGATAGACTCGAACTATCGACCTTTGGGTTATGAGCCCAACGAGCTGCCAACTGCTCCACCCCGCGATGTTACTGACAATATCTATTTTACTACGATAAATCATAGTTGTCAATACCTTTATTTCAATTATATGAAAAAAGTTGCAGAAATATTCCAAAATAATTTATTTAGTAAAAATAAAATGATATAATGTGAAAAACAACAATATCATTTAGGAGGAACAAAATGGATAAAAGAATTGACAAAAACGTATTAGAATACATGGAAATTTATGAAACCAAAAAAATAACAGACGAAAAAATAAAACTAGCACTAAAAACAAAAGAAGAACTATCAAAATTAACAGGACTACAAGTAGAAAAAATATATATCTTTTCTGAATACGCATGGGGGAAAAGCGATGAAACGCCAGCATTTTGTTTTCTATCTGATGTAAGAATAAGAGACCTAAACGAAAAACTTATAGATATAGGCGAATATGCAGCAAAAAACAATATGGAAATATTATTTTGGAGTATGTGTCAATTTGAAAAAAGAAAAAATAATCCAACAGAATTAGACTACTACATAGAAAATTATGGAGTAAAAATATATGACACAGAAAAAATAGCAGAAATAGACGAAAGAGTAAAAGCAACAGAATACGCTTCTCAAATGGACTTGTACAGGTGGTATTATAAATTTCAAAAAAATAATCCTAAATCACTATTAAAAAGTCTATTGCAAATATATGCATTAAAAATAGACTATCCAATTAATGAAAATCAAAAATTGGAAAAGACAATTGAATATATAAAACACATTTCAACAGATAAAAATGTACTAAATAAAATAGAAGAATTTAACAAAGAAGATGCTAACCAATTACAAATATGTAATGAATTAGAAAAATATATCAAAAGCCTAAAGCAAATAAGACCTCAAATGAAGGGTGAAGAAATTGCAACAATGGATGTTTATGGAAAATTATTAGATATAAAAAATAAGAAAGGTTCTGTAAACATTAGCAATCTTACAAAAGAAAATTTATATACTATGGAAATAATACAAAATAAAATAGCATATGAAATTGCCAAGTTATTTGAAATTGATGAAAAAGAAATAGTTAAAATGCGTAAAAAGTTTGGAGTTAAGACTATAGACTCAATTTGGTATGAACACATAGGAGAACTAATGGCAATAACAGTTAAACAAAATATGAATGAAGCTTATAGAACGTTAAGAATAGCAGGAGTATTTAATTTTGAAAGACATACATATGACATTTTGAAATATATGAGAGACGGAGAAAGATATCTACTAAAAGAATTTTGGAAGTTAGTAAATGGAAAAAGAGAAGGCATAGAATTACAAAAAGCTACAACTGCAAAAGATGTATATTTTAGAGCCTACCTTTGTGCAGAATTGTTAAAACAAAACGACTTTATATCAGAAGTGGATTTTCTAACATATAAAATAACGAAAAAAGGAAAAGACTTATTAGAAAGATTAAATTATATAGAAGTAGAAGAGCTAAACTTGATTGAAATTGCTAAAATAACTGGAGAAGCTAATTTCTATGCTTTGTGTATTGTGAGACTTAATAGTGGAGAGTTTATGTATTGCGGAAATACAGAGGAACTTGATAAGTATTGCGAGGATGAAGATGAATATGAAATATCAGAATTAGATGAAGGACTTGATATAGAAAAAGCAGAAGAAATTATAAGACAGGAAAGAAACCAAATAGAAGAGAGCGAAAAATCAGATGAAGTTATAAAAGAGAAAAGAAATCAAATAGAAGAAATAAGTTTTGAAGACATTATAGTAAGAGAAAAATCAAAAAATAAAAGCAAATCGCAAACAAGTAGAGGGAAGGCAGACTATAACAAAATAAATTTATCAAAAGAGAAGATAGGCAAAGACAGTGAGAAACTAGTATATGATTGGGAAAAAGAAAGACTAAAAAAAGAACAAAGAGAAGACTTAGCAAATAAAGTTTTTTGGGAGTCAGAGGAAAATGGCGATGGTGCAGGTTATGACATCAAGTCTTTTGAAAAGAGAAATGGGGAATATGTTGAGATTTACATTGAGGTCAAAGGAACGAATAAAAGTGTAAATCAGGCTTTTGATATTTCTATAAATGAAATTGAGGCTTCAAATAAATACGGGGATAGGTATTTTATTTATAGGCTTGGAGAGATATATTCAGATGTACCTAAGTTCTATAAAATAAATGGAAAAATAGAGGATAATTTCGAGTTAGAGGCTGTAAATTTTAAGGCAAGGAAAAAATAGTTACAATAAGCGGAACAAGGTTCCGCTTTATTGACTACTCTGGACGGTTAATTAATTAGTTATTTTCTGTCCAACATATTTTATAATTCCTGAATAATAAGGGATATCGTCACCTTGATCCAAGAAATATTCTTCTGAAATAGAAATAGTTTTAAAATCGCTAAACAAATCTAATATTTCATTTTTAGTATAGAAACTAACAAATGTATCATTAACAATATTATGCAAAATATTATTTTCTAATACTTCAAAATTATTGGAATTAATATGTTTCTGTAATTTTGGGTCTTCCACCGAAAATACCTGAATATATACCAGACCATTGGCTTTTAAATTTTCTTTAATATTATGCAATATTTGATGCATATCATCTTTATGGAAGAAATGTAAGACACATCTTGACGAAATTAAATCATATTTATCTTTTTCTATTTCAAAAATTCGTATATCAGCTCTTACTAAATTTAATTTAGGGCAAAGTTCTTTGCATCTTTCTAAATTTTTGTAAGAGAAGTCAACGCCTGTAATATTATAACCTAACTTTGCTAATGGAATGGAATTTCTTCCTTGTCCAATTCCTAAATCTAACACTTCTTTTCCAGGTATGAGATTTAGATATCTTTTTAAGTTCCAGTCAAGTTTTGCTGGTTGAATGGGTAGGTTTTCTTTGAATTTTTTGTCGTAGTCGACAGGAGAGCCTATCATAGTGTATCACCTCTAAATTTTATTTGCTTTTAGAATATTATATTTGCTGGGGAAAGTCAAGAAATTTTAATAGGGTGGATATTTATGAACAGTGTGTGATATAATTGTGGAAAGTTGTATAAGGTGGAGAGGTAAAATGAAATTTAGATATGAAAAACCG
>CATKWX010000040.1 GCA_949840345.1 uncultured Eubacteriales bacterium
ATAAAACTGCTCCAACAGCAGAAGTAAGATACAGTACAACAGAAAGTACAGATAAGCCAGTAGTAGCAACATTAGTAAATGAAAGTGAAGACATAACAATCACTAACAATGGAACTAGTAGAGAATACACATTCTTAGAAAATGGAGAATTTACATTTAAATTTATAGATAAAGCAGGTAATACTGGAACAGTAACAGCAAAAGTAGACTGGATAGTAGAAGATACAACAGTAACATCAGAAAAATACAAAGTAAGTGCAGGATATGTATCAAGAATACCAGTAGACACAACAGTATCAGAATTTAAGAGTAATGTAACAAGTAATGAAGAATTAACAATTTTAGATAAAGATGGAAATGTATTACAAGATGAAGACAAACTTACAACAGGAGTAATACTAAAAGCAGGAGAAGAAAAGCAATATACATTAGTATTAATTGGGGATATAAATGAAGATGGAAAAATAACAATAACAGACTTAGTACAATTAAAACTATTCACAGTAAACCTAAGAACACCAAACGTAGTACAAAAAATGGCAGCAGACATGAATGGAGACGGCAGAATAAGCATAACAGACTTAGTAAAATTAAATTTAATGTTAGTACACATAGAAGAATAAATATAGCTTGCCTAACGGCAAGAGTGAATAATGAATAGTGAATAATGAATAATTATTGATGGGAACGACTTTTGTCGTTCCCTTTGTTTTAATAAGAAAAATTGGTAAAAAATGTTTACATAAGTGTGACAATATGTTATAATAAAAGAGGAATTTTAAATTTTGGAGGTTTAAAATGGAAAAGAATATAAAAAATAAGAAAGATAAACTCAACTTTTTATTAAAAATAAGTTTTTGTTTTGCTTTATTATTAATAGTATTTTTAGTATTACCGCAATATTCTAATGAATCTTTTGCAGCAACAGAAGAAACAAATTCAGAATATTGCTATTTGTCTGATATGGATTGGACTACAGGATCAAGACCAGGGTGGGGTGAGCTTCTTAAAGATACAACAAGTGCTGGCTCTAAAATTTCTGTAAAAGTAGAAGGAGCATATTATACTTTTGATAAAGGTATATGGGCTCATGCAGCTTCTACAGTAATATATGACTTAACTACTACTCCAAATGGTGAAAAATACGATTATTTTACAGCATATCTAGGATTAAACCAAACAGCAGGTACCCAAACTAATGGAGTAATTTATAAAATTTATACATCAACTGATGGAACAAATTGGACTATAAAATATAACGAAGAGGGAAATGTAAGCAAACGTGGAGATAATGCAGACTTTGTTAAAATTCCTATAAAAGATGAAAAGTTTTTAAAACTAGAAGCGGGGTCTAACGGAGGAAATGGAGGAGACCATTCAGTTTATGCTGATG
Source organism: uncultured Eubacteriales bacterium (assembly GCA_949840345.1). Classification (GTDB taxonomy): domain Bacteria; phylum Bacillota; class Clostridia; order TANB77; family CAG-508; genus CAKPQL01. The sequence goes on from CATKWX010000040.1 coordinate 1,394, forward strand.
CTAAATTAATAAAAGAGAACTATAAAGAGCCAGGAGAAGAATTAATTCCAGATATAACAGAATTAGATACAAAAATTAAAGAATTTATAGATTTAAATGCAGATTTATCAACTAATAAAGAGTATGAATTAACACTTTTAAAAAGAGAGCTTATTAGTAGAATGGGAAATTATGCACTAAAAAGGTTTTTAGGAGAAAGTGAAGAAAATAGATTAACATATAAGTGGCTAACAGAGGATGTAGATCTTTTAAGATTATATGTCATGGGGGGAAATCCAGCTGGCGGAAATTATTGTGATTCATTATCTATACTTGCTAAACTTTATGTTGAATACTCTAGCGATTTTGAAAATACAGAACTTTTAGGAAATCCAACATACCCAGAAATGACTTATGGAGATTTATATACAAAAATGGCAATGGCAATTTCTTTAACACATTCACAAAGAGTAGGGTTATGGATGCAATCGTCTAAAGTAGAAAATCAATCAGAGCCACTTAGACGTTATGCAATATACAAATACTTACATAAAAATGGTGGAATGAGAATATCAGCAGCTATGGATATGACACATGTATTTGAAGATTTACATGTTACAGAAATGCGTCTAGTAGTATTTAACAATATAGATGATGAAGAAATTTTATGGTTAAATAGATATACACAAGACAATATAGATGCAAATCCGAACAATGTGTGGAGATACCAAACACCACACCCATATATAGCTTATATATGGCCAAATTATCAAAGGGCAGAATATTATGATCCAAATAATGAAAGTTATTTTAATGAATTATTTGCAGTAAAGAAAACAGACGATAATAAAGGTAAAGAATTAGTTAATGCAGATGGAGAAGAAACTGGGAAAATAGGTATATTTGATTCAGAGTTCGTTATACCTGGAGGAAAAAATATACCAGAGTATAGACTAAAAGTAACAAGAAGTGCAAAAGAAAATATTACAACAGGAGAAATGATATATAAAGTATGGATGAATTTTAGAAATAAATTTGGAACAGGTTGTGTTTGTGGAGGTATATCAAAAAGTGGTGCCAATATTCGTGGAGTTCATGGAATACCTGCAATGGTTATTGGTCAACCAGGACACGCTGCACTTATGTTCTACAGTAAAGATGGAGAAGGAAGAGGTTATTGGAGAATTGACAATGACGTATCTGGCTGGACATTAAGTGGTGGCGGCGGAGCATTACTTGGCTGGGGAAGTGGTAGCCATACTCAAGGCTTTTCAGCAGGTGTATATATAGAGCTAGAACAAGCAGCAGTAAATGATTATCAAAATTTAATAAAAGCTGAAGAACAGGTTATGCTTGCAAAAGTATATGCTGGAGATTTAGAAAAACAAGAAGAATTATATGGAAAAGCATTAGAAATACAATCTATAAACTTTGATGCTTGGCTTGGACTAATCAATGTATATAAAGCAAATGTATCTAAAACACAAGGTGATGGAGGAAAAACAGAAGAAGATTTCTATGCTTTAGCTGAAGACATAGCAGAAAACTTAAAATATTATCCATTACCAATGTACAATGCAACAAATTTAATAAAACCATATTTAACAAGTACAGGAAATGCGTATAAATTTGTACTTTTACAAACAAGAACTTTAAAGCTAGCAAGTACATTACCTAATAATACTGCAACTAGCTTTACAGTAATGCAACCAGGAGTTACAAGATTAGAAGCAAATTATTTATTAGGTCAAATGGATACTACAATTGCAACTTTCTCATTTGATGGACCAGATGCAGGAAAAATCCTATTAGCAAGCCGTTTCGATGGAAATGGAGTTCGCTTCGATTATAGCTTAGATGGAAAACAAACATGGAAAGAAGTTGACTTTTCAGCAGAAGAAGAACATAAATTACAATTAACACCTGAAGAAATAGCAAGTATTACAGCAGAAAATGATATTTATGTTCATATTGTTGGAGTAAGCTATGATGAAAAGAATTTATATAAAATAGATATATTAGATAATGTTATAAGCGAAAATACACTTTATGGAAATGACTTAGAAAACAGAGTAATAGGAGTAAATTTAACTTACGAATGGAGAAATAGTGAAAATGATCCTTGGACATCTTATGCAACATCTTCTCCAGATAATACGGGAAACAAAACTTTACAAGTAAGGCAAGCAGCTACTGGAGTAAAACTTGCAAGCAATGTATTAACATTTACATTTACTGAGGATAATCAACCAGATACAAGAAAATACATACCAGTATCTCACTTAAGTATACATGCTGTTTCAACACAAGCAACTGCAAATGGTGGAGCTGCTGTAAATGCAATAGATGCAAACTACAATACAAGATATCATTCAGCATGGAATGGTAGTGATACAGAGCGTTATATAGTAATAAAACTAGATAAATCAGTTGTGTTATCAGCAGTAGAATTTGTACCAGCTGGTGGTGGAAACGGTAGAATAGTAGATGGAACAGTTTATGGAAGTATGGATGGTGAGACTTGGGAAGAATTATCAAAATTAACAAATCAAACTTATTCTGCTCAAGCAAATACAAATGAACAAGCTAAAGCCTTTACTAAGAATTTTGAGATAGCAGATGAAAATAGAAAAGAAGTACAATATGTAAAGATAGTGGCAGATAGAACAAACGGAAATTGGTTTACAGCAAGAGCATTTAACCTATATCAAGATTTAACAAAAAATCCACATCCAACAGCAGGTGTAGCATATAGCACTACAGAGCCAACCAATGGCGTTGTAGTAGCAAGACTTATAAACCCAAGTACAGAAATAACAATTACAAACAATGATGGAAAAGACACATATGTATTTACAGAAAATGGAGAATTCACATTCGAATTTGTTGACAAAAATGGAAATACAGGAAGTGCAATAGCAAAAGTAGATTGGATAGATAAAGATGGACCAACAGTAGATGTAAATTATGGATTAGATGCTGACAAAAAGCTAACAATATTATTAGATAATATC
>CATKWX010000041.1 GCA_949840345.1 uncultured Eubacteriales bacterium
AAATAATAACAAATTATTAGGAGGAAAAAATGATAACCACACTATACATTATTACCACAGATATTATATCAATTTGTATTGCTGTTATAAGTCTTTTATTAAGTGGTTTTGTATTTTACAAATCATCTAAAACTGATAAAGTGAATCAAGTTGTCATAGCTTGCAATTTAATCTATGAAGAAACATTTAAATTAAGAGGGAAAATATCTGAAAAACTAGGACAATCATTTTATTTCGACTTAGAAACAATGATAAGTAACGAAGCAATTAAAATTCAAATTTTAGATTATCTAACTTTAATGGAGAATAATTTATACAAAATTAAGCAAACTTGCAATGGAGAAGATATGTTTTGCAAATTAACATCTTTAAATCTATATTTAAGAATGCTGGCATTATATCCTTTCATATTATATGCAAGAAAAGAAAATAAAGATGAAACTAAATTTCACTGCTATGTTGATGTATTATATAAAATGAAAACATTAAAAAAAATTAAAAATTATTTAGAAAATAGAGATAAAATTTGTTGGATTGGAATTCGAAACTCTGACATTATGTTTTCTAAAAATGTCATATCAAGTTCTTTGACTTTTTTTGGAGGAGAGAATTCTTATTTTCAAGAAATCCGTGGAAATCAAAATCAAAATAATACGGGTGTTGCTCCCTATTTCAAAGATAAAACTAACGAAATAAGAAAAAAATATGAAAATATAAAATTTATGTTTTACAATAGTTATAATGCTTATAAGGGGGGATACAATTTGGATGAAATTATAGCAGTAAATGATAAAATCCTATTAGAACAATTAAATGATAAAATTCATATGAAATGGATTTTTAAAGAAATTATCCCTTTGGTGCCATGTGAAACGATTTTAGGAATTGATTTTGATTTTAATGTATTTTCTGAAAAATTTTCAACCCAAAAAATAATTTTACAATCGAATCATGGCGGTGGTGGAGAAGGAACCTTTTTGATTACACCTAGCAATATTGAAGAGATTAAGACTAAAATTCATAAAAACGATAAATATATAGTATCTCCTTATTTAGAACATTCTATCTCCGTTAATGTTCATATTATAATCGCCGAAAAACAAGTAGTAGTTTCTCCTGCTTCCATTCAAATTATTGAATTAGTAAAACATCAATTAGTTTATCGTGGTGCTGATTTTATTGCTTTTCGAGGTTTAGCAAAAGAAACACAAGAGCTAATTCGTAAATATTGTTTGAAAATATCAGATAAGTTAAGAACTTTGGGATACAAAGGAGTGGCTGGCATAGATTTAATGATTGATTCAAACAACCAGATTTATTTTAATGAAGTTAATCCACGCTTTCAGGCATCTAGTATTTTGATAGATCGCTTTTTAGCGGAAAAAAGCAAAAATGAAAAAAAACCTTTTGAAGCAACCTCTTTAATTGACATGCAAATTACTTCATTTAAACGTTATTTAGTATCCACACTTAACTTTTATGATGAAATAAATGCAAGTTGTTACTATTATTACTATGATGAGCCTTATAGCAAAGAATGGATTGAGTATAAGAAAAATGTTTTAAGGGATAGATTAGGAAAAGATTTTTTAAATGATGGCTTCTCCTCAACTTGTAAGCTAGAAAGTAACGGATATATGTTTAGAGCTATTTTCCCTCACAAAATTACTGAAATATCACCTGAACATAATTTGTGGATTTCAGATAATATTAAAATTGGTTCTACTGACATTCAAAATCAAATGAAGTTAAAAATTGCGTTAATGAATCAAGGTATAAGTAAATATGCATCAGATGTTTCAGAAGATTGGAAATCGGCAGTTTATAGTTCAATTGATATTCATCTGCTAAACCAAGACATCTACGTAAATTGTCCTATAAGTATTAATTTTGCTGAATACAGCCCTTTTCATATTAAATTGGAAGCTGATGAAAAATATAATCTTTATTATTATAATATTTTTGTTTCTAGTATAAATATTGAGAATGACACAATAAAAGATTTCCAATTAACTTCTGGAGAAAAGTTAAAAAATATAATTTATTATTCAACCGATAGAATGAGAATAAAATTAAATAATGGATGTGACTTCAAAAACAATGGCGTGGGATGTAGATTTTGTGATATGCCTATATGCTCAAAAAAATATTCTATAGATGAATTAAAAGAAGCATATGATCTTAGCGACAAAAGTAGATATACCCATATATTAATTGGAGGGGGAACCTCTCTATCTGAAAATTCTTGGGATACAATTGTTGAAGTCGCAAAATATATTAAATCCAAGGCTAAAATTAATATTTCTTTGATGAGTATTCCACCTCAAAAAGATATGTTGCCCATATTAAAAGAAGCTGGAATAGATGAAGTTTGTTTTAACATGGAAATATATGATGAGGCTTTGTCTATTGCTTTAATGCCGGGAAAGACAAAATTTAGGAGAAAAGAGTATCTAGACATTTTAACGGAATCAACAAAAATATGGACAGAAAAAAATGCTGTGAGAACAGCATTTGTCATTGGTTTTGAACATAAAGATTCTATAATAGCAGGTGTAAAAATGTTGTTAAATAAAGGAATTCAACCTGTATTTTCAGTTTTTAGGCCTTTACCAAAATCCGAGTTGAATAATCATTTAGCACCTACAAATGAATACTTATATGAAATATTTTTAACTTGTGAAAAAGAATGTGAAAAACATAATAATGAGTTAGGACCAAAGTGTAAATTATGTCGTAATAATACACTAGCTCTTTAGTCTTCCTCTAAGTCTTCAACTTTAAAAATATAGAGGTTTTGTGGCAATTCTTCATCAATTTCTCCAATAATTTTTTGGGTAATACTATCGATTAATTGATCTTTATTCTTTTTGTTTTTTTCAGATATTAATTTGATTTGAGCCGAGTATTTCTCAATTATATTTTTGATATTTTTTTTCTTATCCTCTCTGTTTTGAACAACTAATTTTTTCTTAAAATCTCGCTCTAATTTTAAATTGGTTTGAGAAATTGTTTTGTCGATAAGAGAGGATATGTTGACGGTTTTATGATTTCTTTTATATTTTAAATAAAGTTTAATTAAAGCAATAAATGCTTCAGAAATGGTTATTATTGCTGCAGAATTTTGAATAATAGAAACGAATAATTGAAAAGGGGAGTTATGTCTAATTTCAATATAATTTTTGTTATCACCTATAACATCTTTATTTAAAAACATATTAATTAATTCTAACAATTCAGATATAGTTTTATTATCAGTAGATGGTATATTTGTGCTAATTGTAAACTGAAGATTTAGTTTATTTTCACTAAAATTCATTAATTGATTTCTAATTTTGCTTGAGTATAGTAAAAGATTTTTTAATTGCATTTCAGACAAATCATTTTTTATAATATGATTATCTATATAATCCATAATCTGATATGCAAATTTTGAGTCAATCAAATCATATTTTAAACCTAATTTACAATAAAAGCTAATCATTCTATAATTGTTATTTTCTATCTCTTTTTGAATGCCTAATCGCAAATATTCTAAAGCCTCTTGTTCTTTATGAAGACAAATTAATATATTACATACAGGAAAATACTCTCCCTTGACCAAAAAGGTTTCTTTTAATTGGGGAAGAAGTTCGAGATAAGTTTCCAAATTTATTTCTTTTTTATCCGAAAATTTTACTTCTTTATTTTTAATTATATCTGTAATACCAAAAATATAAGGAAATTGAAGAATTGAAAAAGTTACATCTTTAAAATTACAAGTACTATAATCTGCAAACTCGATATTTGATTCACTAAAATTTACATTTACAAAAGAACAATTTTTAAATATTGTACTTTCTAAAGTTACGCTTTTAAAAACACAATTTTCAAAAGCATTTGATTCAAAAATGGAATCAATAATTGCACTTCCATATATTTTAATGTTTTTCCAATTACATTCCATAAACATTGAATTACTAAAATTATTTCCAGAATATGTAAGTAAATCTTTTGCATAAAAATCTATTTTATTTAAATTACAAGAAGTAAAACCACTATCACAAATGCTCGTATCTTCAAAAGAACAACTATTTAAAGTAGTTCCGGCCATACTGTTGCCTGTCCAAGTACAATGGATATAATTGTTATTATAAAATTTACTTCTTTTGAAAGAAATATATTTTATTTCTTCCTTGTTTTTTGTTTCATTAATAAAAACTTTATCACATTGAGATTTATAAGATTTTAAAAATTCTTCTAATTTTACCATTCTTTTTTTCCTCCTAATAATTTGTTATTATTT
>CATKWX010000042.1 GCA_949840345.1 uncultured Eubacteriales bacterium
TGCCTTGTTTGCAAAAAAGAGGCAAAATCTCTTCATTTTTGCCTCTTTTTTGACCTTATTGGTCGCATTTTTTTATTATCTTTCTCTACTCTCTGTTAACTTTCACTAATTCTGTCCGGATATCAGACTTCGGATGGTAAGTGGATTGGAAAATCCCATGTTTCTTCTGTTCTATCTGCTATTTTAGGTACTTCTTTTTCTGTGATTTCAGATTTTAGACATATTACAGGGCGCACGCCAGCACAGTCGTCATCCTCGTAGCCGTCCGAATCGAACAGATTGCCAGTACCTGCACGGGAAACGCCGCCTACCGCGCAAACCATGCCTGGACCAAAGTTAGCATAGTCTGAATTCGCACCAACACCGCGCGAAGCAAGCCAATACATAGCTCCACCCTCCCAATCAACATTATTAAATAACATATTATATGCTCTTCCGTTTTGCACCAATGCCGGCGGCGGGCCAGAACGCGCAAGTTTCACTTCCGATTTAGTTGTTGCTAGTTTTACTATTTCTTTTGCATTAAGTATTTTTGACTCATATATTTCATTTTTCAATTGTACAGTATAAACATAGGCATTTGCTGTTCCTGAAACTGTAACTCGCTTTTCGCCGTCTAGCCAACTTTCTGGTGTATACTGATTTTCAAAACTATATGTTTCTTTGTAGCTTCCCGTCCAGTCAACTTCTTTTATTTTTTCATCTGTTGTTACTCCTGTTATTTCGTCAATGTCCTTTTGATTTACACTTCTTGCTTCTCCATATTGCGTTGTATACAAACTACATAAATCTTTTAATACTATTTCTGCATTTATATATCCTTTTGCTCCATATAAGTACAAATATGGGTCATCTTCTCCATTATTACTCTTCATTGGTCTTCCTGAAATTAGTTTTATTCCTCCTGTTGTTTCGTCTTTTCCTAATACTCTCCAATTTAATTGGTTCTTTGATGCTTCATATATTTGGTCGCTTTCATATCCTGTATCCACTGCATTTGCTCTTTTACTTCCTGTTGTTGGATTTTTGTAATCCACGTAATCTCCTATATGCAAATGTTGTTCATCTGTACAATTTCCATTTTCATTTGTACAACCATCTGCCACTGCTTTGTCATACATATCAGCCAATGTTAGTCCTACGGCTGAACCCAACACTCCAAAATCTATTTCAATTCCACCAATTGTTATTACATCTATTGGATTTTCTTCATCAGTTAGTTTTGCTACTTCTTCTGGTGTTAGTTTTCTTTTGGAACTTAATTCTGCTATTACATCTGCTCTTGTTCTTTTAATTCCTTTGCCATACTCTGCTGATATATTCTCTGTTGCTGCTAAATTTACATAGTCTTGTACTTCTCCTCCTCTTGTTGCGTCTTTTGCTTGCACTGCTTTTGTTAGTATTCCATTGTCTCCTGTTAGAGTTGATATTGCTACTCCTGCTAATATTAGTAATACTATTATTGTTATTACTAGTGCTATTAACGTAATTCCGTTTGTTTTGTTTCATTTTTTCTCTTCTCCTTTGTTATTTTCTTATTTGTATTTTATAGTTTGTACTGGAATTACGTCAACAGTTATATACTTAAATAAATTTTGGAAGAATAGAAAAAAATAATGCAATTACTTTATTTATTAATTGCACTATTTTTTGTATTAACCTTATTTTAAATTTTCTATTTCTTCTTTTGTTAGACCTGTAACTTTCTCTATTATTTGTATATCAACTTTCTCTTTTAACATATTTTTAGCAATCTCTAATTTTTCCAGTTTTAAAATGTACCCCTTGTCAAGGACATTTAAGAAAAAGGGATAATTATTTTTTATGATAAATATTGTATATTTTTATTTTAACGGATATATCCCTGTTGTTATATATTTGTAGTATTCATTCGGTGATAATTTTGCTAGATTCCATTGATATCTTTCGTTATTATAATAATCCATCCAGTCATCTATAATTTCTTTTACTTCTGTAAATTCTTTACATTTGCTTAAGTCTATTTCATCCTTCATATGTCCAAAAAAACTTTCTTGTGGCGCATTATCCCAACAATTTCCTTTTCTTGACATTGATTGTCTTAATTTCTTATCTTTTAATAATTGTATAAAGCTACAACTTGTATAATGGCAACCTTGATCACTATGTATTATTGTTTCTGTTGTTATATCAATTCCATGTTTCTCTATTAACATATTTACTGTTTCTAATACGAAATCAACCTCTAATGTCTCACTTAAAACATATGATAATATTTGTTTTGTAAATGCATCAAGTATTGTAGATAAATAACAAAATCTCTCATTATATGGTATATATGTAATATCTGTTAATAGTATTTTTCTTGGTCCATGTGTGGTAAATTCTCTATTTACTAAATTATCTGCTACATTACTCGTTTTTAAAGCTTTAGCCATTCTTCTATATGGGTTTGCTTTTCTTATTGGACATATCAAATTATACTTTTTCATCAATCTTCTAATTTTCTTAAGGTTCATTACTATTGGCTCTTCTTGATGAATTAAATTCATATATATACCTTTTGCTCCTTTATTATAGCCTCTATGTGTATATGCTTTAAGTATTATTTCAAAATCTGCTCTATCTTCTAATTCTTGTTTCTCTCTATGTTTTGCAGCATTTACCCATCTATAATATCCTGACCTTGATACTCCTGCTATATCACAAAGCATTGATATATTTAGTACATTATTTTCTTTAGTTACAACTTCATGGATTATTTCAAATTTATTTTTTCCTTTTTCCATGATTATTTTCTCCGTTTTGTATTGGCTTCTTTTGAAATTTTTTTTAAAAATTCTATTTCTTGTTTTAAATACAAAATTTCGTGTTGCATTTGAGCAAATGACTCAGGTGTAAATTCCTCATTACTAACTATCTTGACTCTTTTGGCTCTTTTATAGCCTTCTGAAAATCCTTTTCCTGACAATGCTTGTTTCTTTATTCGTTGAACTAAACTATCTATTCTTTTTTGTTCAAACATCTTTGGATTATACCCTAAATCTGTTAGTATCTTTCTAGGTGTTTCTCCTGCTTGGTATTTAGTCCAAAATATTTGTTTAAATTCTGCTGTATGTAATATTTGGTTTTTAGTTGCTTTTAACGTATATGGATTTGCATTTAATTCTTTTAATTCTTTTTTGGTATATTTTTCTTTCATTTCTTTCCTCCAATAGATATTTTTATTATATATCAATATCTATCAAAAGAAAACATCTTCCTTTTTCTTGTGTCTACATTTTAGGGTTTTCATACCTTTTTCTTATGTACACAATATTGGGTACCCTTCTTTTATCGTGTCCACATTTATGGGTATATTATACTTTAGTCCTTCTTCTATTCCTTGCTTCAGTCCTTCTTCTATTCCTTGCCTCAATCCGTTTTCTAAGCCTTGTCTCTTTGCTTCACTAATACCTGTATTGAAGTCCCAAATTGCTCTTTGTCTTGATATGTATAAATTCCATTCTTTTTCATCCATACTCATTTGGTTTATTATATCTATGGCCTTATCTATTTCTTTATTTTCCTTTCTAGCCATCTCTAATTTTTCCTCCCTTCCTGCTAACAGCCAAAGCCATTGTTCCAGCTTTGTATTAGTTCCTGGATTTTTCTTTTCAAATTTTGGTATTTCTATAAAGTGCATTTCCAAGTCATTTGTTGCTAGTTCTTCTTCATCACTATAACCCATATTTACATATTCATTCTCTTTTGTTTTTTCGAATTTC
>CATKWX010000043.1 GCA_949840345.1 uncultured Eubacteriales bacterium
AAATAGTAACGCTTCTAAAATTATAAAATATGCAAAAATAGTATACAATCAGAAAATTAAAAATATAGATATAGGCTATATTAAAAATACTGTTGATTTTAAATTGTTAGAAGAAAAGCTAAAGGACTGGAATGAAGGAAATAATTAATTATATATATAATTAGGAGAGCGAATTTATTATGAATAAAAATATAATAACTATAACTGGTGGAACTAGTGGATTAGGTTTAGAATTAGTAAAACAATCTATTGATAGAGGTTTATATGTATGTAACCTTTCGCGCAATAAGGAAAAAATGAAAGAACTGGATAATTTATTTAATAAAAACTATAAAGGATTTATTGGAGATATATCAGATGAGGAGTTTGTTTCAAATTCAATTAAAGAAATCTCAAAAATAGGTAATATAAAATATTTAATTAATAATGCTGAAAAAACTTGTTTTAAATCTCCTACACAATATACAAAATCTGATATAGATTTATCATTAACAGGATTAAAGGGAATGATATTATGTTCAACGGAAACATTGAAAGCAAAAAATGAATTTGATTTAAAAATTATAAACATAATGTCTTCTGCAGCATTGAAAGGAAATAAACAAGAAGCTTTATATTGTGCTACAAAATGGGGAGAACGTGGCTACACAGAAAGTTTAAAAGTAGCATATAAAGGAACAAGTGTTAAGATTATAGGCGTTTATCCTGGTGGAATGAATACGGAGTTTTGGAATAATAGTAGGGACTATGTATCAGAGGAAAAATCAAGTTCCTTTATGAATCCTAAAGATGTTGCTAAAGTAATTTTAGATAATGTTATGAATTATGATAATCTGAATGTAGCAGATATTATAATCGAGAGAAATTAAATATGGAAATAATGTATTATATGTATGAAAATCAAATAAAAGGGGAATTTTATTATGCCAAATATGTCAAAAATAAATATTATAACAAGTGATAATAAAGATTATCAAGATACAATACAAAACGGAATAAAGGAATTTAATAATGAGATACATCCTGAAAATACTATCTTCCAAATATATAGAGAAAAGGGATATAATGACCCTTTTCGGATTTTATGCATTAGCTGATAATCAAGTTATAGGAGGAATTATAGCACGTAAAAAAATGCAATGGCTAGATATAGATATATTATTTGTAAATCAAGATTATAGAAGTAATAAAATTGGTTCTCAATTAATGAGGAAAGCTGTTGAATATTGTAAAGAACAAGAATTAATTGGATTACATCTTTATACATTAGATTTTCAAGCAAGAGGATTTTATGAAAAGCAGGGATTTCAACTTATAGCTGAAATAAAAGATTGGCCAAAAGGAATTACAAGATACGAATTTATAAAGTATATAAACAATTAAGAGAATAGCATATTTTATAATTAGATAATAAGGGCTTGCTAGAAATGGTAAGCTCTTATTATATTTTTAAAATTAAAATGTTATATAAAAAACATTCAATTATAAGAATATTTCAAAGATATTACAATTATATTAAATTAATATTAATTTCTTCCATAATAACTAATTTTAGGATAAAATATACTATAATAGTATTTATAATCCGAAGGAGAACTATATGAATACACTAATGAATTTATATAATGATATTAAAAATCCGTTAGAAGATGATGAAACTCTAAAGAAAATAATAGAGACTTATTCAATGTGCGAAGAAAAGAATTCAAATTTTTATTCTAAAATTATGGAATTAACTAAAAAAGATTATAATGGAAGATGGAGAGTAGCTGATGAAGATGCATTAAAATCAGCTTTATTTAATAAATGGAAACGAAACATTGTAAATATGACATCTAAACAATTTGAAGAATTTTATGGGCGTAAAGGAAATTACAATGATAGAGATTTTCAAGAATTAAAGAGGTATTTAGAAAACACACCTGATATTTCTAGTGAACAAGAATTTGATGACATAATGCATGAGCCTCATAATAATAAATTATTGGATGAAGCAATAAAAAAATACACATTTGAACTGACTACAAGAAGTGGTTGGCTAGATAACTGGGTATATATAAATTCAAGAAAACTAGCAGAAAAAAATACTTCAGATGTAAAGCATAGATTATATCTAAATACAGCTTCTCCACTTACTCGTCCATTATTATGTGATTTATTAGATGAATTTGAAGAAAGACATATGGAATATTCATTAAAATATAGTGAAGAAGGTGCTAGAGATGATACAATTGTAATTTATGCAAATGATGATAATTTATTAGAATTTGTAGATATATTAAGAGAAATGCATGAAGAAATTCAAAAGGTAAGAAAGACTAATAAAAATCTTGATGAAATGTTTAAGATATATAACCCACCCATTATGACTGGAAAAATAGATGGCTGGATTGGATATGGCTCTGAACCAGATTTAGACCAAAATGGAAATAATACTTCATACAATAGTGTTAGAGAAAGGGCAATTAAAGATGCAATATCTATTGCTTCACAAGAATGGATTTTCGAACATCAAGATATGATGATACCTTTTAATGAAAAAGCAATAAGTTTTAAAGAATATCTTTCAAAACAAATTGTAAACTTATATATAAAAAAAGCAAAACTAGAACTGCCAAATTCTGATTCACAATACAAATCACACCCTGAAGTATTAGATAATGAGACTCTTAAGAAAAACTTATTAAATGATGTAAATAATAAAATTAGTAAAGAAATATCAGATATTTATTCTGGAAAAGATTCTAGTGAAAATATTATTGATTTAGATTTTGGAAACAATGTTAGTATTTCTTTTGGCAGAAAAGATGTAAAAACTATTATGAATAGATTATCTCTACAAATCTCACAAGGAGATCCGCAATTTCTAAATAGTATTAGAAATAAAGTTAAAGAGCAAAGTAAGAAATATGGTATAGACGAAAAGAGCTTTTGCTTTGATTCCAGAATAGTAGAGAGTTTTAAGACTCTAGAAAACAACAATGGCAAAGTAGCTACTAAAGGGAATATCACTTTAAGTGATTGTATATCTAAAATTAAAGGATTAAATCCTAACAAATTATCAGAAGCATACAAATTACTAGAAATGTTAGAGTTAGGTAAAATAGATATTAACAGAATGGAGGAAATAAATTGATTACAAAAGAAATTAATAAAGATGCATTAGCAGAAGTGTATTATATAATTTCAAATATGGAAGATACATATACCTATAAAATACCTTCTTGTGTTAAAGAGAATATTGTAAAATATATGAATAAAGACTATAAATATGATGAAAATGAAGAACTATTACCAGAAACAAAAGCTTTACTTGCAGTTATAATAGAAAAATATTTTGAAAATATAGACTTTAATAATAAACTTAAAGAGTATATTAAATATTACAACATTAAAGATAATGAAATAAAAGAAAGAAAATATAATATAAATGAAATGTTTACTAATAACAAAAATACTATAACAACTGATTCTAGTCTTATAGTAATTACAGAAGACAAATGGTATGAAAAATTTTTAAAATTTGTTAAGAATATATTTAAAAAGAGCAAAATAAATTATTAGAAGAAAAATTAAAAGATTAGAATAACAAAAAACAGGG
>CATKWX010000044.1 GCA_949840345.1 uncultured Eubacteriales bacterium
TCTGTGTATGTCAACAGTTGGATTTGTAGCCCTGCGTATACTTCGTCTAAATCGATGTTTTTTGCTGATGATTTGTAGTCTATTATTCTTAGGTATTTTCCGTTTTCGTTGTTTGCAGTGTCTATTCTGTCTATCTTTCCTGTTATTTCAATCTTTTTGCCATTTTCTAGTTCTAATATGATTGGTTTATATTTTCCTTTTTCACTAAATTCTACTTCTGTTCCTTCTATGCTGAAATCGCTATATATTATTGTTTGTATGATGTATTTTAGTGCTTTTGATACTATCTTTTTTATTCTTCTTACTAGCACTTTGTATTTTGCGGTTGCTGTGAATACAAAGTTTTTGCTTAAACTTAGGTTCTCGTCAATTATTTTTGATACGATTTTTGCAATTTGTTCTTCCTCTAGTTCCGCTAGGTTAAATCCTTCTTCATTTACTTGGTCAAAGAATTGGTCAATTGTCTCGTGCATAAATGAACCTGTGTTAAAGCTTTGTACTCTTAGTGTTTCTCTTTCTTTTAGTTTTAGTCCATATTCTAGGTAATACGAAAATGGACAATTTCTGTATCTTTCTAGTCTTGATACGCTTGTGTTTAATGTGTTTCCATATAGTTTGTCAATATTTTCTTGTGATATTTCTTTTGGCTTGTTTGTGTATTTTAGTGCTTCTAGGTCTTCTTTTAGTTTATTATTCCACTCTATTTGATTTTTATAATAGTTGTAAATTTCATACCAAATATCATCTATTTTTTCATTGCTTTTTAGTTTTGCTATATTCTCTATTAGTTCTTCATATGTAATTATATTGTTTACCATTTCATAGTTTTTATTTATTACGTCACTTTTTTCTTCTAACTTTGGAAATATTCTCTTTATTTTGTTTAGCAGTATTGAAGGTCTTTGCGTTTTTCCTTCACTGTCTGATGATGTGTATGATAAATATAGCTTTGTTTCTGCTGTTGTAAATGCTTTGTAGATGTTAAAGTTATCTTCATATAAATTCTCTATTGTACCTTTTGCAAGTTCGATGTTGTGCTCTTTCAAATTTTCTCTGTCTGCGTCATTTAAAAATCCCTCGTCTTTATTTACGCTTGGGAAGACTCCATCATTTAGGCCTATTATAAATACAATTTGCACTTTGTGGCTTCTTGACCTTTCTACATCTCCAAATATTACTTGGTCTTGTGTTCCTGGAATTTTTCCAAGTCCACTGTTTTTTAGCCCTATTTTTAGAATTTTACTATATTTGTCTATTGTCATTTTGTCATTTTTAAATATAGTTATAATTTCGTCTAAAATATTTATTATAATTTGATAACTCATTTTGTATTCATTTGCTAAGTCTATTAGGTTAATTTCTTCTAGTTCCTGTATCTTTTTTAGTACTTTTTCTTCTATATTTTCTTGCGTGATAAATTGATATAATGCTTTTGTAATCCCTGTTGCTGTTCTTTCTTTCTTGATTTTTTCTTGCAATTTCAATAATGTATTTATTATTGATTTTCTTAGTTCGTTTAATCTTTCAACTTCTTGTTTTTTATTTTCGTTATCTAATTCATATACGAAATCTTTTTTCCACTTATTTTGCTTTATTCCCCATTTGTTGCAGTAATTTTCTAGTTTAAATATTTCGTCATTTTCTATATTGCAAAATCCTAGTTTTATATAGCTAAACACCGCTTCATTTGCAAAATTTTTATTTAAAACTTCTAGTGTTGCTAATATGTATTGAATTATTATATTTTGGTTCAAATCCCTTTTTTCGTCTATAAACACTGGTATATCATATTGATTGAAAATCGCCCTTACTAATGATGAATATGTCTCTATATTTTTTGTAATAATTGCGATATCTTTGTACCTTAAATTTTTTTCCCTTACTAATGTATTAATTTTTTTAGCCACGTTCTCTATCTCTGAATATTCATTTTTAGCCAAAAACAACTCAACATTTTCCACATTTTTCTCATATCTTGTGGATTTTATGTTGTAAATGTTTTCACTTAAATGTTTTAATTCTTCTGTTTTAAACCTATGTATTTTCTCTAAATTTACCGGTTTTTCTATCTTTAAATCATTTTCTTCTACTAAGTTTAGCAACTTTCTAACTGTTATTTTATTTGAATAATATATATCTTGGTCTGGATTTGTATTGGTTTCTAAATCATCTACGCAAACCGTTATATTTACCTGTTTTGCTTGCTTTATAAGCTCTTTTATAACTTCATATTCCTGCTTTGTAAAACCAGCAAACTCATCTATATATATTATGCTGTTTTTTGCAATATCAGTATTCTCTAAATTATTTGCTAACATATCCAGTAAATCTGTCTCATCAATGTAATTATTTGCAATTTTCTCCTCAAACTTCTCATAAATTAGCGCCATATCTGCTAACTTAGTTCGTAAATATGTATCTTCATTTTGGCTTGCTTCTTCTTTCAAAGTCTCTACATCTATTTTATGTTTTTTAAACTCTGTAATAGCCCTCATACTTAAATCTATATTCTCATCAGTTTTACCTAAAAACTTCAAGTCAGACTTATACTGACTTAAAATTGAATATATCAACATAGCCTTTCCGCATTTAGAAAGACTACTCTTATTACTTCCCCCAACTTCGCTTAAAACTCTATATGCCATTCTACTTAAAGTAATAACCTCTGCATTCATAATCGCCTTGGTATTTATAGCCTCCATTAGCTTTTGCTCCGCTGTAAATGAAAATTGCTCTGGTGTTAT
>CATKWX010000045.1 GCA_949840345.1 uncultured Eubacteriales bacterium
CAGAATACATACAAGAATACATAAGCAACGGAGAAAAAGATGAATACCCAGCCATACAATATCTAACAATAAGAAAAGCAGACAAAAAAATTGTAGGAAACATAGAAATAAATAAAATAAACAAAAAACCCCTATTACATAGTGGACACATAGGAGATAGTGTAAGACCCTCAGAAAGAAGAAAAGGATACGCAACAGAACAAATCAGACTAGCACTACAAAAATGCAAAGAACAAGGAATTGAAAATGTATTTATGGACACCTATAAAACTAATATAGGCTCAGTCAAGAGTATCATCAAAAATGGAGGAATACTTGAAGATGAAATAACTATAAATAACGAAATAGTACAAATATATAAGATTGATTTAAAAAATAAAAAACGTTGAAAATTTCAACGTTTTTTAATCTATCTCTATATATAAAAACTAATTTAACTCTCTAAAAAACTTAAACTCATCACCAGAAGTAGTATTAGTAGTATTAGTATAGCCATTAAAAATACCACCATTCTCATCATCAAGATTAACATTAAGCTTCATATTATAAGCAAACTTCTGGCCAACATTATTCACAATATGAATAGTAAAACTCAAAGTATAATTAATATCATCCAAGCTAACACCAGCCTCTTGAAGAACCTTACCATTAAAAGAAACAGAATTAGCATCAGAAGAAACAGAATAATCAGTAACAATATTCTTATTCAAAAATCCTAAAGTAATAGGATTAGAACAATCTGTATAAAAAGTAGGTTCATCGTAATTATTATTCTCATTTTCTTCATTAGACCTAACAACCTTAAAATCGATTCTATCAGCATTAGACAAATCCTTATACTTACCAAAATCCAAAGAATTCTTATAATTCAAAATTTTAGTACCCTTATCAGAAGCAGTAGAAATATTAATATTATCAATATAAAGCTCGCTAATAGTATTTTCAGCAGTCATATCAGAAGAAGACAAGCTGTTATCAAGATATATAGCAATATCAGAAAACTGAGAAATACTCATATTTTGCAAAGAACGATTATCTTCTTCATTAAAAGCATTTGCACTACTATAAGTAGAAATCCTTTGAACATTAAAAATAGGATTTTCATTTTCGCTAGCAATTTCTAACATTTGATTAGTAAAAGCATTTTTCTTGTTAAGTCCCGAAAACACAAACACATTGTAAAGTATAAGAACAATAAATGCAGCTACTATTAGTAGCACAAAAGCTAATTTTACATTTTTTATTTTAAAATTTATTTTACTCATTTGTTACTCCCATCAAAAAAGTTTAAATTAAAGTCTGTTATATAAAGTTTCCATATAACTGTAAACTTTTTTATGCCATTCCTTATCTGAAGCATATCTCTCATTAACACCAGCTAAAGTAGGACCATTAAAATACCAAGCACTTGCTGTTTCACCATCATAAATCTTAGTTCCAGCAGGATTTAAATAGTATTTAACTAAAGACTTAGCAACAGTCTCAATTCCCTCAGAATAATCAGCAAACTCGAAAGAAGATTCATAAGGAGTATTATCATAAGAACCATAGCCAAATAAATTATTCTTATCTTTAGCTATTTGAGAAGTACCCCAACCACTTTCGTGAATTGCCATAGATGCTAAAAAGATTCCATTTATATTATATTTTTTCTCAATATTATAGAAAACCTGATAATTATTTTCAAATATCTTATTAGTGTCATTTGATAAACCAGTAAAAATCTTCTTATAATCATTTAATGTCAAGCCACTAGGTTTGTTAAGTTCCATATCTATATTAACTTTAAGTAATATTCTTTGAATTCTATTTTTCTCAACAATATTTGGTGTTGATGTAGCTGATGTTAAGTTCGCAGTAGGAACATAACCTTCTATACTATCAAAAGAAACCTTAGCCCATTCTTCACTAGGAAGCTCCAACAATTTAACATCTAAACTTTGTTTAACATCTGCAACAACTGATGAAGATGCATCTGCTTCTTGCCTAATAGAAGTAGATTTTGTAAAGTACATAGTATCTTTTAAATGAACTTTATGTTTTGCCAAAAACTCAGAAGTACCAAGCTCAATAACCTTTGGAGTTGGCTCAGTTATCATAGTTCTATTTAATAAAATTTCTTCTATAAATTCACCATTTTCATAAGTTTTTACAGCTTCAACTCTATCTTTTCCAAGCACACCTTCTTGTGTAACAATTTCTTCACTTTTTGGTAAAGTTGGATTATTATTATATGTAGTTTCAAATTCAACATCACGTTCTTCAACAACTTGCTCTTTAACCCTGTTCATATTTGAATTTTCAGAAATGATGTTTTGAATATTTATTCTAT
>CATKWX010000046.1 GCA_949840345.1 uncultured Eubacteriales bacterium
GCATTATATTTTTTATCTAACATACTACTAACTCCCTTCTATTCTCATTAAAATAATTAGTTATCAATTCCACAAACCTCTTTAATTTCAAATGTTTCAAGATTTGTGTACCAAATGGTGTAACATTTACACAACCTGTTCCAAATTCTTTTTCAACAAATTCATCTGCTATAATTGGAATTTCTTTATTCATTATTGGTAGTATACATGTTTTTCCTATAATATCAGTATATCTTTCATCTTCCGGATTTACTGCAACTGCTGTATCTCCTAGCATTGTTTCTGGTCTTGTTGTTGCAACTGTTATATATTTATCTGTTCCTGTTATTTTATAACGTATATGCCAAAGATGTGTTGGTTCTTCCTCGTATTCAACCTCTGCATCTGAAATTGATGTGTTACAATATGGACACCAATTTATCATCCTTTTTCCTTTATATATTAAACCTTTTTCATATAATTTAACAAATACATATTTTACTGCATTTGATAATCCTTCGTCCATTGTAAATCTTTCATAATCCCAATCGCAAGATGCACCAAGTTTTTTTAGTTGACCTGTAATAGTATTACCATACTCTTTTTTCCATTCCCAAGCCTTTTCTAGAAATCCGACCTCTTCCTAAATCTTGTTTTGTTATTCCTTCTTTTTTTAGTTTTTCAACTATTTTTGCTTCTGTTGCAATTGCAGCATGGTCTGTTCCTGGAACCCATAAAGTATTGTATCCACACATTCTTTTATATCTAATTAAAATATCTTGCAATGTTTCATCTAGTGCATGACCCATGTGCAATTTACCAGTTATGTTAGGAGGTGGCATTACTATAGAATATGACTCTTTAGTTTTACCTCCACTTGGCTTAAAATACTTATTATCCATCCAATTTTTGTAAATTTCGTCTTCAAAATCCTTTGGATTAAATCTGTCGTTTAATTTATGATTACAATTTTCACACATAAAAATTCCTCCTTCAAAATTTGTGAAGCAAATTTTGTACTCTTCACTATTCATTATTCACTATTTAATGTTAATTAAATTGTCAAGGTATTCCTTTGAAGCACGGAACGACGAGGGCGTCGTTCCCTACAATAATTATTCATTATTAATTGCCGGGTCGTCGGGGACGCCGACCCCTACATTAAAAATATTATAACTATTAAAAATGAATAAAAAAACAAAACCTCTGCCCTTACGCTAAAGGGCAGAGGTAAATTTCCGCGGTACCACCTTAATTATTATAAACTTTGTTATAATATCTCTAAAAGCATTTAACGTTGCTAAAACGGATATAACTACTAAAAATTCACTATATCAACTCCAAAGCTACCTTCTGTTTATTCTAATCCCTTAAGAAGCTTTCAGCCGGTGACTTCTTTTCTCTAATGGCAGTAATAAACATACTCCTCTTTTTCATAGTCTTTATATTTATGCATAATATAATATCATATATATATGAAAAATACAACAGTTATATATAAAATATTTTTTAATTTATTGTGTTCATAAGATTTTTATATTTTATATAAAATATATCTTTATCTTTTAGATTTACAGAGTTTTTTAATTCTTTTATTAATATATATATTCTACTTACTTCTTCTTGTTTATTTTCTATATATTTTACGTCATTTGCCACTTTTGAATATGCCGTATCTGCTTGATTTAACTGATTTTGAATTTCTGTCCAGTTTTCTTGTTCTACTAAAGCATAGGCTTTCATTATATTAGATTTCGTTTGTAATATGTTTTTTGTGCTTTCTTCTATGGATATCTTTTCTATGAATTTCGGCAAATACGAATATAATACAGCTAATCCTTCTAAACTCTTTTGTTTATCTTCCGATTTTATAGCTATTATTGCATTGTCTAAACTTTGGCTAAAACCTAATACATCTTCATTTGAAATATTCATACTATATAAATCTAAAATTATAGAATTCCAGCTTGAATACATTATTTCTACTTCACTTTTTATAGTAATCCAATCGATTTCATCTTTATTTATAACCAATATATTACTTGGTTGTAATTGTAAAACTTTTATATTATTTGATTCTTGTCCATTTTCAGAATTTCCCGTTTTAGAATCTCCACTACTTGAATCTTCTTCTGATGAACCTTGAGATGTTGATTCATTACTTTTAGAACCCTCTCCATTTTTTCCCTGATTTCCGCCACTTTCTTTACCAGTCTCTGAAACAATTTCTTTGCTCTTTACTTCATAATTATCTAATGTTATATTATTCAATTTATTCATAATTCCCATT
>CATKWX010000047.1 GCA_949840345.1 uncultured Eubacteriales bacterium
GTTATTCTTGATAAATATTTCTCTGCATAATTTTTAAAGAATTGTGCTACATATCTTTTAAT
This sequence comes from uncultured Eubacteriales bacterium, assembly GCA_949840345.1. Classification (GTDB taxonomy): domain Bacteria; phylum Bacillota; class Clostridia; order TANB77; family CAG-508; genus CAKPQL01. The sequence continues at coordinate 63 of CATKWX010000047.1, forward strand.
GTTAAAGTATTCAACTCTACTAAATGCACCGTATTCCGCTTCAAATTCTACTACAAATATATTTTGCAATTGCCATTCGCTTATTTTTTTATCTTGCTCTATAATGTTTAGTATTAGGCTGGCATATGGATTTTCCGCTCCGTTTTCAAATTTAGAATTATTCATAAAATTATTATTTGTTTTTAATAGATTTTCTACGTTTATGTCATAATTAACAAAACTTAATAAGCGATTTTCTTTATACTCACCGTTTTCTTTTATTACTTTAGTTATATTTGTAATACCTGCTGGAATACAAAATAAAATTAATTTGCATATATCACAAATAGGAAATTTGACATTTTGATTCCAGAAAAAGTTACGTGCATTGTCACTACTAATTGCTAGTGGTACAAAATTTCCTTCTGAATAATTTGTGGTCATTCCGTATTCATTTTCGCACATACTACATCTTTTTATTACTTTTTCTTTGATATATTTTTGTATTTCTTCTATTCCCTTATCTTTTTCAATGTAGTCTTTATGAATTTTTGTGTAAACTTTGTTCATTTCCTTGGTAATTCTGCCATCATCTATTGCTTTCTCTATATACTCTTTTATTTCCTCTAAGCTGTATCTTTCTTCTAAAATATCGTGCAAAAATCCTGTTTCTACAATATTGCTTACATAGTCTGTATACATTATAGTCTGCTGCTCTTCATAAGCTAATGCCGTCTTTGTAACATTTAAAAATGAATTTTGTCCATAGTATGTATTACTTAAAATGCTTTTAGATAAATTTAATGTCAGTCTTTTATTTATTACATCTTTTTGTATATTTTTTACTAATACTTGTTTTATATTTTCTATTCCATTTGCTGTTTCTTCTTTGTCTATTGTGTCATATGCTTCTTTCATCTCATTATAGATCTCTTCATCTATTTTTTTGATTTTGTCTAATTGTTTTTTTACAACATCTTTTATTCTCTTTTTGCCTGACTTTATCTTTTCTTTTCTTGCTTTTTCTTCCTCTTTGTTTTCTTGTATATTTTCTATGTTATTTTCTAAATATTCGAATTGCTTTTCTGTTCTTTCTATAACGCTTTTTGCTACATTGTATCTATTGAAAAAATAATTGAAATAATATTTATCAAAATTTCTTAATTTTTCTGTATCAAATTCTATATAATTTTCACTTTTGTTAGCAAAGTTGTCTTCGTTTTCTTCTAGTATTCTTAAAAAACCTATTATTCCGTGCGTTATAGTACCAATCGTTTAGGTATATTTTAACTTTCAACATTGCACCTCCTTTAAATTATTTGGAACATCCCAAATCCAGCTGAATGTTTGCTGCCCAAACCGAGATTTATATATGTATTCTAGTAATTGCCTGTCTCCACTTATTTCAAATACTCCTGTGGATGTTTCAAGGCACTTTTCGTAAAATTTAATTAGCACCTTTTTTGCTTTTATTGGTGTGATTTTGAAACTGTCTACTATTTCTTTTGGCATATCGGTTATTTTTAATTGCTCTTTTATATTGATTTTCAAAGTTTCTTCAAATTCTTTGTTCTCAAATGAATAGTAGTAGTCTTTTCTGTCTATTCGAGACCTCACGCATAGTGGGCTTTGGAATTTTATTGTTATCTTGTCCTCTTTTATTTCTTTTTCCATAATCATTGATATGTTTTGAAGTGTCCATGAGTTGTTGTCTAAATGAAATTTCTTGAATTTCTGCTTGTTTAAGGCATTGTATAGTATGATTGCTGT
>CATKWX010000048.1 GCA_949840345.1 uncultured Eubacteriales bacterium
TATGAAATATTTGCTGAATCGCGTGAATTTCAAAATTTATTTATATAATTTTTATAGGGATTTTATAAATGAATAACTATTAAATAAAGGGGTTCAATTGTAATGACCTCAGATATCCAAACATATTCTGTTGTTTTTTTGATTATTTTTGATTTAATTTCGATTTAAAATTTTTGATTTAAATTAAAATAGTATTGCAATAAATGTTTAACTGTAAATCTTTTTATAGCTTAACAGAATTTTTTACAAATTGCAATACTTTTTTTAAAATTTCCCGAAAAACTTTTCGACAAAATTCGACAACCTGCCATTGGGGACGTATCTTTTTGGCAGATTCCTGCCATTTAGAACCGTCCCCGTTGGCAGATTTACAACTATTTCTGTATTCCATAGTTTCCTGTTGAGTAATCTTTAAAGAAATTCACTTCTGGTGGGCAATATGTGCAAACTATGAAGCAAATTAGTAAAAATCCGACAATTATTCCTGATAGAATTTTAGTAAGTATTGTACTTTGCTCTTCTTTTTTCATTATTTTGTATGCAATCCATTCTCCTATGATTATACTAAATATAAATATTAAGATATCTATTAGTAAAAAGTTAGTTCCTATTATTCCTGTGTATGTAAAGAATGTAATTGTTGTAATGCATATGCTTGCAAAAATTCCTATTGTTTTTGCTTCTATATAATTGTTTGCAATTTCTTTTACAAAGAAGAATTCAATTATTGCTGCAATTAGCATAGGGTAGAATAATAGTTTTAGATGTTCCCACACGCTTTCGTTTACTGCTGAGAAGCTTCCTATAAAAGCGTTTTCTCCTGTCCAACTATATAAAAAGTGTAGTATTGTGCCAAAAAACAAGCAAAAGATTATTGCAATAATTTCTATTTGTAATAATTTGCTTGTTTTAACTTTTTCCCATATTTTTTGTATTTCTTCCATTTGAGCTACCTCCTTATTCTCATTTATATGTGAACAAGGGGGTTTTTATTCTTATATTTTTGTATTGATTTCGCCTATTTTTTCTTGTCTATATGAAGTTATTTTGAATTCGTTATTTTGGTCAAATTTTATGATTATTATTTTTGTGTAGTTATCTTTGTTTGGTTTTTCTATCTCTTTAATTGTCATACTTGCTTTGTATTTTTTAAGTGTGTCAAATGTATTCATAAATCCCATGCCACTTCCACCTTCTTCGGCGTGGGTTGTTGCTGGTTTTTTGCCTAGTTGTTTTAGTGTTTCTATTTCGAATTCTATTCCGGTGTCATATATGTGTAGTCCGTAAATTCCGTCTATTAGTCCTATTCTTACTAGTATACTTTTGTTGGTGTTTTTTGAGTGATTTATTGCTATTATTGCGTTTTTGATGTGGTCTGCTAGTAGGATTTCTAAGTCTTCTTTTGCGATGTAGTTGTTTGTCATGTGATATAGGTTTCCTTTTATTTGTACTTGGTAGTCTATGTTGTTTTTCTCGCATTCTGCTTTCATGTATTTTAGTATGTTGTCTATTTCTGGTATTGTTGTTTTTACTATTGTTGTTGTGCTTTGTTTTCCTATTTCTTTTGATATTTCTTGTATTTTGCTTGCTATTTCTATTTCTTCTGCTGTTTCGCTTTTTTGTATTAGTTCGTTTAGTTTGTGTTCTATTGATTTTTGCCTGTGTGCTATGGTGTGACTTGTTTTGCTGAAGTTTAAATTTTCTTGTTCTAGTTCTTTTATTTCTTCTTTTTTGTTTTCTAGTTCTTCTTTTGTTTCTTTTA
>CATKWX010000049.1 GCA_949840345.1 uncultured Eubacteriales bacterium
GCTTTAAATGAAATATATTCCATTACAAAAGAGTATAAAAATAGTAAAAATTATAAATAATAAATAAAAAAGAGAGGTGAGTTTTATGAAATTTGTTAAAGGTGTTGTAATAGGTGGATTAATAACAACAGGTGTTGTTATGCTATGTGCAGAAAGTGGTATGGTTAATAAAAGAGCTTTAGCTAAAAAAGGAAGACAAATGGCAAGAAGAATGGGAATTATGTAGATATATAAAAGCAGGTATTAGGCTTATTTTAAGCTCAATACCTGCATTAATTATATAATCTAAATCTTAAAGAAGGTAAGGTTTTTAATAATTAGATTTCAGCCTCTACAAAGTCAGCAGCATCTAAAGGTCTCATGTCTTTATCACATTTGTCGCATTTGTCATGACATTTATCATGGCAGTCATCTTTGCAATCTAAGAAACAATCACATTTGTCATGTTTGTCACCTTTTAAGCATTTGCCTTCATGATGACATTTTGCACATATTTTAATTTTTTTAGTGTCATTTACCCAAATTTGAAGAGCATATTCTCTACCTGGACATAGTGGTCCAAATACGAATTCTCCTTCTTTATCTGTGAAAGTATGACCGATTGGTCTTCTTTCTTCTTTTCCGTGTTCACAAACGATTTCTATTAATTTAACAACAGCATTGTCAACTGGCTCTTTGAAGCAGTTTTTAACAACTCCATAAATTACATCACGGTTGTCTTCTGGTAAAGTGATGTCTAAGTCAAATTGTTTTCCTCCTGATATTACTCCATCTATATCAAGGATTGGGCAATAACCTTTTTTATTATCCATTTCCATAATTTTTTCATTCCTTTCTTTTTCGTAACTTTTACGTTACTTTATATATCATATGAAGAAAAATGCAGAAAGTTGAAAAAATTGTCTAGTATTTCTAAAAAATATTTTGTATAATAGAAAAGAAGGGGAATAGATGTGAAGAAAAGAAGAAACTTTATAATAGGGATTGAAATTATAATCTTTATTATTTTATATATTTTTGTTAATTCTACATATATAAAATTAGTACCACAATGTTGGATATACCATCAAACAGGAATACTCTGTCCAGCATGCGGAGGAACTAGATGTTTGATATATTTATTAAAAGGAAATTTGATATACGCATTTTTCTCACATATGGTATTTTTTATAGGAATAGTATACCTATTAATATTTAACTTTGTATATATAATTAACTTAAATAAAAAGGAAAAAATAGGTACATGGATATATCCAAAGTATTGGTATATCATAATTTTTGCAGTTGTACTTATAATTTATACAATTATTCGAAATTTGTTGTAAAAGAGAAGAAAGAATAGTATAATAAAAATATAGGGGGAAAGGAGTGGTAGATATGGACGAAGAGAAAAAAGAAGTAGTAGAAGTAAAAAAAGTTGATAATACAGAAGAAACAAAAAAAGTAGAAGAAACTAAAAAGGACAGAAAAGGATTTTGCATTGCATCTATGGTATTAGGAATTATTGCGTTAGTACTATACTGTGTATTTTACATATCTATACCATGTGCTATTTTAGCAATTATATTTGGTATATTAGGTATTAAATCAACAGGAAAAGGAATGGCAGTAGCAGGGCTTGTAACAGGCTCTATCGGATTAATTGTTTCTATTGCTATTATAGTATTTGCATTTATATTTGGAGTAGCAGCAGGAATTTCAGATACTTTGAAT
>CATKWX010000050.1 GCA_949840345.1 uncultured Eubacteriales bacterium
TGTAACTCCTAAAAATGCTTGGTTTATATTAAATGATGTTATTGCATCAAATATTTTAAATATGTATTTTTGTGATTTTGTCGCACTGTTTACATTTGCTTTTACTATTTCTATTACTTTTTTATCTAAATCTGTTAAGTTTTCAATTCCAATTTCTTCTTCTGCTTCTGATATTTTTTCTAATATTATTTCTACTTTTTCTTGGTCTATATCTTCACTTTCTTGTATTTGTTCTTGCCTAACTATATAAGTTGGATCTAGTGTGTCTTCTCCTTGTAGCCAGCCTATTATTGATGTTCCAAATTCTCCTGTTAAAAGCGCAAGTAAAAAACATACTACTATTACTGTCCAGTAGTTCTTTTTTACTACTTCTCGTGCTTTAGCTTTTAATTCTTTTCTTTTCCACATTATAATTTCTCCTAGTTTTTAATTATGTCAAAAGTTTACTCCAGTCTTTTTGTTCTATATAATTATAAACTAAATATCTCTTCTAGGCAAGCAATTTCTTGCTTTTTATTTTTTTATGTCTTTTAATTTTAATATGTCTCCTGCATTTAATTTTCCTGCTCTTGTTATTGTGTTGTATCCATATTTGTTTTTTAGTTCGTCTACTACTTTGTCTAGTTTTTCTTGTTTTTCATTTTTATTGTTGTAAAATAATGATAATTGTTGTTCTTCTTTTTCTACTAAATTGTCTACTCTTACTCCTATCAGTCTTATTTCACTTGTTCTTTTATACATTTGATTTAACAGTTCTTTTGCTTTTGCATATATTTCTTTTGTACTATCTGTTGCCATTTGCATTTTTCCTTGGTGAGAGCTGTCTATAAAATCCTTTGTTCTTAATTGGACATTTACTGTTGTTGCTAATAGCTCATATCTCCTTAGTCTGTATGTTACTTGCTCTGTTAGTGCTAGTAATATTTCTTCCAATTTTTCTATTTCGTTTATATTTTGTGGTAATGTTATGGAATTCCCTACTCCCTTTGGTTTCTCTTTTTTGTATTGTACTTCTGAATTATCTATCCCATTTGCATATTCCCACATTTGCATTCCATGTTTTCCAAATTTTTTGCTTATGATATTTTTGTCTGCCTTGGCTAGTTCTCCTATTGTTTTTATTTGCATATTATATAGTTTTGGAACTGTTTTTTTGCCTAACATGAATAATTCTGATACTGGCAACTTCCACATTTTTGTTGGTATTTCTTCTTCATATAATGTGTGTATTTTGTTTGGTTTTGTAAAGTCTGATGCCATTTTTGCAAGTAGTTTGTTGTGTGCTACTCCAATGTTTACTGTAAATCCTAGTTCTTCTTTTACTCTTTTGCTTATTTCTTTTGCTTTGTTTATTAGTGTGTCTTTCATCAGATATTGCGTCATGTCTAAAAAACATTCATCTATGCTAAATCTTTCTATTTTGTCTGTGTATTCTAGTAATAGGTTGTATAGCTTGTCTGAATATTCCCTGTATATTTTAAAGTCTGATGAATATATTTTTACTCCTGGACATTTTATTCTTGCTTGATATATTGTTTCTGCTGTTTTTATCCCACATTCTTTTGCTTTCATACTTTTTGCAAGTACTATTCCTGACCTTTTTGTTTCGTCTCCGCCTATTATTGC